>MPNA01000018.1 GCA_002238785.1 bacterium OM1 bin76 | reverse complement strand
TATCGCACACCGCTCCTCGAACACAAGTCTGGCTGCCATAATTGAACACCTCCACCGGATGGTTGTCGCTTGGTTTTTGACAGCCAGCAATTCTGGCCGCCGCGAGCAACCACCGGTGGAGTTTCCCGAACTTCGGCGACAACGTACGGTCCGAAGGATTCGTTGACTGTGTCGCAGATGTCGCGGTTTCTGCTGCGAACCTACGAGAGGGTTGGTGATAGTTGTCCAAGTCATCCTTCGGAATTAACTGAAGCTGTCAACTGTCTGGTTGATCTCAAAGTGATACCAGATCGTGAATATGGGATCTCGAATCGACCGGTGAGTCGTGCGCAAATGGCGGTGTACGTTATTGGGCTTTGGCATAACCTTGCCGGTCGGGGGATGCCGCCTGATCCACCCCGTCCCAGGTTGGATGTTATGCTGCCTCTCCCCGAGGGTTTGGCCACCCAGGCGAACGTTGTTACTACCGGCAGGATGGAACTGCCCGTATACATTTGTGCGCCAGCTGGCGAGTATAGGGTTGCGGATCTGCGCACGGCAGTGTATGAGCTCAACAGCAATGTATCGCCCTTTTTCCAAAGTCAGTCATCGGGTGAGGTGGACCTGCGGTTTGTAACCGGTGACATAGTCTCCCCGGATCTAATGTGGAGCAGCATCAGCTTCGACACTCTGTGGAAGGGTGATAATGGTTGCGAAGCGGAGGCGCGGGAGCAGGAAGGGCATCGTCAACTGGTAATCCTGGTCGATACAAGGATGGGTAGCCAGGTCACCGGATATGCATATACAAGATTCGGCCCTGCCGTGCAGCCAATGAGGAAGCATTTTTGGAGCGATGCTTCATATTACAAAACGATGGTGCATGAAGTAGGTCATTCCCGATTCGGATTCTGTCACACACACGAACGCTACTCCACGAATAGCCCATGCCCCTTGTCCAGTTATCACAATGCCAACGTTTACGACCCGAATGACACGTCGGTCATGTCGTATGCTTCCACCACTGATCTCCGCAAGGCCTTCATATCATGTGCTCACCGTCAGCAAGCAGGATGGCCTGGGGGCCCACCCCTGTCCAGCGGTCAGGTTTGTCCCGGGGGTCAGGGTCCGACCGATGTAACCGTACCTCCCTCGCCCCAAGGGATTGAGGTTGTACCGGGTGATGAACAGGTGGTAGTCAGATGGTCGCCGCCGTCTGGTTTATGGTGGCTCAACGGCTATACCGTTTCCTTCGACGGGGGGTGGCGGGGCGGCTCGGGGCAAAGAACCGTAAGCGACAACCGAGTGATAATCACCGGCCTCACCAACGGAGTCGAGTACACCATCAGGGTTACCGCCGACAACGACCGGGGGTCCAGTCAACCGACCGAGGCCAAGGCAACACCGAACGATGAAACCACTCGAACACCGGGTTTGCCGGGGGATGTACGGGTTGAGGAGGGTGATGGTGAGGTTACGGTGTTTTGGTCGGCGCCTGCTGTTGATGGGGGTTCGCCGGTGACCGGCTATCGCGTTTCGGTTGTAGGCGATTCTTCTTGGTCTCGTTCTGTTGGTGCGGGTGCTCGGTCGGCTCGTTTCGATGGGCTCACCAACGGCGTGGCCTATGACGTCACTGTCAATGCGCTGAACAGTGAGGGTGTCGGTCCGGGTAGGTCGGTGGTGGCCGCGCCGACCCGAATGGTTAGCTGTAAGCCCCAGTCGGGGTGGGACCACACCACCGTCGGTTTTCCGCGTCCCACTTGGGCCGCACCGTCTACCGGTACGGTCCGCATCGCCGTTCTGTTCATGGACTTTCCCGGCAGGCGCGCTGCTCATTCGACCAGGGACGAAATCGAGCACAGTCTGCCATATATGGAGGAGTATCTGGAGCAGGCTGCCAGGGGTCAACTTGATCTCCAGTTTGAGGTGTTGCACGGATGGCTGCGGTCCGACGAGGACTATCAACAGTGGGGAGGATGGCTCGGCGTGGAAGCGAGCCAGCGGTCAGTGGATCTTGCTGACAACAGAGTGGATTTCTCTCAGGTCGACGCTGTGATGACCGTGTTCCCAAGCGATCAATTCTCGATCGCTACTGCAACCGGGAATGTGACCGTTGACGGGGTAACCCTGCCGACATTCCGGATGAACGTCAGGCCACTTGAAACACCGCGTTCTGTCACGTCGAACGGTTGGGCGGCGGCCCACGAGTTCCTCCACGTTGTCGGGCTTCGCGATCTATATCCGAGTTCCCGAGGAGAGTTACCTATGCGCAGCGATGATCAGGCGCTGGTAGCGGCGAATCTCGGGATCATGGGTCTCGAATACATCTTTTCCTTACCCCACTCCGATCCGCGACTTTCCGATCACTATTTCCTACCGGACAACTATTGGGTGGATTATCAACTGTGGTACTCCGAGATGTTGGGTTGGAGTCGGTGGCAGCTCGGTTGGATCAACTCCGATGAAATGCGATGCGTAACCGAACCGTATGCAACCGTCACTTTGGTTCCGATAGGAGGCGATCATGACGGGACACTGCTGGCAGCCGTTCCCGTGTCTCCCACAAGAGTGATCGCTATGGAAAACCGGAGCGCGGTTGGTCGAGATGAAAACGTGGGTGTCCTCAACCAGGGAGTAATGGTATACACCATAGAAACCAGTGCCACTTCTCTTCCGATCAAACTCGTTAGAGATGACGCCGACATTGTGGAACATGACTATCCGCTGTTGCAGGTAGGGGAGTCGGTGACGGTCTGGGACCACGACATCACGGTCGTGCAGGGTGACGGAGCGACCCACACGGTCCGTATCACTCCGACAGGGGCGGTGACGGTTCCGGGGGTTGTGGGGGGTTTGCGGGTTGAGGAGGGTGATGGGGTGTTGACGGTGTTTTGGTCGGCGCCTGCTGTTGATGGGGGTTCGCCGGTGACGGGTTATCGTGTGTGGGTTTCGGGTGATTCTTCTTGGTCTCGTTCTGTTGGTGGGGGTGATCGGTCGGCTCGTTTCGATGGGCTTACCAATGGTGTGTTGTATGAGGTGACTGTTAGTGCGGTGAATGGTGAGGGTGTGGGTCCTGGTTGGACGGTGGTGGGTGGACCGATACGGGCGGTGACGGTTCCGGGGGCGCCGACGGTTCACGCTGTGGTGAGAGGCGCTGCGATCGAAGCGTCATGGTCGGCAGTCGATAATGGTTCGAGGATCGACAGGTGGGAGATCAGTGGTGTCGGGGAGGTGGGGGCTGCAACCGTGAGCTACACATGGCGTAATCAGCGACCTGACACGTACCATGTCAGGGTCAGGGCTCACAACACGGCGGGTTGGGGCCCATGGGGTACCAGCAATACGGTCACTGTCGAGCCACCCGATCCCAGTGTGAGGGTGTCTAGGGGGGACCCAGGACCGACGACAGCACCCAGGCCCGGCAGCATACCCTGCGCCACCGAGGCGCCCGACTGTCGCTGGCTGCGGATTGAGCTACGAGATTTCCCTCAGGGACGATACCGGGTGTATTGCGTTCACGACGGCTGGGGACAGCACCCGGCCGGTTACTGGAGGACCTTTCAAGTCACCGTCGGGACCAGCGGCGCCGTCGTCGTTACCCGTGAATGCTATATCAATATTGCAGGGGCCCGCGGTCGCGGTGTCATAGTCTACGTCGGAGAAAGCAGCCAGTCGATCGGGCACTTCAAATGGTCATCCAACTGGCTGAAGTAGGTCTTGCAGAATGACGTTCATTGCTTATCTTGTTCTGATTGCGGGGGCGGTGCTACTCGTCATAATGACTGTAAAATGGGTGGGGGCGTTTCTGGTCGCATTTAGTCTATTTTCCGTAGCTGTGCTGCTGGCCGGATTTATTCTGTTGTTGGCATATGGATGGTGTAGAATCACAATTCGCAGAACGACGCTATTCGAGTTGCGCATCGGCGAGGTTCCTGATTCTCCGCCTTCATGGCATGGTGTCTTCTTGAAGAGTTTTTCTGTTGCTTTGAGTGTCTTATTCAGTGTAGCTCTGGCAATAGGAGATTCTAAGGGTTTCCTTCCCCACTATATGTATGCCGGTTTGGAATACGGACGGGAGGTGTTCTATGGCTCAGGCCGTACTGTCTTCGCATTATTCTTTCTTGCTCCATTGAATCTAGGTTGGGCGTTAGCAGTGCTCCATATGCCTCTAGGTAAGTGGCTGAAGAAAAGCCAAGATAACTATATAGATAGCATAGCAAAGGACATTGATTTATCCTTAAGGAGAGCGCGTAACACACTCCAGAAGGCTAAGGATATTGCTAATGAACTTGGTTGTCCATATGACTACGAACCTGAATGGAAATCTCTTATAAAAGGCGTTTCCATTATAGAAGAGCGTGTTACTAATCTAGAACAGAGTCTAGAGAATGATCTGAGCAACCTCGTGTCGGCGAGAGATCGATGTGCGACATTTGAAAGCCGCTATTATCAAATTGTGGATAGCATTACCGATCGACCCAGCCTAGCTCATCTCTTAGACTTGCTATTTACACGATACCAAGCGGCATTGGGAGAATATATTGCCAAACGAACATGGAGCCGCTTTTTTGAAGCAATGGACTACCTGGAGGAAGAACTACGGAAAGCATTGCGGGTGGCTGAACAAAGTCATGCAGACGACAATATCGGCAGCGGCTGGCGACCGGGCGCTATGTCAGTTCCGCAAGCACACCTCATCCTGGGCACAACGCCGGAGTCGGCCTGGTCAGAGATCACCAGAGCCTACCGTAATAAAGTGAAGGAGGTCCACCCGGATCAAGCCTCGGGATCGATAGCAAAGGACGATGAGTTTATCAAGTTGGTCAACCTCGCTATGGACACGCTGAAATCAACGCAATCAGGAGGCTGAAGCTTTATGGCAGAGAAACACAGAGGTGAAAAACACCAGCGCGGAGACATCGTAAGGAAAAAAGAGATGCTAGCCGATTTGGACAGGATAGCCATCGCATCGAAAAGACCGTCACATGTGGGTCTTGGTGCTGCTCGCCGCGCCGCCGAGCGAACGAACGCCGGGCAGGTATTCCTATTGATCGACTGTTCAGGGAGCATGAGCGGCGGCAATCTTGAGCAGGCGAAGACAGGTGCTTTGGAGTTCTCCGAGAAAGCCTATCGCCAGGGGTACACCGTCGGTCTCATCGCATTTGACTCCTACGCCCGTCTGGTGCTGGGCTCCGGACGCGACAGAAAAGCACTGGAACGAGCCGTGGGCCGACTTGAAACCGGTGGAAGTACCAACATGTCGGACGCTCTCACCTTGGCACGCAGCGAGTTTGGTGATGATCGCTCCGCGGTTCGCCGGTCCGGTTCCCACGACTTCGGTCTCCAATCCCACCATGTCGCAGTGGTCGTCACGGATGGGTACCCCGACGACAGAACGAAAGCACTCAAAGAAGCAAGCACTCTCAAAGAGATGGGAGTTCGAATCATCACGATCGGTACAGACGACGCTGACCCCAGCTTTCTCGATGAGCTCAGCACACACAAGGGCCTCGCCACGACCGTGCGTTCGGATCAACTCTCGCTGGCCATAAAATCAGCCGCGAAGTTGTTACCAAGAACCACCGGTGGGCAAGCCGGTCTCCCTGGAAACAAACCGAGGAGACCGAGCCGTTGATGGCACCGTCGGCAAGGCTGAACAAGCCGGAAACCAGGTCGACGCGGTCTCGGGCGCACTATCGCTCGTTGGGCCACCCAGATCACCAACTGGCACCACTCGGCAGTGACCAACGGGCCGACTGAGGGCTTGAACAATCTGATTAAGAGGATCAAACGGGCAGCGTTCGGGTTCCGGAATTTCGCCAACTACCGGATCCGAGCACTCCTATACGCCGGAAAACCCAACTGGAACCTCCTCACCACCATCACTCCCCTCTGAAATCCGAAGAGCCCCATTATGAGTGGTGTTCCATGCTTTCCCAGGAACGACCATGTTGTCACACCTGGAAGTTGATAATGATGTTGAGGCTTCATCGCGAAGGGCCCGAAAACACCTACTACCACAAATCGAACCGTCACAACCCCTGATCCAAGTGAACTGACTCCAAGAAACCGGGGGACCCTCAATTTCCGAGTGACCCGAAGGCTCTCACCCAATCACAGAATACGTGTCCGGAAAACGGGGGAACTCCACGACAGGCGCAAATGAACGGACATGACATCAGACATCAAGGCCTCACCCCCAATTCCAAGGATTTCACCCCACCCAACCCACGTTTCAGCGTAGGGCCTTGCTTCTTTCATGCTAATCAGTGTCTGGGATGACCTTGAACACGTTGTCAGAGATCTCTTCGTTGATGGGAGTATTGCGCCGGATGATGTCGGCCAGAGTGGTGGTGCGAACTTCCTTCAGTAGTTCGGGGTTGGTTAGGAAGTATGTGTCATTCTCAAACCAGAACCGATCTCCGTCACGTAGCCGGTGGAACTGGTCCAGAATTATAGTGCGAAGGGTCTCTCCCACAGCCGCTCCAGGTAATGGATCTTCTGCCAATGCTCCCGGCCAAAGGTCCAATTCTTGAATGGTGCCGTACGCCAGGGTGAGGCGTGCTGAAACCTGGGGCTGGGACGACAGGTCGGCAAAGGAGGTGACCGGAGCCAAACCGTAAGCGCCGCGCACAGTGTTGAAATCAGCAAGGCCGTGATCCCGGCCTCGTTGGATGTTTAGGGCCACCAGATCGAATGTTGGACCTCCCGGTCCTCGCAGGAGCATGTTTCTAACTTCGTCTATAGCCTTCGTATCCACTTCTTGAGCCTCTTGAGCGGCTAGTCCTCGTAGGAATACGGAGATGCCACGATCACTAACAAGCGAAGGATTGAAGAACGCTTCGGCAAGGTTTATCGTTTCTCTCTCTCCACTACTGCTCTGGAGCAGGAGGTTGGGAGAAAGCAACGTGTGTCCGACTCGATATGCCGCTGCTGAGAATTCGCTCGTAATAGTCGGATCAACGTCCGGGTCGTATCCTGCGTACGGGTCTATAGCATCGGGACCCAATAGCAGAGGCAGGAACTCGTTGAAAGTGATGGCTTGGACATGGGCACCAACCATTTTGCGGGCCCTCTGATATATCTCTTCTCCGCTTAGATCTGGATTCTCTTCGGCTATGACATTAGCAAGGCGGTTATGCTCTCTCACGAACAAGGTATGCATAGAGACAAGCCCTACCTGCTCATTGACTCGCAGGTCACCCGCGACGTATAGGTCCTCCCGATCCCTGCCCCCTTCGTTTTCCAGTTTGTCTTCGTTATAGGGCAGGAGTCGTCCTTGATGTGATGTCTTGAGCATTCCGGTGCCGTTATTGGCACGGAGAGAGTGTGCCCGATGCAAATCCGAGCCGTACACTTGCGAGCCGTCCAGAAAGGCGGTTACTACGTTGATCGGTCGCCTGGGATTGTGAGAACCCGTCCCTGTTCTAGGATCGAATGCAGAACGATCAAGGTGGATAAAGGCCTTTCCGGTGCCGTCGGGATCGAAAGCTCTATCCCATCGTGGAACTGCGATTGGGAAAGGTTCTTGCGTGTTGCCTGGACTAAGGGAGATGTCGTGGTCCACGAATTGTCCCCACTGCCAGACCATATCACTGGCCTGCAGGGAATTGAACACGGGTCGTTTTTGAGAAAACACCATGTTGCTAACGGTGCGGGGATTCGGCCGCGAGGTAGTAGGGGTCGATACGCCATCCAAATAAGAGTTTGGGCCCTTCCTCAGGAGACCTGTGCGTGCCATGCCCCATGTGGCATTGTTTATGTTGTTTCCTCTTCCATCAATCGCCCGAGGTTCCAAGAAATCTGGAAACTCCCTCAGACTCAAGAAGACCCTCTCCCCAAGCTGCCATTCCAGATCCACGCCAAACCATATGTAGTGCTGCGATGCAACTTTCCCGTCTACAAGATTGAGGTCCTGATCGGCTATTTGGAGCCGAAGTCCGCCAAAACCGTCCGGGAGACCTGGTTGGAAATAGATGCTGACATTCCTGGATTCTAAATCCGAACCCGGTTCAACCAGAGTTATGGCCGTCACTCTATATGACTCCCCCCGCCACAACAATTCATTGTCGGTCAGAGCCCCAGCGTAATGTTCGGTATACCCTAGAAGGCCTCCGTCGTTTCCCACTGTCATGGTCGCTTCCCACATCGGATCGCCTTGAACTGGTGGTTCATCACTATGTGCTGCGGGAGATGCGCCTTCGACTGCCTTGCCTAATGAGACAGAAGGCAACGTGGATGTTGCAATAAGGCAAAGCGCTCCAACGAGCAATCTCTTCATGGGAACCTCCTAGTGGTCCGTCGTGTTTGTGTTTTGGTGGGTTAGGGTTGGGGTATGCCTGTGATTGTTGCGCCCCCGTTCGAGATGTCGGTTGAGCAGGCTGCTGCGTTGGAACGGATAGCGAGGTCGGAATCGTTTGCGGTATCGGAAGGTACGGCAGGCCAAGGCCCTGTTGTTTGCTGCTGACGGTGCGGCCAACGAGGCCACTGCCCGGGAAGTGGGGTGTCGTCCAACACGGTTCGGGCCTGGCGGAAACGGTTCTCCGGGGACGGTGTGGAAGGGGTGGGGGTGGTCCGTCCGGGTAGGGGCCGTCCCCCGGTCATTGGGGACGAGGTTGTGGAACAGATCGTTTCGGATACGTTGCGGACCCGACCTTCGGACGGGTCTACGCATTGGTCGACCCCGACGATGGCCGCCCGGCACGGGGTAGGCAAGGACACCGTTGCTCGTATCTGGAAGGCTCGAGGGTTGCAACCTTGGAGAACCAAAGACGTTCAAGCTGATCTAACGATCCCCGGTTTGAGGAGAAGTTGGTGGATGTGGTGGGTTTGTACATGGACCCGCCCGAGCGGGCGGTGGTTCTTTGTGTGGACAAGAAGTCCCAGGAGTCAGGCGTTGGAAGGTTCCCAGCGGTCGTTGCCGCTCAAACCGGGACGGGTGGGAACGATGACCCATGATTACAAACGGATCCTGGTTTCGTACACAGGCACCACCTCTATTACGGTGCGTGCTTCCGAAACCAGCTCCATAATCGGCTCAGGCTCGGTGTACCCAGTGATCCTCAGACCTTCGACAGCTGCCTTCACCAGGTGCTGGTATGCCCCCCGGACTTCGTAGGTTTCCCAGCGACCAGTCGGCGCCGGAGGCGGAGGCGGATCATCGTCCGCAACCTTGTTGCCACCACTCGAGGACGTGCGCACGGGACGATCCGTAGCCACATCAACCTGCTGGACAGCCGTGTTGGCGACTTGCTTGGTACGCACGGGGTCCCCGGCGCCCTCGGCCGACAGGTTCTGTCTCGTTCTTCTCCATCTTGTATACCGAACGCCTTGCGGAGTGTTTATACGGGGCTAAAGCCCAAACCGGACGAGACATCGCCTGACCACCACCAACAGCCGCGGAGCTACTCACACCTGACACTCTCCGATGAACCTGGGGGCGGTTCAGTTCTTTCTCTATGATTTCAGAGAGCCTACCTTTGTAGTTCTATGATTTACGGGGTTTGCGATGCCTTTTTGTGTGATTTAGTGCATTGTTGTGTGTGGGTCTTAGAGTATTTTTGTGTGAGTTCTAATGTGTTGGGGCCGGAAGACGGCTCTGTCATGCTCAATCTGGGGAGGGAGGTTTGATGGTGCTTCGGAAATGAGCGGGGAGTCGGGAATCCATCGAATGTGAGGGAGGGTCACCTCGAAGCGTTGGAACGGTTCGCCGACCTCTATCAGACCGGTCAGATCCCCGAGTAACACAGCATCGTGGACACCATCCTGAACTGGTCAGACGAGATCCTCGCCTGGCACCACAGCCGTCAATCCAACGGACCCCTCGAAGGAATCAACAACCTAATCCACTCATACTTATAGGTGCCCCTAGGCCGGGGCGGGTCTGACTCTAACCTAACCTGGCCTTGTTTGTGCCTTTGGTTTGATTTGTCGGCCTGCTTTTCGGCCTGGGGGCGGTGCTCTCCCGACAGGGCGGCTGTGACCTGATAGGAGCCTTGCTCTTGCCACTTGAGTGGTCCGTCCACCGCTTTTTCGGGTCAGGGAGGGCACCCGAAGAGATAGTCCCACCGCACCTCGACATTCGCGACATAGGATCAATTTTTCGCGACCTGGGTTTCGAGTGGTGAATCGGCATGAGGATGTGATTGCAGTGCTGGGTCGACACCTGTCCCGGCACTACCCAGGTGAGGTCATCGGGGGATCGAGGCAGGTCGACCTGGTCTCTCAGACCTGCATATTGTGGACAGGAGCCCTGGTGAGGTTGGTACGATAAGTCGGATGGAGCAGAGCAATGGTATGAAGACCGGAACGGAGTTGGTTAAGCGGGGACTGGCCGACATGCTCAAGGGTGGTGTGATCATGGATGTGGTCGACGTCGAGCAGGCGCAGACCGCCGAAAAGGCGGGTGCGGTGGCGGTGATGGCCCTGGAAAGGGTGCCTTCAGACATCCGCAAGGATGGGGGGGTGGCGCGGATGGCCAATCCCGGCAAGGTCACCGAAATAATGGACGCCGTGTCCATCCCCGTGATGGCAAAGTGCCGGATCGGACACTTCCTGGAAGCCAGAGTTTTGGAGACCCTGGGGGTGGACTACATAGATGAGTCAGAGGTACTCACACCCGCCGATGAAGAGCACCATGTCGACAAGTGGCCCTTCACGACTCCCTTCGTGTGCGGCGCCCGGGACCTCGGGGAAGGACTGCGGAGACTCGCCGAAGGGGCGGCCATGATTCGTACCAAGGGTGAAGCCGGTACCGGGAATGTGGTGGAGGCAGTGCGGCATATGCGGGCGATCAACAACCAGATAAAGGGGTTGGCCGAAATGTCCGACCAGGAGATGGAGTTGCAGGCCCAACAGATGCGAGTTACTGTCGAGTTGGTCCGGGAAGTGGCGGAGTTGGGACGTTTCCCGGTGGTGAACTTCGCGGCCGGAGGACTCGCCACCCCCGCCGACGCAGCCTTGATGATGGCCCTGGGCTGCGATGGAGTCTTCGTGGGCAGCGGGATATTCACCATCCCCGACGAGGCCGCCAGGGCCGCCTATGCGGCCGCCATCGTGGAGGCGACCACATTCTGGGACCGGCCTGAGAGGGTGGCTGAGGCTTCGCGCGGCCTGGGCGCCCCCATGAAGGGCATCGAGATAGAAACCCTGAAACCAGCGGAGCGTTTAGCCTCCCGAGGTTGGTGACCATGCTGCCCACCGTGGGGGTGCTGGCCCTTCAAGGAGATGTAAGGGAGCACCTGTGGGCCTTGGAACGGTTGGGAGTGCCCACCTGTCTGGTGCGCCTCCCCGAAGACCTGGAAGGAATTGGCGGTCTGGTTATCCCGGGAGGGGAGTCAACCACCATCGGACGTTTGGCCGAGAGGTTCGGTGTCCTGGGTCCCCTCCGGGCCGCCCTGCTGGCCGGCCTGCCAACCTTGGCCACCTGTGCCGGGATGATCCTGGTGGCCGGTTCTGTCGTGGAGGGAGACCAACCGCTTCTGGGAGTGTTGGACATTCTGGTGCGCCGCAATGCCTTCGGTCGACAGAACGAGTCTTTCGAGATGGATTTGGAAGTGAAGGGATTGGAACAGCCCTTCAGGGGAGTGTTCATCCGGGCTCCATGGGTTGAAAAGGTGGGAGCGGATGTCGAAGTGCTGGCTCGGGTGGGAAAACACCCCGTGATGGTCCGCTCGGGGACCGTGATGGCCGCCTCTTTTCATCCGGAGTTGACCGGGGACTCCCGGATTCATCGACTGTGGCTGCAGGGCGGGGAGGGATAGGCGGACATGGCCGGGCATTCAAAATGGGCCAATATCAAACACCGAAAGGGCCGCCAGGATGCGGCTCGCGGGAAACTCTTTGCCAAACTGGCCAAGGCCATCGAATCGGAAGCCCGTAAGGGTGGGGGAGACCCGGCTGCCAACTACTCGCTGGCGGCGGCGGTGGCCAAGGCCAAGGCGGCTTCTATGCCTAACGACAACATCGCCCGGGCCATCAAGCGAGGCACCGGTGAGACGGGCGGGGTGGCCTACGACGAGTTGTGGTATGAGGGGTACGCGCCCGGGGGCGTGGCGGTCTATGTCCAGGTGCTCACGGACAATCGTCGGCGGGCCGCTTCGGATGTCCGGGCGGTCTTCACCCGCAACGGTGGGAGTTTGGGAGAGCCGGGGTCGGTCGGGTACCTGTTTCAGCCCAAGGGAATCATCGCCGCCGCCGGAGAAGAGGACGAGGTGTTGCTGACCGCCCTTGAAGCAGGTGCGGAGGACATCAGGGAGACCGGGGATTCATGGGAAGTGATCACCGCTCCAGGGGAGATGGCAAGCGTTCGGGACGCTTTGCGGGATTCAGGTCTCCCGGTCGAATCGGCAGAGGTGACGCAGTTGCCCATGACGGAGGTTCCGGTTGATCGACGTACCGCTCCGAGGGTGTTGCGGCTGGTGGACGCGTTGGAAGATCTTGATGATGTCCAAAGCGTATACTCCAACTTCGAGATCAGTGACGATCTGCTGGAAGCTCTGGCCAATCAGTGAGATAGGGATGGAGGGGTCGGGATGGGAAAGGCTGGAATAGGCCGCTTGCTTTCCTTACACTTCCTATAGGTGTTGGTATTGGGAGTAGATCCTGGATTGGCCCGCACCGGTTATGCGGTGGTCAGCCGAGGGAACCCTCATAAGGTGATTGCCCTGGGGATTATCAGGACACCTGTGAAGTGGGCCATCGAAAAACGTCTGCAAGAGTTGTCCGGCGACCTGTCTGATGTCATAAAACGCTACGGTCCGGTCGCCATGTCCTTGGAGAAGGTCTACATCAAGGGGAACCGGTCGGCGGCGTCGGCGGTGGAGAGAGCCACCGGGGTGGTGATGCTCACCGCCGCGAAGGCGGGGATATCGGTGTCGGAATACAGTCCCAGCACCGTCAAGAAGATCGTGACCGGTGATGGAGCGGCCACCAAGGAGGCCGTGCAGCGAACCCTCCGAAAGACCCTCAACCTCTCCGAGGACGGTTTGCCGTATGACGCCTTCGATGCGGTGGCGGTAGCAATCTGTCACCTTCGTCACCTGCACTTGGAACTGGTGCCGTGATAGGCTCATTGAGGGGGACGCTGACCGAAAGGAAGCCGGAAGGGGTCATCATCGATGTGGGAGGAGTGGGTTACGAGGTTGCCATGGCGCCTTCGGTAGTGGAGAACCTGTCCACCGGCCAGGGGGAGGTAGTGATCAGCACTCATATGCAGGTGTGGAGCGAGGGGATGCGGCTGTACGGGTTTCCCACCAGCGACGAGCGGGATCTTTTCCGGCTGTTGATTTCCGCCCAGGGGGTGGGCCCCAAAGTGGGCCTGGCGATTCTCTCGACGCTGGGGTCGGAGACGGTGCGGGAGGCGGTCCGCTCCGAAGACGTGACCACCTTCACCCGGGTGAGCGGGGTCGGGAAGAAGACTGCCCAACGACTGATACTGGACCTCAAGGGCAAGTTGGAAGCGTCGGAAGCCAACGTTGTCAGAGGGGCTTCCCGGTCCTCCCAATTGTGGGAGGCCCTGGCAGCGTTGGGGTATCGCAGCAATGAGATCCGGCCTGCCGTGGCGGCGGCTGATCCGCGCTCCTCTTTCGAGGACCAATTGCGGGCGGCCCTTCGGGAGTTGGCGCAATGAGAGAAGAGCGAGTCGTAGCCCAGGAGCCTGCCCGGGGCGAGAACGAACTGGAAACATCGTTGCGACCCCAGGTTCTGGGAGAGTTCATAGGTCAGCCCCTTTTGCAGGAACGGCTGCGCATCTCCATTGAGGCGGCTGCCAAGATGGGTTCACCCATGGGACATGTGTTGTTCTCAGGCCCTCCGGGATTGGGGAAGACTTCCATGGCGGGAGTGATCGCCAACGAGTTGGGGGTCCGGATGCGAAGAACCTCGGGCCCTGCTCTGGACCGGCCGGGAGACCTTGCCTCCATCCTCTCGGGCCTGGAGAAAGGGGAGGTCTTCTTTGTGGACGAATTGCATCGGCTGTCACGGATGGTGGAGGAGGTGCTCTACCCGGCGATGGAGGACTACCAACTGGACATCGTGGTAGGAAAGGGGGTGGGGGCCACCACCTATCGGCTCAACCTCGAGCCCTTCACCTTGGTTGGCGCAACCACCCGATTGGGAATGATCTCTTCACCGCTGCGGGATCGCTTCCAGATCATCGAACGGTTCGACTACTACACATCCGAGGAACTATTGGAGATTGTGATCAGATCGGCGGGAATCCTGGGAGTTGGGATCACTGCAACGGGGGCGGAGACGATCGCCACTCGCAGTCGGGGCACCGCCCGGGTTGCTAATCGACTGCTGGCCAGGGTTCGCGACTATGCGATTGCCCGCGCCGACGGGAAGGTGACTGCAAGGGTGGCCAACCAGGCCCTCTCCCTCCTGGAGGTCGATGAGTTGGGCCTGGACAAGGTGGACAGGGCGATCCTGGAGTCGGTGGTGCGCAAATTCGGAGGTGGTCCGGTGGGTTTGAGCACCCTGGCAATCGTGGTCGGAGAAGAGCCGGAGACGGTGGAAGAGGCCTATGAGCCTTTCCTGTTGCAGGCGGGGTTGTTGCAGAGGACCCCGCGGGGACGTATGGCAACCGAAGGCACCTACCTGCATCTGGGGCTGGCTCCCCCCGCTGACCCCCAACTGCGTTTGGTCTGAAATCGGTTTGCGACAATGCTCACCGCCGAATTGGATTACTCCCTGCCTTCGGAGTCGGTGGCGCAATCTCCGATCGAACCCCGCCACGCCTCCCGGTTGCTCGACACCCGCAGTTTCACGGATCACAAGTTCTCGGATCTCCCCGATCTTCTGCGGGCCGATGACCTGCTGGTTCTGAACCGGACCAGGGTGCGGGCCGCCAGGTTGGTGGGCCGCAAGTCGCTGACCGGGGGAAGAGTGGAGGCGTTGCTGGCCCGCCGCCTGTCTCCTGACCGATGGGAGGCATTGGTCCGTCCCGCTCGGCGGCTTCGAGCCGGAGTGGTTGTGGAATTCGGTCCCCTGCAGGGGGAGTTGGTTTCGAGTCCCGTCGACGGAGTGGCCGAGTTGGTGTTGCGCGGCCCCGGCGATGTGGAGGAATTGGTGGAGAAGACCGGGCAAGTGCCGTTGCCCCCCTACATCAACCGCTCCCTACAGGACGCCGAGCGGTATCAGACTGTCTTCGCATCGCGGTTGGGATCCGCCGCCGCTCCCACGGCCGGTCTGCATTTCACTCCCGTGGTGCTGGATGGCCTGCGGCGGAGGGGAGTGCGGACCACCGAGATCGACTTGGAGGTGGGTTGGGCGACCTTCCGCCCGATAGGCGTGGAGCGACTGGAGGAGCACCCCATGGGGGTGGAGCGGTTCCGGATCCCCGAAGAAGCGGAGGAGGCAGTGAGAGAATGCCGGGAGAGGGGAGGCCGGGTGGTGGCGGTGGGCACCACGGTGGTTAGGACCTTGGAGACTGCAGCCGCTTCCGACCGCCTGGTTACCGCTCAAGAGGGGGACACGGATCTCTACCTGACCCCGGGATGCCGGTTCCGAGTGGTGGACCTGCTGATCACCAACTTCCATGCTCCTCGATCCAGTTTGGTGGCGCTGGTCTGGGCCTTCATGGGTGAGAGGTGGCGGGAAGCGTACCGGATTGCCCTGGCCAGGGGGTATCGGTTCCTCTCTTTCGGGGATGCGATGCTGGCAGAACGGGATCCCGCCATGGCGCAGCCATGAATCCGGTCACCTGGACGCGGCAGGCGCAGGAAGGCGCCGCCCGGGCTGGGGTGCTTCATACGCCCCACGGCGACGTTCCCACACCGGTATTCATGCCGGTCGGTACTCGCGCCTCAGTGAAAGGACTGGACGCTGCGGATCTCGAGCGACTGGATGCCCCGATCATGTTGGCAAACACCTATCACCTGATGCTGCGACCGGGAACGGAATTAATCCAGCAGATGGGAGGCTTGCATGAATTCATGGCGTGGCGCCGCCCGGTGCTCACCGACTCGGGGGGCTACCAGGTGTTCTCTCTCAATCCCCGGATCAGCGAAGAGGGTGCGGTGTTCCGTTCCATCTACGACGGTTCCAAGGTGAGCCTCACTCCTGAGGAAGCGGTGCTCCATCAAGAGCGCCTCGGGGCCGACATCGCCATGGTGCTCGACATCTGCTTGGCTCTTCCCTCTCCTATTCAGGACTTGGAGGAGGCCTCAGAACGCACCTTGCGCTGGTCCCGCCGAGCCCTGGCGGCTCA
This sequence comes from bacterium OM1 bin76, assembly GCA_002238785.1. Classification (GTDB taxonomy): domain Bacteria; phylum Actinomycetota; class Acidimicrobiia; order Spongiisociales; family ZC4RG35; genus Bin76. The sequence continues at coordinate 54,230 of MPNA01000018.1, read as the reverse complement.
TCGACGCCGCGACCAGGCGCTGTTCGGAATCGTGCAGGGAGGTGTAGACCCCGACCTTCGACGCCGAAGCGCCAGGGCCACCGCCGAATTGGGGTTTTTGGGATTCGGCATCGGTGGGTTGTCGGTGGGCGAATCGGCGGCGGATCGCAATTTGGCCTTGGAGGCGTGTGTGCCCGAACTGCCTCCTCACCTGCCTCGCTACCTGATGGGGGTGGGGGACTCCTCGGGAATGCTGGATGCCATCGCCCGCGGGGTGGACATGTTCGACTGCGTCTGGCCCACCCGACTAGCCAGGCACGGCAAGGTGCTCGGCTGGAACGGCGACTACAACCTTCGGGCCGGTGCGTACGCGCACGACGAACGTCCCCTCGACCCCGGCTGTGACTGTCTGGCCTGCGGCCGCTACACCCGGTCCTACCTGCGTCACCTGCTCCGGGTGGGAGAACTCACCGCCAAGAGGCTTGTCTCCATCCACAACCTCACCTATGCCACCAGATTGATGGCGACTGCCCGTCGGGCGATCCTGGACGGTGAGTTCAACAGGTTCCGCGGTGAATTCGGGGGCACGGGAGTTTCCCAACAGGGGAGCGGGACGCTAGTCTGATATCTTCAGCGGACCGAAAACAGGAGTTGTCATTTCATGATCCTCGCTCAAGAGTCGGCAGGGAGCCCAATCTTCACATGGTTGGTTCTCGGCGGCTTTCTTTTGTTCTTTTATTTTCTGCTCATCAGGCCGCAGCGCAAGCGCGCCAAGCAGCAGCAGCAACTGGTGGCGAACCTGGAATTGGGAGACCACGTTCAAACCATAGGGGGAATCATGGGATCGGTTCGCAGCGTTGAGGATGACGCGGTGATAATCGAGCTTGAATACGGGTCTTTGCGGATCGCCAAGAAGGCCATCGCATCCAAACGAGCCATGGAAGGCTGATCTGTGCTTCGGCGGGTCATCGGCCTGCTGATTGTTGTCGGGATCGCCTGGGGAGGTCTGGTCGCCGTCTACCTGGTTGGCGTGGAGCCCAAGCTGGGATTGGATCTGCAAGGCGGTACCTCGGTGGTGCTCACCGCCCCCGATGACACAGACCCCGATGTGATGGAGTACGCGGTGGACATCATGCGCCGCCGCATAGAGGACGTGGGGGGAGTGCAGGAACCAGAGATCTCCATTTCGGGGGGGACGACCGTGCTGGTGCAGCTTCCCGGAGTCCAGAACGAACAGCAAGCACTGGACGCCATCGGCCGGACCGGGCGATTGTCCTTCCGTCCGGTCTTGGATTCCACCCCTGGCTTGGAGGGTCCGCTGGTGACGAATACCACTGATCCACCAGGAAACGAAGTGGAGGGGGGATCCGACGAGTCAGCGGTGATCACCACTACCACCACCCTCACCCTGCCCGAGGTCCCCGAAGGGGTGGATCCGGTGACCGGTTACACCATCGAGGATGATCCCGATGAGGTTGCCTATCTGCCCAACTTCACCTTGTTCGGAGCGGAGGTACTGACGCTTGGCCCGGCGGAGATGACAGGTTCGGATGTGTCCCAGGCGCTGCCCGGCTTTAACAACACCTCTGCTCAATGGGTCGTCAATCTGTCGTTGAATTCAGAGGGATCCGAATTGTTCGCCACACTCACCGGAGAGGCGGCTGCCTTTGCAATTGGCGATCCGCGTCGCCAGATCGCCATTGTCCTGGATGGGCGGATAATCGCCTCTCCACAGGTGTCCGAAGACGTGGTGGCCGGGGTGGGTATCGCCGGAGGGGATGCGGTGATCACTCTCGGAAACGATCCCGCCGCCGAAGAACAGGCCCAGAACCTAGCGGTGATCCTTCGCTACGGGTCCCTGCCGGTGGCCTTCGAGCGGAGCCAGGTGGAGAAAGTATCAGCCACCCTGGGGTCGGATTCCCTTCAAATCGGCCTGGTGTCGGGGATTGCAGGACTGGCCCTGGTGGCGGTGGTGTTATTGCTCTACTACCGCGCCTTGGGATTGGTGGCAGTGCTGGGAATATCGGTCTTCGGCGCGTTGCTAATCGCCATCTACGCCCTCTTGGGCCACTTCCAGGGGGTCACACTGACCTTGGCGGGGGTGACCGGAATCATTGTGGCCATTGGTATCACGGCTGATTCCTATATCGTCTACTTCGAACGAATCAAGGATGAATTGCGGGCGGGAAGAACCGTGCCTTCAGCCGCCACCCAGGGTTTCCAGACCGCCTTCCGAACCATCCTCACCGCCGACACGGTTTCCCTCCTGGGGGCCACCCTGCTGTGGGTGTTGACGGTGGGAGCAGTGAAGGGATTCGCGCTTTCCCTGGGAATCGCCACCATTCTTGACATATTCGTAGCCCGGTCCTTCACCCGTAGAGCGGCGTGGATTCTGGCCCACACTCCGGTGGGGCGCTCTGGATGGCTCTCTCTGCCCGCGGCAGCAGGAGAACGCCGATGAACACCTGGCAGAAGATCTCCAGGGGCGAGACCCAAATCGACTTCGTCGGCCTTCGTCGCCGATGGTTCTACATGTCGGCGGCGTTGCTGGTTATTTCCGCCCTGACGGCGGGAATCTTCGGTCTCAACCTGGGTTTGGAGTTCACCGGCGGCGTACAGGTGCAGACCGACAATCGAAGTGGGGTGAGCGTCGGGGAACTCGAAGCCACCCTCACCGAGTTGGGGGTGGTTGACTCCCGCATCCAAGAGATAGATGAGGGACGCGGCATTCGGATCCAGACCGGGCCCATCCCCGTGGACATCGAGGACGAAATGGTGGCTTCAGTGGCGACTGCGGTTGGAGCGCCCCCCGAGGACGTCAACCGCCAGGCAGTCGGCCCGACCTTTGGCGCTTTGGTGGCTCGCCGGGCGCTCTTGGCGTTGGGGGTGTTCCTAGGAGCGGTGGTGATCTTCATCTCCATCCGATTGCAGTGGAAGATGGCGCTCTCGGGAATCGTGGCGCTGTTGCATGACCTGCTGATCACCATCGGAATCTATGCCATAACCCGCTTTGAAGTAACCCCGGCCACTGTGGTGGCGGCGCTTACCGTTCTCGGCTACTCGTTATATGACACGGTGGTGGTGTTCGATCGGGTGAGGGAGTTGGAAGGGGACTATGGAGATGTCCTGACCTACACGGAGATCGTCAACCGGTCTATGAACATGGTGCTGGCTCGCTCGATAAACACTTCCCTCACCTCTTTGATACCGGTGGGGAGCATCCTGTTCGTGGGCTCGTTGATTCTGGGCGCCGCCCCTCTGCGCGACTTTTCGCTGGCGCTGTTCGTAGGCATCGCAGCGGGTACCTACTCCTCGATATTCGTGGCCTCTCCCCTGTTGGCGCTTTGGCGAGAACGGGAAGTCGCCTGGATGGACCAGAGTCGCAGGGTGGCCCGAAGGCGCGGCGGGTCCGAGCCGGAGGAGGCTGTGGAAGTCGAGGAAGCCCCTAAACCGGCGCCGACCTCCTCCGACCTGTTCTCCATGGAGGGGTCGATGCCACCTCGTCCGCCAAAACGCCGCCGTAGCCGCCGTCGCCCCCGATAGGAACGGTCGGGCAGGTAGACTGAGGCAGGTGGCCGAGATCTCGGCGCGGCGCCCCACCTCTCATCATCGTTCCGGGTCTGACGACCCGCTGGCCAAGGTGATTGCGCGCTTCTTGGAGCACCATCCCGGTGGAGACGTGGAATTGCTGCGCCGATCTTATACCGTGGCTGAAGAGGCCCACCGGGGACAGCTTCGCAAGTCTGGTGATCCTTACATAGTCCACCCGGTCACCGTCACCCGCATCCTTGCCGATCTCGGAATGGATGTGGCTACCCTGGCCGCCGGACTGTTGCACGACACCCTTGAGGACACCGACCTCGACTACAAGGACGTCAAGAGACAATTCGGAGTGGAGATAGCTGAATTGATCGACGGGGTGACCAAGTTGGATCGGATTTCCTATCCCAACCGGGAGGAGGCCCAGGCGGCCACTATTCGGAAAATGGTGGTAGCCATGGCTCGTGACGTGCGGGTACTGGTTATCAAGCTGTGCGACCGCCTGCACAATATGCGGACCGTCAGCGCCTTGCGTCCCGGCAAGCAGAGAGCGGTGGCCACCGAGACCTTGGACGTATACGCACCGCTGGCTCACCGGCTGGGAATCCAGGAGATCAAGCATGAACTCGAGGATCGTTGTCTGGCGATTCTCTACCCCGGTCCCTACGCAGAGATTGATGCCAAACTGCTGGAACTGGCGCCGGAACGGCAAGTCGCAATAGACAAGATGATCGAAGAGGTGTCCGGGATTCTGGCCGATGCGGGAATCTCCGCCGAGGTGAGCGGCCGCCCCAAGCACCACTACTCCATCTATCGCAAAATGGTGGAGAGCGGCAAGCAGTTCGAGGAGATCTACGATCTGATAGGCATCAGAGTGGTGGTTCCGCGAATCCGCGATTGCTACGCCGCCCTGGGAGACATCCACTCCCACTGGTCGCCATTGAGCGGCCGCTTCAAGGACTTCGTAGCCATGCCCAAGACGAACCTCTACCAGAGCCTGCACACCACGGTGGTGGGGATAGACGGCAAGGCCATCGAAATCCAGATCCGCACCGCGGAAATGCACCAACTGGCGGAGAGGGGCATCGCCGCCCACTGGCGATACAAGGAAGGCCCCGGAGCGGTGGACCTGGAGTGGGTGGGTGATCTGGGCGGGTTGCGGGAGGAGTTCGAGGACCCCCGCGAGTTTCTGGATCACCTCAAGTTGGATCTGTACCGTGACGAGGTCTTTGTCATCACCCCCCGCGGCGACGTCAAACAGTTCCCCGCCGGGGCCACTCCGGTTGACTTTGCCTATTCGATCCACACCGAGGTCGGGGACCGATGCGTTGGGGCCCGAGTCAACGGCAGGTTGCTACCCCTCTCCACGTCTCTCTCTTCGGGTGACGTGGTGGAGATCATTACCTCCCGTTCCCAGGGAGTCGGCCCCAGCCGGGACTGGCTGAAGACCGTCAAGACCTCGCGGGCCCGAACCAAGATCAAGCAGTGGTTCTCCAAGGAACGGCGGGCACAGTCAATTGCCGAGGGCCGGGAAGTGCTGTGGGCGGAACTTCGCAAAGCAAGACTGGGGTTGACGGCTGCCGCCCGGGATCGCTTGCTGGCTTCCATCGCCGAGGACCTGGGCAGGGACGAGGTGGACCATCTCTTCCTGGCGTTGGGCGAGGGGGATATCGCTCCGAGCACAGTGATTCAGCGTTTGGAGCGGGCCGTCAGACCTCCGCCTCCGGAAGCCCAGGAAAAGGTGGACCTACTGTCTCCGCCGCTTCGTCGCCGCCGGATCGATGATGCTTCTCCGGGGGTCCTGGTGGAGGGGATGGGCGACACCATGGTGAAACTGGCAGGGTGTTGCGCCCCGGTGCCCGCTGACGAGATCATCGGCTACGTGACCATGGGTCGGGGCGTCTCCGTGCACCGGACGGAGTGCACCAACCTGGCCGACCGGTCTCCGGGGATGGAGCGGATGGTCGAGGTGGCTTGGTCGCTGGATCGTATCAATGCCTTTACCGTGTGGGTGCAGGTGGAGGCATTGGACCGAACTCGACTGCTACGGGATGTGACTGCGGTCATTTCGGAGATCGGAGGCAACATCACCGCAGCCACCTCGGCGGTGGGAGTAGACCTGGTGGCCGTCTTCCAATACGAAGTGGAGTTGTCGGATGCCGGGCAGTTGCGCCGTCTTCTCTCCGATCTGAAGGGGGTGGACGGAGTGTTCAAGGCCTTCAGGATCACGTCGGACCTCCCTTACTGAGGACGGGCCGATGCTGGTTGATAGTGTGTCTCTTTGGTTTGCGCAGACCAACTGCTATGTCGTGGCCCCGGAATCGGGTGGGCCTTGCGTGGTGGTGGACGCACCTCCCGACCCCCGCGGGGTGGCGGACCTGTGCGCCAAGTATGACCTGGCGCCGGTGGCCCTGCTGCTGACGCACGGTCACATAGATCACATGGGAGGGGCCGGGTCGGCAGAGGATCTGTTGGGGGTGGCCTCCTACATACATCCCGACGATGACTTTCTGACCCTTCACCCCCATCGACAACTCCTCAACCTGATGGGTGCCATTCCTCCCGGGGACTACCGCCCGCCGACTCTGCGGCGTGATCTGTCGGATGGGGACGTGTTGGAACTGGCCGGTTTGGAGTTGACCGTCCTGCACACTCCCGGCCACACCCCTGGCCATTGTTGTTTCCATCTTCCCAGCGAAGGACTTCTGTTCTCGGGCGACCAATTGTTCCGTGGCTCGATCGGGCGCACCGACCTGCCGGGGGGTGATTACGAGACCTTGATGGAGAGCATGCGCCGCAAGATTCTCGGCCTGCCGTTCGAGACAATCGTGCTGCCCGGACACGGGGAGAGCACTACCCTCGGGCTGGAACGCAACCACAACCCCTTCTTGCTGAGCCTGCTCTAGACGATGGTCATCCGCCTTCCCAAGGGGACCGATGTGATCGGTCCGCCGCAATCCTCCCGATGGCGAGAGGCGCTGGCCATGTGGGAGAGCCTGTCGGCGTCCTACGGATACGAATTGGTGATCACTCCCACCTTCGAGTTCACCGAGTTGTTCGAGCGGGGAGTGGGGGAGACCAACGAGGTGGTCACCAAGCAGATGTACACCTTCCCGGACCGCCGGGGAAGGTCGTTGAGCCTGCGCCCGGAGGGAACCGCCGGGGTGATGCGGGCGTACCTGAAAAAGGGAGGGACCGGCCTGTGGAAGGTGGCCTACTCGGGACCAATGTTCCGCTACGAACAGCCTCAAGGGGGTCGCCGGAGGCAGTTCTGGCAGGTGGGGGTGGAATGCATCGGCTCGCCGTCGGAGGCAGCCGACGTGGAAGTCATCGCACTGGCCGAGACTTTCCTGGCCAAAGTGGGAGTAGAGACGGACCTGCTGATCAACAGTCTGGGAGATTCCAGATGCCGGGGGGCTTATCTGGCGGATCTGAAAGAGGTGCTGGCACGCAGCCGAGACGCCCTGTGCGAGAATCACCTTGAATTGGTGGATTTGAACCCGTTACGGATCCTGGATTGCTCCACCTGCCAGCCCGATCCGAATGCACTACCGGACATCGCCTCCTACTGGTGCCCGGATTGCCGCGGCCATTTCCGCCGGGTTCGGGACGGATTGGATGGTCTGGGAGTGAAGTACCGGCGGTCGGCGAGACTGGTCAGGGGCCTCGACTATTACTCCCGCACCACTTTCGAATTCGTCTCCACCACTCTGGAGACCACCCAGGCGACGGTGTTGGGGGGTGGCCGGTATGACGGCCTGGCCGAGGCATTGGGGGGAAAGCCCGCTCCCGGTGTGGGCTTCGCAGCGGGGATCGACCGGATTCTGATGGCCGCCCCGCCGGGGCCGGGATCCGCGTTGGATGTCTTCTTGGTTGCAGAGAAGCCGGTGACTCCCACCCAATTGATGGAATGGGCGGCCCCTCTTCGCCAAGCGGGACTGCGGGTGGGGTTCGACCTGGACGGCCGCAGCGTCAAGGCCCAGTTCCGAGCCGCCACCCGTTCGGGAGCGAAGTATGTGGGGGTCGTCAGCGGGCTGAGAATGGAAGTGCGAGAGGGATATGACCGGGAGACTCTGTTCAAGGAGGGACTGGGAGACTGGGCAGAGAAAGCGGCGATCAAAGAGGGCAGATCGTGAGAAGTCATACCGCCTCCCAGATAGTTTTGCAGAGTGTGGGCGAGAGGGTCACCCTGGCGGGATGGGTGGACCGGAGGCGACACCACGGAGGGGTGGCGTTCGTGGATCTGCGGGACCACACGGGGGTGGTGCAGGTGGTGATGGAACCGCAGCGTTTCGAGGAATCCGTCCTGTTGCGCCGCGAGTACTGCATCCAGGTTCACGGAGTGATACGCCGCCGTCCGGAAGGGGCGGAGAACCCGGCAATGTCCAGTGGAATGGTCGAGATGGACGTGGAGGAACTCACCATCCTGAGCCCTTCGGAAGAGTTGCCGTTCCCGATCGAGGACCGCACCGACGCTGAAGAACTGTTGCGGTTGGAGTATCGCTACCTGGATCTGCGTCGTCCAAGGATGGCCCGCAACCTGGCGGCCCGTTCCCTGGCGCTTCGAACCGTGCGGCGCACCCTGGAGGACATGGCGTTCTGGGAGGTTGAGACCCCCACTCTGATTCGCTCCACTCCCGAGGGGGCTCGGGACCTCCTGGTGCCCAGCAGGCACAATCCCGGCGCCTTCTACGCCCTTCCCCAGTCACCCCAGATCTACAAGCAACTGCTAATGGTGGCAGGGGTCGACCGCTACTACCAGATGTGTCGCTGCTACCGGGACGAGGACTTCCGAGCCGACCGGCAGTTGGAATTCACCCAGATAGATCTCGAAGGCGCCTTCTGGGACCAGGACGACGTGCTGGCGGCGGTGGAGAAGGTGGTGATGGCGGTGGCCTCGGTTCTCCGCCCCGACCAGGAGATACCCGTTCCCTTGCCGCGCCTCACCTACGGGGAGGCGATGGCCCGCTACGGCACCGACAAACCCGATGTGCGGTTCGGAATGCAGATACAGGACCTGTCGGACGTGTTCGCAGGTACCGGGTTCCGAGCATTCGCGAACATCTTGGGATCGGGTGGCGTGGTCCGGGGCATCAACGCCGGCCAGATACAGATGAGCCGGGCCCGGGCGGATGCCTTGATTGCCAAGGCCCGGCAATGGGGCGCCGGTGGTCTGGTTTGGATGGTGGTGCGACCGCAGGCTCCCCCTCGTTCCCCGGTGGCCAAGTTCCTCTCACAAGTCGAGTTGGACAGCCTGGTTGAGCGGATGGGAGGCACCCCGGGAGATGTCCTGCTGTTGGTGGCCGACCGCGAGAAGACTGCCGCGCAGACCCTGGGTCGTCTCAGGCTGGATCTGGGAACCCCCGACGATCCGGATAGCTTGGAGTTCTTGTGGGTGGTGGACTTTCCCATGTTCGAGGAAAAGGACGGAGAAATCACCTTCCTGCATCATCCATTTACCTCTCCCACCGATGTGGAGCAGATGGTGAGCCGGCCGCTGGAATCGGTGGCCCGGTCTTACGACCTGGTCCTGAACGGCGTGGAGTTGGGTTCGGGAAGTGTGCGGATTCACGATCCCGACACCCAGCGGAGGGTCTTTGAGATCATGGGAATCCCCGAGGAGGAGGCTGAGGAGCGGTTCGGATGGTTCATCAAGGCGTTGAGGTACGGCGCCCCTCCCCACGCCGGATTCGCAGTGGGATTCGACCGCCTGGTGGCGGTGCTCCGTGGAGTCTCGAGCATCCGGGAGATCATTCCCTTTCCCAAGACCCAAACCGGCGCGGAGCCCCTGAGCAGTTCCCCTGCGGCGGTGGACCGAGAACAGTTGGCGGAGTTGGGCATCGCAGTCGCTCCCCGTCGGGCGAGAGCCAAACCCTCGGGATAAGAGACATTTCATATCCTGCCGATGACCTGTTTGCCGCCCGGCGGACGGAGGTCTTGGCAGAGGTGGCCCCTCTGGCGGAGCGGATGCGTCCCCGGAGTCTGGAGGAGGTGGTGGGGCTCGACCACCTGTTGCATCGGGGGGCGGCATTCAGGGTCCTGGTCGAGTCAGGCCATCCCGTCTCGATGGTGCTGTGGGGCCCGCCGGGGAGCGGAAAGACCACGCTGTCCAGACTGGTGGCGTCCTACTGCTCTGCGGCGTTCACCACCCTCAGCGCCACTTCCGCCGGGGTGAAGCAAGTTAGGGAAGTCCTGGCGGGCGCCCGGCGCCGGTTGGAGAGTGACGGGCGGCGCACCGTTCTGTTCCTGGACGAGATTCACCGCTTCTCCAAGAACCAACAGGATGCTCTGCTACCGGGAGTGGAGAACGGGACCCTGATCCTGATCGGCGCCACCACCGAGAATCCCTTCTTCGAGATCAACAGTCCCTTGATGAGCAGGCTGGTGTTATTCCGCACCCACCACATCTCCGAGGATGCCCTCACTGTGTTGGTGAACAGAGCGCTCTCGGACAGGCAGAGAGGACTGGGGAAGGAAGACCTGCGCATGGCGGACTCCGCCTTGGAGGCTTTGGTGAGCAGATCATCCGGAGATGCCCGTGGAGTGCTGAACGCTTTGGAGGTGGCGGCTCAACTAGCCAAGGGGCGGGGATCGCCCTGCATCGAGACCGGTGACATCTCCGAAGCATTGGGGAGACGCATCGTCCAGTATGACAAGGCCGGAGATCGTCACTACGATGTGATCTCGGCCTTCATCAAGAGCGTGCGCGGTTCGGATCCGGACGCGGCTCTGTATTGGCTGTTTCTGATGCTGGAAGGAGGAGAGGACCCCGAGTTCATTGCGCGGAGGCTGTTGATCCTGGCGTCAGAGGACATCGGTCTGGCAGATCGCTGGGCGCTTCCCATCGCGGCAGCCGCGGCCCAGGCGCTCTCCTATGTCGGGATGCCAGAAGCCGGCTATCACCTTACCCATGCCACGCTGTTCCTGGCCTCATGCCCCAAGTCGAATTCGGTGACTGCGGCCATGGGTCGAGCCAGGGAGGCGATCCGGAAAGGGCCCAGTCCCTCTGTTCCTCTTCATCTTCGCAGCACCGGCTATCGTGGAGCGGATAGCATAGGTCACGGCAAAGGCTACGTCTACCCACACGACCGTCCCGGGAATATCGTCGACCAGTCCTATTTTCCACCGGAAGTGAGTCCCGAAGTGTTTTTCTCTCCGAGTCCCAACGGTTTTGAGGGAGAGGTGCGGAGGCGACTGGCGGAGATAGATCGGGTTCTGAAGAGGAAGGGCCGGGAGGAGATATAGGTATGTTGGCTCTGGGCGTCGACATTGGCGGGTCCGGTATGAAAGGTAATGTGGTGAACACCGCCACTGGGGAAATCCTTTCCAAGCGTCTTCGGATCCCTACTCCCCGTCCCGGCACCATCCCGGAAGTGGCCGAGGTACTGGCCGAGATCGTCGGTCACTTCAGGACCGAGTGGGGAGACCCGTCGCTACCGGTGGGGTGCGGATTCCCCGGGGTGGTCAAAGCGGGGATCGTGGGTAGCGCCACCCATCTGGACAAGATGTGGCTGGGCGCTGATGTGGTCACCGCTTTCTCGGAGGCGGTGGGGTCCACCGTCACTGTCCTTAACGACGCCGATGCCGCCGGGTTGGCGGAGATTGCCTTCGGGTCGGCTCAGGGTCACCGCGGGTCGGTCCTGATGATCACGCTGGGCACTGGTATCGGAAGCGGGATGTTCCGCGAGGGTCGGCTGGTGCCCAACTTCGAACTGGGCATGCTGGAGTTGGACGGACACCATCCGATCGAGGACCGCGTGGCGTACCGCATCTACAAGCAGAGTTCCCTCAGTTGGAAGAAGTGGGCTAGACGGTTGAATCGCTACCTGGACCACATTGGGTCGCTGTTTGCTCCGGACTTGATAGTGATCGGGGGAGGAGCGGTCAACAAGTGGTCAAAGTTCAGCCGCCACCTGGATGTTCCGGTGGCACTCAAACCTGCCCGATTCGGCAATCACGCCGGCCTCTTGGGGGCAGGACTGGCGGCAGTGAAGCCGGAATTGGTTGGGGATGCCTACCCCGTCTGAGGATCAGGCGCCGTGAATGGGGAGAAGTGGTGTACCTGGTCAGGGGGAAGCCGCACTGTGATCAGGAGGCCGCCAGGCGTGGTGTCCGTGGTTAGTACCTCGCCGGTTCGGTGGAGGGAAGCCACCACATCTCCTCGGGGGTAGGGCACCAGCAAGCACATCATCGAGGATCGAGAGTTCATCCAGTCCGCCAACTTGTCCACCAGATCGGTTGCGCCCTCTCCGGTGAGGGCTGAAACCGCCACCGCGGGATCGTTGCGCCGCAATAGTTGCCTGACCACTGCCGGTGGCGCCACATCGATCTTATTGACGACCGTAATGGTGGGGGCATCCGCCCCGATCTCGGCCAGTACGTCTTCCACCGCTTTGATCTGCCCCTCCGGGTCAGGATCGGCTGCATTGACCAGGTGCAGCATCAGATCGGCGTCCTTTACCTCTTCCAGGGTGGACTTGAAAGCCTCCACCAGGCGATGGGGCAGTCTCCGCACGAAACCCACCGTGTCAGCCAGCAGCATTTCCCGCCCTCCCGGCAGTCGGAGTCGGCGGATGGTGGGATCGAGGGTGGTGAAGAGTCGGTCCTCGGTGAGAATCCCGGCGCCGGTGAGTTGGTTCAGCAGGGTTGACTTGCCGGCGTTGGTGTATCCCACCATGGCGGCCGTGGGCGCCGCGGAGCGAAGGCGGGCCCGGCGACGCGTCTGATTGTGCTGCCGGAGCCCGGCGAGGTCCTTTTCGAGGACCGAGATTCTCTGCCTGATGCGACGCCGATCACTTTCCAGCCGGGTCTCTCCCGGCCCACGGGTCCCGATGCCGCCCGCCTGCTGGGAAAGCGCCTCGCCCTTTCCCCGCAGCCGGGGCAGGCGGTAACGAAGTAGCGCCAATTCCACTTGCAGGGAGCCTTCCCGGGAAGTGGCGTGCTGGGCAAAGATATCCAGGATGACCGCTTCACGGTCCACCACGTCGCATTCGAACAGCGTCTGCAAATTGCGTTGCTGGGCAGGGGTGAGAGAGTGATCGAAGACCACCACATCGATGTCGTCACTCTTGGTCAGGTCCGCCAGGTTGGCCGCCTGACCCTTCCCGATCAGCAAACCAGCATCGGGAGACGGCCGACGGAACAACACTTGTTCAACGGGTTGAGAACCGGCGGTGTCGGTGAGAAGGGCCAGTTCTTCCAGGGACTGTTCTGCGTCTGCCAAGGAATTCCTTCCGAACCGAACCCCCACCAGCAGCGCATTCTGCCTGCTGACCTCGAGGTCCGCCACGGTGGCGGTTAACCGCCGGCGCTCCCGACGCAGGTGCTGGTAGGTCATGGTGACGCCCGGCGGGGTGTGAACCTACAGATACTGGCCCTCGTCCGGAGGTTGATCGGGCTCCTCCTCGGCAATAATCTGCGATTGGCGAACCGCCACCACCGGCTTGCCGGTGGGCGGCCACAGAAACCGCCAAGCTCCGGTGGGCACCGCCCAAAAATGCCTCCCGGTAACTACGTCGATCAGGGAAAGAGCGTCATTCTGACCGTTGCTTCCCGTCGAAACCAGCAAACCCGAGCGGGTAGTCGACTCTTGGGGGACGTGTCCAACTCGCCATCCGTTGGAAACCTTGTACTCGGCGGTCCCCTTCTCACTGGAAGTCATCTCTTGGGGTACCGTCTTTTGACTGCGGTGCATATCTGGTTGGCGGTAAGCACTCAGCCCCCTATGTAGCTCATCTCGACCCTTTGGCCGATGCCGGACGTCTCTGCTGAACGAAGTTCCGAATACTGGTCCGCTCGTTCAGACCACACTGTGGCGATCATGTGCCGTAGCAACTCATCGGAAGCCCCGGACCTCACGGCTTCTCGCAGGTCGGTGCCGCAGGTTGCGAACAGGCAGGTGTAGAGCTTACCGTCCGCCGAGATCCTGGCTCGCGTGCAGTCGCCGCAGAACGGCTGGGTAACCGAGGCTATCACCCCGATCTCTCCCTCACCGTCCACGTAACGCCAGCGGCGAGCGACCTCTCCCCGATAGTTGGGCTCCACCGGTTGGATGGGAAAAACCTGGTTTATGCCCCTGATGATCTCGTGGGCGGGCATGACCTCGTCCAGTCGCCATCCGTTGGTGGCGCCGACATCCATGTATTCGATGAATCGGAGGATGTATCCGGTCCCGCGGAAATGCTCCGCCATGTCCAGGATCGAGTGGTCATTGACTCCTCGCTTCACCACCATGTTGACTTTGATGGGAGTGAGACCGGCGGCGGCGGCGGCTTCGATCCCGAGCAGCACTTCCGCAACCTTGACGCCCACATCGTTCATGGCGCCGAACACTTCATCCGACAGTGAATCGAGACTTACCGTGACCCTACTCAGGCCGGCCGCCGCCAGGGCTTGGGCCTTGCGGGGCAGGAGAACACCATTGGTCGTGAGGGTTAGATCTGATACGCCCTGTGTAGCGGACAGCATGGCTACCAGGCTCTCCAGGCGGGCTCGAAGCAGTGGTTCTCCACCGGTGAGACGAACCTTGCTGGCGCCCAGAGAGGTAAAAATGCCGGTCAACCGGGCTATCTCTTCAAAACTGAGCAGGGCGCTGCGGTTTAGAAACTCATAGTCCCGGTTGAAGATCTCCTTCGGCATGCAATACGTACAGCGGAAATTGCACCGGTCGGTGACGGAGATTCGCAGGTCTGCCAGACGCCGGCCCAAGCGATCAAACGGGTTCAATGCTAAGTTGCTCACTTGGCCAAGACCTTAGCAAGAACCGCGGGTTTCCGAACTTTGGTATTGACCACGTCAAGCACCGGGATCGCGCCAGACTTATCAGCAAGCCAGTGGTAAGGAGAGCCATGCGAAGTCATGAGATCGACTATCAGATCTTTGGAGGGGACCTGCAATTCGTGGAGGTGTATCTCGATCCCGAGGAGTCGGTGATCGCCGAAGCCGGAACCATGATCTTCATGGACGAGAACATAACTTTCGAGGCGAAATTGGGGGATGGGTCCGAAACGGAGAAGAAAGGCGGCTTTTTTCGTAAGGCTGCCAGTGCGGCAGGTCGGGCTCTCAGTGGAGAGTCGCTGTTTATGACCCACTTCACCAACTCGGGTTGGGGACGCTCCAAGGTGGCCTTCGGCGCCTCCGTGCCGGGCAAGATCGTCCCGTTGGACCTGAGTGAGATAGGCCGGCCAGTGATCTGTCAGCGCGACGCCTTCCTGTGTGCCGCCCTGGGAACCCGAGTCTCCGTACACTTCAATCGCCGGTTCGGCAGTGGAGCCTTTGGTGGGGAGGGTTTCATCCTTCAAAAGCTCGAGGGTGACGGGATTGCCTTTGTCAACGCCGGAGGAATGGTTGTGGAGCGCCGCCTGGCGGGAGAGACCATCCGCCTGGACACGGGATGTCTGGTGGGCTTTGAAGAGGGAATGGAGTACTCGATAGAACGGGCCGGGGGTTTGAAGACCATGGCCTTCGGTGGTGAAGGCATCTTTCTGGCCACTATTAGCGGCGTGGGGCGGGTATGGGTGCAGTCTCTTCCATTCTCCCGGCTTGCCGATCCCATAATCAGAGCAGCGGTCGCCCAAGCCGCAGCCGCATCTCGAAACTGACGTACAGGTGACGGGTTCCCCACCCGGGAGCCTGCACGGGAACACCTATCTCGTCGTGATGAGGGCCCTGGGAGCGAAACGCCCGTGCCTCAGATGGCGTGTTCTTTGAGGTCCTTGAGGTTGACCCATTCCAGTGCCGCAATGGAAGTGGCTTCCAGCCTCACCCGCGGCGCCATGCCTGCTTCGAAAGCCTCTTGCCAGCGGGAAGCGCACAAACACCAGCAATCCCCCGGGAGCAAGCCTTCGAACCCATATAGAGGCATAGGAGTGCTTAGATCGTTCCCTCGCGACTTGCTGAACGCCAGGAATTCCTCGGTCATCTCGGCGCAGACCGCGTGCACTCCGATGTCGTCTCCGCGTGTCTCGCAGGACCCTGTTCGGTAATACCCGGTCAGGGGTTCAATGGAGCAGGGCTCCAGTTCTCCTCCCAGCACATTCATCGGCGTGGCGCTCTTCAAATCAGGTGACCGTCCAAGTCCCAATGGAGCTGAACAGAGCGTCCAAGTCTCCGGGGCCCCGGTCTTGGGACTCCACGATCTGCAGTTGCATCTCCGCACCGTAGGTCGGGCGCCTCACCTTGCGAAAGACCCCCAGCGGCGTGGGCCCGAAAGGACCGTGAGCCAACCTGCTGATCGAGAAGGCCACACTGGGGTTGTCCCTAGTCGGATCATGCACCAGGATCTGGTCCTTCGACACCGAGGCGGTCGGCTTTATCCTGGCCTCGCCATCTTCCATCACGACGCAATTCTCGCCGGAACGACCGAAGACGACCGGCTTGCCGTCCTGCAGGTTGATCCGGTTGGTGACCCGCTCGGTCTTTCCGGTCAACTGGATGAAAGCCTTGTCGTTGAAGACGTTGCAGTTCTGGTAGATCTCGATGAACACCGACCCACGGTGGTTGACCGCCTCTGCCAGGATCTGCTGGGTGTGATTGCGGTCCATGTCTATGGTCCTGGCCACGAACGTAGCCTCGGCGCCCAGTGCCAGGCTAACGGGGTTGAACGGATAGTCGATGGATCCGAACGGTGTGGACTTGGTGCGTTTTCCCACCTCGGAGGTGGGCGAATACTGGCCCTTGGTCAACCCGTAGATCTGGTTGTTGAACAGGAGGATCTTTATGTTGGCGTTGCGGCGCAACGCGTGGATCAGGTGGTTGCCTCCGATTGACAGAGCGTCTCCATCCCCGGTCACAACCCAGACAGAGAGATCGGGACGGGAAGCGGCGAGGCCGGTTGCGATTGCCGGGGCCCGGCCATGAATGGTATGGAACCCGTAGGTCTTCATGTAGTAGGGCAAGCGGGCGGCGCACCCGATGCCCGAGACCACCACGATGTTCTCGCGGCGAACTCCCATTTGCGCCATGAAAGTCTGTACGGAGGCCAGAATCGTGTAATCACCACATCCCGGGCACCACCGGACTTCCTGGTCGCTCTGTAAGTCGGTCCGTTTGTAGGTTACATTGCTCACGGTTCCACAATCTCCAGAATCTTGTCTCGTATCTCGCCGATGTAAAAGGGAGTGCCGGCCACTTTGTTGAGGCCGACCGCGTCCTTGAGGTAGTTGGCCCGGATGATGTAGCGCAACTGTCCCATGTTGAGTTCGGGAATCATGAGCTTCTCATAGGAGTGCACGACCTCTCCCAGGTTGGCAGGCAGCGGATTAAGGTAGCGAAGGTGGGCATAAGCGATCTTGTACCCTTCACGGTTCAAGTTGCGACAAGCCGCTCCCACGGTGCCCTTGCTCGATCCCCAACTGAGTACCAGCAAGTCGGCATCCAACTCTCCGCTGACCTCCACCGCAGGGACGTCATTGGCGATATTCGCCACCTTCCAGGCCCGGGAATCGGTCATCAACTGATGGTTCTCAGGGTTGTAGGAGATGTTGCCGCTGATGTTCTCCTTCTCCAATCCGCCGATCCTATGCTCCAGTCCCTTGGTTCCCGGGATCGCCCAGGGACGGGAGAAAGTGTTGAAGTCGCGAAGATAGGGTAGGTATTGACCGTTCGCGCCATTGGGCGCCGACGCGAAGGGAACGCTGATGTCGGGCAGACTGCCGGCGTCGGGGATACTCCACGGCTCAGACCCGTTGGCGATATGGTTGTCGGACAAAAGGATGACCGGAGTCATGTATTTGAGAGCTATACGGGCCGCTTCGATGGTGGTTTCCACCACGTCGGAGGGGGTGGAACATGCGATAACCGGCATGGGAGATTCCCCGTGCCGCCCGAACAGGGAAAAGAGCAAGTCGGTTTGCTCAGGTTTGGTGGGCATACCGGTGGAAGGCCCGGCCCGCTGAACGTTGACCACCAGCAGCGGCAATTCCGCAGTCAGGGCCAAACTGATCGCCTCACTCTTCAGGGCGATCCCAGGACCCGAAGAACCCGTCACCGCCAGGCTCCCGCCGAATGACGCTCCGATGGCTGCTCCCACTGCGGCTATCTCATCCTCGGCCTGGAAGGTTCTCACCCCCAGTCGCTTGTGGCGAGCCAGTTCGTGGAGGATGTCCGAGGCGGGGGTGATGGGATAAGAGCCGTAGAAGAGGGGTAACTTGGCGCAGTAGGAGGCGGCGATCAACCCCCAGGCCAGGGCGGTGTTCCCGGTGAGATTGGTATAGGTGCCGACCGGCAGGGTAGCCGGATTGACCTTGAAGATGGTCCGCGACGCCTCGGTGGTCACCCCAAAGTTGTATCCGGCCTTCAGGGCCGCCAGATTGGCCTCCGCCACGTTGGGGATCCGGGCGAACTTGGTGTTGGTCCACGTCTTGATGGGCTCGAGAGGACGCTGGAACAGCCAAGCCAAAAAGCCCAGGGCCACGAAGTTGCGGGAACGAAGCACCGACCGCCCGGATACCTTGTCGGCCACCGCTTCCTTGGTGAGGGTGTTCATGGGAATCTGGATCATGTCGTATTGATTGAGGCTGCCGTCAATGAGCGGATTGTCCTCATAACCGGCCTTGGCCAATCCCCGCTCGTCGAATGCCTCGTTGTTCACAATCAGAGTCCCACCCTGCCGAAGATCCGCGATGTTGGACTTCAGGGCCGCCGGGTTCATGGCCACCATGCAATCGGGGCGATCACCGGAGGTGGAGATGTCCCAGTCAGCTATCTGGATCTGGAACGAGGAGACGCCGGGGAGGGTGCCGGCAGGGGCCCGGATCTCCGCCGGAAAACTGGGCAGCGTGTAGAGGTCGTTGCCAAAGGCCGCCGAGGTGTCGGCAAACCGGTTGCCGGCCAGTTGCATCCCATCCCCAGAGTCCCCGGCGAAGCGAACTGTGACTTGTTGTAGTTCGGTGATATCGCCGTTAGGTGACGGGTCGGCGCCCGTTTCGGCATCAGTGGTTGGCAATGTCACAGTCGAGTAATCAAGCTTTGTAGTGGACTACCAATAATAGCCTTGGCGCCCATCTTACAAGCTGTATATGTGTCATGCTGGTGAGATCTTCAGGTTCCGGTGGCGAGAATCGACCGGACAATTCCCTCTCGCTCCAGCGCGGCCGCCGTTCTGAGCAGGAGGTCTTCTTTCCACCAAGGAGCAACCAGTTGCAAGGAGAAGGGGACGCCGGTTGTCTGACCGGAGTCAGGAACCGGAACACTGATGGCCGGACAGCCCGAGGTATTGACCAAGGCTGAGAACCATGACAGCACCAGCCGATAGAGAAGCCGGCCCTGATTGGTCTCCATTTCCTGGTTTCCGATGACCTTGCGCAATCCCCCGGCGGTGGGGACCACCAGGAGATCGAACCGTTGGAAGGCGGCTGCCATGCGGTTGCGGAGAAGCGCCTGCCACGCCTGGGCGCCAAGCAGGGAGTCGCTCGGCAGGGCGCCCCCGATAGTCAGAGTCTCCCGGATCCGATCCGCCACCTCGGCGCCGTAGGGTTTGCCCGCTTCCCACCATTTCCGGTGCCCGGCCGCCACCTGCGGATAGAGAATCTCATTGATTCGTCCCGGGGCTGAGATCACAGGATCATCAAGATAGTCGACGCCGAACCCCAAAGCCTCCAGTTGGTTCACGATGGCGTGGAAGCGTTGTTCCATGCCGGGCAGGTAAGGGGCGCCTGCCAGCCACTGGCTGGGCAGACCCAATCTGACCTCCGCGGGGGACATCGGGAGTTCCAGTGGATGGGCGCCGACCGATCGAGGCGCCGACCAACTGTCTTCGGGGTGCCAACCGGCCAGGGAGGTATAGGCGAGCGCCAGGTCGGCAGTGTTGGCCGCAAAGGGCCCGACCGTGTCGAGGGAGGGGCCGAGTGGAAAGACGCCGGTGAGGGGAATGCGTCCATGGGTGACCTTGAGCCCCAGGATTCCGCACATGGCGGCAGGCACCCGTATGGATCCCCCGGTATCGGTGCCGATCGAGATGGGAACCAAACCGGCCGCCACCGCGGCGGCAGAACCGCCCGAGGAGCCTCCCGGAGAAGTGGTGGGATCATGGGGATTGCGAACCGGTCCGAACCACTGGTTCTCCGAGGAGAATCCGAATGCGAACTCGTGCAGGCCGGCCCTGCCCACGATCACCGCGCCGGCCTCCTCCAGTCGCCGCACAACCGGAGCGGAGTGTTGGGGCACGATTCGGTAAAAGGCCGATCCGCAGGTGTTGGGGATACCCGCCTGATTGATCAGATCCTTGATTACCACCGGCACCCCGCACAGCGGACCCGGATCCTCCCCGGCGGCTACTCTGGTGTCCAGTTCGGCGGCCCGCCCTGCTGCTTGTTCGTCAATGTATGTGGTGATGTTGAGTTCGGCCTGGCGGTCATGCAAAGCGGCCAGCGCCCTGTCGGTTGCGGTCCGCGCCGAGATGCCTCCCGACCGGACTTGGCGGGCGATTTGCCGGCCGGTCGGTGCTGGGGGCCCCATACCTACCAAGTGACGGGACGGCCCTCGGGGAAGAGACTCAGCCATGGTCTCCCGGGAGGCACCGTGATGGGGGAGCCGTCTTCGAGTGAGAGAGCAAAGGGCTGCGTGGTGCCTTCCCGTTCCCACCTGCCCTCTACTACTTGGCCCTGGGAGAAGAGCAGCGCCCGCCCACCGCCGGTGGTCTCCATCGTGGGAAGGGCATACCCTCCTCCTTCGGGAGGCCGGGCGTAGAACAACCTGGAGAACAGCACGACCAGGGTGTCGGCGGTGATGATCTTCCTCACTTCTTGGGCCGGGGAGGCCTCTTCATCGCTCCCCACCGCGGCGGTGCCTTCCTCACCCCCGGACGGGATCCAGTAATGGGGGCCGTCCTCTAGATGGCGTTCCCATTGGGTACCGTTCCAGCGCCAGCTAATCACGTTGTCGGCAGCCCACTCCATCTGTACTCGGGATACGGCGCCCAGGATGGCGTCTGAAGGCAGGTCACCGAATTCGAAGAGGGGGGGAGGCGCCGTGTCGGGGTAGAGCCTTTGGTCGGCCACGGCTCGAAACTCGGCGGTGTTGACAATGTAATCGTGTGGCGCGCTGCGAGAATCGTCCCGATATCCTCCCACTCCGATTTCCCCGATGACCCCAACGCCATTGCGGGGGAACATTCTCAGGATCCAATTCTGTCCGCCACTGGTGAGCAGGGTGGCGTTGAAGTGCCTGAGCAGATGAGGATCGGTGGGTCGAACGGAGCGGACCGGACCCACCGCCGAAGAGTCCACGGTGTGGAAGAGGGCCATGAATCGAGTGATGCCCGATTCGACCAGGAGTTCGACGACCGCCTCCGCCTCACCGATTCCCGCCTGGGGACGGGCATCCCAGTGATTGTCCACTTTGACGGCCATGGTGCGGCGGTTCAGCAACTCGGGGTCCTCGACTCCCAGACCCGTCAGAGGGCTGGGGGGTAAATCAGGTTCGGGGATCGTAGTGGTGGTGGAACTAGTCGTGGTCGTCGGCTCGACAGTCGTGGTTGTCGGTTCGACAGTCGTGTCGGTGGTGCCTGCGGGATCCGTGGTGGTGGAGGTGGAGGTATCCGTCGTCGGGGTTGCCGCCTCCTCCGAGGTGGTGGTGCCCTCCGGCGCGACCGTGGCCTCGGTATTGTCGGGAACATCCACGGTGGTGCTTTCCGGAGTGCCATCTTGTGCAGTAGTCGGGGCTGCCGTGATCGTTGTGGATTGGTCGTTCCCCCCCGGTGAGTCTCCACCGCAGGCTGCCACCAGGGTGACTAGCAGGACCGGCATTAGAAGTTTTCGCATGAATAGAGATGTTATGGGAAAGGGTGCCTTACGCTTGGCCTTTCACCCCCGGCACCCGGTGCCACCCCCAAGCGACACCAGTAGCACATCGTCATCGGTTCCAGCGAATACTCCCATCATGTAACCGGGTCCGGGGACTTCCACCTCCAAGATGGTCCCCTCGGTGGGGTGGTCGCGGGTGATGGAAGACTCGCCATAGATGGAAGATGATCGGGACAAGGTGGCGCCCAACTGCAATCCCTCCGAGGTTCGCAGAGACGGCCCTTCCGGCGATGACGAGCCGGGACTCAGCGAATACGAAAACGAAAAGAAGTGCTCGAACCCGTCCGCTCCCCAATCGGTAGGTCCGTCGGAAAAGAAGACGTCCAGGCTGCCCCAGGTGACCTGTCGAGCCCGGGTCCCCGGGCATTGGAGTTGGTCGACGGTGGCGGGCAGCCACCCCGAGTCGGCATCCGGGGCGCCCAAAGCTGCGGTGAGGGTGTTCAATGTTCTATTGACGTCGGTGCCGAAGGGTATTGGCCCCAGCCCCTCAGGTTGGAGGCGAAGGTCCGATGCTGAGATGCTTTCCTCCACGAAAGTGGCGGGGGGAGGGGGAAGGGTGGGAATGGTGGCGCCCGCAACGGTGGTCGTGGTGGGACCGGCCGGCCCTTCCTGGGTGTTCCCAGGGGTGTCAGGACTGGTTTCGGTGGCAGGGTCCGTCGCCTCGGTAGTGGAAGAAGCCACCTCGGAGGCGCCCGGTTGGCCGGTCAGCCCGGAACTGCCCAGGGCGTTTCGAATCACCAGCACAACCGCCAACGCGGCCATTATCACCACCACGGTGCCCAACCCGACCAACACCCTTCTCTGCCATCGCTCCATTTGGTTGGATCGTCGGTGGGGTGGGCGCCTAGTCAACGCGGCCCTCCCGGTAGTCGGGGGTCTTGTATTCGGCGCTTGTGGCTCCCGGGGGGAAACACCATGCGGTAAAGGCCCCTGGTTCCGATCGGGCCGAAGCTTCGTGAATCATCTCGCGTGGCCGGCCTTTGGTCGGAGAGCACGAACAGGTCACCGTCGGGGACCTTCCACTCTCCGTCCGGTGTCGACCAACCGTTACCCCATAGGTCGAGACCTGCCCGCCCGTCTATCAACACTTCTCCGGTCTCGATGCTAACCACCTCGCCGCCTAGCCCCACCACCCGTTTGACCAGCCAGAATCCCGATCGGCAAGGGTGGGTGAAGGCAACCACGCTACCTCGGCGCGGCGGCCGGCGCCTGCCGGCAAGCCGACCGATGAAACGGTCTCCGTCGGTGAAAGCGGGGGACATGGATGAGCCCGAGACTACGAACCGTCGCAGTCCTAACCTACTCATACTCCGCTATTCTGGCGAGAACAGGATCTGTTTTTTCCCCAGAGAGGAGATGACCATGGCCTTTTTCCGGCCGGTAACCATCGCTCATGCCCACTGCGATCTGTTTTGTGGAGTCTACGACCCGGCTCAGGCCATGATCGAGGCTCGCTCGGTGCTCAACGCCTGTACCAAGTATGCCGATTCCGACGACTCGGTCTTCCGGGGACGTTGCGTGAGCATCAAGGAGCAGCAGGCCGAGTTGGTCAAGCACCACCTCTCGGTTTTGTGGTCGGACTTCTTCAAGCCCCACCATGTTGAACAATTCCCGCAGTTGCATGACCTCTTCTGGCGGGCTGTCAAAGCGGCCGGCGACGCCAAGAAGTCAATGGATCCGGCTGTCTCCCAGGGGCTGATCGACTTGATTGGTGAGATCTCCGACATCTTCTGGCAGACCGATGAGTCCAGCGCCGCAGGAGTTTACCCCCCTTCCTGAACCGGAAGACCCTTTCTATTCGAGCAGGTCTTTGTCGAGTTTGATGAAGAGGGGCCGGGGGGCCGCCAGGGTGGCCTCGGTTAGTGGAGGCCGCTTCCACCCGCGGTCCGCCAGAACCCCTGGCTGCCCGAGCATGGTGTGGATCTCCTCAGACGAGAAGGGAAGGTAGGGAGAGAAGCTCACCTTCAGCCCATTGATGGCTGATAGGGCAGTGTGAAGCACCGTTTCTGCCCGATCAGGGTTGTTGCGCCTCTCAAGCCAGGGTGCCTGGGCGTTCAGATAGACGTTGACCGCTTGGGCGCCTTCCATCGCTTGACGCAGGGCCGCCCGCAGTTCGACTCTTTCCAGCATCTGGCCGGCGTGTTGCAAACCGTCATCGATCTCCGCCAGGAGGGCTTGGTCCTCGGTGGTGGGGGCATGTTTGGCGGGCATCCTGCCACCGTACCAACCATGGGCCATGGAGACCACCCGATGCACCAGGTTGCCCCAGGTTGCCACCAGTTCGTCGTTCACCCGCCGGATAAGCTCGGATTCGGAAAAGTCGGTGTCGTTCTGTTCGGGCAGTGCCGAACCCAGGGCGTAACGGAGTGCGTCTGCCTGGATACGGTCGGCATACCATCCCACCGAGCGGCCGATTCCCCTGCTGCTGGAGGCCTTCTCCTGCCTGAAGGTCACGTACTGGTTGGCGGGGACATCGGTGGGAAGGTTGAGGCCTCCATATCCCATCAGCATGGCCGGCCAGATGACGGCGTGAAAGGGGATGTTGTCCTTCCCGATGAAGTAATAGGATTCGGCTTCGGGGTCCTCCCACCACCGTTTCCACTCGTCGGGTGTACCGTGGATCTGGGACCACTCCTTGGCGGCGGAGAGATAGCCGATCACGGCGTCGAACCACACGTAGATGCGTTTTCCCTCACCAAGCCGGTCAGCGGGAGGGGGCAGTGGGACTCCCCAGACCAGATCGCGGGTGATCGCTCGTCGGGGAAGGCCTTCGTCGACCATTCCCAACGCCCAGTTCTTGACATGCCGCCGCCATCCCCGCCTGGTGGACAACCACTCCGAAAGCCGGTCCTGGAAGGCGTCAAGCCTGAGAAAGAAGTGCTTCGTCTCTCGAGTGACCGGAGTGGCGTCCGACATCTTGCTGCGAGGTTCGATGAGTTCGACGGCGTCCAACGTGCGACCACAATCGTCGCACTGGTCGCCGCGGGCGTCCTGGTAACCGCAGTTGGGGCAAGTGCCCTCCACGTAGCGGTCGGGGAGAAACCTCCGTACCTGGGGATCGAACAACTGGGTGGAGACGCCTTCGGTGATATAGCTCTTTTCCAGCAAACGGGAGAAGACATCTTGGGTGACCGCGTAGTGGTTGGGGGTACCGGTGGACGTGTACAGATCCCAGGCGATCCCCAGCTTTTCCCAGTCGGTCAGGAATTCGGCATGGTAGCGGTCGACGATCACCTGGGGTTCCACCCCCTCTTGGTCGGCCAGCACGGTGATGGGAGTACCGTGCACATCGCTGCCGGAGACCATCAGCACCCGATTGCCCGCGATGCGGTGATACCGGGCGAAAATGTCGGCAGGAAGGTAGGCGCCGGCCAGATGTCCCAGATGACGGGAACCTGCCGCATAGGGCCACGCCACCGCGACCAGTATGTGACGTGAAGAACTCACCGGTGTTGCCAGTCTAATGCGAGAGGGCTTGCCGGGCGGCTGCTCTTCGACGATCATCCCGCCGGTCAGGGCGGTCGCTGACCACTATTCCAATGGCAACTGCCACCATTCCCACGATCAGTTGCGTGGTGATCGGCTCCGACAGCACCACCACGCCCAAGGTCGCCCCCAAGAGCGGGGAGATATACCCGGTGAGAGCCGCTCGCGCCGCGGTAGCAATCCGGGAGGCCCACATGAAGGCGGCGAACGAAATGGCGGTGGGACCCGCCCCCAGGTAGATGATCAGCCAAAACGCGGTTGCGTCGATTGTGAGATATCCCTGGTAGCCGCCGAAGGGGATGGACACCAGGCCCAGGATCACCATGGAAGTCAAGTACTGGGAAACGATCAGGGGAGCATTACGAAGGCGAACCGCGTATCGGCGGGTGAGCGCCCCGCCCCAAAACCCGCCGATACTGCCCCGACTGTCATCAGAACAACGCCCACAATCCATTGGGAGGAGGGTTGTCCCACCGGCGCCCAGGCCATGACGCCTATTCCCAGGATTGCGAACATCAGGCCGGGAATCCGGGCGGCCCTGAATTTCTCTCCCGGTACGACCCAATGGGTCAGCAGGATGGTGGCCAGGGGGATTATTCCTACGATCACCGCCCCGATGCTGGCCGGAATTATCTGGAATCCCAATGTGAAGAGGATGGTGGGGATGGTCATGTTGAAAATGCCGATGGCCGCTCCGGCCTTGAAAGTCTCCCGGTCCAATCGCAGGTTTCGCTTGGTCAGTGCCAGGGTGGCCATGATCACCGAGGCCCCGACTACCTGCTTGAGGGGAAAGATCGTGAATGGACTCACCCCCATCAGGAGCACCGCCCGGCTGGAGGCCGGTGCGCTTCCCCAGGCCACCGCTGCGATCACGATGGGAATCCAAGGGTTGTGGGTTATGGCCTGCCAACCCTCCCTCTTCCCCGGTGCGGTCCGACCCTCACCTGTTTGGATCGGCGTCCTGTGGCCGAACATGGCTAAGGCGATTCCTCCAGGTCTAGAGCGGTCGGGCTGGTAACGGGGAGACTTCTGGTGACGTAGTGGTTGGAAATCTCACCGGAGAGGTAAGAAATGGTGTGCAGGTGAGTGCTTTACGCTCCCGCCCTGCTAGCCACTGGGGTGACCCCCTCGGACGATTTTAGCATCAGGGTGACTTCTGTCCGGCTGCTCTTCGCCGGTCGTCCTGCCGGTCGGGCCGGTCACTAACCACAATGCCAATTGCTACTGCCGCCAAGCCCACCATCAATTGCAGTGTTACCGGTTCCGAAAGGAGCACTACCCCTCCTATTGCTCCAAAAACCGGGACCAGGTATCCGGTGAGAGCGGCGCGGGCGGCGGTGGCGATTCGGGAGGCCCACATGAAAGCAGCGAAGGAGACAACTGTGGGTACGGCCCCCAGATAGACGATCAACCACAGGCTGGTGGCGTCGATGGTCAGGTAACCGGCATAGCCATCGAAAGGGATGGAGATGACACACAGCAACACCGTGGACATGATGAACTGGGAGACAATCAACTGTCGGTTGGGGTGTCGGACCGCGTAGCGGCGAGTGTAGGCGCCTCCCAACCCGGCAAAGGCGGCCCCCAAAGTGGTGATGGCCACCCCGTAAACCCAACGGGAGGAGGCTTCGCCGACCGGCGCCCATCCCATGATTCCCACTCCGAGCATCGCAAAGAAGAGGCCCGGCAGCCTGCCGAGCCGGAAGCGTTCCCCTGGCACTACCCAGTGGGTGAAGAGGATGGTTACCAGGGGGATGATCCCCACGATCACCGCCCCGATGCTGGCCGGAATTATCTGGAACCCCAGAGTGAAGAGGATGGTGGGGATCGTCATGTTGTAGATACCGATCACCGCCCCCGCCTTGAAGGATTGAAAATCAAGTCTCGGCAGGCGCCTGGCGAGGGCCAAGGCCCCGATCATTACGATCGCCCCTCCCACCTGTTTGAGGGGGAAGATAGTGAAGGGGTTCACGCCGTTCAACAGGATGGCTCGATTGGCGGCGGGAGCGCTGCCCCACGCAAGCGATGCAATGAGGATCGGTATCCAGGGGTTGTGGGTGACCGCCTGCCATCGACCCTCCGCCTCACGTCCATCGGGGGCGAGCGTTCCTACAATCGGGTCTTTATGGCTGAACACGCAGTGGCACTTTCTTCTGGTGGGAGACGGGAGGGGACGTCATGGCGCGATCTCCCCTCGCTGATGCGGTCGGTGGGACCGACCGACGAGGTGATGGTAGAGCAACGGGTGGCAACGCTCTCCACCCGATCGATAAAGGGAGAGTCCAAGAAGTGGGCCCTGAGAGCCGCTGTCACGATGACCGACCTGACCACCCTGGAAGGAATGGACACTGTTGGAAAAGTAAGACAACTGTCACACAAGGCTATCAGGCCCGATCCGACCGATCCGTCGATCCCCTCGGTGGCTGCGGTGTGCGTCTATCCAAACCTGGTGGGAGTGGTCTCGGAGGTGCTGCGGGGTTCCACAGTTCGGGTGGCGGCGGTCTCCACCTATTTTCCGTCCGGTCAGGCTCCTCTGGACATGAAGGTGTCCGAAACCCGGCGGGTGGTGGCTGATGGCGCCGATGAAGTTGACATGGTAATTGATCGAGGCGCCTTTCTGTCCGGCGATTACCGCAAGGTCGTCGACGAAATTGAGGCGGTTCGAGAGGCGGCAGGTGACGCCTGTTTGAAGGTGATCCTCGAAACCGGAGAGTTGGGGTCCTATGACAATGTCCGGAAGGCCTCGATGCTGGCCATGGCGGCAGGGGCTGATTTCATAAAGACCTCGACCGGCAAGGTGCAACCGGCGGCCACCCTGGCGGTCACACTGGTAATGCTGGAGGCGATCCGGGACTTTCGCGCCATGACCGGACGAGCGGTTGGAATGAAGCCTGCGGGAGGGATCAGCACCGCGAAGCAGGCGATCAAATGGCTGGTGGTCTTGAACGAGACCCTGGGCTCGGACTGGATGACTCCCGACCGGTTCAGATTCGGGGCTTCTTCCTTGCTCAACGACCTGCTTATGCAAATCAAATGGTTGAATACCGGCCGTTACCAGTCGGCGGACTACTTCACAAAGGCTTAGGGAATGAGTGCAGATCAGCCGGTGCTTGCGGACTCGGAAAGCCCTCCGCGATGGGAGTATCAAGAGTCGAGAGAGAACCCAAGCCTCGCTGCGGTCCGGGACAGGTACGGATTGTGGATTGATGGCGGGGAAGTGGAACCCCTGTCCCAAAAGTGGTTCCCTTCCATCGAACCTGCCACCGAAGACCACTTGGCAATGGTGGCGGAGGCCGGTTCTTCCGATGTCGACCGGGCAGTCAGGTCTGCCAGGGACGCCGCCGGGGATTGGGCAACTCGGCCGGCAGGTGACCGGGCCAAGTTCCTGTTTCGGATCGCTCGCCTCATCCAGGAACGCAGCCGGGAACTGGCGGTGCTCGACACCCGGGATGGGGGGAAGCCGATCCGGGAGGCGCGGGACATCGATCTTCCCTTGGTGGCAGCCCACTTCTTCTACCACGCCGGGTGGGCGGACAAGTTGGATTACGCCTTTGCAGGAGTGAACCCACAGCCTCTAGGGGTGGTAGGGCAGGTAATACCCTGGAATTTCCCGCTGCTCATGGCGGCCTGGAAGGTGGCTCCGGCCCTGGCCACCGGCAACACGGTGGTCCTCAAGCCGGCTGAGACAACGCCGCTGTCTGCATTACGATTGGCGGAGATCGCAGCCGATGCCGGTCTGCCACCGGGGGTGCTGAATGTGATACCGGGGGCGGGTCGGACCGGAGCGGACCTGGTCAGCCACCGGGGAGTTGACAAGGTTGCGTTCACCGGTTCCACGGAGGTGGGCAAACAGATCCGAAGACGGCTGGCCGGCACGGGCAAACCTCTGACCTTGGAGTTGGGTGGAAAGGGTGCTCATGTGGTGTTCGAAGACGCCCCCATGGACCAGGCGGTGGAGGGTGTGGTGAACGGAATCTTCTTCAACCAGGGGCAAGTCTGCTGTGCGGGAAGCCGACTCCTGGTCCAGGAATCCGTCGCGGCGGATTTTGTGCAACGCCTCCGTCGCCGGCTCTTGACATTGAGGGTGGGGGATCCGCTGGACAAGAACACCGATGTGGGCGCCATCAACTCCGCGGCACAACTGGAGAAAATCACCGGCCTGGTAGAGGCAGGTCGGAGCGAGGGGGCGCAAATCTACCAACCGCCTTGTCAATTGCCCGACCGCGGATACTGGTTTCCCCCCACGTTGTTCACGGAGGTCTCCCAATCTCACCGCATTGCCCAGGAGGAGATCTTCGGTCCGGTGTTGTCGATTCTCACTTTCCGGACTCCCACCGAAGCAGTGGAGAGGGCCAACAACACGCCCTACGGACTTGCCTCCGGGGTGTGGACGGCCAAGGGATCTCGAATACTGTGGATGGCCGATCAGCTTGCCTCGGGAGTGGTGTGGGCCAACACTTACAACCAGTTCGACCCGGCATCTCCGTTTGGAGGGGTTAAGGAGTCCGGTTTCGGAAGAGAGGGAGGCCGACACGGCTTGGCGGCATACCTGAAGGGAATGGGATAGATGGAGGGACGGCTAGGGGTTCGGAAGACCTACAAACTCTTCATCGACGGACGTTTCCCCCGTTCAGAGTCCGGGCGTACTTTCCGGTATGCCTCCCGTGACGGTGTGGTGACAGTCCAATTGTCCGAGGCTTCCCGCAAGGATCTGCGAATGGCGGTGCGGGCCGCACGCCGCGCCTACCCCGGATGGAGAGCACGTTCCGGTTACAACCGTGGTCAGATCCTCTATCGGATCGCCGAGATGGTCGAAGACCGCGCCGAGACCTTCATTGGCCAACTGGCGCTTCAGGCTACGATCGGCTCCGCTCGAAGAGAGGTGTCGGAAGCCATCGATCTCTTGATCTGGTACGCAGGGTGGTGTGACAAATACCAGCAGGTGATCGGGAACATGAACCCGGTTGCGGGGCCTTATTTCAATATCTCCACCCCCGAGCCGATGGGAGTGGTCGGCGTTGTCGCTCCCGGCCAACCGGCCCTGTTGGGACTGGTGGGGGCTTTGGCGCCGGTCATGGTTAGTGGCAACGCCGCGGTTTTGTTGGCGTCATCCTCGCAGGCGATCGCCGCCGTGACCTTTGCCGAGGCTGTGGCCACGGCCGACGTCCCGCCCGGAGTGGTCAACATCCTGACCGGGTCATCGGCCGAATTGGCTCCCTGGATGGCCGGTCACATGGACATCAACGCCCTGGATCTGTCGGGGGTTCCTCCGGAGTCCTCCCCCACGCTGGAAGAAGCAGCCTCCCACAATCTCAAACGGATCGGCCGCTGGGACGCCTCAGACCGGAATCTCAACCGGATCGCGGCGTTCACGGAAATCAAGACCGTCTGGCATCCCAAAGGCCGGTAAACGGCCTACTAGCCGGCGTTCTGCAACCCAGCAGACCGCGAAGGTTGCAAGAAGAGATGGCATGCCTGGTCCTTTTAATTCAACCCTAGGTACGCTATTGTGTGGGTGGCGGGCGCACGTTGCTTTCGGAGGAAGGAAGTCCTCACATGACGGAAGAGCCTTCTGATGGAAGGATGGCGAATCTCACAGATTGGCATTGAACACCCGCAGAATCAACGCCGTTAGAAAACAAAGGAGGCTAGTTAGTGATGTTTGGTACACGAAAGACCTCACGATTCCGGATTGCTTTTAAGACTGCAGTGGTGCTGGCCTGTCTGGCGCTGGTGCTGTCGGCCTGCGGAGACGACGAGGACAGCGCGGCGCCTGAGGCGGGGACGGAGACGACCGCGCCTGCGACTACGGTGGCCCCCGAGGAGATGGGCGAGGAGGTGCTCGTGATGGAGCATCTTGGTGACGGTTCTCTGGGTACGGTGGAGGTTGAGCCGGGTGAGGCCGTCCAGATTCGCTCGTTGAATGCTATTACGGGTGATGTGGCCTTCTTTGGTCTGCCTATCGAGCGTTCTGTGGTTCTGGCGATTGCGGACTATGGGCAGGTGCATGGCTTTGATGTGGATATGGGCACTGGGCTTGACGATCTGTGTTCCAATGATGGTGGTCAGGCTGCGGCTCAGATCATTGTGGCTGACGAGGACGTAGTCGGTGTGATCGGTACGTCGTGTTCGGGTGCTGCTACTGCGGCGGCGCCGCTGATTACCGATGCTGGAATGGTGCTGATTTCGGGTGGTAACACTTCGCCGGCGCTGACTTCGGACTTGGCGGGTACGCCGGGGCCGAACTACAGCTACGGCTACTACCGGACGGCTCACAACGATCTGTTCCAGGGCAGGGTGATGGCGGAGTTTGTTTTCAACGAGCTTGGTATCACCACTGCGGCTGCTATTCATGATGGAGATCCTTATACGCAGGGTTTGGCGAAGGCCTTTACTGATGCGTTTGCTGCCTTGGGTGGTGATGTGACCGGTTTCTCTGCTGTGAACAAGGAGGACACGGACATGGTTCCGGTGCTCACCGAGATCGCGGCTGGCAGTCCTGGTGCTCTGTTCTTCCCGATCTTCCAACCCGCCGGTGATTTCATCGCCGAGCAGGCTCCGGGGGTTTCGGGCTTGGAGGGCACGGTGCTCCTGGCGGCCGACGGTTTGTTGAACACCTCGTACCTGGCGCTTTCCCAGACCGAGGGCATGTACTTTTCCGGTCCCGACACCCGCTTTGGTCAGAACGTCAACGCAAGCACCGGAAAGTCGGCTCAGGATTTCTTGGCCGCTTACGAGAGTGAGTACGGTGAAGGACCTGCCGCTCCGTTCTGGGCGCACGGTTACGACGCAACCACCATGCTGCTGGACGCCATTACGGCCGCTTCGTATGTCTCCGAAGATGGGTCCTTGATGGTCGACCGTCAAGGAGTGCGTCAGTATCTCGACAATGTCCGCAACTATCAGGGCTTGATCGGCGTGATCGGCTGTGACGACTTTGGTGACTGCGGTTCCGGCAAGATCACGGTGGTCCACCACGCGAGTTCCGATGACCCTGAAGCAAGCATGGGCAACGTCGTCTACTCAGGTGGAGGCAACTGAACGAACAATTGACTGATGATGATGCCGGAGCAAGCACAGTGTCCTGTGTAAGCTTCGGCATCGTCGCGAAGGAGTAGCGATGGCAAACAATTGGGCGCCTAAAACCAAGGTTGACTGGTTCCTTACGGTTCTGCGTGTCCTCGCTTTGGGAGTAGTGACGGTCGGGTTGTTGGCGTTCATCGCCCAGCAGATAAGTGTTGATAACCCCTTCGCTCGGTTGATCAATCCCGACGCCACCGGGCTAACCGTTGCACAATTCCGGGGGCTGGTGATCTCCGGGCTCTCGCAGGGGGCGATGTACGGCTTGATCGCCCTGGGCTATTCAATGGTGTACGGGGTGCTTGGGTTCATCAACTTTGCCCACGGTGAAGTCTTCATGGTGGGGGCCATGACCGGGATGATCACTTCGAACAAACTCGACGATGCCGGGTTGTGGGAGAGCAATTTCATAGGGTCCCTGCTGTTCATTGTGGTGGTTTCCATGCTGGTCTGCACCCTGACCGCAGTGATCATGGAGAGGGTCGCGTACCGACCTTTGCGCAAGGCTCCCCGTCTCATCCCTCTGATTACCTCTATCGGCATCTCGTTCTTCATCCAGAACACATCGGTGGTCCTGCTCGGCCCGACCAGCAAGGCATATCCGGACATGCCTGACTGGCTGACAGCCAAACGCACCTTCCTTGAAATCGAGGGCACCAAGATTCTGGTGATCTGTGTCGCGGCCTTGGCCATGCTGGGTCTGTGGCTTCTCGTGGAGCGCACCAAGACCGGCAAGGCAATGCGGGCGGTGGCTGAAGACCAGGAGATTGCCGGCTTGATGGGTGTCAATGTCAACCGGACCATTGTCAAGGTCTTTGCAGTCGGCGGGGCGATGGCCGGCGTAGCCGGTATTTTGTGGGGAGTCCTTTTCCGTAGCGTCATTCATTACACCGGTTTTCTTCCCGGCATCAAGGCGTTCAGTTCGGCCGTGGTGGGGGGCATCGGCAATCTGGGGGGTTCGATGGCCGGAGGGTTGTTCATCGGTCTGGCCGAGTCGACCGGGCCGTTGCTCATCTTGGAGCCACTGGGCGTCAGCGGGGTGTCGCAACTGCGGGACGCGGTGGCCTTCGCCATGTTGATCGGCGTCCTGCTCCTCAAACCCAGCGGATTGTTCGGGGAGCGTCTCTCGGCGGAGGATCGGGCGTGACAACCACTGCTGGTCTGCTGATTCGCCGGGTGCCCGCCGCTTGGCGGCGAGTTGTCCGGATAGGGGCGTTGGGGGCCCTCGGCCAGGTGTTCATATCTCTTTCGGGTATGCCGGTCCGACTCGATGTGAGAGAGATTGTCGTGCCCATATTGAGTCTTGGATACCTGGTGGTGCTGGCGGCGCCCTTGGTGGTGGGCGTCCTGCTCGGCCGCCGACCAGAGCACTCAGGGTTCTTGGCGAACCCGCCGAGCAATAGAGATCTGGTGATTGGCGCCACCACCGGTGGCCTGATGGCAGGTGGGGGGTTGTCAATCCTGGCCCTGCTCCTGGCCGGTTTCGACCTGCGGGATCCCTTGATCAACTGGAGTCCGCAACTGCTGGAGTTCTTGAGTTTCGGACGGGGGACCGGCGCAGGGTTCATCGTCTGGCTGGTGATCGGCGCGGGACTCGGAATGGTGGGAGGAACGCTTCGGCTGGCAACCTCTCGGACTCAGAAAGTGATCATGACCATGGCGCTTACGGTTGTCGCCGCAGCCATTTTGGAATCCTTGGTGGTTGATCTTGTGGAAGGTGTGAAACTCGAGGCTCTGGTCGAGTGGATGTACGCTCCGCGGGGAGGGGTTACCCTTCTCGGTGCTGCGGTTTTGGCTATTGTGTCCGGGGTACTCTCCTTCGTGGGTCAGGGGAGAATCAAGACTGTCCAAGCCCGGGTCCAAGCCATGGAGGGCCCCAAACGCACCCGCGTCAATCTCACCCTTATCGCCGGTGTGGGAGTTGTCATGATCCTATTGCCGCTGCTGGTGGGGAAACTGACCAACGAACTGCTGGCGAATGTCGGTCTGTTCGTCTTGCTGGCCCTGGGTCTCAACGTGGTCGTGGGTCTGGCCGGGATTCTGGATCTTGGCTATGTGGCGTTCTTCGCGGTGGGCAGTTACTCCACGGCGGTGCTGACCGCCGCCACCTCACCCCGGATCGCACCCGAACTGCCCTGGTTCGTCGCATTGATCCTGGTGATCTTCATCGCCATCCTGGTGGGGCTTTTCATCGGCGCTCCCGTGATCCGGATGCGGGGCGACTACCTGGCAATAGTGACGCTGGGATTCGGGGAGATCATCCGATTGCTGTTCTTGTCCGACTGGCTGTCGGGTTGGTTCGGAGGATCGCAGGGAATAACCGCCATTGACGGAGTGGACGTGTTTGGCCTGCTCACGGTGGACGGCACCAACCCGCGCCGGGTGTTCTACCTGGTGCTCTTCTTCTGTGCAATTGCCATCTACATCTCGTGGCGCCTGGAACGGTCCCGGCTGGGACGGGCCTGGATGGCGGTGCGGGAGGATGAACCCGTGGCCGAGGCGATGGGGATAAACACTGTCAATGTCAAGCTGATGGCGTTTGTGGTCGGAGCGGTGCTGGGATCCTTCGGGGGCGCCATTTTCGTAGCCAAAGTGGGATCTGTCTTCCCCACCAGCTTCCTCATCCTGGTCTCCATCATCATCCTGGTGGTGGTGATCTTCGGAGGCATGGGCAACATTTTCGGGGTGATAGCCGGAGCGGTGGTGTTGATCGGTGTGCTCGGAGGGCCGAAGCAACCCGGGTTGCTGGTGGAGTTCTCCGAATTCAAGCTGCTCATCTACGGAGCGCTGCTGGTATGGATGATGCTTGCCCGTCCTGAGGGGCTGATTCCCAGCGCCCGCCGCTCGCGGGAACTCCACCAGGAAGAGTTCTTGCAGGATGCTTGGTTGCGGGGAGAAATCGACACTGACGAGTCCAATGATCCTCAAACCGCAGGCCCGACACAGACAACGGATTCGGACGGCGGACCGTGAACGGGAACCCCTTGCTTGATATCCGCGGCCTCACGGTGGAGTTCGGCGGTCTCCGGGCCTTGGATGGGGTGGACATCCAGGTGCATGAGGGGCAGATCGTCTCGGTAATCGGTCCGAACGGCGCCGGTAAGACCACCTTGTTCAACGCCATCACCGCCTCGGTGGAAGCCACCGGTGAGATCCTCTTCGAGGGACGTACTCTGCTCGGCCTCGATGCCAACCAGGTGACCTCGCGAGGAGTGGCCCGCACCTTTCAGAACGTCCGGCTGTTCGCGAACATGACTGTGCTGGAAAACGTGATGGTGTCCCAACACTGCCGCACGAAACAGGGAACGTTCGGCGCCCTGTTCTACACGAAGGCCTTCCGGCGGGAAGAAGCCGAGATCCGGGCCCGCGCCGAAGAGATCCTGGGGTTTTTCGGGACCCGCCTGATCGGTTTCCGCCTCGATCAACCAGCCGCCGTCCTTTCCTACGCAAACCGTCGCCGGCTGGAGATCGCCCGGGCCATGGCCACCCAGCCCAAGCTGTTGTTGCTGGACGAGCCGGTTGCCGGTATGAATCCTGTTGAATCGGCCGAACTAACCGGTTTGATCGGTCGCCTTCGCGAAGAGTGGGGTTTCACCATCGTGGTGATAGAACACGACATGGAGGTGGTGCGGGAGGTGTCTGACCGGGTGATCGTATTGGATCACGGAACGATGATCGCCGATGGCGACTATCACGAGGTCTCGTCGGATCCCCGCGTGATAGAGGCCTATCTCGGTCAGGGAGCCACCACCAAATGAACGAGTCTCATCCCCTGCTGGAGATGCGCTCGGTCAATGCCCACTATGGCGCGGTGCATGCGCTCAAAGACGTGGATCTGGCGATCTACCCGGGTGAATTGGTCTGTTTGCTGGGAGGAAACGCCAGTGGGAAGTCCACGACCTTGAAGACACTGCTAGGGATGCTCATTCCGACCTCGGGCGAGGTGTTGCTCGACGGTGAAGTCGTGACTGAGAGGCCCATCAGCTATCGGGTGAAGAAGGGCGTGACCATGGTTCCCGAAAACCGACGGTTGTTCAAGCGCCTCTCTGTGAAGGACAATCTCGAACTCGGGGCCTACTTGCGGAAAGACACCGACCATATCAACGCTGACATGGAGAGGGTCTTCGAGTTGTTCCCCCGTGTAAAGGAGCGCTTGAGTCAAAAGGCCGGTACGTTGTCGGGGGGAGAGCAACAGATGGTGGCAATCGGTCGGGCTCTGATGGCGGGGCCTCGGGTGTTGCTCATGGATGAGCCTTCGATGGGCTTGGCGCCGGCGTTGGTTCAGCAGAACTTTGAGTTGATCCAGCAGATTCATGAAGCGGGTATGACGGTATTCATGGTGGAGCAGAATGCCAACATGGCGCTTTCCATTGCCGACCGGGGTTGGGTGTTGCAAACCGGCCGGGTGGTGCTCGACGACACGGCCGAGAAATTGTTGGCCCACCCGGACCTGCGCACCTCCTACCTGGGGGGCAAGGAGTCTTGAACGGCTCCTGAAGATTGTCTGAGACATCCCCTCCCGACCGGGAGCGGGTTATCGAACTGGAGGGTCGGCCTCTCGACTTGAGGGCTACCCTGGCGCCTTTGGGCAAGATGGCTGCCCGGTTCACCGAGGGAGGATGGTGGACAGCGGTCCGGACCCCCCAGGGGGCGGCGACGGTCGGGATAAGCCGCCTCGGGAGGGCACAGGTGATGGTCAGGGTTTGGGGGGTGGGCAGTGACTGGATCTGTGCTCGGGTGGAAGGTTGGCTGGGAATGGCTGACCGGCCCGAGAGCTTTCTTACCGACCACCCCCTGGTGAAGAGAATCCATCACTTCAATCCGGGATTCCGATTCGGGGCCACCGGACTGGTGTCTGAAGCGCTGTGGGCGGCGATTGTGGCCCAGAAGGTCACTGGAAGGGAGGCGGCTCGCAGCATGGGCGCCCTGGTGCGAAAGTGGGGGGAGCAGGCGCCGGGACCACAGGTGGGAGTGCGCCTCTTGCCCCATCCCCGGAGGCTGGCTTCACTGGGTTACTACGACCTCCATCCTCTCGGACTGGAACGGAAGAGAGCGGTCACTCTGCTGAGGGCCGCCCAGTGGTATGACCGAATAGAGAAGACGGCTGATCTTCCTTCCCGGCAGGCTCGATCATTCCTGGAACAGTTGCCCGGAATCGGAGAGTGGACCTCCGCCAGGACGGTAGCGGTAAGCCACGGAGACGCCGACGCGGTGGCTGTGGGTGACTACCACCTGAAGAACGTGGTTGCCTGGCATCTGACCGGTCGGCCCCGAGGCACGGACGAGGAGATGATGGATTTGCTGGAACCGTTCCGGCCCCATAGGGGACGGGTGGTGAGGTTATTGGAGAAGGCCGGGAAGGCGCCTCAATTCGGCCCGCGCATGCCGCTGAGGGACTTCCGTTACCAGTGACGCCGGTGGGAAGCGTCGAAGCGGTATTGAAAGGCTTCATCAAACCTGGGCCTGGTGGCATCCGAGGAGGTGGCGCCGGGCATTTGCATCGGCCGAGGACACTGTCGAGTCGCCGTTGCAGGGGGCGCCTTCCTCGACGTCCTCAGCTGCGGTGAGACGTGAGGCAGGGACATAGCGACAGCCCTGCGAGCGGCAGGCCCACTAACCGCCTTTTGTCGGCATGGCCCGAAGCGGAGGTAGTTCCCTCCAGGATGGTTGAGTGGTTTTAGCCTCAGCAAGGTACCGTTCCATGGATGGAGTTACCCACCGCAACCGTAGAGTGGGCGCCGGGCCGAGAGATCAGCGTTTGGATGGCCGGTGACCGGGGAGAAGAATTTGCCATGCTTCTTGCCCATGGGGCCGGATCGGATGCCCTCCATCCGCTTACAGTGGGTCTGCGGGATGAACTGGTAAAAGCAGGGGTGTGGTGCGTCACCTTCAATTACCCGTATAAGGAAGAGGGTCGCCGCTGGCCGGACTCCCCCGAAAGACTCTTGGCCTGCCACCAGGCGGTTTTGGATTGGGCTGTGGAACAAACTGGGGAGATGCCCGTGTTGGCGGGCCGCTCCATGGGGGGCCGCATCTCGAGCTACCTTGCGGCAGAGGGCGCCCCTGTCAAGGCGCTGGTGTTATACGCCTATCCGCTCCACCCTCCCGGTCGACACGACCGGCTTCGCTCGGACCACTTGGGCAGCATCTCGGTCCCGATGCTCTTCTTTCGAGGGAGTAGAGACGTCTTCTCCCGGTCCGATCTGTTCGATAGGGAGGTCAGGAACCTTGAAACGACCACCGTTGTCGACTTGGAGGGTTTGGACCACTTGTTCCGAGGGAGGGTCCGGATGGCCGAGATCGTGAATCGGAGTATCGCCGAGACGACCCTTGCCTGGCTGCGCAGCCTCCCGGGTTGACCGCTTTGGCATTAGAGCCCTGAGCAAGGCATAATTGCGCCTGCTGACAGGAAAATGAAAGAGACCAGAATGCCAGAACGAACACTGAGGGCCGCCAAGGGCCGCTCCACAGGGAGCAGGGAATCGCGCCGTCTAGTCCGCGCCGGAAGGGTTCCGGCCGTCCTGTACGGCGGTGGGGAGGAGTCGGTGCTGCTGACACTGGATTCCCAGGAATTCGAGCGGTTCCTGCGCTCCACACCACCGGGTGAACGGGAAGTCTCACTGCGTTTCAAGGACGGCAGCGCCGTGACCGTGACCCCCCACCAAGTTGATCGTCACCCGTTTCGCGACTACGTCAGGCACGTGGATTTTCTCCGGGTCCCCGCTTCTTAAGACCGCCAATCGAGTTTCCCCGGCGGTGAGGTCGCTCTCCCTGGCCATTCCTGGCGGGGGTGTCGGGTGAGGGTGATAGTGGGTTTGCGCAACCCGGGAGCGGAGTACTTGGCGACTCGCCACAACATCGGCGCCGAAGCGGTCGCCAACCTTGCCTCGGTTTACGGAGTCGGTTGGCGGCGCAGGCCCCTGCGAGCCCGCTGCGAGACGGCCGGGTTGCGAGTTGGGAACCAGAGGGTGCTGCTGGGCCTACCCCTGCGGATGATGAACGTCACCGGCGGATCGGTGTCCTACCTGGTGAAGTACCACCGGGTCGATCATGAAGACCTGCTGATTGTTCATGATGACATCGACCTGCCCTTCGGTCGGCTCCGAATCCGCGCCGGTGGTGGCTCGGGAGGTCACAATGGTGTGAAATCAGTGGCCAAAGCACTGGGTTCGCCCGACTTCTGGCGCCTCAAGATCGGAGTGGGCCGCCCGCCCCGCGGCATGGATCCTGCCAACTACGTGCTCAAGCGATTCCGCTCATCAGAGCGTAGAGTCATCGATCAATCCGTGGAGGGGGCGGCCGAGTTGGCCGAACTGTGGACGAAGGATCCACGCGGGGCTCGCCAATCCGCCGGGGAGTGGCGTCCTTCAGCCTGAACCACGGATCTGACCGACGGCGCGCCGAGAGATCCTGAATTGGCTTGCCTGGTCCGTCGGCTTCAGCCTTTCGGTATGGTGGGCGTAACCGGCTCTTTGGAAGGTGGGCAGATTGCCGGGTCAAGGGTGCGGCACATGAACAACATGGTTTCTTCCCTCGACGGCGTGGACCCGAAACCGAACGTGCTGGTTGCCGTGCCGCCTGCTATGCCCTGGTCGTAGGCCCAACCTATCGGCGCCTGGTGCCAGACGTCGGCGTTGCCGGGAACGTCGTCATAGTGGTCTTTGCCCACAGTGCTGGTGTGCGGTTCTCCTTCCGCACGGTGGAGGAATGTCACGGTCTGTTCTCTGGTGAGGGTCCGGCCCATCCCGAAGAGGCCGTTCCCCACTCCACTGGTGATGTGGTTCTCGAAAGCCCAGCCGATCGTGGTGTTGGCCCAGTGATCGTCCGGGACGTCGGTGAAGTAGGCGCTACCGTCGTACCGGTCTTTTCGGCACTCCTCGGGTGCGTAGGCTCGGCACAGGAAAGTAATCATTTCTTCTCGTTTCAAACCCGACTGAACCCCGAACCGCCCTTCGCCGACGCCGGTGGTTATCCTCCGTGATTGAGCCCACCTCACCGGAACATAAAAGAGATCTTCATAGGGTACGTCGGTGAATACCGGGTAGTCGTTGTCTGGGACTATTTCGATTATGAAAGTATCTCCGTACCGTTCGATCACATTGAGATCGTATCTGTCGGGATCCGTCTCGCTGTTACCCCAGTAAATACCTTCATCCAGACCTAGAAGATGAAGCATCGGGTCGTCCTCTTCCGAAAGGGCCGGTTTGGTACGCCTGTTTGAACCCCAACAAGCATCCTTGTAGGGGTTGTCGCACTGGGCGGCGGATTGGTCGATCAGATAAATTTCGACACCTTCTTTCGGGATGAGGGAATCGTATGATCTCTGTACGCGGGCTCCTATGGATACATACACTCCCGTGGACCATTCCATGATCACCATCTGGGTACCGGTTGAACCAACGGGGCTTATTGCATGTAACGACAAAGAATCCCAAGGATGAAACTCTACTTGATCGGGATGAACCCAGCCGGCCGCGTAACGGTTCAAGGCATGAGTGCCAGCCAGTGCTGTCCAGCTGAAAGTACCCTTGCTGTCTTCATATGTTGCGGTTGGCCCACGGCTCATCACATCGGTGGGATTGTCGTATTCGTCTATGGTGCCATCGTCATGCATTGTCGTGCCGGTAAAGGAGTGCGGCCAACTGAGGGTGTGGCCGATCTCATGGGCCACGGTTCTTAGCAATCCCAAAGCATGAAGATTATCAAGCGAACCTATACCGTTCTCGATAGAGTACAAAGCAATGGGAGACCACCGAGCGCCTACGTTAGTGAACCACCCCATCCAAACCTGCCGTCCGTTGTCAGGGTAGAACTCATTACACCAAGTGGTGGAGTAACTGTCCCAACAGTAGGAGCCGGACCCACCCCAAGACCGTACGTTGGAAGCATTCTCAATGTGCAGCGTGGAAACTACAATGGCTGCATGGTTCTCACCTGTCGACCGATTTTTGACCGAAGTCAAACAATCCTGTGGGTTGTTGGCTCGCACAGACCCTCCGGGAACGAACGACAAGGCGTATCGCCCCTCTGAAAGCCAGGAGTAATATGGGGTCAGCTCAGCATTCAGGAGTCCCGTTACGTTCTCGGGCGTAAGGTCAAGGGAACCATCAACCCCGTCACACACCCATACTTCGAACCGGTCGGGCGCGGTTTTTCGGAACGACGTGAGTCCATAGTTGGCCACCAGCCCCAGCGGGTCGGACGCATAGGGATCGGGACCGGCCGACTGCAAAACCACCCGGTCGGTGAGTGACAGAGCGCTTGCGGGTGTCGGCAGGACAGCTATCAACAAGCCGGTTAGGACAGCCAGTCTCCGCAATGTGGCCTGAAGGTTCTTTCTCTGGATGTCAAATGAAGCGTAGTTGAGGGCGAACACCGGGGCCAAAGTGCCAGACGCAGGGCTTGGGTCCGCACCGTAAGTGGAGATTCCTTGGGGTGATACCGAGCACAACGGGATCAGCCCGGAAGCCCCGGATGGGGTGGGACATAGGGTAGAATCGGCGAGCAATCACCAGCGGACGATCCAGGAGACGACCGATCACTATTCCCGACATGATGGCGCTGACGAGGGCGTTGCTGGCGCCTGTCATTATTGCAGTGATCAGGGCACATGACCGGCTGGAACATGCTTACGGGTGGGCTTTCGCATTGTTCCTGGTGGCGGCTTTCACCGACTTTCTGGACGGTTACCTGGCTCGCCGGTTGAAGAGCGTGTCCGTGCTGGGCGGCTTTCTGGACACCACCGCGGACAAGTTGCTGGTGACTGCTACGTTGCTGGCGCTGGTCTCGGTCTCGCGGGTGTCGGTGTGGGCGGCCTTGGCGATCATGATGCGCGAATTCGTGGTGATGGCGCTACGAGGACTGGTGGCGGTCAGCGGGGGTTTCATCAAGCCCTCGATGTGGGGGAAGATCAAGACCACCGCTCAGTTCGCGGCCATAGCCCTGGCTATGATGCGGCTTCCTGATACGTGGGGTCTCCTCTATCTGGACCAATGGGTGATGTGGATCGCCGTGATACTCACCATTGCCTCGGGTTGGAATTACCTGGCCGCCTACTGGAGCACCATCAGCCGGAAGGGCGCACCGCAGACTTGACGGGATCGTGACCACCCTCATAACCGGCGCCACCGGAGTGGTGGGTGGGGCGGTGCTCCGCCATCTGGCCGAACAGGGAGACGACCTGCGGGCGCTGGTGCGATCCGAACCCGGCGCCGTTCATGTCTCCGGGTTGGGAGCAGAGCCGGTGATGGGCGACATCACCGATACTGGCACCTTGACCGAAGCCATGGAGGGCGTCGATCTGGTCTATCATGTGGCGGGGCTCAACCTGATGTGTCCCAGACGGCCGGAGAGACTGGAAGAAGTCAATGTTGCTGGGGCAGTTAATGTGGTTCGGGCCGCGCGGCGGGCGGGAGTCCGCAGGCTGGTGTTCACCTCATCGGCCGCAGTGCTGGGGGAGCGACGCGGCGAGATCGGGAGCGAAGAGTCTGTCCACCGTGGCAGTTACCTGTCTTACTATGACCGCTCCAAGCACTTGGGAGAGCAGGCGGTAGCGGCCGAGGCCAAAGACATGGAGGTGGTGATGGTCAATCCTTCCTCGGTGCAGGGACCGGGGCGCAAGACCGGGACCGGAAAGCTCATCCTGGACCTGGTGAACGGAAGGCTTCCGGTGATGGTCGATACGTGGGTGAGCATCGTCGACATCGATGATTGCGCGCGGGGACACCTGTTGGCGGCCGCCCGGGGCCAACCCGGACGGCGTTACGTTCTCAACTCTTTCAGTTTGAGGATCCGGCGTGCAGTCGAGATCCTCCAAGAGCAGTTGGACCGATCCCTCAAGGTGAGGTATTTGCCCAGGTCGGTGGCCTATGCCGCCGCAGGGAGCATCGAAGGCATATGGAGACTTCGCCGCCGCCGTCCTCCGTTCTGCCGGGAGATAGTGAGAACTATCAGTCACGGCCATCGCTATGACGGGAGCCGGGCGGTCCGGGAATTGGGGATGTCCTACATCGGCCCGGAGGAGTTTCTGAAGAGGCTGGTGGGTTGGTACCGGGAAGAAGGACTCATCTCGTCTTCCTGATCGAGGGGCCTGCGCCCTAACATTCTTGGGGCTTGGCTTCACCGCCTCTTTCACCTCTCGTAGACAGATGGCTTCCGGCCCGCTTCCCGTCACCTCCGGGGCGCTGGGCGGTGGCCCTGGAGGCCCGCGCCATCGCCCTCTCGGCGCTGGCCCGCAGGCAGGCCGGACCGGTGGTTGCAGTAGTTTCGGACGAGCGGGAAGCCGAAGACCTGGCCGCGGACATTTCCCTCTTCTGCGGCGAGGTTGTCTTGATCCCTGCCTGGGAGACCCTTCCCTTCGAGCGTCTCTCTCCCAACCAGTCCACTATGGCCCGCCGGTGCCGCGCCATCCACGCCCTTTCCGATCGGGTGCCCGGTCAGGTCCTGGTGGCCTCTGTCCGGGCCGCCACCCAGCGGCTCAGTCCGTCGGATCCCACCCCCCTGACGATCACCCGCGGAGAATCCATCCCGCTCCAAGAGGTTGTGGGGGCCTTGGCTTCCCTTGGGTTCGAGAGGGTGGTCAGGGTAGAGGCGCCGGGAGAGATGGCGGTGCGCGGGGGAATCGTGGATGTGTATCCGGCGGCCGATGCCAGACCCACCCGGCTTGACTACTGGGGTGATGAGGTTGAGGAGATCAGACATTTCTCGCCGGCCACTCAGCGTTCCGATGAGCACGCCGAACAAGCGGTTTTCTACCCGGCCCGCGAGCTTCGTCCGGATGAACGAGTGGTTGCCCGGGCCCGGGAACTTCTTTCCACCTCTACCTGGGGGGCCGACCTCTGGGAACGCCTGGCTCAGCAGCAGATGTTCGAGGGAATGGAGTCGTGGATGCCTTGGCTGGCGGCGCAGCGGTGTCTCCTGGATCACTTGGACTCCGACACCCTGGTGGTGGTGGCCGATCCTCCTCGCTCGATAGGCCGGTCCCGCACCTTGCTCGCCGAGGAGGAGGAACTGGCCGGAGATCTCTCCGAGACCTGGTCCGAGGCGCCCCGGATCGCAAAGGGGAACCCGCGGCTCTACCTATCACTTGAGGAAGCCTTGTCGCACCGTCCCGTCCTGGAAATGCCGTCCGTCCCGGTGGGACCCTCCGACGAAGTGTTGGCAGTGCGGACCCTGGCCGCCGCCCCGGGGGACGGACCTGCCATCGCGGCGACCCTTTCCCGGCTGCGCACGGAACAGGTCAGGGTGGTTGTGGCGATAGAGGGGGCCGCCGCCGCCGACCGTTGGGCGGGGGTGTTGGCGGAGGAGAACCTTGCCATACCCCGCCGGGAGCGTCTCACAGATGAGGGATCGGTGATCATATCCCACGGCATCCGCCAAGGCTTCATCCTGGACTCGCCCCCGGTGGCGGTGTTGGGGGAGCGTGAGTTGGCCGGACGGCATCGGGCCCATCGCACTTCTCGGAGGAGGCGGAAGACCGCGGTTGGAATCCGTGATCTTTCCCCTGGGGACTACGTGGTGCACTACCAGCATGGAATCGGGCGATTCGAAGGCCTGGTCTCCGAATCCATGGCGGGGGTGGAAAGGGACTACCTGCTGGTGGCTTATGCGGGTGACGACCGTCTCTATGTGCCGGTGGACCAACTGTCCCTGATTACGCGATACACCGGAGGAGAAGCGCCCAGGTTGTCCCGAATGGGCGGCAAGGACTGGGCGGCCACCCGGGAGAGGGTGAGAAACGAGGTGCAGGTGGTGGCGGAGGAAGTTGTGGCTCTGCACAGGGCGCGCTCAGCTGCGACCGGGTACTCCTTCAATCCCGATACGCCGTGGCAGCAGGAACTGGAGGCAGCCTTTCCCTACGAGGAGACCTCCGACCAATTGGAAGCGATTGCCGAGGTCAAGGCAGACATGGAGTCGGACCGGCCGATGGATCGGCTGATCTTCGGTGATGTGGGGTTCGGTAAGACCGAGGTGGCAGTGCGGGCGGCCTTCAAGGCGGTGATGGACCGAAAGCAGGTTGCGGTGCTCTGCCCCACCACCATCCTTGCGCAGCAACATCATCAGACC
The DNA here is from genome assembly GCA_002238785.1 of bacterium OM1 bin76. Classification (GTDB taxonomy): domain Bacteria; phylum Actinomycetota; class Acidimicrobiia; order Spongiisociales; family ZC4RG35; genus Bin76. Next base: position 9,279 of record MPNA01000018.1, on the reverse strand, counting down.
TTCACGGAAAGGCTCTCCCCGCACGGGGTGGAGGTGGCGGTGTTGTCCCGTTTCCTCACGTCCGGGCAGGCCCGCAAGGTGGTGGCCCGGCTGGCATCGGGAGAGGTGGATGTAGTGGTCGGGACCCACCGGTTGCTGTCCAAGGACGTCCGGTTTCGTGATCTTGGCCTGCTGGTGGTGGACGAGGAGCAGCGCTTCGGGGTGGCCGCCAAGGACGCACTGCGACTCATGAAGGTCGGGGTGGACGTTCTGACCCTGACGGCCACTCCCATTCCCCGGACCTTGGAGATGGCCCTCACCGGGATTCGCGACGTCTCCCACATCCGGATTCCGCCCCGAGGTCGGCGACCCATCCTTACCTACGTGGGGCCCTACGATGAGCAGGCCGTTTCAATGGCGATCCGGCGGGAGTTGCTGCGGGAGGGCCAGGTGTTCTATGTGCACAACCGAGTCCTCTCCATAGACCATGCGGTGGCCCGGTTGTCCGACCTGGTTCCCCGGGCCCGGTTCGCGGTGGCCCACGGACAGATGTCGGAGGCGCAGTTGGAACAGGTGATGATCGACTATTGGGATCATCGTTATGACGTCCTGGTGTCCACCACGATCATCGAATCAGGCCTTGATCTTCCCCAGGTCAACACGCTGGTGGTGGAGAGGGCGGATCGTATCGGACTCTCTCAGCTCTATCAGCTCCGCGGGCGGGTGGGACGATCCCACCAACGGGCCTATGCCTACTTGTTCCATCCCGTGGACCGGGTGCTGTCAGAGTCGGCCCATCGCAGGCTGCAGGCCATCGGCCGGGCTACCCACTTCGGCGCCGGATTCGATGTCGCCTTCCGGGACCTGGAGATCCGGGGAGCGGGGTCGATACTCAGCCAGGTGCAGTCGGGTCATCTGCAGGCGGTGGGATTGGACCTCTACACCGAACTGGTGGCGGAGGCAGTGGGGGAGTTGGAAGGGAGACCTGTGGGTGAGGAATCGGAGACTCCGTCGGTGCGGATCGACCTGGCTGTGGATGCCCATCTCCCGGAGGGCTATATCTCCGAACAGGCATTGCGCCTGGAGGCGTATCGCTGGCTTGCGGCGGCCGTCACCGCGGAACAGGTGGAGGATGTGGTGGAAGGGTGGGAGGACCGCTACGGCCCGCCGCCTCCCCAGGCCCTTGCCCTGGCTGAGGTGGCCGCTCTGCGGGTCGAATGCCTGCGAGTGGGCATCAGCGAGATCATGGCTCTCAGGGGTGAGGTGCGCCTATCAGGGGTGGATCTGAGGGAGTCGCAGCGAGTTAGAGCCCAACGCCTGGCGCGGGGGTCCTCCTACCAGTCCAGCACCGGTCAGCTCTTCATCCCCGCACCTCGGCCTGTCCTGGCAGGAGTACTGAAATTCGTTCGGCGGATGTGGCCGCCGGATGGTACGAACACCAGGCGGATGAAGGGGTCTGCCAACCCTATACCCTATTAGAGGATGAAATTGACCAGATCTTCGGGATGGAAACGCCTTTTCGGAATCCTCTGCTTGATCGTCCTGCTGGCCGCTGGCGCTTGTTCCAGCGAGGGAGACCTGGTAGCCACCGTCAATGGGGTGGACATCTATATGGCGGAACTTGAGGAGCCGGCCGATGATGAGGACGAAGTCGTGGATCGGGTCGCCTTCGAGGATCGCCTTTTGAGCCTGGTGATCACCCGTGTGGTACTCACCAAAGCCTTGGAAGAGTACGGCATCGATCCCGACCAGGACCCACACCAGGCTGCCGCCGAAGAGGAGTATCAGAACCTGAGAGCACAAGTGCAGGCCCAGAATCCGGACTATGAGGCCTTTTTGGAGGAGCAGGGGATCACCGACGAGCGGGTAAGGCTTGTTGCCATGCAGAGGGCAGTCATCAATGCGCTGGGTGATGAACTGTTGAGCACCATCCCGGAGATGACCGCCGAAGAGGTGGAAGAGGTATTCGAGAGGAGTAAGGTGCGCTTGACCGAGAGTGTCTGCACGACCCATGTTCTCCTGGAGAGTGCAGGGGAAGCTCAATCGGTCTTGGAGAGGGCTTTGGCCGGTGAGTCAATGACTGACCTGGCCAGGGAACTCTCCATCGAGCCCAGTGCCGCGGAGAGTGGTGGGGATCTGGGTTGCCTTCCCGCCAGCAGTTTCGTTGCAGAGTATGGACAGGCCATAGTGACCGCAGAGTTGATGGTCCCATTCGGTCCGGTTGAGTCCCAGTTCGGCCATCACGTCATCCTGGTAACCGATAGAACCGATCCGGCATTGGCCGACCACGAAGCCGACATTCGTTCCGAGAACAAACAACGCCAGCGGAACACGGTTATCGAAGAATGGTTCCTTCGGGTCTCCACCGAGTCGGAGGTGCACATCGAACCCCGGTACGGAACATGGACGACAGAGCCGACTCCCCGGATTCTTCCTCCTGCCTGAACTTGGTAGTGGTGGGATTGGGACCCGGTGGTTTGGACCGGGTTCCTTCCCAGGCCATGGAGATTCTCTCCGATGTGCGGCGTCTGGTGATAGTCCGAACCATGGATCATCCCGCTGCCGCGGAGTTGGCTGCTCAACGTCCCGTTTCTCACTGTGACGACATCTATGCCGAGGGGGAGGACTTCGAGTCGGTTTACCGGGCCATCGCAGTTCGGGTTGTGGAGGCGGCCCGTTCACAGAACGTGGTCTACGCCACTCCCGGAAGTCCTTTGGTGGGTGAGAGGGCTGTGCCCATGATCCGTTCCCTGGCTGCGGAAAGTGGGATGGAGACCGTTGTCCATCCTGCCGAGTCCTTTCTGGATGCGGCCCTGGCGGAGCTTGGAGTGGACTCTCTGGAACGTGGATTGACGGTGCTGAACGCTCATCGTCTTCCGTCTCCCCTCCTGCTGCGGGGTCCCACCATGGTGGGAGCGCTTGACACCCCGGTTGGCCTGGCGGATTTCTGCGGGTCCCTCTCTCGGGTCCTGCCCGAGGGTACGGAGGTGACGGTGCTGGTCGATCTGGGCGGGCCGAACGCCAGGATGGTGCGATCCGAGCCCGGGAAGGTGGATCCGGCATTGGCGGGACCTCGGACCTCGGTGTACGTGGATGCTCCCCCGGTGGGCCTGCCGGGTGCGGTGGCAGTGATGGAACGCCTGCGATCCGAGTGTCCTTGGGACCGGCGGCAGACCCATCAAAGTCTCATCAAGAACCTGGTGGAGGAGACCTATGAACTGGCCGAGGTACTGGCTGCCCTTCCTCGGGAGGCCGGTGCCCAAGGAGCCTCGAGTCGGAGGGGACAGCCCGACTGGATGGCAATGGCTGAGGTGTCCGAAGAGTTGGGGGACGTGCTGCTGCAGGTCTTGTTCCACTCCGTGATCGCCGGCGAAGCGGGGATCTTTGACATCGAGGATGTCGCCGAGGGTCTGCGACGGAAGTTGGTGCGTCGCCACCCCCATGTGTTCTCGGATGTGGTGGTGGACAGCGCCGAACAGGTGAAGGCAAACTGGGAGCAGATCAAGAAGCAGGAGAAGCCTTCGGGGGGTGACCATTCCCTCATGGACGGGGTGCCGCTGGCGATGCCCGCTCTGGCCCGGGCGGCCAAGATCCAGCGCCGGGCTGCCCAAGTGGGGTTCGACTGGGAAGAAGTGCCGCCGGTGGTGGAGAAGGTGGCGGAGGAACTTGAAGAGTTGCGCGAGGCGCTGTCGGATCCCGAGTCCGCTCAGAATGAATTGGGTGACTTGCTGTTTGCCTGCGTCAATTTGTCCCGTCACCTGAATGTGGATCCCGAAACGGCGCTCCGCCAGGCTATCGCGAAGTTCTCGCGCCGCTTCCGTTTGATGGAGGGGGAGGGTTCCCTGGAGGGGCTGGGCGCCGAAGAAATGGAGAGACGCTGGGAGCGAGCCAAGCAACTGGGGCACTGAGAATGTCCCCGCCGCAGCTATTCGGCGCAAGCGTCGGCGACCTGCACTCCGGCATGCCCCATGAACCGGAGGCATCGCCTCCCTCACAGGGCGCCTTGGGTGCGATGGTCATCCCGGCGCCGAAAACAGTCCTCGGAAAAGCTCCGAACGGCTGGTAGCGTTCTCCAAAATGAATTCGACCAACATTCAAGAGGTTCGCGCGCGCCGGATTCTTGACTCCCGAGGCTTTCCCACCGTGGAGGCTGAAGTGAGTCTGTCGGGCGGTGCCACGGGTCGAGCGGCAGTGCCGTCGGGGGCATCCACCGGTTCGAGGGAGGCGTGGGAGCTAAGGGACGGAGGTGACGCCTTTTCAGGCAAGGATGTGCAGCAGGCGGTGGAGAACGTGCATGCTGCGTTAGGCCCGGCTGTGGCAGGCCGCGATGCCTTGGACCAGGCCGGGCTGGACCAGGTCATGTGTGACCTGGACGGTTCCCCGAACAAGAAGCGATTGGGCGCCAACGCCATCCTGGCGGTATCTCTGGCCTCCGCCCGGGCGGCTGCCGAAGCTGTCGATCTTCCCCTATATCGGTATCTTGGAGGTCCCACTGCCCGCATTCTTCCCGTGCCCATGTTGAACGTGGTGAACGGAGGGGCCCATGCTTCCAACGGGTTCGAGATACAGGAGTTCATGGTGGTTCCAGCCGGGTATCCCACCTTTGGCGAAGCCTTGGAGGCGGGGGTGGAGATCTACCAGACGCTCAAGGGGATACTTCGCTCGCAGGGCGGTTCGGTGAATGTCGGTGACGAAGGTGGATTCGCTCCAAACCTTGAGTCGAACCGGGCGGCTTTGGAAGCGTTGAGCACCGCGGTCGACAAAGCGGGTTGTCAGATGGGCCGGGATGTGGGGTTGGCGCTGGATGTGGCAGCGTCGGAGTTCTACCATGACAGCCGCTATGTCATCGAGGGAAAGCGGCTTGACAGTTCCGAGATGGTGGGTTTCCTCGCCGGGTTGGTGGCGGACTACGGACTGGTCTCCGTGGAGGACGGTCTGGCGGAGGACGACTGGGAGGGTTGGCAGATGCTCACCGCGGAGTTGGGGGACAAGACCCAGTTGGTTGGCGACGATCTGTTCGTAACCAATGATGTGATCTTGGCGGAAGGGATCAGGAGAGGGGTGGCAAACTCCATCCTCATCAAGGTCAACCAGATAGGGACCCTTTCGGAGACCCTGAACACGATGGACCGCGCGGTGCGGTCTGGATATACCAGGGTGGTGAGCCATCGTTCGGGCGAGACAGAGGATGCGTTCATAGCCCACTTGGCCGTGGGCACCGGCGCCGGCCAGATCAAGACCGGAGCGCCGGCCCGCTCGGAGCGAACCGCCAAATACAACGAGTTGCTCCGCATTGAAGAGGAGTTGGGGGATGGGGCGAGGTACGGGGGATGGGAAGTCTTAGGCAGGTGAAAGACGACCAGGCCAATTCCGACCGGGACTCCGCCGACAGCGGTGGAAAGAGTCCCAAGCGGAAAAAACCGCGGGCACGGTCATGGTTGTGGATCGTGGGGGTGGTGATCCTTGCAGGGGGGGCCACCGTGTACGCGGTTCCCGTCTTGGATCGTTTGGAGGAGCAACGCACCGAGATAGCTGAATCCACGGCTGAATTGGAGGTGCTGGTGGCCCATAACACCGATCTAAAGGATCGGCTGGAGGCGTTGAATACCCCGGTAGAGATCGAGAGGTTGGCCCGGGAACGACTGGGATACGTCAGGGAGGGTGAGACGGCTTTCGTGGTGGTGCCGCCGCGGGAGGAGTCGGTGGGCTCCCCCGAAGGCCAACCCGTGGCTGAAACCGAGACGGTGGGTGATGACCCCTGGTACAGGCAGTGGTGGAGCTACATCAGCGGGAGTGATCTGACCGCTGACTCCTGATGGACTCTGAGTTCCACCGGCGGGACGAGCGACGAATAGTGGGGCTGCAGATCGGACGCTCGCCCCGATCCGAGTCGTCGGTGGTGTCCGAATGCCATCTGGGTCTACCCGTGGTGGTGAGGACCCCGCCCATTCTGGAGGATGGCACTCCCTTTCCGACGCTCTATTGGTTGACTTGTCCGCTGGCGGTCAAAAGAGTGTCCCGGATAGAGGCCGCCGGAGGGGTGAAAGCGATGGACGCTCGTTCCGGGAACGACCCGGACTTTGCCCGACGACTGGATGCCGCTCATCGCCGCTACGCATCACAGCGAGACTCCGATGTGCCCCCCACCGTCCATCCCAGACCTTCCGGCGGGGTGGCAGGTTCCCGCAAGGGGGTCAAGTGCCTGCACGCCCACTATGCAGATCATCGGGCCGGGAACGACAACCCGGTCGGGGAGTGGTCCGTACCCCGGATCGAGCCACTGGATTGCACGGTCCCCTGCGTTCTGTTGCTTTCCGACGGCCCCGCGTTGAATCCGGATTGGAGAGCATCGTGAAGGCGGCTGTGGACATCGGCACCAATTCGGTGCGGTTGCTGCTGGTCTCCCCGGAGGGGGAGGTGGGGCGCTGGGAGACCGTTACCGGGTTGGGGAGGGGCCTGCGGGAGCGTGGTCAGCTTACCGAGGACTCGATGGCACGGACTCTGGCTGCCTTGCGGCGCTATGGGGAGTTGATTTCCCAACATTCGGCGACTCGCAAGAGGGCAGTCGCCACCTCGGCAGTCAGGGACGCCCGCAACCGGGACGACTTTCTCGACCGGGCCGAAGTGGCGCTGGGGGTCAGACCCGAGAACATTTCCGGAGAGGAAGAGGCTCGCCTGTCCTTTGCGGGTGCGGTTGGAGATCTCTGCGGTGCCCACGGTCGCATGGTGGTGGACATAGGAGGCGGCTCCACGGAATTCGTGTGGCTGGACCGGGATGGAGCAGTGGAAGGCATCAGTTTGGAACTCGGCTCCGTTCGCCTCACCGAATCGGTCCTGCCCGACCGTCCTCCCTCCCGGCGGCAGATTCAGGGGGCCTTCTCGCAGACTGCGGAAGTCTTGGGAGAAGTCAGTCTGCCACTTCGTCCCAAGGTCGTGGGCGTGGCGGGAACGTGGACCAGCCTGGCGGCCATTGCTCTCCGGTTGGAAACCTATGACTCCGCCCGAGTTCACGACTCGACCATCACTGCAGCACAACTGGCGATTCTTCTGTCGGAACTGGCCGGGATGACAGTCGAGGAGACCGCGGCAATCCCCTCACTGGAGCCGGCCCGGGCGCCGATGATCCTGGCGGGAGCGATGATTGCCCGCGAGGCCCTCCGCCGACTGGCTGCTCCGGAGGTGCTCATCTCGGAGTTTGATCTGCTGGACGGAATAATCGACTCCATCTGAGACAGCTTCCACCGCTGCGAGAACCCAGGGCGGATCACGATGCCCACAGTGACGCAGTCCGCTCCGCTGTAGGCACGTATTGCAACAACTTTGCCTGTAGCTGGTAACGGCTGGAGCCTTGATCAAGGGTGGAGAGTTCGGCTGCCGGTTGCAAGGTTGGTTGACTTCGAAGGACTGCAGGTCCCAAGGGGACTACCTTGGTGGGAGAGTGAGGCCGGTTTGGCTTACAATCTCTCTGTGCCGGCCCGGGTGGCGGAATGGGCAGACGCGCTGGACTTAAAATCCAGTGTCCCTCGTGACGTGTGGGTTCAAGTCCCACCCCGGGCACGTATTATGAGGGTGTTTCCCCAGGTCATAGCCCTTTGGGGGTTGTGCGCTATCAGTTTTGCTATCGAGAAAGGCCTTAGCGCAAAACCCGGCTGATAGGCGGCAAGGGTCGCTGATGGTCCGAGATGATTCCGCCAATACCTGCAACTACTGTATGCGCTGGTCAAGGAGGGGCTTACTGTGGCTGCGGTGTTCCTAGTAGGGCGGGTGCCGGGGGAGAGGATGTCTGTGAGGATGTTCGTGTAGGTCTACTAGCGCAACGGCTTATTGAACATTGGCAAAATCGGCGACGAAGTCTGGAACGCTAACCGAGATGGTCTCCCACACTACGGAATAGTCCACCTTTTGGTATTGATGGGCTAGGAAATCCCGCATTCTCTTCGCTGATTTGATCTGGATCACCGGGTTATCCGCCAGAAACTCGTCCGACAGGTTACTGGCCGCTACCCCAATGATCTCCAGTAGACGCTCAGCGGCGCGACGGAACAACCATTCCTCGTGGAATCTGTGGGGTCCGTCCTCAACTAACAAGGCCAAATGGCTTGCCGCATCCAGAATATCGAAGACGAGGTTCTCGTCTCTCTCTGTCATATGGCGATGGCTTCTTGGAGGATACGCGGGAACCGGCGCCGAGCGGCGTCCACGGAAATGACATCAACAGAGACACCGAGTATCTCTTTGAGCGCTTCTTCCAGATCAATATGGTCGAACAGCGACGCGCCCGGTAAGAAATCGGCCACGAAATCGCAGTCGCTGTCTGGCGTATTGTCTCCCCGCGCCACTGAACCGACAAGGGCGATCGAACGCGCCTTATGGCACGAGGCGGCATCGCGAATGGCATCTCGGTGAAGCAACACAGCATCACGGTGGGTCATGAGCCGCATGATACCGCTATAAGAAGGAATACCCAGGGGGCGTTCACAGTAGGGATGTCGATGCTGCGGTGGGCCTCTTGGGACGGGTCACCTCTCACCCGGTAAGTACCCGTGTTCTCCCAGGTTCTAGGCCAGCGACGCTTTGTCATCCGGTGGTCGTATCTCGGCTCAAGAAGGTGACCCTATCGCGACTCTGGAGCCTGCCATCCCTGATGGCCTGTACGGTAGTGGGTCACCTTGAGAGGTGAACCCCGCAGGTCAGGGATCCAAACTGACTCACTACCGATATTCTTTGTTGGCTTCAGCTACTTTTACAGCTGTGAAGAAGACTGCGGTGGCGTTTTTTGTTGTGGTGCTTGTGGTGTCCGCTGCCTGTGGAGACGAGGCTGGGGATGCCACCGCCTTGGCTGTATCTACGACCACCCAGACTCCTGTTGCGGCGGAGGAGGATCTTTTGGATGTGGTGATAGCACGTGGCGAACTGAGCTGTGGGGTCAACGAGATTCTTCCGGGATTCGGTTACAAGGACTCCGAAGGCGTCTTTACCGGTTTCGATGTGGATCTGTGCCGGGCGGTGGCGGCTGCGATTCTCGGTGACGCCGGGGCAGTCCGTTACCAGTCGCTCAACTCCGCCACCCGTTTCGAGGCGGTGAACTCGGGGCTGATCGACCTTTTGAGTCGTAACACCACCTGGACCCAGAGCCGCGACACCGACCTGGGTCTCGATTTCGGGCCGACCACCTACTACGACGGTCAGCAGTTGATGGCCAAGGGCTCTGCCGGTTTCACTTCGATGTCCACCCTGGAGGAGATAGAGGGTGCGGTGGTGTGCGCCAACGCCGGTACCACTACCGAGAAGAACATCTCC
>MPNA01000002.1 GCA_002238785.1 bacterium OM1 bin76 | reverse complement strand
ATGGTGATCGGACCGGTCGCTCCGGCCCGTCTCACCCGGTTGACCGTCTCGACCATAAAACGGGTGTTTCCCTTCTGCGAGGAGCCTTTGCGCAGGCGATGATGAACGATCTCCCCGGTGTCCGCCCTGGCGGCTATCAGCGGATGGTATCCCAGCTGTCGGGTGTGACCATAGCAAGCGCCTTCCTTGCTCTTGCCCGAAACCTCACAAATGGTGGAGTCCACATCAATGACCAGCGGCTGGTCGCCGGGACCGGCGCCCGGTAGGGACCACACCCGTTTCAACAAGGCTCCCAGTGCCTTGTTCAACTGGCAGACATGACCCCATGTGAACGAACGCAGAAACGTTCCCAACGTGGACGGGGCCATCACCCGAAACGGCAGCACTCTGTGGGTTGCTCCCGACCGCAGCCGATCGGCATGATCGATATGGGTGCCGCCCAACAGCATCGACGCCACCAAAGACAGGACCTTGCGACCCGGACGGGCACCGCCCGGTCGGCCGTCCATGCGTACCGTGTCGTCCACCAACCGTTCCAAACCCAAACGGGCCAACAAACTTGCCGCTACCAACAACCCCGCGTCGGCCACTAACGACCCCTCATCGAACCTCACGTCCAAACGGTCAATATCAGGTATCCTGTTCACAAGAAGTGCCTCCTCTGTCTGGGTGACAGCCGTCTTAGCTAACAGCTATTCTCCCAGGTCAGAGAGGCACTTCACAGCATTTCACCCCCACACACCCCCCAACCACCGGTGGATCCAGGCTAAGGAACGTAACGAATGCCGTCTAGTGCATAGCGAAGTCGGCCTTCGCAGACCAGCAGTCCTATGTTCACACCCACATCGAGCCTGTCAAGATCAGATCCTTCGTCCTGCATGAAGTACAAGAACTCCCGGGCGTCTCCGAACGGAACATCACCCTGCTCGTGACGCCGTCGGAAGGCTTCAAGCACCTGTTGCCTCCGAGATTCCATGCCTCCAACTTGCGTGTCCACCTTTGTCTTCCCCTTGTTGTGCTGCTCTCTCAGTACAGTATCAGCAGGGTGTGGCACCTAGCAGTCAATCGGCGCTTTGGCAAAGAAAACTCGAAACCGGAGAGCTTTCAGATGATTAGGGGCTTGAGGAGGAAACCGGTTCCGTTGTTTGAGTTGCGAGGGACAGCGCAGATGGGTTCACTCCTACGACCGTGTTGCCTCTTTAGACGAGTCCTCTTGCTTTGGATAGGAGCCACACGAGAACCACCGAGTTTGCGCAGACTCCTCCGAGGTACATGATTTGTTCGCGGGAGAGTAGTTTGTGTCTATGGGACACGAGATTCCGGGTCGCCACAGCACAGACGAGCGTTTTCGCTATTGCCTTGTCGTCTTTGGTGTCCAGCGTTTGGAATGACCGAGCCCGTTTCAGGGTTCTTTCAGCGAGGTCTCCCTGTTTGTCCGATGTGGCGCCGGTGCTGACCAGACGTTTGAAGTGTTGCACCCACGGGGAGTCTGCACCGATGTGCTTGAGCAACTCTGACAGGGTTTTGTTGTAATGAGGTTCCCCGGTCGCGTCCAAGATGCCCCGAGCGAGTGGCGCTGGCGCGAAACTACGATACCCCAGGTCACAGGCTTCCCCGCGAAGGGCTTTGACACGGTTAAAGCCCAAATACGACACGGTTTGACTGCTTCGCCAATGGTGAGCGAGTCGTGACCGGGGGTCAAAGGTTCGCCGGGTACGGATCGAGAGGCAGAACCAGAAGGAGTACCTGGGTTTTGGGCAGAAGTCGTGAGCCAGTTTCAAACGCGGGATTGTGGCGTGGCAACACTGGAGTCCTCGCCATCGCCGCGACTGGACTCTCCGACCACGATGCGTCGGATGCTCAGGTCTGACATGGCCGAGGGTTCCAACTCAGGCCGCTGCTCTCGGCGAGCTTGGGTGGCTTGTCCGCGGCTGCGCATGCTTTGGTCGAGTTGGGCTTGGGTAAGCCCAGTTGGCGGGAATGTCTCGGTAGCACCTTTGCTGAAGAACCCGGAAAGGTCTGTGCTCGTGAGATTCGTCCGGTGCAAGTTGGCGCCGGTCAACGTGACAGAAGTCAACGATGTGTTGGACAGGTCGGCCTCTAACAATTCCGAATTGGAGAAATCCACGCCATATAGCGTGGCGCTGTCGAATCTCGTGTTCGGCAGGTTGGCGTCAGACATAGCGGCTCCCTGAAGGTCGACGCCAGCGAACTTGGCGAGCAGCATTCGTGAGCCGGAGAAATTCGCGCCGGCTAGTCGGGTCGTGCTAAGCGCTTGTGCATTTAGGGTTTCGATCCAAGTGCCTTGGGTGGTCGCTATCGTCGGTGGTTCCTCACCCCTGACGACCCAAGGACTGGAGAAGTCGGCGTACTGAAGCTCAGACCCTGACAAGTCTGCGCGCATCAGGTCCGCACCCCAAAAGACGCTGCCCCTCATGTCAATCCTTGACAGATTGCCTTCCCGCAACTCCAGCCTCACGAGATTGGCCCTCCGCAGGTCCGGCATGTAACCGGCGTCGTCCTCTAACTTGATGCATTCCGCTGTGCGGCTGCCGATGACCTCCATGGCAGCTTGTACGTCAGGGCGAAGACTCCCGCTGCAGGGATCATCATCGGGGGATTCGTCGAGGCGAGCCTCCGGCGGGGGGTATCTCACGAGCACACAAAGCAGCTTCATGGTCCTGATGTGCAACAGCTCAGGGTCTTGTGCAGTCAGTGCCTGCAGTTCGTAGACAGCGCCCATGCGGGCTGAGACGCTTTCGCTGCTCAACCGTGCACTTGCATCGGCATATCGACTGTGGTGCCTATCTGTTCGGTCTCGTTTCTCGCTATGGGAGAGTGTTCTTTCCGCCACGTTTATGCGCCATATGGTGAGGATTATGCCGATGAGCGCCAACAGGACCAACAAGAGATTGCGCAGTGTGGTGCTGTTGGTTTCGCCTCCGTTCTTGTAGCCCAGCCACGGCCACGCCGATACCAGCCAGTCCCATTTCCACCAGGCCAAGACCGCCAAAACCCCAATGGCGGCAAAGGACCTCGCCCAGGGTCGTTTGATCATGCCCCACATCGGCCCGCTGCCTGGCTCACTCGTAGCCGTTGTCTGCGATCCACCGTTTCCACGGTCATGGCCTCTCCACTGGCGACGGATGGCAACTAATGGTGATCACGCTTCCCGGGTATCGGGCTGTTAGCCACCATCTCTGACTGCACCCTAGCAAGACTCTCCGAGGGTACTCCAGATTATGGGGGGACCGCGTGTGTCGTCATTACCCAAATCTATTTCAACCCGCCCAGTCAAATCTCTCGGGAGATTGTCCACGCAAGTCTGCGGGAGGTCCAGCCGGAGGATTCTCCATGTCGCGAAACAACTCCATGTCCTTTCGTGTGGACGGCGCCAAGAGTCGTTTAGATTTGTCTTTGCCCCTCGGGGTGGCCGGTGAAATCGTTCCACTGTCGGTTATGTCCCCCAACCGACCACCGGCCAACATCCCCGAGACCAAGAGATGGAACCACAAACGTGACCTTGGTGCCGGCAGAAACTAGCACCGTGACGTTGGCCATGGAGACACAATCGAACTGATCCTCGCCTTACAGGGAAGCGATCCGAAGCGCCCATCGCGAAAGCCAGAAGCGTTGAGCCACCGGCGGGCACTGTAACCTACGATGCCCCTAGAGAAAGACCGCCAGTGACAAGCGGGAACACAGAACAGCGCGTAGTGTTGGAAATGATCGACTGGCGTGGATGCCCGGTTGTCGAATACGTTCCCGAAAGGGTCTCCGGTCAGCCCTCGTTTCTCAACCTTCGGATGCAGGTGTCGCAGTTGGTTGACTGGATCAGCGCCGGTCACAGCGTGGAACAGTTCGCCGAGGTATTCCACATGGACGTCAAGCAACTGCGCGTCGCTGTGGAATACCTGAGAAACGACCCTCCCGTGGAAACGGTTGATCTCACCGGCTGCCCGGTGGTGGAACTGAACCCGATCGGCATGCCCTCGTTCAAAAGCACGCACTTCCCGGTCGTGACCCTATTCAATTTCCTGAAAAGCGGAAGAACCGCACGAGAGTTCTCCGACACCTACCACCTGAACCACGACCATGTGAAACACGTGCTCGCCCACACCAACATGGGCGGGCAACGGGACGGTTGCGAAGCCCTCTAGGGGCTGCTGGCCCGTTTTAGATAAACAGATCAAGGTAGGCCCTGGCGACGACTCGGGAGATCCTTGTTAGCGGGATGTCGGTGGCGCTGGCTCGAAAATACGAGACTCCGGACTTGCCCGCGAGGGCCCTTGACACGGTTTTGTTTACTCGGTAACCATGGAGCCAAGCTAGAAATAGCCTACGAGGTATCCAACCAACGGGAAACTCCAGCGGTGGTTACCCGAGACGGGCAGTATTGCGGGTTGGGGATTCACTGAACACAAGATGCTGCTAGCGAAACCCCAGAAAGTTGATCAGGTCTCGGTACTTTCAGCGATCGTCTACAACGCCACCAATTCAAATAACCCGACCCCACAAAGTGGGGGACACCTCACTCTCCGATGAACCCGTGGCGATTCAAAGACTTTCGCGTCAGTGGAACGTGGATTTGCGCGTTAGCGGATGCGGATTTGCGCGTTAGCGGATGCGGATTTGCGCGTTAGCGGACGTGGATTTGCGCGTTAGCGGACGTGGATTTGCGCGTTAGCGGACATGGATTTGCGCGTTAGCGGATATTTTGTACACAAAACACCAAATTTGGTGAAAAACCGGCAAAACCCGGCCCGTCCGGCCCGCCCGAGAATTTCGACTGTTTTGCAACACCAAAGGAACCTGCTACCGGTCGGACAACCAAGCCACACCAAAGCGTCGCCCCGATCCCCAGGGTTGCCAAATCCCGGCTGTAACAAAGGGTGTAGTTGGAAAGTTCACGCCGTAGTGCTCGCAGAACCGCCTGACCGCGGCGTAGGTTGTCATCCACGCACCCCTCAGGTGTGTCCACCCCCTCCCTCTCGGAAAAAACCCAGTTCGGTTTGCTCCTGTCCTCCAAGGCTTCCTCCCCTTCCCGACTCTAAGCGTCGGCCAACATCTGGAGTAGTTCGCTGTCCTCTTCCAAGATGCGGTGAATAGATTGGAGGCGCTCTTCCTCGGTGGGTGGAACATCGCGCAGGGGAATGCCGTTGTCCACCCTGTATCGGAATTCTTCCTCGGGTGTTCTGCCATTCCAGCAGATCAATTCGTCGCTCATCCGGGGCCTCGGCCGGTGTCCCAAAATATAGCAGTAGCCCCTCGTCCCATCGCCTGAGCCACCGATAGGCCGCCTGACGCCACACCCCCGCCGCCGTCGACTAGGACGTGGGGATACTCGACGATGCTGTCAAAAGCAGCCGCGGCGTAGAGCATCCACTCGGGGCTGCCGGGTTTTGACCGGAGGATCCCCTCCAAGAACCATCCGTGTCAGCGTTCACCTACGCCCGTCAGAGAGGCGTTTTGGGTCGGAGGCCGCAGGCTTGTTCTTCGGCAGTGGTATCTATCCCCCGGGAGCGTTTCCACGCCAAACGCTTTTCGATGTTGCGGGTCGGCGACATACCGGCGGCGATTCCACGTTGGTAGTTTTCCCGGGCTCGGGCCAGCGCCTCTTCCATCGTCAGTATCGTCGGATAACGCGAAGCGTAAGGATCGACGACAGGTTGTTCGGGCATGATCTCTTCAGGATACAACCAGGGTGCAACCGACCAACGGCAGATCCCGGTGTCGAAATCGGACGGATCAGAGTTTCGACCAGGGAACTCTTCCCGGCATCAGCGTCCAACACGACAGGCACATGCGTGGAGTCGCTCGGCTTGATGGGAGGGTTCGAAAGGGGAATCGCTATTCGGGTTCGACGCCCTTGACATCAAGTCCGCCACCGGTTAATCGTTGACAACTCTGACAGCCTTTGGCTACGCTAGATCCCCTTTTCGGTGTCGGAAGCGGACACCCAGCTACCCCAGAAACAATCGGTGAAGAACCAGAACCTTGTCGACCCGGCACTGCTGGCCGCTTGTTGCCGTGTTGCTTTTCAAGATACCGGAAGGTTCCAGCAACTGATTGGCTCTACCACCTGGCTGGTTGTGCTGTCGGGTGGGTTAGGGAGTGATGGGCACTGGGGTGATTTGTTGTCGCACTTCTGATATTTGTTGTCCCCACCATGCCCACAGGTTGCCGCTGTTCTCTCTGGTGGGGTCGTTCGGATCGCGCCCGAAAAACCCGTACCAGCTGCATATGTCGTTGCTGCAAATGGGCAATCCCGTCGCCTCGACGGTGATGGTTGCACAGTCGGGGTGATGCCCGGCGGTTTCCGACAGCTGCTGCGGGTAGGAAAGGGGCTGCACATCCGAGAGGAAGGTGCGGTGGTCAGCGTTGGAAGGGTAAGCGGTCATGTTTTCGGCCAGCGTCCCGAGCGGAGAGTTGGTTTGGGGGGTGGCCACTCTCCTGGTCGTGTCGGTGGGCCAACCGGCCGTCAGGTGCGACGGGGACGTGGCCGGTGAGCGTCCCCCTCCGAGAATGTGATATGGTTCTCCGTTGCCTGTTTCTTTTTCGGATTCGTGCAGGATGGACACGGCCTGCAGGTACCAGTCGAAGGGTTCGTTCATGTCCGAGATGGTGCGGGTGCCCACGTAGCAGAGAAGCGACCGGTCTGTTTCGGTGCCCAGCCATTCGAGAGAGAACTCGGAGGTGTCCGGGTCGGGATTGTCCCAATCTCTCACGGCTGTTTCGAACCATCTTTCGCTGTCCCGGATGCTCCTGTCTTTTTGGACCGAACAGTCGTAATCAACAGGAGAGTAGAAAACCGGGTTTTGGTCTTTGGGGATCCCGGGGTGTTGATCGTCGACCCGGCAGTAGTAGTCGCTGTTGGCGGGGACTCCTATGTAGGCGGCTGCCAGCCATTCCACTGCCATGATGCCTTGGAACCGTCCGCGTCGTTTTGTGCTTGGCGCCATGCGTACCAGCAGTACCGATCGGGATCCTGCTGGTCTTGTCCTTCGTGGCGGGAGAACCCTTGGCCGTACAGCCATTCTTGCACCCACTGTTCCTTGTCGGCTAGCGACGGGAGGGTGTGCATCATGGAGCGTTGCCCCGGCAGCGGCGGTTCCACTACCACCTGATAGTAATTCTTCGAGGGTACTCTGTTCGGAGAGGGATTGCGTTGCTCTCGGGGTTCGTCGTTTCTGAGGGGGGCCGCTCCGTCGGAGTAGGCACAAACCCGCACGTCCCGGGGAGTAGGCGTGAAAGCGCCACGGACGTTGTCGGGTGGGGGTTCTATGTACCATATGGCTCTCCAGGGACGCAGCGTTTCGGCTAGGCACACCGGGACCTTGCCCATCGGCAAACAGTCGGGATACGTGACGTTGCCATTCTTGTCGGTTTCTGTGCGGTAGGTGCTCCTCACAGCAGCCCACCAATTGCCGTCGGGAGTGGCGGTCTTCCCGCCGCTAGCTCCCGAACCCGCGTCGAACAGTGGTATGGGAACATGCACCGGCGGTGATTCTCGTTCCGGGATCGTGGGCTTGTCGTGGTTTGTCCACCCGAACAGGGTTTGGGGTTCGGGAGGTTCCAACGTGTCTCCCAGCACTTTGGTGTAATCGAACTCGTCGTCGACGGGAACCTGGCGGGGCCACGGCACGGCGACTTCCCACGACACCCAAGGCCTTGCGTTCCTGGCAGCGAAACATGTGTAATAGCTCAGGTAATAGGAATGGGTTTGGTCTAACCAGCCGACGTTCTTTTCGTCGATGAGGTAGGCGATAACGCTGTCCGTTCCGGGCGGGGGCACGGTCTTGGTGTGTATCCCCCACATTTCCCATGCCCTCCAAAACACGGGGAATCTCTTCGACACTGAGCCGGGCACCGGGTCAACAGCCGGTGTCTCAGCCAACTCCCTGTTGAACGGGGTTACGGATTCGCAGCCGCGGAGAAACCCGCTGCAATCCGCGGGTTTGCTGCCAGGGAGTTGTTTCGGAGCTGGCAGGTTCTCCACGTGTTCTCTGAGTTCTGTGTCGTAGTAGCCGAAATCGTTTCCGGCTGGCAAACCGATAGTGTCCACTATGTCGCTAATCCAATAGGTGTCATCGGTATAATCGGCCCGGTTCGTGCCCGTGGCGTAGCATTCCCAAACGTCGTCGTTGTTTTGGTCTTTCATGTAGCGACCTTTTCTACAGCCCGTGCTGACGACTTCTATAGCCCATTCCCAGGTGACTGTTTTCTGGTAGCCGTGCGTGGCATGACCCCACGGCCAGGTAGCAGGCCGGAGATAGGGACCGTCGACGAAGTTGTACACATCAGTGAGATATCCGGGTTCTTGTTGCTGTCCTCGACTGTCGTAGGTTTGCTTGACAGCCGAAGACCTCCACGGCCATCCCCCGAAAGCCTCCCACTGCGGGTGGTACGAATCGACCGTGGCAACCTGATATGTGGGGTCGTCTTTGATGACGATGTTCGCGCCGTTTGCGGTGTTGTACGCAGCAGCGGCGGCGCTGGCGTCCTGGTCCCATTTGACATCGGCAGACAACTCCAAACCAGGACCGGTCCAGTGGATAGGAGTTGGGTATTTTTTGATGAGGTTTTGTTGGCTGTCGGGGGTTTGGTATATGGTGGGCACCGGGGGAGATTCGATCGCTTCGAAACACACTCCCTGGTTGTGCAGGGGCCTTTGGAAGATTTTGCCGATCATGTACCCGTCGGGAAGTCCCTGTTCGCAGGAATCCACCGCGAACCGGTCGCCGTGTCCGTACTCCGACGATTCGCAAGGTTCTATTTCGATTATCTCGATCGCTGGTTGGGGAAGAGCCCCGCCGGCGTATTTGCTTGCCGTGTCGGCAGTCAACTTGTTTGATTTCCCGTTGGTAGTAGACCGCGGGTTCCCTTTGGATGTCGCTTTGAGTTGTTCAGCGTCCTCGGCATGGTTTTCCTCTGCCGAGACCCACAAGGGCAGCATAACCGTCGCTGCGAACATGACCGCCCACAGACCCGTCGCTACTCGACGGCGGGGCTTGTGTCTAACAAACATTCTGCGTGACCCAGTCGATCATTTCAGGGGTGATAGTCACCGGTTCTTCGGCTCCTATGTAAACCGGTTCGGTCACGGCGTCAGCAGGGTCGCGGTTGCCTGTCCAGTAGGCCCAACATATCCTGTCAGCCGCCCAGACAGCCTGTGTTTGCGCCCAATCTCCCAGGCCTTGCCAGTCCCAAGACAGATTGGAAAACAACTTGTCCCGCAGCGGAGCCACGGTTTTCCAAGTCAAAACCCTGCCCGACGGCAGGGTCACGTCGACGTAAAGGGGGCGTTCCGCAATTGGCATTTCCACCAGTGCCGTGGCCACTCCCTGGTTAGCGTCGATGTTTTTCCACGCATCGCCGGTCGGATAATGCACCTCGTCGGATCGGTCGTGCCACACTCTGATGTCCACGTTCGACATCTCCGACGGATCGGGATAAGGAACGAGATGTATCAACAGGTCCCATCCCACGTCATCTCTTTCCCAAGCCCAAACATACCCGGTTTCCATGGGAACTCCCCACTGGGCACAGTCGCCGTTGCAGGGCGGCCGCAAAATCCCCGCTGATGGCGTGGCGCGGCGGGGCTGGTAGTAGCGGTCCGCGACGTCGCCGAACACGCCCGGGTCCTGCGGGTAGATCACATAAGCGATCCTGTCGTCAGAAGCTGCGGTGACGACGAACTGGTCAGTGTCTCCCGGGAAGGCCCACCGAGCGGATATTTCGCGGTGTTCACCGGGTTTGACAGGCACCCCGACAGTCGGGTCGATCCACTCGGCATCAACAGAGAGAAGCAACTCCCCGCCCTCAGAGTCTGCTGGGTAACGAACCGCTCTGAAAGGCGGGCGTTCATCACCACCGCCTTCGGACATCCATGACATCAGCACAGGATGCCTGCCCGTCAGGACGTAGTTTCCCTCCAAACCAAAAAACATGGTCACGACAACCACAGTGTTCGCATCCGTCTTTTGGTGTTCCACCACCCAACCATGCAACACCAAATCCACGGTTCCTTCGTAGTTGTCGTTCCAAGCAGCCTCTGCAGCGACCCAACCGATCACTCCCTCGGCGGTGGTGGGCATCAACGTCAAAACAGTTTGTTTTTCTGTGACACTCACAGCATCCCCGGGATCCAAAAACGGCACAACACCCAAAAGATCGTCGCTGGGTGGCGGGTTGACCACCACAGGCCGGCCCCCCGGTTGGGTTTCCGGGCGGGCATTCCCGGCGCTGCCGTCCCTGCCGAGGTGTCCTTGTTCGCTGTCGTCGTTGGCCGCAGCCGTAACAATGGTCGCCTGCTCCCCTCCTGCCGCTGTTGTTGGAACAGGCCAGGTGTCTCCAGTGGTTTCGGTCGTGTCGAACGTGGTCGGAGTAGTCGTTTCGACGGGTAGGAACGTGGCGGGTTCTTCCCTGCAGCCAGCAGCGAGTACAAGCAACACAGCCGCCGCGAACAGACTTCCCCGTTTGTTATACCTCAAGGGGCAATTCATGCCGTTCGTGGTGTCCGCTGACACGATGCTGGTCTACCGGCGATCACCGGCCGCGCCAACCCGGCGCACATAGCAGACACATCGCCTAGTTGGTGTTGGTGCGTTGCCAGTCGGCGTAGTCGATGAGGCGTCTCAGTTGCGACGTGCCTTTGTGGAGGGGGTGCCACACGGTTTCGACGTCGCCTCCGTCGCTGGTTTCGAACTGGACTTGTAACTCCCACTCGTACACGGCGGGATGTGGCAGGTAAAACCTGCAATCGGTTTTTGGATCGGTGGTGGTGACGGGACAGTCGGCGGGGAAGGCGCTTTTGACGTGTTCGTGGGACGTGCGGATGGTGTCCCGCACATAAGTGGACATGTTGTTCCACCGTTCGATCAGGGACGGGGCTAGTTTTCTGATAGCGGCGTAGTCGCTGCTCGACCCCCACACATGCAGCTCTCTCCACGCGGAACGCACTGTCGTGGCTTCCCATACACAGCCTTGTTCGTCGGTCACTGTCGACGCTGCCGGGTACGTGGGCCATATGTACGGCTCGGCCGACGCTGCCGACCCGAGCTTGTCAGACGAAACAAACAGGCTTAGCCGGGTTGTGCCTTCGGGAGGGTGGTCGCCTTTGAACACCGGGGGGATGGTTTTGCGGGGGAACCTCGAGACCCACCCGTATTCGTTTTTGACCCGGTCTATTTCGCTTTGGGGAATGACACCACACGTCAGCGAAACCGCCCTAGCCGTGGTCGTGGTCGTAGTGGTGGTGGTTGGGCAGGGCGGGACCACCTCGGACGGGTAGGCGCGTCTGTGTGCGTCGGGTCCGAGCTCAGGCACATGCAGGAAGTAGTACACAGTGCGGTCGGGCTGGCACGCCGGTGGTGGTGGTGGGTGGTCGGGATGGCACTCGCCGGGAACCGCGTGGTAGTGATATCCCGGCGGGCAGGTCTCGCCCGTGGGTTCGGGTTGGTCGGTGCCGCACGGCGGAACCCGCACGAGGACATGCACAGAAGGGTCGTCCCGGTCGTGAGTCCGGTACTCTTGCAGCCAAACCGGATCGCACGCTTCGGGTTCGTGGTCTTCGTGGCAGATGTCTGACTTCCAGAAATATTGGTAGATACTTGGTTTGTACGTTTCGTGGTAGTGCTCCCCGTTGGGACACCTCGGCTGCGTAGTAGTCGTAGTCGACGTCGTAGTCGTAGTGGTTGTGGTGGTCGTGGTTCCTGTTGGTCTAGGGTTCGGAGTCGTCCGATCAGGGTTCGTGCTCCTGGGGCAAGAACCCGACGTGATATAAACCCCGTTCCCACAGTACGTAGCGCTGGAACCGCCACCGCCACCGCTGGTAGTCGTGGTCTTGCCACCGCCACCGCTGGTAGTCGTGGTCTTGCCACCGCCACCGCTGGTAGTCGTGGTCTTGCCACCGCCACCGCTGGTAGTCGTGGTCTTGCCACCGCCACCGCTGGTAGTCGTGGTCTTGGGCGGTGGGT
This sequence comes from bacterium OM1 bin76, assembly GCA_002238785.1. Lineage (GTDB taxonomy): Bacteria > Actinomycetota > Acidimicrobiia > Spongiisociales > ZC4RG35 > Bin76. The sequence continues at coordinate 197,796 of MPNA01000002.1, read as the reverse complement.
TGCCGCCGCGGTGGCAGGCCGGGTCCATACGACACGCTGGCGGGACGAACCCCGGGTTGTGATTTGGATTGTTCGGGTTGGCCTCCGGCGGAGGCTTCGTCCGTTTCCGCGGTTTAGGCGGCGGGTCAGCGGGCGGTGGTGGTGAGTGTTCGCTGGGATCATGGACCGTTTGGCATATCTTGTACGGATCGGGGATGGCGTCTACCCAACGGCACTGTCGGCTCCCGGAGTGCGCGGAGGCTGGTTCGGGCAGGTCTGCGAGGATGATCAGGGCAGATACGGCCAGGACGGCCAGGGCGGTCCAGATGATGGTCCGGGTGTTGCGGCGGTGGCGTATCTGCTCTGCGGTCACGACGGCGGCACTCCTATGTATTCGGGGTTGTGTCGGTGCGACTCTTTGTCTTGGTGGATGAGGTTCGGCGAGAACGTGAGGCGCCCGTCCTGGTAGTAGGTTTTGTGGCTGGGCGGGTACAGGTCAGCGTCGAAGAACGCCGAGTCGGGGAAGTGAGGGTTGGGGTCGTCGGGGCACAGCAGCCGCTCTCTGAGGGGTATGGATTGGTACCAGTAGCACACCGCCCGGTACGACACCCGCCACGTCCCGTCGGCGGTCCTCACGATCAGTGCCTTGTCCCAGCCCCAGCCGGTGTCGTTTAGGCCCAGTTCGTCGCCGAAGTACTCGTCGGGAACGTCGAAGCCTCTGTTCTGCAAGTCCCTGTAGTAGCGGTCTTTGGCTGCTTGTTCCTCGGGCGTGAACGCCCGATCGGTGTAGAAGGGGTTCCATTCGACGTGGATCATCGACGCTGCGGGAAAGTGTCCCGCCCAGTACACACTGCGGATTTGAGACCCCCCGTTGCCGCGCGAGTCGGATCCGTGTTCGGCTTTCAGGAAGGGGTTTTCGAGACTGTCGATTTCGAGGAGGAAGTCGGCCATGGCGGTGCCGTCGCGGATGGCCCGCTGCCGGTACTCGGCGTCGCCTGTCCACATCCAATCCACAGCCGTTGCTATGGCCTCCAGGGTGCATTGGTCGGTGACTTCGCTGCCGTACCCGTCCCAGATCTCTTCCACGGGTGGGCAGTCCCTCCCGAGGAAACGAGCGGTGTCGTTCCACTGCCACTGTGGTTCGGCGAACGGGGTGGTGGGCCGGGTCGGGGGAGGCAGGGGCAGGGGCAGTTCTATGTGGGGGGCTTCCCGTTGTTCAGAGTCGATCGGGAGCAGCAAAGTGTGTTGCTCTCCCGCCGGGTAGGTACCCGCGATAGCGACAAGGTTGGGATTGTCTGTCCATGTGACGTCGTAGCGGTAGGGAAACCACACCCAGTCGGTGGCGTGCATGAACACGTTCCGCACCGCATGGGAGGCGGCTTCTCGCATGATCTGGTACTGGACCTGTGGGTCTTCGAAGTCGTTGTAGTGGTAGAAAACGTGGGAGTTGTAGAAACCCCAGGGGCCGCCGATTTCGAAACTCTCCCAATGGTCGGCGGGCACCGTTTGCGGGTCGATCGACTGGTAGGCGTCTTCCAGCATGTTCGGATGCCAAAAGGTCACCGTGTCGGTGTCGGCCGGGTCTAGCAGAGCGGCGACGCATTGCCCGTCGGTCCAGGCCGCCCCGGCAACGGCACAGCGGCTTTCGGATGTGATGCCTTCGTAGACAACCAGACGGGCGGGAACCACTTCGGCTTCGGTCGTGTCGGTGTCGGGTTCTACCGCAATGGTGGTCGTGGTTTCCTCTGGTACCGGCACGGTATCCCCGACCGTGGTTTCCGTCGTGGTTTCTCTTGTGGTCGTGGTGGTTGTGGTTTCCGGGACAGTCGAAGCGGCAGTGGTTTCGGGCAGAGTGATTTCGGGAAGGTCTATGGGTTCGTCGGTGGTGTCACTCGCGCAGGCGACAACCAACACCGCGAATGCGGCTGCGAGAGCCAGTTTTCTGAAACGTTGCATAGTTAAACAGTCCTTACCGGTGTAGCTGTATTTCATACTCTACATGGTATCAGAAATTAATACCGCCGCGAAACACAGATTTGTGAATTCGTTGTTGACAGCGGTTGGTGGCGTGACATTATTCGCTCGACAAGCGCCTCCGCAGGTGGGCATCACGAGCGGACTAGGTCCTTGACCTGGACCGACAGGACAGGAGGCGCATCCCACTCCAGTGATACACTAGCACCCTAAAACCCGCCATCAGAAATACTAATCTCCCCCATATTTCCGCCTATCACATCTACAACACAGCGGCAACAAACCCATTCACCGAGAATATACATTGAGGATAGGTCGATAATGAACTCTGTCTAAGTTAGCGAAGTCCCTCCCAAGACCCGCCCGTCCAACCAACCCATCACGGTTCCCGTGCCAGGATCGTCGCTGGCCCCGCTCCCATCTGTCTGCTTTTTCGTTTCCACCCTCACCTTTCGCGAAGGATGGATGTGTTACGGGTCTCCAACACAGCCGGTTGGGAGGCGCGGCGGAAACCGGGGGTGGCACCCCGGTCGAGATGACCGGTTCGGCCACACTTACGGCCCTCCAACCCAGTAAGGTGCCGGACCGTGGCCGCGCCCACGCCCAACCCGTCCGGACGGTCACCGCTGTTACCGAGAAGTGTCGCACCCTCCCTATATGATGACACCCATGCCATTAGGAGCTTCAGACTCCACAAGAACCCCGACCGAGACCTCTTCTTTTGGGGTTGGCAAACGGGAAAACCACGATTCGTCTGCTTTCTACGCCCGTTTCGCCGCTCCTGCTATCGACCCCGACGAACGCATCGGTCGGAGACCTCCCCGGGAGGGTCCTATCTTGGGAGATGCCAGATCAATGACCGACCTGCCGGACCATTCGGTGGCGTTGATGGTCACGTCCCCTCCCTACTTCGTGGGCAAGGAATACGAAAACGAGGTGATGGTCGCCGCCCGCTCGGGAAAGATCCTGTCGGACGTTCCGGGCAGCTACCGCGAGTATCTGCGGCTGCTTCGCGACGTTTTCCAAGAGTGCTACCGGGTGTTGGAACCCGGGGGTCGGATGGCGGTCAATGTCGCCAACCTGGGACGCAAGCCCTACCGGAGCCTCTCCGCCGACGTGACCCGCATCTTAGAGAACCTGGGATTGTTCCTTCGGGGAGAGATCATCTGGCGCAAAGCCGCCGCCAGTAGCGGTTCCTGCGCGTGGGGTTCGTTCCGAAGTCCCTCCAACCCGGTACTCAGAGACGTCACAGAAAGGATCGTGGTCGCATCCAAAGGAAGGTTCGACCGGGCGCTGTCCCCTGCCCGCCGCCAGACCCTGGGACTTCCCCATGTGCCCACCACCAACAGCGACGAGTTCATAGAAGCCACGTTGGACGTGTGGACAATCCCCCCAGAAAACGCCCGCAGAGTGGGCCACCCCGCGCCGTTTCCCGTGGAGCTGCCCCTGCGACTCATCCACCTCTACACCTACCAGAACGACCTGGTACTAGACCCGTTCATGGGATCGGGAACCACTTTGTTAGCTGCCCGGCAGGCAGCGCGGAGGGGCATCGGATACGACATCGACCCCGAATACGTGCGAATCTCCGAGGACAGACTCAAACAGGCCACCGTTGACACCACCGAGCATCGCCGCGTGTCCGTGTCGGTCGAAGGCGCCCGTAGCCTGGCACGGCGGACACTTGACGAATCGGGATTCACCATCATCAAGGCCAACCCGAAAATCGGGGGCACCGGTGTCTCGTACGACTTTGTGGTCGAGAACCAGCATGGTGACAGGTGGTATGTGGACGTGGCAGGAGGGTTCACCACCGTCCAACCGGGCCTGCAACGCAGCACAGTGATATGGGAAACACTGGGGAAGGCGCATGTGCTTCACGGAACGGAAACCGCCGGCGAGCCTCGGGTGCTGGTGATAACCCCCAAACTGCCCAAACCCCGAGGGGCGGGGCGGAAAGCCATCACCGCTGTTGGACCCCGACGCCTGTTCGACCTCATCGAGCTTTCAAACGCCACGGACCTTCTACGCTTGCAGTCATACGGAACCCAACCCACCCGCCGTCCCGCTGCGGGGTTCTGGACCAAGCAACAAATCGGCGATTCCTTCCCCACCGATCGGTAGTCCCAAAAAGGGCCGGCCGCTCACAATACCGGCCCCTTTTAGGATCAAAGGCTATGGCTTCTCTACGGACCGAGATCACCGAAATCGTCACCGGGCTGGGAATGTTGCAGCCCGACGCTCTCTGCTGGCTAGAGCAGCTGAAGTAGGTGGGGCAGACTGTCGAGGAACTTTTCCTCAGTGCACCCGAGGTATTGAGCCGCCGTGTCCGCCGTGATCATGCCTTCGTCGAAGGCTTCCGTGGTAAGTAAGGCGAATCGACCACGGCGGCGGTCTGTTGTTACGTCGATCGGAAAGAAGCTTTGTGTGAAGTCCTCGGCGGCCTGCTGCTCATGGGTTGGAGTGGCATGGATAGAAGACTCGGGTGGGAGATCCGCTTGTTGGTACCAAACATTACCGACATGGAACCGGGCTGCGGCTCGGCCGATTCCGAATCTGGACTGGACCTTTCCAACAGCTTCTCCACTCACATGAGTGACATCGGGAACGAGTTGTCTCACGGCCTCATGAGGTGCGAGGAACTCGACCGCGAACGCATTCGCTCGTCGTTCCACTTCGTCCAGAGAGGGGGTGACGTCTTTCGTATTCCGTTCCATCTGTTCATAACTGTCCACCCGAACGTTCGAAAGCCTCTGTTCTGGGTCGAAGAGTATGTGAGCCAGTTCATGTGCCAGTGTCGTACGGCGGATCCAGACGTTTGTGTTTGCTCCCTTGGTGTTGAGAACGATGCCACGATGGCCGCTCGTTGAGATAGTGGCACCTGCGATGTTATTCGGAAGCTCGACCTGGACGATCGGGATGCCAAGGCGGTGCTCGACCAACTCCCGCATTGAATGGATTGGCTCCAGACCGATTTCCAAGCGTTCCCGCAAGTGCGCAGCCAGATCGTATCCCCTACGCCAGGTGGGATGCCTATAGTCATCCGACGGCTCGAAACCTGCGGCTTCCTTTGGCTTTTCCAGCCAATCCTGAAGCCGACTCTGGACCAGGATTATCGATGCGGCCTCCGAGAAACGAAGTACAGTCCGAGGGGAGACACGAGCATCTTGTGGGGCTAACTCGTCTCGTTTCAGGACTCGAAGCCTGACACCGAGATCTGTGTCTGCCCCAGCCATCTCATCCACGCTCAACTTCGCCGGATCGAGGCCCAGTACGAATGCCAGATGTTCAAGTTGGTGAATCGTCAGCCGATCAGCGTCGCTCTCTGCATGCTCAATCGCCTCAACGGAAACGTCGGCCGCGCTCGCGAGTTGGCCGCGCTCGACACCCAACCGCTCGCGTTGCATCTTCAATGCCTGCTCAATTGCACCCCTGCTCTTTAGCAGCACTGCCGAAAGGAATTTTTCTATCTCAGCAAGTACCTTTGTCCCAAACGCCTCGACTACTTCACGCTCGGTCAAGCAGCGGCCTGTAGCAGGACTACCCGGCTCCCACCTCGCTAGTTGATACTTGCCGCGCACAAACGCGCCGCGAGGGTCATTCATTCCTGCACCGCAGATCCCTGGCCAAGCCAGACGCGCCGGGGCTTATCCGTCTCTGCATCCCATCCCAGCGAGACCACATCAAAACCAACCGTCCTGAAGAGTAGCTCGGCATCCTCCAAATGCTCCTTGTGTAAAGGCGGATACCGGCCCGATGAACCTGAAACGTACACACGAGGTGTGTCGTCAAACCAAACTTCGCCCCCGATCGACGCGCGTCCACCTCCCGTAATGTTGGTGTGATGCAAATTGTCATCCCCTAGGCGAGCCAATGGTGCCTCAGAGATACAAGGTCGCCCTCGCTCGTCAACCACCCATAGATGGCAGTTCTCACCGCTCTCTTCGTGGGACCTTCGGGGAGTGCCCTTCGGCAACGTGTCGAGCACTTCGTTGAGATAGCAAAGGCCATCAGTTAGAGCGACCAGTTCGAGTTGGACTGACGGATAGTCACCGTTGCGCCGATGGTAGGGCCTCGGTGGGTAACGCTCAAGGAAGCGCAAAAGGGCACCATCGTCGAGGGGTGCTGTCATGCCGTGTTTGTCGTCTCACCTAAAGGGCTACCGATCATCGGGTATTATAGGCATCCTGACAAATGGATGCTCAGGGGTAGGACACCCGTTAGACCAAGGCCACCACCCGCGACCTAGGGAATCTGGACAGCTGGCAGCAGAGTGATCGTATGGGCAACGCCCTCTCAAACAGGCATGGCAGGGGGCCATGATTTCAGAGCCCGCGAACCAGCTAGCGGCGAAGCCTCCGAAATCACATGACCGGCTTGGCGGTGGGGGCGTGATAGCGCACGACTCGAGCAACATTGGTGTGCCCCCGAGTTTCGCGAGGTCTTATGAGATCTGAGTTTCGCCCGGTCAGCTTGCTTGATCTCGGAGGGGCGACTACTTCGACGGCATGATTCTCCCTACCGAGGTGCTAATCACCGCCGGGTCTTCAACGCGGCACAGTGGTGTGGGAGACACTGGGGAAGGCGCATGTGCTCCATGGAACAGAAACAGCCGGCGAGCCTCGGGTGCTGGTGATAACCCCCAAGTTGCTCAAACTCCGAGGGGCGGGGCGGAAAGCCATCAATACTGTTGGACCTCGACGTTTGTTTGACCTTATCGAGCTTTCAAACGCTACGGACCTTCTGCGTTTGCAGTCATACGGAACCCAACCCACCTGCCGTCCCGCTGCGGGGTTCTGGACCAAGCAACAAATCGGCGATTCTTTCCCCACCGATCGGTAGTCCCAAAAAGGGCCGGCCGCTCACAATACCGGCCCCTTTTAGGATCAAAGGCTATGGCTTCTCTACGGACCGAGATCACCGAAATCGTCACCGGCCTGGGAATGTTGCCCTGGGGCAGCATAGAGGAAGCCCTCCGAAACCGGCCCGCCGCCATGGTAGGCGTTTCCGACAATCACTATGATCGCCTGTTCCAAGCCTTGGAAGACCCTTCCAACCGGAGGCTTTTCGAGAAGGCGTGGGCGAACGGAAAGGCCTTCGCCCGAGCCGAAGAGGGCCTGCGAGGCCGCCCGCCTCTCAGGGTCGAATGGAAAGGACCCCACCAACTACCCGGCTACGAACAAATCCCCGTCGATCTGCGAGTCGACTACGTCTACCTGGTCAGTTGCAAATACGGCTCCAAACTGTTGCACAACGTCTCGCCCTCTCACCTGTTCGACCGGCTCCTAGCCGTCCGCCAGGGAAAGAGAACCAACTGGTACAACGAAGTAGCACCCCTCGCTTACCAGCAGTTCTACACGGCCTGCCGCGATCACCTGACCGACACAGACCTCCCCGAGAAAGTAACGGACCTGCACCGGGACCACCGCAACCTACTAAAACAGTCGTTCAAACGACGCTGGCCGGCGCCCCTAGCCGGTCCCTACGGGGAGTTCACCATCCAGGTGTCACAAGCTTCCGCTCAAAGATGGAACGCCTCGTTGGGTAACCGCCTCGGCATGAAAGAAGAACTCCTTTGGCGGCTGCTCCGGTTCCAACCCGCGCCGTACTTCGTGCTCGGGACGCTCAGGAACACGGCTGTGCGGTACCGGGTTGACACCCCCTGGGACTTCCGCCAACGCTACGACTTCCGATCCTTTGACATCGAACCCGAACAAGCAGGACAGCCAAAAGTCGGGTGGCAAGCCGAACTTAGAGAAAAGGCCACAGGCAACCTCCTCCAAGTACAGGGACACATGGAAGTGCGATGGAGCCACGGACGATTCCAAGGAGCCCCAGAAGCCAAAATCTATTTGGACTCCAGCCCCTTCCAAACAGCCGGGTACACCCCCCTGACATAGAAAAAAACCACCCCCGGCCCCCGGCAACTGCTAAAAGCCAAGGGGATAGACAAGTCGATGCGGTTCGGAACAGGTGAGGGCCATAATCCCGTCATTGCCGACACCAGCAGGCCAAATCGCGAACCAACAAGGCCTCGCGGTTCACGTCGAGGCTTCGCAGTGCGGAGCCTTCGCTGTTCGTGATGGCCAGCGGATTTCGGCCCCTTTTGCGTCCGGTTTTTCTGTGTGCTCGCATTGGTTCGGGGGTCTGACAGCGGCCCGGGTTTCCGGTGGGCCATGCGCGAGGATATTTTTGACTTAGCTTCGGTGTGGCGCGCCCGCGTGCGCGAGACACACAGACAGGGGCACACCAACCGGGAAGTGTTAGCAAAGGACGGACGAGGGAGGCGAGCACACAGAAAGTACCCATCTGGTGAGTGTCAAGGCCAGGATCCCGCGGTTGCTTCTCGGCTCTTCCAAAGGGGGGTGTTTATTCGCCGTAGTAGTGGCATGATCCCGCGACGGCGACCTCCCCGAAGCGCTCTTCCAGGAAAGCAGCGGCTCGGGGGTCGTATTCGGCTAGTTCGGCGCTTTGGCGGGCCAGGTCGAAACGGTCGACCCACGTGGCGTCGTTGTCGTTGACTCCGGACCAGAACTGGAAAACCTCCGCGAAGTATTCGTCGCGGTTGGTCGCGGCGTAGTGAGGGCCTCCCCACAGACCGTCAACGAGGGCTTGTTCGTAGACCCGTTGCAACTGGTCATCGAACCTGTCCCCCGCAGCAACACCGGTTTCGGAGTCGGCCAGTCGGAAAGAGCTGTGAATACCGTGGGCGACCTCATGCACCACGACATCCTCGGTGGGATGAGTATCAACCGGGTGTCCGCTGCACATAGCGTTGGCTTCGCTGACCAACACGAACGGCAACGCTCCGCCGCCTTCGCATCCCAAACACACGGAAGGACCCCGCCCACCCGCGATGATCTGGGTCACGTCGAACCGCCATTCGTCGATCAGCCACTGCGGCAACGCCTGAATCTCGGGCACACTCGACATTGGTGACTGTGTCCGGGCAACCACGACATAGAAGTAGCGGGCCATCTGGTCTGCCACGTCAAGGCGGTTCGCGAGCATCTGTCTGATCGTGAACGCCACCCGCTGCACAGCTTCGGGATTCACCGCTTCACCGGCGATCACATGCAACCTGCCCACAACCGCCGCTTGGGTGTAGAAAGGATCATAAGGGCCGTAAACACGGTCATGCGCAGACGGCGGAGCGGCGATCTCGATCCCAGACCACGGCGGCAACACGGCCGGGAGCGGCTGCTGCGACGGCGGACACGTCACCGGTGTCACAGCCCGGCAAAGAAACAGCACCATCTCTTCTCGCGATACGGGCGTGCCGAACCCAAAACTCCCCTCCGCCACTCCGCCGCTGACGCCCTGGTCGAACGCCCATCCAATCGGCCGGTTGGCCCATTGGCTGTGATCGTCGGGAACGTCCCGATAAACGTCGCTTCCCAAAGACCCCCCGGCCGGGCTTCCCTCAGCGCGATACAAAAAAGTCATCATTTGCTCCCGGGTGAGCGTCCCAGACCCCCCGAACCCGGTCGCGCTCACTCCGCTGGTGATGCCCCGGCTCACCGCCCAACCAACCGGGTAGTTCGCCCAATGACCCGCCGGCACATCATCAAACCGGTCGCTTCCCCCGACACCGCTTACACAACTGTGGGGACTGAAAGCCCGACACAAAAAAGTGACCATCTCATAACGGGTGAGGGTCTGCCCCATCCCAAAACGGTTGCTGCCCACACCCACAGTGATCCCGTTCTCGGCGGCCCACTCGATAGCGGACTCAGCCACATGCCCTTCGGGAACATCCTCAAAACGGGGAACCGTCTCCGCGGAGACCGACGCGACAAACACCAACCATCCCACCAGCATCCCTACCCCCACCAGCAAACCCCACCTCGGCAGCTTCACAGCCTCACATTCGCCAACACCATCCCAGCATTATAAGCCCCGCACCCCGCAACAGCAGGCGGCCACCCGGAACGGTCCAAGGGGGATCGTCGATTGCTGTCTCCCGGGCGAGCAGGACCCGCCCATTCTATGGGGCGGCATGCGCGTCATCGGGGCTGCTGGTTGGGATGTTCCAACCAGATGTGGAGGCGGCGGTAGTAGCGGCGGTGTTCGTTTCCCCATAGTTTGGTGTCGAGAGCGTTTTCGAGTCTGGCGATGGTGCGAAGATCCGGCCAGGATGCTCCTTTGAGAATGTTGAGGAGTGTTTGGGGACTGAGATCGGCTTTTTTGGCGATGTACCTTATCGATTCGTCGCCGATCTTGGTTTGGAGTCGGACGGCTAGGCCTGCTGCGAGGAAGACTTCTTTGGGTGCGTCTTTTTGGTAGGGGCCGTGGGGAAAGTCACCGTTTTCTTCGAGGTAGGCGATTGGGTGGTTCCGGGGACTGGGCATGAGGGAGAAGCGTAGCCGACCCCTTTTGGGGTGATCATTAAGGTGTCACAGGCACCTGATATTGTCGAGTTCAATGGACAAAGTCAGAGTTGTGATCAGGGTTTTAGAGCTACAGGATGCTAATAGCAATCTTAGTGTCGGGGGTTGTGGTTTGATAGGGGAGGTGTGCAAACAGACATTCGCAACGAAAGACCTGTCCCGGCAAACGCCTCCCCGGGGCATCCCGGCGGGAACTGTCACACGTGTCGGTGACGGCCGTCCGGCGAGGACGAACCGCACGGGAGGCGGGTTGGGACTGTGCGGATGAACCGATCCCCGACACCGCCGCCCGAAGTGGCCGAAGTGTTGGAACGTTGGCGCCCGGCCAAGTGGCCAGCCCGCGACGTGGACGCGTTGGAGCCGTTGCTGCCCACAGTCCGCAAATGGGTCACAGCGGTGCCTCCCCACGACGCCAACCAGGCACAGCGGTTCTTGGGAGCTGTCGCGGGGATAGCAGTGTGGGCGCATCGCTCGTTGGGCACGGTCGACCGGGACATTGTGTTGACACCCGAAAACGTCGAGTACTGGTCGATGCGTCAAAACCCGCACTTGTCGCCCAAGGGAAGGGAAAAGCTCCGGTGGTTGCTACGCATCATTGGTCGGGCCGCCAACCCGACAGCGTGGCCACCCCCACCACAGAAAGTCAGCAGGCTGAAAGTAGCCGAACCCTACACCCCTGCCGAAGAAACAGACTTCGTCGCCGCCGCGAGGCTGCCGGGACGTTCCAACCGCGCTACCCGCATGTGGGTCGTCTCCGGTGCCCTCGGAGCCGGTTTGAACGGCGTAGAAATCACCGCTGCCCGCACCGCCGACCTCGAAGATTTCGGCAATGGCCGACTGGTGGTACGGGTGAGAGGCAACAACTCTCGTCTGGTACCGATCCGGGCTGCTTACACGAACCTGGCCCGCGCAGCAGCGAGTCTCTGTCCAACTGATCGGTTTGTCACGGGCGACCACCACAACGCTGTCCACGCGGTCGCCCAGGGGCTCGGTCCCGTCAACGCACAGGGCCTGTCATTGCGACGGGCCCGTTCGACATGGCTCTCCGCTCACCTGACAGCGGGCACTCCCCTGGCTTCGCTGCGAAGAGTCGCCGGGCCGCTGTCCGCCAACACCCTCGACAGTCTCCTCGGCTACATCAACGCCTCCCTGGATGACATGACAGCGGTGACGGGGGCGCTGGGCGCATGACCCTCAAACAACACCTCCGGGCCGCTGGAAACGAACAGGACAACCGCGAGAAAAGCAACCTCGAGTCGCGACTGCCCGGAGATCATCCCAGCGAGGACAAGCGCTATCCCAAGAAATCAAACAACCGGCTGGCCCGGCGGATACTGCGGGTAATCCAATCGAGCGGTCTCATCCCCGAACTGGAAAAGCGTCTCCGTCGCCACCCAGGACGGAAATCCCGTCTCAGTATCAAAACACTGCTGCTGTGCATGATCCTCGCCGCCGAAGAAAAAGACCGGTACCTCCGAAGCGACATCTGCTCGGTAATCAACGGACTCGACCACCGCCTCGGTATCGAACTGGGACTGTGGACCTGGGACACACGACATCCGATCACCTACACGATGACGGTCAAACAAATCAAACGCCTCGAAGCGGCCCTATTGCAAACCTGGTTCACGTCCAACGGCGCTATCCGATCGATCGACTGGTTCATGCACACATTCGTCTCCGCCACCCTCCCTGTGGGCCTGACAAACGAAATCACCACTGTTGCTTTGGACTGGACACCCATCACATGTTGGGCCGTAACCAAAGACCACCGCATCGAAAAGGAAGTCCGAAAACACCAGCCCCTGAAAGAAAACCCCAAAATCGGAGAGCTTGACTTGCGGGGTCGTCTCCGCCGCAGCGCCTGTCCCGACTGCCGGGGCGGTTGGCGCACCGCCACCAACAAGATCCCTGCCGGGCCGTTCAACGGTATGTACGGGCACGCGGTCACCCTCGCCGCCGACGCCACATGGAGCGGAGACCCCCACAGAATACGAATAGGCGCAGCCCCGCCCATGTTCTCCCCCCACGTCAAATCGGTGCCCGCTAACAACGACATCGCTCTCAGCGGACTCAACGCCATCCTCGCCACCCTCGAACAATTTCCCAACGTCACAACAGTCATCGCCGACCTCGGATACACCCGCTTCGGGAAAGATTTCGTCCGGCCCTTGCACCGACTAGGCATCGACATAGTGATGGACTACGACGACGACCACAAGGAAAAAGCGGAACTCGTCAAAGCAGGACTCAAAGGCAAAGAACAGACACTGCTCCTCAACTGCGGCACCTTCTTCCCGAAATGGATGCCCGAAGACCTATGGGTACCACCTGAAGATCTCACCGGCAAAAAACTACGGAAGTGGTACGCCGACCGTGCCAAATACCGATATTCGCCCATCAGCAAACCCGACAAAAACGGAGCCATTCGTTTCATCTGCCCCCAATGCGCCGGGCGGGTCACCACCAACGCCAAAACCCGCAGCCGACGCAGAGCCACCCGCGAACGCACCGTGCCCCGCGTTGTCAACATCGAAGACGAATACTGCTGCGACGGCACCCTGACCATCCCCGTGGAACAACTCGACACCTACCAGAGCATTCCCTTCGGCACACCCGCATGGAAAAAGCGCTACACCCGACGCATGCAAATCGAAAACTTCAACAACATGGTCAAAACCGACGGCGGCCTCCGACACGGCTGGTGCCGGGCACTCGGCGCCATCGCCAACAACATGGGCGTTCTCGCCCTAATCGTCGCTCACAACCTACGCCAAGCCAAAAGCTACCTCTCCCGAAAACGATCAGCAGAAAACAACGGCGACCATCCACCGCCCCCAGACAACGAAACCGCGCCGCCCGACAAACCCATAGCCACTAACGGAACCGCGCCCCGAGGGCCACCGGGCAGCACGCCCACCAACGCCTAACACATCCGACAGCAACCCGCTGTCAGCTTTAGCGCGCCCCCACAACCAAAACCCCACCTCCAACAACAACCAAAAGGCCATCGGCTAGCCCGAAACACCCCTCCAAACCAGTCGGACACCCCCAAAACAGCGAAAACCAGGCAAAACCCGCCAGTCACCCGCTAAATCGCCAACAAAAACGGGCACTTGCAACAATAAATGGCAAGGAGCCCTTGGGTGGGGCCGGTGGGAATCGAACCCACGACCTCCGGGTTAAAAGCCCGTTGCTCTGCCAATTGAGCTACGGCCCCGAACCACAGGATACGGCATCCCGCCCGCCATTGCCATTCGAATTGACAGGCAGGCGCCACCGGTACCAGGAGCCGGAACCCTTCCTGACAAAAGGCCGGGTAAGGTGTCTGTATTGATGACTGAACTCAATCGACCACTCCCCGAGTCCGGCGACTGGAGAGAGGTTCTCAGCGCTGAGGACGCGGCCAACCTGTCGGAGTATTCACGATCACGGAAGCCGTTTACAGGTGTGTCACCCACCCTTTTGGTGGTGGACGTCACTGAAGCGTTCGTGGGTCCCAACTTGCCGGTTTTCGAGGCTCAGAAGACCTGGCGTCAGGCGTGTGGGGACAAGGCTTGGGCAGTTGTCCCGGCCATTCGCGGGTTGTTGGAGGCATTCCGTGCCGCTGGTCGGCCGGTGATATTCACCACGCCGGATGGAGGCCAGCGTTGGACAGGCCCAGTTACCAGGGGCACTACCACCACAGATGTTCCCGAGGGCCGTGAGATCATTGCGGCCGTGGAGCCACGAGAGGACGAGTGGGTTCTGCGAAAACCCAAGGCCAGCGCTTTTTTCGGCACTCCCCTGGTTTCATCACTGACCCACCGCGGATGCGACAGCCTGGTGGTGGCCGGGGGGACCACCTCGGGCTGTGTTCGGGCCACGGCGGTGGACGGGTCGTCCTACGGATTCGAGATGCTGGTGGCCGAGGACGGGTGTTTTGACAGGGCCACCCTCAATCACATGGTCAACCTGGCCGATCTCGACGCCAAATACGCCCGGGTCCTGCCCGCCGCCGAGATCCTGGCCCTCTTGGGATTGGATTGAAGCGGGTGGAATATTCCGGCACTTGCCCGGCCCCCACGAACCCATGAAACGTTTATTCTTTGACTTCTTGGCCTTGGCCCGTCACCCGTGGATGCTGGCTCTGCGTCCCTTGTGGAGAAGACGAAAGTTCGGGATTGTCATGTTGATGTTTTGCGGGTTCGCGGTGATAATGGGCCTGCTTCACTCTGCCTTCGAAGGGCACCATCCCGTCGAAGGCCTGTGGTGGGCGCTGGTGACCCTTACAACGGTGGGATACGGCGATATCTCATCAGTCACCGCCGGAGGTCGGATCACAGGTGCGCTGCTCATGATTGCCGGCATCGGGACGCTTGCCTTCATCACCGCCAACGTGGCTGCCTACTTCGTTGAGGGCGACTACAAGAAAGAACTCCGCGAAGAGATCCAGTCGCTCCACAGACGCCTCGACCACCTGGAAGAACTCCTGTCTTCCCAGGCAACGTCAAGAGAGGGGCCAGACCCCAACGACTAGATCTTGGTGAGCACCTCTCGTGGGTTGTCCACGAAGATCCGGTGGATCAACTCCTCCTCGAAGCCCTTGTAGCGCATCAGATTTCTGACCGTCTCGGGAAGATGGCGCCAGCCGTGGCCGCCGTAGCGTCGCAACCAGTGCTTGAGGGCTATGTCGGAGGAGACCAGCACCCGGTCTGGATAGCCGGCGTCGGCCACTGCCTTCAGCCAGTTGAGGCGGATGGCGTCGTTGGGTTGGTCGACCGGAGCGCGCTGGCGAAACGACCCTTCCCATCCGAAGGTGTCGAACGCCAGGTAGACGCCGGTCTTGGCCATTTCAAGCAACGGTGCGCTGTCGAAGACGTTGGTGCCTGCGGAGGTGTTGAACCGGCTGTCGCAGTGGTCGATGATGGTGCGGCTGAGATCACCGCCGGCATCGTCCACCACCCTGACAATGTCGAACGGCGAGGCGGGATTGAACCCCGGATGCACCGACAGCGTGACCCCCGTGGTGATCGAGGCCTTGGCCGAGGCACGCAGCACCTTCTCCTCGTTGGGATGCATGGGATAATCCATGCCCACCTCTCCGATGATCCCGGCTTTGACTCCCCCGGCCACGCCCACCTCTATGTCACGGACCATCATTTCCACCAACCGCTCCTCGGAGAGTTCGTCCATGTCCGGCGGGTGGTAGTCGGCCAGGTACCAGCCGGTGGCCATGACGACATGCACCCCGGTGGCTCGGGAGATCTCCACCAGCCCCAGCGGATCGCGGCCCATGCCGCGGGTGGTCTGATCGACGATGGTGGAGCCACCCACCCGGCGGAACTGATCTAATTCATAGATGGCGTCATCGATGGAGTCGAGTTTCTGGTCGCCGTAGTAGACCCAGTGCTTCTGGCGGTCGTTGAGGTTCTCCAAGGTGACGGGCTCTCCCCATTTGGCGCCCCAGGTGGCAGCCGTCCCGGGACCCTCCTCACCCGGTTCCCAGCCTGCCTCGGGCCTTCGCATGATCGGCACGTATTTCTTGGCGCCGGTCTTGTACTGCTCAACCCCGGTGATCCCCTTGGTGAGGTCCAGCAGCACATGCTCGTGAATCAGGGAGACACCGGCCTGCTCGGGGGCGATGGGGCCGAGGACGGTCTGGATATTGCCGCGGTCCGAGCCCATCAGAGCACCGCCATGGGCGTCACCAGCGACCCGGTGCCCTTGGGCAGATTGAGCGGATTGACCGTGAACAGGAATGTGTCCTGGCCGGTGGCGGCGCATTCGGCGCCCAAGGTTTCCAGGTCCATGTTGTGGATCAGGGGCAGCCCGTAGAACACCTCCGCCAGGACGTGAACCGGGCTGCGGCAGTACGCCTCGTGGCGATGCGGGAACGTATCCGCCGGCGAGTCGGTGGCCACCAGGCTGACATCCAGCGACGCCAGCACATCAATGCAGTCGGTGTCCATCCCCGCCCAGACTCCGTGGTGCCAGGTACCGTGCTCGCTCAGATCGGTGGCCGCTTTTCCCACCCTGATGGTCCCGCCGATTCGGATCACCACCGCGTCGCCCGGCTCGATCCTGTCCAAGGCGTACTCCAGTTCTTCGGGCATCACCGAGTCGCCCGGATCCAGGGCCTCGATGCCCCGCCGGCGGGCAACGTCGATGAACAACGCCCGGGTCGCCACCGCCGCCATGGGCGTGATGTCCATTTCGTTGATCTTCACACCTTCGGACATGGTCACCACATCGGGAAAGTAACGACCGTTGAAGGTGCGGCCCCGGTATCCCATGTGAGCAAGAGCGTCGATGTGAGTGTGGGTCATCCCGTGCACCCGGGTAGACAGCCGATCAGCAGCCGACTGGGTGAGGTCTCCCTCCTCGTATCCCCCCTCATCGGCCTTGATGATCTCGTGCACCACGAACGGGTCGGTGAAGCGCTGGTGGGTCTCCTCCAGATCGAGCGGCCGGGACAGGGGCAAGGTCTTCCCGCTCCGCACCGCGGCCGCGCCCCGCAGGGTGGCCTCGGGAGTCAGCAGGTTCAGAGTGCCCAGGTCGTTGGGCCACCGGCCCCAATTGCCGGAGTGCCCGGGCCATTGATCGGCGGGCCATTCCTTCATCACGTCCATGCGTTCAGCACCTCCTTCAGGGATTGGTGAGTGGTGGGCCATCAAAGGACTCATGCCGGGCAAAGCTGGACACCGGATTGCGAGACAGTCGAGTGGCTCTCCATTCCGGATACCCGATGGTCATCACCGCCGCCAGCCCATAGCCGTCGGGAACCGACATCAACTCCTTCCACTCCCCCTCGGCGGGCACCGCCAGAGAGGTGATCCGAGATCCCACCCCTCGAGCCGACAGACCCAGTTGCAGGTTCTGCACGAAGGGATAAACGGATCCCCCACCAACGAAGCTGACCCGATCGAGGTCGCGGTCCATGAGCGCCAGCGACTCCAACTCGGCCCACACGAAGAGATGCACCGGCGCCTGGTGCATGTTGGCGTGGTAATCGGTCCCCTCCTGGAGTTTCTTGGCCTTGGCGGGAGTGATCTCATCCGCAGAGGGATACCACTTGGCGGTGTAGACCAGCCACTCCCGGGAACTGATCTCGCTCACCTTCCTGCGCATGGCCGGATCGCGGACCACCACCACCCGCCACGGTTGCCGGTTGCCGCCGCTGGGAGCGAAACGGGCATCGTCCAAGGCTGAGTAGATCACCTCGTCAGGGACATCTCGGGGCTGGTAGAGCCGCACCCCAGACATGGTGCGCATCACCTCTGATAACTCCACTTGGCCCTTCCTAACCGTTGACTCGTGTCGGCTCGACTATATGAGACTATCACTTCCATCTGGTCACAACCGGCGAAAGACGGTGGGTCGGGACAGGTGAGACCCAAGTCCTGCAGCAGACCGCATGGGAGGGGTGCTGGCTCCCACTGCCCAGTAGGTACCTTCGTCGACGAGGTTGGCCCTGGCGAAGGTAGTTATCTCCGAAACCCCCGTGCCGTTGGCTGGTTTCCTCCACGATGCTCTCAGCAACTGGCGCCACCCGAATTCGCGGTGGAACAACCGTGACCACTAATATGCCAAACGGCGATGTGGCAATATGATAAGACCAAACGCTTTTTCTAACTGAAGGGAGTGCCAGTGCATTTCGAGAGTTCTGGTCGTCGTATTCGGCTCCTGTTGCCGGCGGTGTTGGCCTTGGGCCTTCTGGTCGGCGCCTGTGGTGGCGGCGACGACCCATTGCTGATCTACTCCGGCAGGGGTGAAGAACTGGTGGGTCCGCTGATCGAGGAGTTCCGGGAGTCGAGCGGCCTTGAAGTCGAGGTCAGATATGCGGGCAGCACCGAGTTGGCCGCCACCCTGTTGGAAGAAGGGCCCTCCACCGAGGCGGACGTGTTCTTTGCACAGGATCCCGCCTCGCTGGGTCTGGCCACCCCGCTGATGGCCACCCTTCCCTCCGACGTCATTTCCGCGGTGCCTCCTCGATTCCGAGACCGCGCCCAGCGCTGGGTGGGAGTCTCGGGACGGATCCGGGCAGTCATCTATGACCGGGACCAGGTTCAGGTGAGCGAATTGCCCACCGGCATCGACGACCTGCTGAATCCCCGATGGACGGGCATGATCGGTGTGGCGCCCACCAACGGCTCCTTCCTGGCCTTCGTGGCGGCCATGATCCTCGACCGTGGTGAGGCGGCGACCCTGCAATGGCTGGAAAGCCTGGAGGCGCTGGATCCCTTGGACTATCCCAAGAATTCTCCGATTGTGGCGGCGGCTGACAACGGGGAAGTGGGCCTGGGGTTGGTGAACCACTACTACCTGCTGCGCTTGCAGGCCGAAGGCGGTGGGAAACGGGCGGCCAACCACTTCCTGTCTGCCGGTGACCCGGGAAGCCTGGTCATGCCATCGGGGGTGGGCGTGCTAGCCGAATCAGAACAAGCCGAGGATGCCCACAGTTTCATCGAGTTCCTGCTTTCGGAAACCGCGCAGCGATATTTTGCGGAGCAGACCTATGAGTATCCCTTGGCAGCCGGAGTGCGGCCGGCGGCGAGTCTTCCGCCCATCGACTCCATTCCCACCCCGGACATAGATCTCTCGGACCTGCACACCGCCCTGGAGAAGGCGACAGACTTGGTCGCTCAAGCGGGACTTCTGTAACGTCAAAGACAATGATGGGGGTAGCGCGCCCGGTTACACGACCGAACGCGCTACCCCCCAATACTTGGTGGTGGGTGCTGGCCGGATTGGTCATGCTGCCCACCGCAGCCCCCCTCGGAACCCTGGCTTACGGGCTGTTGAGCGGGGTAGTCACCACCGTCCCCATAGGGCGGCTATTGGAGCTGGCAGCCAACACCGGGGCGCTGGCCGCCGCCGTCACAACGACCTCCCTCATGATCGGCGGCGCCAGCGCCTGGCTGGTGTCCCGGACCGACCTGCCGGGAAAGAGGCTGGCCACGGTTCTGGTGATCACTCCTTTTGCAGTTCCCTCTTTCGTGGGCGCTCTCACCCTGTTGGGGGCCACCGGCGCCGAGGGGATCCTCTCTGCCGTCTCCACCTGGTTGGGAGGCGGAGTCATTCGCTACCCGTCGGGATTCTGGGCGGCGTGGTTGGTGCTCACTCTGATCTCGGTCCCGCTGGTCCATCTTGCCGTGGCCCCGGCCATGCACTCGTTGAATCCCACCTTGGAAGAGGCGGCCCGTGGTTTGGGCGCCGGCCGAGTCAAGGTCTTCTGGACGGTCACGTTGCCACAACTGCGGCCGTCGTTGACCGCCGGCGCCTTGCTGGTGGGCCTGTATACCCTGTCTGACTTCGGCGCGGTCTCGCTGCTTCGCTACGACACCTTCACCCGCGCCATCTATCTCGAATACGCCGGCCGCGTCGATCGGCGACCCGCCCTGGGGCTGGCAGCGGTGCTGGCGGCGGTGGCAGTGGCGATCGTGATGGCAGAGAGGAGCACTCGCGCCAAAGGGGTGTGGTTCACAGTCAAGCCGCGCCGCAGGGCGGCGCCGGTGCGGTTGGGAGCGGCGGGAAAGATCATCGGGTGGGGGTTCTTGGGAACCGTGGTCACGCTCTCGCTCGTGGTGCCCCTGATCGTGCTGGTTGCCTGGATCCTGCGGGGCATGGTATCTGGCATCCTGGTCGACATGCCGTGGGCAGAGGCGGGACGATCGATCTGGGTCGCACTGTTGACTGCGTTGGTGGCGGCGGTGGCGGTGGGGCCCGTGGCCATGGTGACCACCCGGTATCGGACCCGGTGGGCCGGTCTCCTGGAAGGTGGCGCCTGGGCGCTGTACGGCGTCCCGCACATCGCGGTGGGAATGGCGATGATCGTGTTCACGCTGTGGACGGTGCGCCCCCTGTACCAGACTCTGACCCTGCTGGTGGGCGTCTACTCGATCATGTTCCTGCCACAGATCCTGGGGCCAGGTCGCGATGCCCTGGCGAGAGTGTCTCCATCCATGGAAGAAGCGGCCCGCAGCCTGGGCAGGTCGCCGGTCCGGACATTCTTCGAAGTCACCCTTCCGCTGATGGCCCCGGGACTGCTCTCGGGTGGAGCGCTGGTCTTCTTGACCACCCTGCGGGAACTTCCAGCCACGCTGCTGCTGCGACCGGCCGGATTCGAGACGCTGGCCATCCGCGTTTGGAGTGCAACCGGCGAGGGGTTTTACACTTTGGGGGCATTGGCCGGGCTGCTCTTATTGCTGATAGCGGCTCTCCCCTTGGCCATCGTGACCCGCCATGAACTCATCCGCTAAACACCGCCCCCTCTCCGCTCATGCTCTCTGCAAGAGCTTTGACGGCACTGCTGCCTTGGATGACTTCACCCTAAAAGTCGAAAGCGGGACTCTTGTCACCGTTCTGGGACCGTCCGGCGTGGGAAAGACCACCGCCCTGCGGATCCTGGCCGGCTTCGAAATGCCGGACTCGGGAACGGTGAAGGTAGGTGGCCAGATCGTCAACGGTCCGGGCGTTTTCGTGCCGCCCGAGCGCCGGCAGGTGGGGATGGTCTTCCAGGACTACGCATTGTTCCCGCATCTCAACGTCGGCCGCAACGTGGCGTTCGGACTGGAGGCTTCGGGGCGTTCCCACCGGGTGGCGGAGGTGCTGGAAATGGTGGGGTTGGCCGGCCTGGAGAAACGGATGCCGCATGAACTCTCCGCCGGTCAGCAGCAGCGGGTGGCGCTGGCCAGAGCCCTGGCCCCCCGGCCCCAGGTGATCCTGGCCGATGAGCCCTTCTCCAACCTGGATGCGGCTCTTCGCAAACGCCTTCGAGCCGAAGTCCGGTCGATACTGCGGGAGGCAGAGACCACGGCCATCATGGTGACCCACGATCAAGAGGAAGCCCTGGCGATGAGCGACCGGCTGGCTCTTATGAATGAAGGGCGGGTGGTGCAGACCGGGCCACCCGATCACGTCTACCGCAACCCGGCCAATGCGTGGGTAGCGGAGTTCCTGGGCGATGCCGACTTCTTCGACGCTTACGCCAAGGGAGGCAGGATCACAACGCCATTCGGTACCTATCCAACCACCCGCTCGGGTCCGGTGAAGGTGATGGTGCGGCCCGAGTCGGTCACGGTATTCCCGCATGCCCAGGGAACCGCGGTGGTCACCTACCGGGAGTTCTTCGGACACGACCAATTGCTGTCGGTGAAACTGCCGGGGAAAGTCACCTTGCGCTCCCGCTGCTGGCCCCAACCGGCACTGGCGCCGGGCGACCGGGTGGCGGTGTCGGTTGACGGCCTCCACATCTTCGACGAGCCACAGGAGCCCCCCACTCCCCCGGACAATCCGCCCCCCGGTGCACCTGTCCCCCAACAGGTGGTCATCCCTCGCTAGGCAGAGGCTTGCCGAAGGTATGACCAGACTCTGACCTGCCACCCACGACTGACCCAGACGCCCCCTCCTGGAGTTGCTCTGGGTCCTTGAGGCAACCCTGAACCTGCAACCCGAAGGTGCCGCACTGCTGGAGGAAGTCTGCCCTCGGCCCTCTTCTCGGTTGATGAGTTGCCCGCTCCAACCGCTCAAGAACGCCAACCGCCTGACAATACGCCTGCGCCTGCACTCCAATCCTCCCTTCTCCAATAGCCAGCGCATCAAATCACATAGATGGAGGACCCTGCAGACCTCGCAAGACTTCCATTCTTCGTCTCCCCGTTGCTGGATCCTGTCCTGCCATGATGCCCGTTAGGACATCGGGTGGCGGAGTCAGGATCGGCGATCAGGTCCAAGCTGCTCCAGTGCTTCAACCACTGGGAAGAATCGAAACTTTCTGCCAGCCCTGTGGGTCTGCAGGAAGCCTCGCCTCTCAAGATCCAGCAAGTCGGTTCGCGCCGTTTGGTAGGCAATTCGGTGACTTGACCGGTGACCTTCAATCGTGTAGATCGCGTCCAGATTCCTGAGAGCGTGACTCAAAAGAGCCATCTGGCGGCCGTTGAGGCCGGGCTGACGACGCAAGGCTCTCTCAACCTGGCGCACCTCGGCTACCTTTTGTTCCAAGGTCTCGAAGAGGTCCTCGATCGCTCGGCATAACACCTGCAATTGGTGCAGCAGGAAATACGTGAAATCCCCGTCATCGGTCTCGGTGTAGAGGAATGCTCTTTGGTACTGAACGGGAGCCTGGCGGAGAAGCCTCGAGATGGAGAGAAACTCAGCCAGCCAATAACCGTGCCGCAGCAGTGTGCGATAGAACAGCGCCCGGGCTGTCCTACCATTGCCGTCCACAAAGGGATGGACATAAGCCAGGTAGAAGTGGAGGGCTATCGCCCTTACCACTGGATGCACAAAAGCCCTGTCATCAACTGCGTTGGCAAAAGTCACCATCATCTGCATCCGCTCGGGCAACTCCCGGGCAGGAGGTGGACGGTGGTAGATCTCGTTTGGATCAGGACCGCTCACGAATACTCTCTTCTCTCCGGGCTGCTGGAGACGACCAGCCTCTTCGGCAGGTTGCAGGGTCCCCTCCGTCACCACTCGATGAATCTCAAGCACTCCCTCCACCGTCAGTGGCGTCTTTGAATCCTCCCGTAACTCGTGCATGGTGCGATAGTTGTTGACCACCATCCGCTCATCGATTGTCCGAGGTGCACGACCTTCCCGAAGCAGGTCCTTGGCCTCTCGCCGGGTGGTGACGGCCCCTTCCAGAAGACTGGAGTTGATGGCCTCCTCGATGAGACCGGCTACGATGTAGCGGTCCCGGCTTGCGGGGTTGGCAACAACCTCCGGCATCTGGACGCTTCCCGCTGCCTGCTGGTCGATCTGTTGGAGCATCGATAGAGCTTCGTCGGTCAGCACATAGCTAAACGCCTGGCCATCGGTGTCAGTCAATGGCAAGAAACGGCGTACTTGGGAACGGGCCATCTTGATGCCGAACCACCACTCCTCTGCTGAGAAGTCCTCGGGAGGTCGACGACGACGGATTTCCTCCCAGTGGTAGTAACGACCAGCCACCGACGGACGGATGTGATCGCTGAACAGAATGGCAGTAACCCGGCCGTGGTCAATTCGGGAAAGAACCTCCTCAACCTTGGGTCCCGGAGTTGGCATCCTCATGTTTTGCCCATCCTAACTACTAAGTTACTCGATATTAGTAGCTATTAGTACCTGGGTTTACCCCCACCCTGCAAGAGGAGACGGGATTCGCTCTGCATGGTCCACGCACCCTTTATCTACTAATTCTGTATTACTTGTATGTGATTTAGGAATAAGGGTCGGTTGTGACTCGAAGGATCTCTTGCCAAGCCTTGCAGAGTACCCGATCCGCGAGCCCTGCCAAGGGGAAGGAACCTGCCTGGTGAGCCAGACCAAGCTAGGGAACCAATTCGAACCGGCCGCCGCTGAGTGAACGTAACACTCTGAAATGCCTCTTGTCCAGGGTGAGTATGGTCCGGGTGCGATAGCGTTCCGCGAGGATGACCAGGGAGGCATCGGTGATCCCGATGCCTAGATCCCGATAGCGTTCCACCACCTCGGTGGCGGCCGCAAGGTCATCCGCATCCATCGTGGCCAGTTCATATGCGCCGCCCGCCAATTCCCGTAGTACCTCCAACTCCCACTCCACGCCCAGTCGGGTCGCAACCAGATAGTCGATCTCGGCCACCACGAAAGGGGAGACCACTATGACCGAGTCCCTCTCTTCCAAACACCCCACCATCGCTTCGTGGTCTGGGTCCGATTGGTTGAAGAAGGGAATCAGGCCGCTGGTATCGGCGATGATCATCTCTCTCCGAAGCCCTTCATGTACTCATCAACGTTTCTTCCCCATAGGTCGTCGCCAGAGATGATCCCGTGCCGCGGCTTGGGGCGAGAGACAGCATCCCGAATGGCCTGGCGAATCACCTCGGCTTCAGAGCACGAGAGTTGTCGAGCTCGACGCGCCACCTCACGCTTCAATGACTCCGGCAGGTAAACGGTCGTCTTGATCATGCCATATATAGTACCACCGGTGGCAAGAACTGGACGGGCGCTATTCACAGAACTCGTTTTGGTGTCCTCCATCTACTAAATCTGTATGTATTGGGCACGTTTTTTGGTATGTGCCAGCCAGAGACTTTTTCGCACCTTTGAAGTAATTTGCCCAATCTGTGGTTGATGAGCCCCTCGTTGGGCGACCCGTCAGGCAACTAGCCTGAGGGCGGATGGACGCCGCAGAATTCCGCAAGCATGGGTACCGGATGGTCGACTGGATCGCCGACTACTGGGAAAAGGTGGAAGACCGCCGGATCCTTCCTGACGTAAAGCCGGGGGAAATCCGATCCCGCATGCCGCAGGCGGCTCCGGAGGCGCCGGAACCGTTCGACGACATCATGGCGGACCTGGATGAGATCGTGATGCCGGGAATCACCCACTGGCAGTCACCCGGTTGGTTCGCTTTCTTTCCGGCCAACTCCTCCCCTCCCGCGGTGTTGGGCGAGTTGGCTGCCGCCGGGTTGGGAGTGCAGGGCATGCTGTGGGCCACCAGTCCGGCCTGCACCGAGGTGGAGTCGCAGGTGATGGACTGGATGGTGGACCTGATGGGTCTTCCACAGGAGTGGAAGACCACCGGACCCGGAGGCGGGGTCATCCAGGGAAGCGCTTCGGAGGCCACCCACATGGCGGTGGTGATCGCCCGCCATGTGAAGTCCAGTCAGGTTACGGCCGATGACATGGTCGCCTACACCTCCGCCCAGGCGCACTCCTCGGTGGAAAAGGGCGCCCGCGTGGCGGGAATCGGTCATCTTCGGCTGGTGGAGACCGACGCGAATCTGGCCATGTCCCCTGCGGCACTTTCCCATGCCGTCGCCGCCGACCGGGCCGGAGGCCTGACGCCCGCATTCGTGGGGAGCACGGTGGGCACCACCGGCACCACTGCAGTGGATCCACTGCGAGCCATCGGCGAGATCGCCGGATCGGAGGGAATGTGGCACCATGTGGACGCCGCCTTCTCGGGCACGGCGATGATCTGCGAGGAATTCCGCCACTACCAGGACGGATTGGAGTTGGTGGACAGCTACGTCTTCAACCCCCACAAGTGGATGCTCACCAATTTCGACTGCTCGGCCATGTACCTGGCGGACCGCCGTCCCATGATCGATGCGCTCAGCATCACACCGCCATATCTACGCAATCAGGCCACCGAGGGCGGGGAGGTGATCGATTACCGCGACTGGCAGGTGCCTTTGGGAAGGCGGTTCCGGGCCCTGAAATTGTGGTTCGTGCTCCGGTCCTATGGCGCTGAGGGGATAAGGGCCAAGGTGCGAGAAGACGTCCGTCTGGCTCGCTGGCTGACCGAACGGGTGGAGGCGCATCCGCTGCTCGAGTTGGTGGCGCCTACCACCTTCTCTCTGGTTTCCTTCCGCCACACCGGAAGCGATGAGGAGACCAGCCGGATAGCGGAAGGGATCAACTCATCGGGTTGGGCGTACGTAACCGCCTCGATTCTGGACGACCGGCCCCTTGTCCGAGTTTCGATCGGCCAGACCAACACCGAGGCCCGTCACGTCCGTCGACTCTGGGAACTGATAAAGCAGCTAACCGAGGAGAAGACATGAGCAACGCCCCACCCCGGGTGGTGATGATCAACCCCAACAGCACCGAATACATGACCCGCCAACTGGCCGAAGCAGCTTCGGAGACCGTTGGGGACCAGATGGAGGTGGGGGTGATCACCAATCGGGACGGACCGGCGGCCATCGAATCCGATCAAGACGTTCTGGATTGCGCCTCCTCAATGCTGAAGACCTTGCGCAATCACCCCGCCGACGCCTACGTGGTGGGATGCTTCTCCGACCCGGGATTGGCTGCCGCCCGGGAAGAATTCGATGTGCCGGTGTTCGGGATTGCAGAGTCATCGATCCACATCGCCCTTCAGATCTCATCTTCGGTCGGGATCATCGCCGGCTTGGACAAAGCCATCCCCCGGCATGCCATCTACTGGGAGAAACTCGGCGCCACCGAGAACATCGTGGGGGAGATAGCCTGCGGGCGAGGGGTACTGGACCTGGAAAGCGAGGAGGCATACCAGGATGTGCGGACCGCGGGAGCCAAGCTGCGGGAAGAAGGCGCGGAGGTATTGGTGCTAGGGTGTGCCGGCATGGTCGAGATGGCCGACCGGTTGGCCGCGGATCTGGGTATCCCGGTGGTAGAACCCTGCCGGGCGGCCCTTCAAAGAGCGGCCCGGGTCCTGGCACGGAGAGGATGAAGCCTCGACACAATCGCCGAGGAGTAGACCACCATCACGATGGCAGGCCGAACTCGTCGTAGCCGAGGATGTCGTCAGGCGCACCCGTATCGAGCACTGCCAGCCTGCTGAACCGCTCCACGATGTCGTGGAGCGGGCGACGCCGGCCGCGCCGCCGCTCCATATCCAAGCGCGTCTGCAACGCGGCCACCACCGCATCTGTGATCGTCTCTCCCGTCAATTCGGCCAGTTCCCGGGCCAGTTGATCTGCCTTCGCACTCCTGATTCTCAAGACCATCGGTATCAATCTATTATGCAAGGTGGAAAAGCGCAAAGCATTGCTTCGTTCCCATTTGAGATGAGGCAGTCGACCTTCACATTGCTAGAGAAGACTGAAGTTTGGCTGGTGGCTCCCCTGCCGGGCCGCACTCCTACGAGCCACCGATTCCGGTCCGTCGGGTGACAGGCTCTTGATATTCTCAGCCCATGACCCTCATGACCCACCCTCACCCAACCAGTATCAAGGCGGTCACAGTAGATGCGGCCGATCCGAACCGTCTAGCCGAGTTCTGGGCCTTTGCCCTGGGATACATCCTCCAGCCGCCGCCCGAAGGATTCGAGACCTGGGAGGCTCTCGCCGACGCGCTGGACCTGTCCGCGGAGGACCGGGAACGCTACTCAGCCGTGGTCGACCCCCGGGGAATCGGCCCTCGGGTGCTGTTCCAGAAGGTGCCGGAGGACAAGATCGTCAAGAATCGGTGGCATCTGGACATCGACATCGTCGATCGATCCTTGCCCGAAGACCAGCACGACCGCAACCGGGAAGCCAAGATCAAAGCTCTGATTGCCAGAGGCGCCACCGAGATAGAACGATTTGACGAACCGGTTGGCAAATGGGTGGTGATGACCGACCCCGAGGAAAACGAGTTCTGCGTCCTGTAGACCAGGCAGTCCGGTCAGCGCCGGAGGACAACTGCGAGAGGGCTGACCTCACCCAGCGACCGGGTTGCTGACATTGATCGGAAACCGATTGAAATCACGATCAGAGGTCCAGATTTCCGTCACCCCGTTTCCAATGCAGATCGCCGCGATGCGGGCATCGTGGACACGCAAACCAGCAGCAGGGGATCTCAATAGCAGATCGGCAAGTATCTCCAAATGGCATGGCGTTTCACTCAGTAGCATTGCCGATGGCGAGTCCACCCATGCCTGGACTTGGGCCAATGCCCTTTTGAGATCGGTTGGCGGCTCATATAGACATGGTCTGGTGACCACCGAGAGAAACTCATGCACACAGGACCACGGCAGTCCCCACGGATCTCCCGCGGCCACCAGTGATCGCAACGCCCCTGCCGCCAGGTCATGAAACCTCGAGTCCGAGCGATGTGCGTAAACCAGGATGTTCGAGTCAACCGCGATCATGCGCTGCCATCGCTGTATATGATGTCCCGAATCGCCGGCCAGTCCGCTTCATCGACATCCTGTGTCATCCCCCTTCCTCCAAAGGAAAGGTCGGGAAGTCGATATGAGGAGGCCTGGCGCCGGGCCAGTTCCGTGCGCAGGCCACTTTCTACGATCGACCGCAAAGTGACTCCTTCCCGGGCTGCGGTTATCTTGGCTTGGCGGAACAGGTCATCGGGGAGGTCAATGGTGGTGCGCATAAATATGGGAGCATACCCATAATCACATACACCACCCTTCCGATTCTGCTCCGCAGAGGAAGGGGTCCACCCTTGAAAATGAGTGCGGTTTGGCTGGCTGGCCAACCCTCGAAAACGCTATTGTCAGCCACATGACGTTGGTCTCTACTGAGGTGGAGCGCAACCGAAC
Organism: bacterium OM1 bin76; assembly: GCA_002238785.1. GTDB lineage: Bacteria > Actinomycetota > Acidimicrobiia > Spongiisociales > ZC4RG35 > Bin76. The sequence goes on along the minus strand of MPNA01000002.1, from coordinate 169,482 downwards.
CGCGGCCACATACCTCCTCATCGCGGTGACAGCAATCTCGGTGCTGCCTCTTGCCATGGTGGTGGTGGGAGCCCCCGACAGCCCGTTCCTGTTCGGCGCCTTCCTGTCGGCGGGCACCTCCGTTGGCGCTCTGGGGTTCCTGCGGGCAAAGTACGGGTCACGGCTGCGGGATCCGGCCATCCGGGCCCTGATCCGGAAGAACCTGGTCAGTTGGCCGATCTTCTTCATCCTGCTGGGTTCTTTCGAGTTCACCTTCTTTGCCTGGAGCACCCAGTTCATCGACGCCACCATTGCCACCATCCTGTGGGGTTGCTGGCCGATCATCTTCGTGTTCCTTCTCCAGCGGGTCTTCAGCGGCAGGGAGGCCCGGCCTGCCAGATACCGCAAGATCACACCCTCGCTGGTGACATTGATGGTCTTCAGCCTGATAGGCCTGGCCTACGTGGTGCTCGCCCAATCGAGCGGACAGAGTGGTATGGATTGGACGGCGGATTCGTCCTACCTGGGGTTCGCACTGGCCCTTTTGAGCGGCATCTTCATCACTTTCAACATCTTCACCTTCTCCTGGGCCACCGACCTGGCGCGCCAGGCCAATACCAGACGGGACCCGCGGGATTCCCACGACATGGAGTTGTTCTTCATCACCGTGGTGGTCTGCATCAGCAACGCCTTCACCGCCCCGGTCAAGGCGGGGTTCAGCCTGGTGGCATCTGAACAGATCCAACTCGATGTGATAGTGATGGCACTGGTCATCGGGGGCACCATCCGGGTCGGCAGTTCGATTCTGTGGCGAAAAGCCAACCTGATGACCCATACTCTCGGAATCAATGCCCTGGGCTATGCGGAACCCTTGTTCGGCGTACTGTGGCTTGCCCTGTTCTGGGAGGTGGACATATCACGGGTGGATTATCTGATCATCGGGACCTGCGCCATCATCGCCTCCAACGTTCTCATCAATTCAGAAGTCGAGATCAGCCGCGGGCTCAAGTCGGCCATATTGGCCATGTGGGCGACCGGCGCCGTCGTCTATTTCAGAGACGCAGGCCCGTTGTGGAGTAGCGGGCGGTTCTTCGGCATCCTGGCGCTGCTTGCCGGGGCCTTCACATTGCTGTTAGGTGTCCGCTTTGCGAACCCCTTCCCTGCCGTGGTCGGCAAACACACCCGGCACCGGCCGCATCCCCCACACACAGGACTGTTGCTCAACAAATATCCAGCAGTCGCCAGTGGTCTCAACCTGGCTCGACTATTCACGATGGGCGTGTACGGCGCCGCGGCGGTTGCCCTGGCGACGGTTGTTCGACCCGCGCTGGAGGGATGGATGGGGTGGCTGGTGGAGTTGTTCGCCATCTCGTTCTGCACGGCGATAGTCGCCTCCGCTTTCCATGCCACCGGTTCGCTCAGAGGCGGTGGCAAACCGTCCATAGACGCCTTCAGTGCGATCTCGATAGCAATGGATGCCACAACGGTCCGACGGGAACGCCGGATTGCGAACTGGACTTCGGGGCTCGTGGCAACCGGGACATTCCTGTCCTTTCTGTACCTGCTGTGGGACAAGTGGCTCAATTGAGGCCCATGCCCAAAATGATCATTTGAGCGACGTCTACCTTCCGCGGTCCCCCACCAGCAGGCGATGGGCGGCGGTGACATCGGCGGCACTACGCCAGGCTCTTCACCACCGGGGCTGAAAGAGGGTGTCCGGGAGATCCGGGTCCGGACCAGCCAGGGGCCGATCCATCCCCCCGCTGTGGGGGGCCGAGATTGCAGGCAGTTGAAACCCTCCCCTCTTTCCCCTGCCTGCCCATGGACAAGTGGCTCAGTTAGTATCGAGCCACGTCAACCACTAGGCAAAGAAGCAAGATGGACTTTGAAGATCGCCTGGATGAACAGAGCAAGGCCGTTCTGGAAATGATCCCCGCAGAACTGCTGGACTTGTCCGACATTCCGAAAGCTCGCCTAATGGTTGATGGCCTTATGGCTGCCATGTTCGAGGCTGCTCCTGATATTCCCGGAGTGGAAGTGGAAGATCATTGGGTGCCGGGACCGCCTGGAGACCCGGATGTGATGGTCCGCGTTTACTCCCCATCCGAGGTGGAAACACCGGTTCCCGGCCTGTATTACATTCACGGCGGGGGCATGGTGCTGGGAAATGTCCCCATGGGTGATGTCGAATGCAAAGAATTGGCCGCCGACATGGGCTGTGTGGTGGCGTCGGTGGAGTACCGGCTAGCGCCGGAGCATCCGCACCCCGCACCGATCGAGGACTGCTATGCAGGGCTGAAGTGGTTTGCTGACACCTCGGAGAGTCTGGGAGTGGATCGTGGGAGGATCGCCATCACCGGCGCCTCGGCCGGCGGCGGGTTGGCCGCGGCGCTGGCCCTTCTAGCCAGGGACCGGGGGGAGGTGGAGATCATCTACCAAGAACTCATCTACCCCATGCTGGACGACCGGAATATCACCCATTCCAGCCACTATGTCCGGCACCCCAAGGTGTGGAATCGCAAAGCCAACATCGCCGGGTGGACCGCGTTGCTGGGAAAGCCGGTCGGCTCCGACGATGTCTCTCCGTATGCTTCACCTGCCAGAGCCGAAGACCTGTCGGGTCTGCCCCCGGCCTTCATAATCGTGGGTGACCTCGATCTCTTTGTCGATGAGGACATCGAGTACGCACAACGCCTCGGCCAAGCGGGAGTGGCGACCGAGTTGCACGTCTTCCCGGGAGCCTTCCACGGCAGCAACATCATGGTACCGATGTCCGAAACCAGCCAGCGTTGGGAGAAGATACGAAGAGACGCCTTGCGCCAGGCTCTTCACGGATAGGTCGTCTGACAAGCTAAGACGGTCGCTCATACACGGCGACCAAACCGAAGTCTGTCGTAGCGGCGGTCGTCGGCCACTTTTCTCGAACGCTGCAAACCGGCTTTGGCGAGCAGCGCATTCCGAGTGGCGGCGTCGCAGAGAGTCTCCTCTGCTGTTTTGCAGAAAAGACCCGAGACGGGCTGGGCCAACACTTCATACGGTAAGCCGGACACCTCGGGCCACCGCAGTACGGCTATTGAGGAGATAATTGGTAACTACAGCAAGACATTAGTGGTCATTAGTCGCACGAAAACTTGTAAAGTAGACAGGATGGAAGGTAGCTTCAGATTCTCAGGTCAGGTGGAGCGGCACATCCGGCCGGTACTCGACAAGGCCCTCGATCACTTCCGAGTGGTGGTCCTCCACGGTGCCCGCCAGAGCGGCAAGACCACCCTCGCCCGGTTGGTGGCGCAGGAGAGAGGAGGCACGTACGTTTCTCTCGACGATGAACTGGTCCGCAATGCAGCCTTGTCGGATCCCCTCACCGTGCTGCAGTATCAGCCGTATCCCCTGGTGATCGACGAGGTGCAGTTGGCCGGCGACCGCCTGGTGCGAACTGTGAAGCGCCTGGTCGACGAAGACCCTGTACCGGGGCGTTTCCTCCTGACCGGATCGACCAATTTTCTGACCGTGCCGGTCATCAGCGAATCTCTGGCCGGAAGGGTGAACATCCTCAATCTGCGACCCTTCTCGCAGGCGGAGATGGCCGGCCGCCGATCAGCCACCATAGAACGGTGGTTCCAAGGCCGGCCCGACCTCGCCCTTCGCCCCCGGACCACCCGCCGTCTGTACTTCGAAATCGCCTGCGCGGGCGGATATCCGGAAGCGGTCCGGATCGAGGAACTACGGAACAACTGGTTCGAAGGTAATCTGCAGACCGTCGTGCAACGGGACCTCATAGCCCTTGCCGATATTCGCCGAGAGGCCTCCCTGGAGCAACTCCTCCGATGGACCGCCGCCTTGACAGCAACCGAACTCAATGTCTCCGAGGTCTCGCGGCGGCTCGGTATATCACGACCGACGGTCGTCCAATACCTGGAGTGGCTGGACTCCGTGTTCCTGGTTCGCCGGTTGCCGTCGTGGTCGCGTAATCTGGCTAACCAGGTCTCTCGTCGGCCCAAGTTGCATGTGACCGATTCGGGACTGACAGCCTCGCTCATGGGGGCCACCCCCGAGGCCCTAGCCGCGCCGACCTCTCCAACCGCCGGTCCTCTGCTGGAGAACTTCGTCATCAACGAGGTTTCCAACCAACTGTCCGCCGGACTGGGAGGCATCGATCTTTTTCATCTGCGCCACCACAGGGGCAAGGAGGTGGACCTGATCCTGGAGCGCCGGGACGGGACGATGGTGGCAGTCGAGATCAAGGCCACCCAGTCGCCTTCCATCACCCATCTGCGTCACCTGGCCTGGCTGCGCAACCACCTTGACAGCGCTGCGCCCGGGTCGTTCCGATCCGGCGTTCTGCTCCACACCGGCCGACAGAACCTCAAACTGGGAGACCGCCTGTTCGCCTGTCCCATCGACACCCTGTGGACGTCGGGCTGAGGCGCATTCCTCCCGCGGTCAGGGAACCAGGGCCGCGGCCGCGTCGCCGAAGAAGGTGGCTATCGCCGGGAAGGCGCCCACCACCAGGACCACGACCAGTGACACTCCCACCGCCAGGTTGAGAGGTCCGGTGGGGCCGGCCTCGGTGTCCTCGGGGATTACGTCAGGCGCCTTGTCGAACCAGGCGCTCTTGACCACCCGGGCGTAGTAGTAGAAGGCCACCACCGCGTTCACTGCCGCGATCACCGCCAGCCAGACACCCGCCGGGCCGGTGGAGATGAGGATCGCCCGGAACATCACGAACTTGGCAAACCACCCCGCCAGCGGAGGCAACCCCGCCAGTGACAGGAAGAACACCGCCAGCATCACCCCCTGGCGTGGGGCGTAGGAACCCAGGCCCCTCCACTCGGAGATCTCATAGCTTCCGATGCGCCGCCCACCGGCGATCACCACTGCGAAGGCGCCCAGGTTCATCACCGCGTAGATCACCAGGTAGATGACCGTGGCGCCCAACCCTTCCGCCAAACCGTCGTCGGCGATGGCCGCCCCGGCGAAGGGCACCAGCATGAACCCGGCCTGGGCCACCGAGGAATAGGCCAGCAGGCGGATCAGATGGGTCTGGCGAAGAGCAGACAGGTTGGCCACGGTCATGGAGGCAGCCGCCATCAGCCACAGCGCCGGCCCCCAGAACTCGGTGACGGCCGGCAACGCCAGGTAGATCACCACCAGCATGGCCACGAATCCCGCCAGTTTCGAAGAAACCGAAAGGTAGGCGGTGACCGGAGGAGGCGAACCCTGATAGGTGTCCGGCGCCCAGAAGTGGAAGGGCACCGCCGACACCTTGAAACCGAATCCCACCAGAATTAATAGCACCGCCAAGCCCAGCACCGGCTCGGAAGCCAGGCCTGCGGAAGCGATCGCCTCCCGGATTCCCGCGAAGGAGAGTTCACCGGTGAGCCCGAACAGAAGCGACATTCCGTACAGCATCAACCCCGTGGAGAGCACCCCGATGATGAAGAATTTGAGAGAGGCCTCGTTGGAGCGCAGGTCGCCCTTACGCCAACCGGCCAGCAAGAACAACGGTCCCGTGGTCAGTTCCAGGGCAACGAACAGCACCACCAGGTCCCGCCCCGAGGTCAGGACCATTGAACCCAGCAGCGAGGAGAGGAGCAACAGGTAGTACTCCCCCTGGTAGAAGCGATCCGACTCCACATAGGAGACCGAGATCAGAAGCACCAGGTATCCGGCTACCAGGAAGACCCCCTTGAGCACCAGCGCGAACTGGTCGACCACGTAGGACCCGTCGAACATCGAGTACGAATCGCCGGCCACCGCCATCAATATCACCGGCACCATCGCCAGGGTGGTGCCCAACACGGCCAGCGCCGCCACGTAGTACTTCCGCTCTCTGGGCAGGAACAGATCGACTGCCAGCACCACCAGCAGGGTTCCGGCCACCACCAACTCGGGCGCGATGGCCAGCCAGTCGATCCGCGTCATCGCTCAGCCTCCGAGCACTGACGAGAATGCCGTCTCCACCAAACCGACCACCGCGTCGGTGGTGACCCCCAGCACCAACTTGGGATAGACCCCCACCGCCACGATCAGCACGATCAGCGGCACCCAGGCGATCATCTCATAGCGGTCGACATCGTGGAACTTCTTACCCGCCCACTCTGACGACGGCTCGCCAAGGTTGACTTTCTGCAGCATCCACAGCATGTAGCCGGCGGTGAGCACCGTGCCGATGGCGCCGATCACCATGGCGGTGCGGAAGAAATCGGTGGAGAGGCCCGGCAGCGGTTGGTAGGAACCCAGCAGCGCCATGAACTCTCCCCAGAAACCGGCCAGGCCCGGCAGGCCCAGGCTGGCCATGGCGGTGAATCCCAGGATCCCACCCAAAACGGGCATCAGCTTCAGGTTGCCGCCCAGGCGGGACATCTCCCGGGTGTGGTAGCGGTGATGCATCGACCCGGCCAGGAAGAACAGCAGGCCGGTGATCAGCCCGTGGGCCACCATCCCGATGATGGCGGCGTTGATCCCCACCTCGGTGAGAGTGGCGATGCCCAGCATGACAAAGCCCATGTGTCCCACTGAAGAAAAGGCGATCAGACGTTTGACGTCGGTCTGGGCCAGGCACGCCAGCGACCCGTAGATGATCCCGATCACACTGAGCACCGCAATGAAAGGCGCCCACTCCCGGGCGGTTTCGGGCAATATCGGTATGGAGATCCGGATGAAAGCGTAGGAGCCCAGCTTTAGGAGAATGGCGGCCAGCAGCACCGACCCGACAGTTGGCGCCGCAGTGTGAGCGTCCGGCAGCCAGGTATGGAAAGGCCACATGGGCACTTTCACCGCGAATCCCAGGAACATCGCCCCGAACACCAGCCAGGCGAAGGTCCCCTCGAAGAGGAATCCCCGGCCGATCAACTCGGGGATGTCGAAGGTGGGGTCAAGACCTCCCGACCCGGACTTGAAGTAGAGAGCCAGGAAACCCAGCAGCATGAAAGCCGAGCCGAACAGGGTGAAGATGAAGAACTTGATAGCGGCGTAGAGGCGGGTCTCCACCTCTTTTTTGAATCCGGGGATCTTGCGCATGGTGCGATCTCCCCAGATCCCGATCATGAAGTACATGGGCAGCAGCACCAACTCGAAGAAGATGAAGAACAGCACCAGGTCCAGCGCCACGAAGGTCCCGTTCATACCGGTGGCCAGGATCAGCATCAGAACCAAGAAGCCCCGCGGGTTGTGAGGCTCGTCCCAATGCTTCCACGAGTAGATAACGCACAGCACCACCACCAGAGCAGACAGCACCAGAAGCGGCAGGCTGATCCCGTCCACCCCGATGTGATAGTTGGCGCCGATCGCCCCGATCCAGGGCAGATCCACCTCGAACTGGAACCGGCCGGCTGCTCCAAAGTCGAAGCGGGCGGCCACTATCACCGCCAAAATCAAAGTAACCCCGCTCACCCCGAGCGCCCACAGCTTCACCGCCTCCTCCCGTTCCTTGGGAATGGCCAACGCCACCAGCGCTCCCGCCAGGGGCAGGAAGACAATCAGGCTAAGAGCCCAGATTTCGAACAGTTCCATGTATCAGTCTCCCATACCGTATCTCATAGGACGAACAGGACTAAGACCACCAGCAACAGCAGACCCGCTACCAGCAGGCCAGCATACTGCTGGACCCGGCCACTCTGAATCCGGCGCAGCAGGCCCCCCATCCCCGAAGCGCCGTACGACACTCCATGCACCACCCCGTCGATACCCCGCTGGTCCACGCCGCGGTACACCAGAGAAGCCAAACCTTGGCAAAGAGCCCCCACCATGTTCACCACCCCGTCGATCACGTAGTCGTTCACCCAGTTAACCGCCCGGGCCAGAGGCGAGCGGATGGTCCACACCATCCCCAAAGCAACATGATCGAGGTAATACTTCTGACGGAGCAGGGGGTAGAGCCCCGGGACCTCCACCCAATCACGTTCGGCGCGGCGCTTGGCGGCCTTGGGTCCGAAGGCCACCCAACCCAGCCACAGACCGGCGACAGCCGCGGCCAGACCGGCGGCGGCCAGGCCAAGGTCAATGGACTCGGCGTGATGGTCGCCCATGGAGACGCTTCGCACCGAGAGCCAGGAGGTGAAACTGCCGATCAACGGCAACTTGAGACCGGGGATGTTCACCAGGCCCGCTATCACCGCCGGGACCGCCAGCGCCCACAGCGGTGCGGTCATGATGCGCGGCGACTCGTGAGGATGCCCGTGACCCCGGTATTCCCCGAAGAAGGTGAGAGAGACCGCCCGGGCCATGTAGAAGGCGGTTACGAACGCCCCGGCCACCGCGATCCACATCACCAGGTTGTATCCCTCATAACCCAGGGTGGCCAGTATCTCGTCCTTCGACCAGAATCCCGACAGCGGGAAGATACCCGCCAGCGCCAGCGAGCCGATCACGAAGGTGCGATAGGTGTGGGGCATGTGGTGGCGCAGGCCCCCCATGTCCGACATGTTGTTGGAGTGGACGGCATGGATCACCGACCCGGCGCCCAGGAACAGCAACGCCTTGAAGAAGGCATGGGTGAAGAGATGGAAAAGCCCGGCGGTGTATCCCCCCGCCGCCACCGCGGTCATCATGTAGCCGAGTTGGCTCACCGTCGAATAGGCCAGCACCCTCTTGATGTCGTCCACCACCAGCGCCAACAACCCCATCCCGAACAGGGTGATGGTTCCTGCCGCGATCATCCACGGCCGGGCGGCGGTGGCCAGTTCCTGGTAGAGCGGGAAAGTGCGGGCCATCAGGTAGATGCCCGCGGTGACCATGGTGGCGGCGTGCATCAGAGCCGACACCGGGGTGGGTCCTGCCATGGCGTCGGGCAACCAGATGTGGAAGGGGAATTGGGCGCTCTTGCCCATCGCTCCTATGAAAAGGAGGATCGCCGCGGTGACCGCCACCGGCCCCAAGAGATCGCTGTGCTCGGCTGCGGCGGCGGCCAGGTCCCAGTAGTGGAAGGATCCCAGCACCACACCGATGATGATCACCCCGATGATCAGACCCACGTCGGCCACCTTGTTGGTGTAGAACGCCTTCATGGCCGCCGAGGAATTCTCCTTGTCCTCCCAGTAGTGGCCGATCAGCAGGTACGACGCCAGTCCCACGCCCTCCCAACCGATGATCAACTGGACCAGGTTGGGGCTTCCCACCAGCACCAGCATCGAACCGGCGAACAGCGACAGGGCGGCGAAGAAGAAGGTGACACGAATCTCTCCCTTCATGTAGCCATGGGCGTAGACGAACACCGCCAGGCCCACCGCCGCCACCACCCAGTACATCATGATCGACAGGCCGTCCACCATCCAACCCAACTCGAACACCAGTCCCCCGCCCACCCTGGCGATCTCGATGCTCCGTTCGTACAGCACCCCCTCATCCCCCATGTTGAGCACCAGCAACACCGTCGACCAGATCAGGTTGAAGGCCATCACCCCGATGGCCACCTCGGCGCCCTGGTACCTCATCCTCTTGCCGAACATGACGATCACCAAGAAGGCCAGCATCGGCCCGATCAGCATCAACCCCGCCCACTCCGACCATATGCCGCCGGTTCCGGCGTGGATGGCGCCTTCCTCGGCCGCCAGGTAGATCGTGGTGAGGCCTGCGTTCACCATCTCATCAGGTCCAGTTCATCCACATTGGCCGAGCGGCGGTTGCGGAAGATCAGCAGGATGATGGCCAACCCGATCCCCACCTCGGCGGCGGCCACCGTGATGATGAACACCGCCAAAATCTGTCCCAACGCCTCGGTGGTCTGCCAGAATGCCTCCATCGCCACCAGGTTGATGTTGACCGCCGCCAGCATCAACTCCACCGCCAGCAACACCATCACCGCATTGCGGCGCACCAGCAGGCCGTACACCCCCATGACAAACAGAACGGCCGCCAGGATGAGGAACTGGTTGAGAATCACTTCGACTCCCACTCCTTCTCCTCGGCGGGACTGAGATCCCGGCGGGCGATGGTGATGCCGCCCACCAAAGCGGCCAGCAGCACGAAACCCACCACCTCGAACGGGAAGACGAAACGCCCCAGCAACCCCTCGCCCAACACGGTTGTGGGAGTCCCTGCGGTGATCCTGTCAATGGTGGTGTCACCCCACTGGGAGATCAAACCCCACAGCAACAGCGCCAACAGCGCCAACGAGACCAAGGCGGCGGGCAGGCGGCGTTTGTGATCCAGGTTGGACTCGTCCCGCCCGGTGGGAGCGCGGGTGATCATGATCCCGAACAGGAACAGAACGATCACCGCCCCGATGTAGACCAGCACCAACACCCAAGCCAGGAACTCGGCCGCCAGCAACAGGAACAGAGCGGCCGTGCCGGCCAAGGCCGCAACCAGGAACAGAGCGGCGTGCACCACGTTGGGAGAGGTGACCACTCTGAATCCCGAAACCACCGTGGCCAGGGCAATGACCGCAAACACCCAGTTGAGAGGCTCTGCGATCCAGTCCTCGAATCCCATCTACTTCTCCAAGGCGGGAGCGGCGGGCACCTTATCCAACCAATCGAGGAGGCGATCCTGGTTGTGGAGCATTTCACCCATCTCGGTCTCGGAGTACTCGTAGTCGGGGCTCCAGAACAGGGCATCGAACGGACAGACCTCCACGCAGATGCCGCAGTACATGCAGAGGGCGTAGTCGATGTCAAAGCGGTCGAGGGTGGCGCGCACCCGGGGTCGTCCGCCGGGCCGGGAGGGGGGACGCTCCTCCTTGTGTCCTTCAATGTAGATGCACCAGTCGGGGCACTGGCGCGCGCACAGCATGCAGACCGTACAGGCATCGGGGTCCAGGGCGATCACACCCCGGGCCCGGGGCACCGGGGTCTCCTTCACCTTGGGATAATTGACGGTAACCGGTCGGGTGAAAAGGGTCTTGAGGGTGACCTTCATTCCCTTGACAAGCCCCCTTCCGGGGATGACGGGCATCTGGGGTCTCATTTAGATCACCACCTTAAGGATCCCGGTAACGATGATGTTGGCCAGCGAAATCGGCACCAGCCACTTCCAGGCCAGGGTTTGCAACTGGTCCTCCCGAAAACGCGGGAACGTCCACCGCAACCAGATGCTTACGAATACGAACAGGGCGATCTTGCCCAGCAGCACCAGGGGACCCACGAATTGCAAGATGCTGTCGGGGACTCCCGGCACCCAGTAGCCGCCCAGGAACAGGGTGGCGGCGATCGCCGAAAGGGTGAACATGTTGGCGAACTCGGCCAAGAAGAAGAACAGGAACCGGAAACCCGAGTACTCGGTGAGATACCCCATTACCAACTCCGACTCGGCGATGGGCATGTCGAAGGGGATGCGGGACAACTCCGCCAGGCTGGCGATGAAGAACACTCCCAGGCCGACCGCCTGCACTATCACAAATGGCATCCCCCACGCCCACCCGGCCTCGGAGAACCAGGAGATCTGCGCCTGCACTATCCCGTCCAGGCTCATGGTGCCGGCCAGGATCACCACCCCCACCACCGCCAAGACCAGAGGCAGTTCATAGGCAATCAACTGCCCGGCGGCCCGCAAGCCACCGATCAACGAATACTTGTTGCCCGACGACCATCCGGCCATGAGCACCCCGATGGTCCCAATCGAGGAGATGGCCAGGGCGTAGAAGATGCCCAGGTCGAGGTTCTGGGGAGTCAACCCCGGTCCGAAGGGGATCACCACGAACAGGCCCACCGTACCCACCATCACCAGCACCGGGGCCATCTTGAAGACCGGACGGTCGGCGTTGTCTGGAACGAGGTCTTCTTTCTGGAAGAACTTCACCCCGTCGGCGATCAACTGCGCCCATCCGAACCGGCCCCCCGCGAAGTAGGGACCGATCCGGCTCTGCATGTGGGCGGAGATCTTCATCTCCGCGTAGCCGATCGCCATCCCCATCACCGGGATGATGGTGGCCACCACCAGCAGCCAGATCGCCAGAGCCAGCCAGGGACTCATCGGTCCACGTCTCCCAGCACGAAGTCCAGGGAACCCATGATGGCGATGATGTCAGGCACCAGGGTTCCTTCCAGGGCCCAGCGCAAAATGGAGATGTTGGAAAAGGAAGCGGAGCGGATCTTGAGCCGGTAAGGACCCAGTCCCCCATCGGAGACCACGTAATACCCCATCTCACCCTTGGGGTTCTCGGCCCGCACGTAGATCTCCCCGGCCGGGACCTTTATGATGCGGGGAACCTTGGCCTGGAGGGGACCCGAGGGAATGGAGTCCACCGCCTGGCGGACGATGGAAGCCGACTGGCGGATCTCCTCCAGACGCACCCACCAACGGTCCCAGCAGTCCCCCGCCTCCCCAACGGGAACCTGGAAGTCGAAAAGGTGATAGGGCAGGTAGTCGGAGACGTTGCGCAAGTCGAAGCCAACACCCGAGGCTCGCAGGTTCGGCCCGGAAACGCCGTAGGCGATCGCCACCTCGGGCGGGAGGATCCCGATGCCCTTGGTGCGGGCCAGGACTATCTCGTTGCCCGCCACCAGGTCCTCCAGTTGATCGGCGGTGGACAGCACCCGGTCCATGGCGTCCCGGGTCTCCGCCAGGAATCCGGCCGGGAGGTCCTGGATGGTCTTTCTGGTGGTGGGCCCCGCCCCCACCGCCGGTTTCACGCCGCCGATCCGGTTGAAGTTGGGATGGAACCGGCCACCGGTGACCATCTCGATCAGATCCAGTACCCGCTCGCGGTCCCGCAGTGCGAAGAACAGCGGCGTGGCCGCCCCCAATTCCAGGGGATAGGAAGCCTGGAACACCAGATGCGAGGAGATCCGGGCCATCTCGGTGAGTATCAGCCGGATGAACTGGGCCCGCTCGGGAGGCTCAACGCCCATCAGCCGTTCGGCGGCGACTATGAAGGGAATCTCGTTGGCGTACCCCGACACCCAATCGATCCGGTTTATGAGGGCGGTGATCTGCGGATAGGTGCGGACTTCCGAGAGCTTTTCGTATCCCCGGTGCATGTAGCCGATCACCGGCTGAACATCGAAGGCCCGCTCACCGTCCACCTTGGCGACCAGGCGCAGCACCCCGTGAGTGGAAGGGTGCTGCGGTCCTATGTTGAGAGTCATGTCCGGAGTCTCCAACTCCACGGAGACCGCGGCTCCAGCCAGGTTCCGCACCATGTCGGGCGCCACCGTCATCTCAAGTTCCTCCCCCAACGGCCGGCATCTCCTCCACATCCACGTCTCCCGGCCACGGCTTCACTTCCCGGCTGAGCAGCGGGAAGGACTTGAGCAGGGGGTTTCCCGCGAATTCGTTGGGAAGGTACAGGTTCTCAGGACAGGGATGGCCGACAAAAGTGATCCCGAACATCTCCCGGGCCTCCCGCTCATGCCAGTCGGCGCCCGGGTAGATTTCGATCAGGCTGTCCACGGTGGGAGCGGTTGCCTCCAGGTCGGTGGAGAACACCACCAGTTCGCCGCTGGTCACATCCGAGACGGCGCACAGTAGTTCGAAGCGCTCGGTCACCTCTTGTGAGAGGGAATCTCCCACCTGCGGGTCGTTGGTCCAGTGGATGGCCGACAGCCACGAGAAAAACCCCAAGCCAAGGTCGTCACGGGCGATGCGCAGGGTCTGCGTCCATCGGTCGGCGGAGACCCCCACCTTGGCGGTTTCCAACGCCTCCAAGGCTACCCCACCCACCGCATCGGCGGCGCGGTCCACCAGAGAGTTGCCTTCCCCGGCGCCGTCGGCGTCTGTCATCTCGGCATCAGACGGGCTGAGGGTCACGCTCGTTCCACTTTTCTTTGATGTCCTCGTTCTTGATCTTTTCCTGCAACAGAATGATGCCGTCCAGCAGCGCCTCGGGCCGGGGCGGGCAACCGGGCACGTACACGTCCACCGGAATGATCTGGTCCACGCCCTTGGTGACCGAGTAGGAATCCCAGTAGGGACCCCCGCAGTTGGAACAGGAACCCATGGAGATCACGTACTTGGGCTCGGGCATCTGGTCGTACAAACGCTTCACCGCCGGGGCCATCTTGTCGGTGACGGTCCCGGCCACCACCATCAGATCGGCCTGCCGGGGCGAGGCGGGCAGCGGGATGATTCCAAAGCGCATGAAGTCATAGCGAGGTCCCGAAGCGGCCATCATCTCGATGGCACAGCAGGCCAGGCCGAACTGGAACATCCACAGCGAATAGCGCCGCGACCAGTTGAGCAGCCAACTGACCGGCTTGGGGACTCCGAAGCGCTGGATCACTCCCACCGCAGGACTCCCTTCTTGATGGCGTAGAACAGACCCTCCACCAAGGTGAGCATGAATATGATGATCGCCACCAGCCCGAACATCCCCAACTCCTCGGCCATGATGGCCCATGGGAAGATGAACGCCGCCTCCACGTCGAAGATCACGAACAGCAGGCCAAACACGTAGTAGCGAACGTAGGTCTGACTCCATCCCTCCCCCACCGGGTCCACACCACACTCGTAGGTGAGTTTCTTGGCTGCGGTGGGCTTGTTGGGCCGCAGAATCGAGGCCACTCCCAGCATGACCAACACCAGCACGGCCCCCAGCAGGGCAAAAGCAGCCACGAAAAGGTAGTTCTCGAAGTAAGCGGTCATATGCGAAAAACTGAAGCGGACACCCGATTGTCAGTATAGAAAACCCGAATGCCGCCCAAGACCGCTGCTGATGTCCGGCAGGGGTCCACCGGCGCCGGCAGCGAAGGGCATTCACAGCCGGGAAAGCTCCCATAGCCCTTTACCATTGCGAGAAATGAAGCGCCCCAACATCGTCCTGATCATGGCCGACCAACTGGCGCCTCACTTCCTGCCCACCTACGGCCACCGGGTGGTGTACGCGCCCAACATTTCCCGCATGGCCGACGAGGGGATCACCTTCGACTGGGCCTACACCAACTCGCCGCTGTGCGGACCCTCCAGGTATGTGATGATGACCTCCTGCCTTCCCGCCCGGATCGGCGCCTGGGACAACGCCGCCGAATGGTCGGTCGAAATCCCGACTTTCGCCCACTACCTGGCCGATCGCGGCTATCTGACCTGCCTGTCGGGCAAGATGCACTTCATCGGGCCGGACCAGTTGCACGGGTTCGAAGAGAGACTGACCACCGACGCCTATCCGGCCGACTTCGTGTGGCACCCCCGCTGGGACGAGCCCTACGAGAAGCAGGACTGGTTCCACACCATGAAAGTGGTGACCGAGGCCGGAAGCACCTTGGCGGCCGTGAACATCGACTATGACGATGAGGTGACCTTCAGGGCCCAACGTTGGATTTACGACCGCGCTCGATCCGGCGACAGGCCCTTCATGCTCACCGTCTCCTTCATACAACCCCATGACCCTTACCTGGCTCGACCGGAGACTTGGGGCCTCTACAACGACGACGACATCGACATGCCGATCACCACCTACGAGCAGGCGCCTCGTGATCCCCACAGTGACCGACTCCGGTGGTCGATCGGCGCCACCGACATCGATCTCACCGAGCAGCAGATCCGGGCCGCTCGCCGGGCGTACTACGCCTCGGTCTCCGACTTCGACCGGCGGGTGGGACTGGTGCGACAGGCGCTGCAGGAGACCGGCATGGCCGCCGACACCATCGTCATCGTCACCTCCGATCACGGGGACATGCTGGGCGAACGGGGAATGTGGTTCAAGATGAGCTTTCTGGAGCGATCGGTTCGGGTGCCGCTGATCTTTTGGTGTCCCGACCGTCTCAAGCCCCGCCGGGTGTCGGAAGCGGTGTCGCTGGTGGACCTGGGGCCCACCATGATGGGTCTGGCCGCCGACGGCGCCCAGATCAACTATCCCAGCCCCCTGGACGGGCGGTCCCTGTTGCCCCACCTGTACGGCGATCAGGGCCATGACGAGGTGATCGGGGAGTATTACGCGGAAGGGGCCGTGACTCCCATGTTCATGGTCCAGAGGGGCGGCGCCAAGTACGTGGTGGCGGAGAGTGACCCCGACCAGGTGTTCCATGTGAAGGCCGACCCGGAGGAATTGTCCAACCTGGCCGACACCGACCAGGCCCTGGGGGAGGTCAAAGAGGAGATCAACCAACGGTGGGACAGCGCCCAACTCACCGACCAGGTCCTGGAGAGCCAGCGCCGCCGGGCGTTCGTGAGCAGCGTGATGCGCAGCCAGGGGATCACTTGGGACTTCACTCCCAAATTCGGCGGTGAAGGCGTCTACATCCGCAGCCATCTGCCGATCGGGGTTCTTGAAGAGCAGTCCCGCTATCCGCAGTACGTGTCACCAGACGGCAACTCGAAGCCCTGATCTCCTGCCGAATCGACTGAGATGGCCAGATACGACTTTCTCATCATCGGTGGTGGCTCCGCCGGATGTGCACTGGCCAACCGCCTCAGTGCCGATCCCTCCCACCGGGTGCTGGTGCTGGAAGCCGGCCGCCCCGACTACCGATGGGATGTCTTCATCCACATGCCTGCGGCTCTCACCTACCCGATCGGATCGAAGTTCTACGACTGGAAGTACCAGTCCGAGCCCGAGCCCCACATGGGAGGCCGCCAGGTCTATCACGCCCGCGGCAAAGTGCTGGGCGGGTCGAGTTCCATCAACGGGATGATCTTCCAGCGCGGCAACCCCTTGGACTACCAGAAGTGGGCGGCCGAAGCGGGAATGGAGGAATGGGACTACGCCCATTGCCTTCCCTACTTCAAACGCCTGGAGACCACCCTGGCGGGCACCGACGAATACCGGGGCGGCGAGGGGCCGTTGATCCTGGAACGGGGCCCGGCCGCCAACCCCCTCTTCCAGGCCTTCTTCAAGGCCGGCGAGCAGGCCGGCATTCCCAATACCACCGATGTGAACGGCTACCGGCAGGAGGGCTTCGCCGCTTTCGACGCCAATCGCCACCGGGGACGGCGCCTCAGTGCTTCCCGCGCCTACCTGCATCCGGTGATGGACCGTCCCAATCTGTCGTTGCTGACCCGGGCGCACATCACCCGGATCCTCTTTGAGGGAAGCAGGGCGGTGGGGGTCGAATACCGCAAGGGCCGCCGACTCCACCGGGTGGAAGCCAAGGAGTTGATCCTGTGCGGAGGCGCCATCAACTCACCGCAATTGCTGATGCTGTCGGGGATGGGGCCGGCAGAGCACCTCGAGTCGTTCGGGATAGGGGTGGTGGCCGACCTTCCGGGAGTCGGGGAGAACCTGCAGGACCACCTGGAGGTATACATCCAGCATGCCTCCAAGCAACCGGTGTCTCTGCAGCCCCACCTGGCCAAATGGAGGATGCCCTGGATCGGGCTGCAGTGGCTGTTCCGCGCCGGTCCCGCCACCAGCAACCACTTCGAAGGCGGCGGTTTCGTCCGCAGCAACGACCAGGTGGGATACCCGAACCTGATGCTCCATTTCCTGCCGGTGGCGATCCGGTACGACGGGTCGGTTCCGGCCCAGGGACACGGCTACCAGGTGCACGTCGGCCCGATGTTCTCCGACGTGCGGGGGACAATCAGGCTTCGGTCTGCCGATCCGTTCGACAAGCCACGACTGCGATTCAACTACCTGTCGACTCCCAACGACCGCCGAGAGTGGGTGGAGGCGGTGCGCACCGTCCGCAACATCCTCAGCCAGCCGGCCTTCGAAGCATTCGACGCCGGGGAACTGTCACCAGGACCGGCCGTGCAGACCGACCAGGAGATCCTCGACTGGGTTGCATCCGACGCCGAGACCGCCCTACATCCCTCATGCACCGCAAAGATGGGTGTCGACGACATGTCGGTGGTGTCACCCTCCGATTTCCGGGTGCACGGCGTTGAGGGTCTGCGTGTGGTGGATGCCTCGGTGATGCCCACCATCACCAACGGCAACATCTACGCACCGGTGATGATGATCGCCGAAAAAGCCGCCGACGCCATCTTGGGCAACACCCCCCTGCCACCCGAACACGTTGAGTGGTACCGCCACAGGTAGGTAATCCACTCAAGGCCAACCTTCCAATCGCAGGTAGCCTTGATAACCATGACCGAGATCCCAGATGTTGGAGACGAAGACCGATACATCGTGATACAAGCTCTCCGTCGCCCACGCGGTTTCTACGACGCGAAGCGAGCCTCTCAGCTGTCAGGGGTGCCGCATAGCACCATAAACCACTGGGCAAGGTCGGGCTTGCTCACGCCAGATTGGAATGCGCGGCATCCTCGGGGTTGGTCGTACCGCGATCTGTTGTACCTGCGCCTATTCGCCTGGCTACGAAAGAGGGGCATGGAGACGTCAGGTGTTTCCGAACGGGTGCGGCTGATCCGTGATGTCCTAGCCGGGGAACGCGTGGATCCCTCTGTCAGATCCGACGGCCAGCATGCCTTTCTCAGTGGCGAGACCCTTGACAGGTTCTCTGGACAACAGGCTTTCGACGGTATGACCCTGTTCCTGTCGGTATTCGATATTGCTCAACCAATTGACAAGGTGTCACGTTCAGCAATGTGGGGACCTGGTTTGGTTTACCCATCCACACACACGCACATTTCCCCTGGGGTGCTATCCGGAGAACCCTGTGTCGTCCGTTCCCGAATCCCTACCTCAGCCCTCTTTGCTCTCCATGAACAACGCCGTCTTCCCGCGGAGAAGATTCGTTTGCTATACCCGCAAGTGGAGGTGGAGGCTATTACAGACGCTATCCGCCTGGAGGAAAAGCTTCGCCTCAGGGAGTCCCGCTCCGATGCGACTGCTGCTTGATGAAGGTTTCCCCTCACCCCCCGGGTTTGACATAAGCGACGTTGACGACAGCGTAAGAGTGGTGGCTCTGCGCCACTTCGATACCACCCTTACCGGCACCAGAACTCCTGACTGGTACCTGTACTTGCGGGCCGAACAAGCAGGGTTCGATGCACTGGTTACTCATGACAGCGATCAGTTGAAACGAAGAGGTGAGAATGGGCTGCTTTCCTTACTAAGGGAATCGTTAGACAAACGCCGCATCGGTCGGACATGAGGGATGAGCCCGCAACGGCACACAAAGGCCCTACCTACGCGGGGAACAACCTGGTCAACCTGGTGGCGGAGTTGGAGCAACGTCTCACCGGCCGTTCTCCCACCCGGGGACTGCGCTCCGACCTCGCCAGGCTGATTCCGCCTGCTCGCCATTACCTGCTGGTGATCATCGACGGATTGGGTGCCGGACAACTCTCCCATCCCGACGCGCCGGCGCTGCGGCAATCGCACCGGGCCGGCCTGGAGGCTCCGTTTCCCACCACCACCTCGGTGAGCCTCTCATCGATAGTCACCGGGCTGAGCCCCCTTCAGCACGGGGTGATCGGCTACCGGCAGTGGTTTCCCGACTTGGGAAAGGTGCTCAGCCTCCTGCACTGGACCGACCTCTCCGGCAGGCACGTGGTCTACGACACCGCGGCCTTCCTGCCCGCTCCCAACCTTTGGGAACGGCTCTCCGCCCGGAGGGCTCGGGGAGTGATCGTGCAACCGGCCGCATTCTTTGACACCCCACTCACCCGAATGCTCTACAGGGGAGCGCAGATGCGGGGTTATCTGTCACCTTTGGAAGTCGACCCGGGCTATCTGATTGCCGGGTCGAAGCGAACCCTGGCGATGGTCTACTACCACGCAGTGGACATGGCGGCTCATGAAGCCGGGCAACAGTCCCAGCGATACGCCCAGGCAATAACCATCGCCAACCGGCTCTGGGCAAGGCTGGCAGACCGCCTCCCGCCCGACACCGTGATGGTGGGAAGTTCCGATCACGGTCATCGGGATATCCCGCCGGAAGGCAGATTCATATTCGACAGGGCCGAGACCGCCGGTCTGCGTTGGTGGGGCGACAGCCGGGGACTCATGCTCAGCGGCCCATACCAGCGGATCGAGGCGCTGGCGGAACGCACCGGCAGCCAGATGATCCTGCCCGAGCAACTGCGGACCTGGCTGGGACGAGGGAAACCCCATCCCGAACTCGAGTCCCGCCTCCCTGACGCAGTGCTGCTCGCCCCCGACAACCACGGACTCTTCCCCAAGGGCATGGACACCCGCAAGGTCAGCCACCACGGTGGCCTGACTCAGGCAGAAGCCCGTATCCCGCTGATGATCCAAGGGCCAGGCGGCTGACGGAAACCCCGGCGCCCCGGCTGATGAACCGTGGCTCGGAGCATGTGTTCGATCTCTCGCCTTCGATACCTGGCCGGCGCCGGCCGCCCGATCTGCAGGGCCGACAGTGATAGGTCTTAGGAGCGGCGGCACAAACATCTGGCTCAGGCGCCCATCGTGCCGATGGACCTCACCGCCATTGGACCAGAAAGACGTCACACGACTTTGATACATTGGTCGAGATGACATTTCCAGGACCAGACCTGCTGGGAAGAGGGGCAGTGGTGCCGCCGGGTGGCAGTGCACCGCTGGCAGGCGCCGAAAGGGTGGTGGTTGACCGGCGGACGCTGGACAGCCCGACAGCGTTGGAGGAGACGGTGGAACGTCTGCATCGGAACTGGGCCAACCGGCTTCCGGTGACCGTGGAACTGGGGGTGGAGGCATCTGAGCTTCGCCAGCCCGTTGTGGAGGATCGGGCCCCCTGGATGCTGGGCCCCGGTTACCTCCCCTGGTTGGAGAGGCTGCACTTCCTGGTGTGGGCCAACAATTGGGATGCCCGAAACGGCGCCCCGATCTGGTGGTGGGGCCACAAGGCGGCGCGGTTGGGAGCACGGATCGGCGGGCGAGCCGACATCATCCTGCCGGGGGGAGATCATGTGTGGGTGGACGGAGGCCCTCGCTCTCCCCTGGACGTCCCGACGGTCCACTCCCAGACGGTGGAACAGGGACGGCTGGTCGTCCAACCCCCCGCCGTCGCTTCCGGGTCCGATCTGGCCGATGACCAGCGGGCGGCGGTGGAACACCCTGGCGGCCCGGTGCGGGTGATCGCCCCGGCCGGATCGGGAAAGACCCGAACGCTGGGCGCCCGCCTCCTCCACCTGGTCGATGACCGGCGCATCGAGCCGGGGATTGTCACGGCGGTGGCCTACAACCACCGGGCCGCCCTGCAGATGCGAGAGCGTCTGCAGCGGAACGACCTGCACATCCGCACCATCCATTCTCTGGGGTGGGCGATCATCCGCGAGGTCCGGCCCGACGCCACGCTGCTGGACGAGCGGGGAGTCCGGGCCAGGCTCCGGGACATGATCCGGAAACGACCCCAACCCAACACCGACATCATCGGCCCCTACCTGGAAGGCCTGGCCGCGATCCGCATCGCCCTGCGGGATCCGGTTGCGGTGGAGGAGGACCGAAGCGACGTGGAGGGATTGGCCGGGATCTTCACCTGGTACCGCTCTTTGATACAGCGCCGCAACGAGGTCGACTACGACGAGCAGATCTACGGGGCCGTCGAACTGTTGCTGGCGGACCCACAGCTTCGGCAACGCTGGCAGAGGCGTTGCCGGCATCTGCTGGTCGACGAGTTCCAGGACCTGACGCCGGCCTACCTTCTGCTGCTGCGGTTGCTGTCCTCTCCGGAACTCAGCGTGTTCGGAGTCGGCGACGACGATCAGACCATCTACGGATATGCGGGCGCCGATCCGAAGTTCCTGATCGACTTCGATCAGTATTTTCCCGGCGCCGGCGCAAGTGCGCTGACCATCAACTACCGCTGTCCTTCCGAAGTGGTCACCGCCGCCTCCCGGTTGCTGTCCTACAACCGGATCCGGGTGCCCAAGACCATCGAGGCGGCTCCCCGCTCCGACGGCGGCAGCTTTCGGATCATCACCTCGGACCGCCGGCAAATGGCCGGCGATGCCGAGAAGGAGATCAGCTCATGGCTCCACGAAGGTGTGCCGCCCCAGAGAATCGCCGTGCTGGCCAGGGTCAACTCGGCGTTGCTGCCGGTGCTGGCGGCGCTGGACAGGGAAGGAATCCCCTTCGTTTCGCAACTCGATGAGGGCCTGTTGAACCGCACGACCATGCGAGCCACCCTGGCGTGGGTGCGACTGGCGCTCAACACCACCTCGATGCGAAGAACCGACCTCATGGAGGCGGTGCGCCGCCCCGCCCGCCGGATCAACCGGCTGGCTTCCGAACTAATACCCGAGGGCAACACCTCACTGGCGGGACTAGCGGGCCTGGGCGGGGGCTTGGACGACCGCAAGGCGACCACCTGGAGGCGGTTCGTCAACGCAATCGAGACGGCGGCGAAGGTGGCAAGACAAGGCGACTCCGGCGTGCTGCTCGACTATCTGTCCGGAGAAGTCGGACTGGGCAGGGTGGCCCATGCCCTGGACGCCAAGCGTGGCCGAGCGGACCGGTCCACCCACACCGATGATCTGGTGGCGTTGCGCCGCACCGCAGTCTCATACCGTGATCTTCCGGCCTTCGAGTCAAGCCTTCGCCAACTGCTGGGGCGGCAACGGTCCTCGGCGCCCGGCGTCCTGGCCACCTCCATCCACCGAGTGAAAGGACTGGAGTGGGACCGGGTGATCGTTTTCGGAGTGGACGCCGGACTGGTCCCCCATTTGCTCACAGACGACACCGAAGAGGAACGTCGGGTCCTCCATGTGGCCATCACCAGGTGCCGCCAGCAGGTGGTGGTGCTAGCCGAGAAGGGAAGGGAGTCTCCCTTCCTCCCCGAGTTGACCAGGACTTACCGCCCGATCACCACCCGCAGTCCCGGCCACCGCCTGGCGCCGCCCACACCTGCAATGACCGAAGCCGGAGTCCAACCGCATCGGGCTTCGGACAGCCAGCAGTCCGACGGCGCCTCCGACCAGGAGTCGGCTGCTCCATATGACGCCGGGTTGTACGAGACGCTCCGCCAGTGGCGCCTGGACATAGCCCGCCAGAACAACGTGGCCGCCTTCATCGTCCTGTACAACCGCACCCTGGAGGAGATCGCCCGACACCGGCCTGGCACCGAGGCCGAACTCCTCGAGATAAAGGGCATCGGCCCTGCAAAACTCTCCGAATACGGTCAAGACCTGCTCCGAATAGTCGCCACCCAGAAGGCACCGCGGCCCCAGCCACCGGAGAGAGCCGATGCCAAAGCACCGCAGACCGACCCTCCCCCAAAGCCGGCGGCCGGCCCACCACCGTCCGAGACCATCCCACCCGCCAACCCCGACCTACTCGAGGCACTTCGACAATGGCGTGGAGACCTGGCCCGGCGCAACCAGGTTCCCCCTTACACCATCCTCAACAACCGCACCCTGGAAGAAGTCTCCACAGTCCAGCCGACCACGGAAGCCGCCCTTCTGGCAATACATGGGATCGGCCCCCAGAAGCTGGACAGGTACGGGCAGGACGTGCTGAAGTTGGTAAGGGCACACCAACCTGGCTGATGACCCGGGTGAACAATGCGTTTCCAAAGTGCTCCTAGCCTTTACCTTGTGGAAACCAGTATGAAAGGGAACTGATAATGCGCGATTACAACGCTTGGAACAGAGAAGTCATCGAAGAATTCCGAGCCAACGGAGGACGGGCGGGTGGAATGCTGGAGGGGATGCCTCTGTTGATCCTCTACAACATCGGAGCCAAGACCGGCGCCATGCGGATCAACCCCCTGGCCTACCAGGAGGTCAAGGGCGGCTATGCCATCTTTGGTTCCAAGGGTGGCTCACCCACCAACCCGGCGTGGTACCACAACCTGCTGGCGAACCCCGAGGTCGAGATCGAGCTTGGCACGGAGACCTTCATGGTGAGGGCCCGGTTCACCGAAGGGGAAGAACGAGAGCGCATCTGGACGCAGCAGAAGATCGACTTCCCACAGTTCGCCGACTACGAGAAGAAGACTTCGCGCCAGATCCCCGTGATCGTCCTCGAACCGATCTAGGTCCCGGTCTCCCAAGACCTGCATACCAGGCGCCATATGTACGAGCACCCGATCCGCTGGGAATCGCGGCGTTCACCGGTCCTCTCCATGGGAGGTGCGGTTGCCTCCAGCCAGCCATTGGCCACCATGGCCGGGGTCACAGTTCTCCGAGGGGGCGGAAACGCTGCCGACGCGGCGGTGGCCGCCGCTGCTGCTCTGGCGGTGGTCGAACCGGGATCCACGGGGATCGGCGGGGACTGTTTCGCTCTGTTCTATCGTGGCGCCGACGGTGCTGTGGAGGCCGTCAACGGCAGCGGACGCAGCCCTGCAGCACTAACGACGGAGCGCGCCCGTGGGAAGGCGGGATTCGATCCCCAGGGACCCCATGCGGTGACCGTGCCGGGCGCCATTGCCGGCTGGGCCGACACCGTGGAGCGCCTTGGAAGGATGCCCCTGGAGGAGGTTCTGGCACCCGCTATCGCCCTGGCCGAGGGTGGCTTCCCGGTGACGCCGATCATCAGCCGCGGATGGCAGCGGCAAGAGGGCCTGCTGAAGAGCCGGGGTCCCGCCGGCGGGGACCTGCTGCTGGGTGGCCGGGCGCCGCGGGCCGGGGAGATCTGGCGCAATCCCCCGATCGCCGGTGTGATGCGCTCCGTCGCGGAAGGTGGCGCCGACGCCTTCTACCAGGGCTTTCCCGCCCAGGCCATCATCGAGGCCCTGGACATGCACGGCGGGTGCATGACAATGGAGGATCTCCGCTCCCACCGCTCCACATTCGAGGCGCCGGTTTCCAGCACCTACCGGGATCACACCGTCTACGAATGTCCCCCCAACGGACAGGGGATCACCGCCTTGATGGCGCTCAACATCCTGGAGGGCTATGACATCTCTTCGGAGCGTCCAAGATCGGTGGAGGCGTTGCACCCCGTCATAGAGGCAGTGCGACTGGCGTTCGCCGACGCCCGTGCCTACATCGCCGACCCGGCGCACACCCAAGTGCCGATCGAGGGGATGCTGAGCAAGCGGTACGCCTCCGAACGACGAGCGCTCATTTCACCCCATGCAGCTATCGAACTGGCCGCAGAGGGCCGACTGCCCGGCAGTTCCGACACGGTCTATCTGTGTGCCGTGGACGCCGAGGGCAACGCATGCTCCTTCATCAACAGCAACTACCACGGTTTCGGCAGCGGCATCGTGCCTCGCGACTGCGGTTTCAGTCTGCAGAACCGCGGCGCCGGATTCGCCCTTGATCCCGACCATCCCAATGCGATGGCGGGAGGAAAGCGCCCCTACCACACCATCATGCCCGGCATGCTCACCCGACCCGACGGGTCTCTGTTCGCACCCTTCGGGGTGATGGGCGGTTGGAACCAACCGCAAGGGCACACCCAGGTGGTGATCAACCTGATCGACCGGCAGATGGATCCGCAGGCAGCCATCGACGAACCGCGTTTTTCGATCTTCGCCGATCCGCCCAACGGCGACATCTGGGTGGAGGACGGGATACCCACCGGCACCATCAGCGGTCTCGCTCAACTGGGGCATCCGGTCCGTCCCGCCTCTGGCGCCCTCCGTGCCGGCGCAGTGGGCCAGGGACAGATCATCGTCCGAGACCCGGACAACGGTGTTCTGTGGGCGGGTTCGGATCCCCGGGGCGACGGTTGCGCGATCGGCCTCTAGAAGTCTTGAGATCAGCCGGCGGCTGAAGGGTCAATTGCCCAGAGTGGGGCAGCTTTGGTTCAGAACGCAGGGGTGAACTTCGATGATGGCCCGCAGCGGTCGGTAATAGACGCCCCACCTCTGGACTCTTGACTCGCCACCCTCAGTGATGGTGCGGGTTACTCTCACCGTCCATCCGTTCGACGCTGGCTGAAGGTACTTGGTCTGGTCCACTGCCAACTCTGGATTGGAGCGATACAGGGGAGCGGGCGGAGACGTCAACCCCAAGCGGCGTGAGATCGAAGCGGTCACCACCCTGGCTTCACTCCCTCCCTGAGCGACAACTACCAAGTGTCCCTTGCCGTTCTTCCACTCCCCGGAGACCGACCTGCCGTCATTGTCGCCGAACAGTTTCACAGTGAGCGATGTGGCGGTGTACTCGGCGCGGATCAAGAGGTTTGCAGAAGTGTCGTTGCGAATGATCACGTCCAGACCCGGCCAGTCCAGGGTGGCTTCGATGCCCTCGGGATACCTGGAGAAGTATCTGCTGTGGGGCCGGTGGGCTATGTCCTGGTAGCCGCCCCAGAAGGCGGCGTTGTAGAAGGTAGTGGCGAACTGGCTCACTCCCCCGCCCACGGTGTCGACCAGTTCTCCGTTGATCAACGTGCCTGCTGCCACGAAGCCCTTCTCAATGGTCCGCTCCCCGACATGCCTGTTGAGGCTGAACCTCTCCCCGGGCTCCACGATCGTCCCATCGACCGCTTCCGCAAACAGGTGGATGTTCGTCACCCGGGACGCGCAGCAGGGGTGATGAGTGGTGTATTCGGACACCAGGTGAAGAATGCCTTCCCCGCCGGGATCCTGCACGTATTGGAGGGTGGGCACCAGTTTCAGGGCCCTGGCCAGGAATGTCGCCATCTCCGCTCTGGTCACCGCCCTTTCCGGACAATACCGGAGGGGATCGGTGTGACACCCCACTGATATTCCCGAGGCGGCCAGGGCTTGGATGGGCAGTGCATAGCTGCTGCCCCCGATGTCGGTGAACTCCAAGAATCCGCCGCTTGCAAACTCGAAGATGCGGGCCAAGCCAAACGCCCGATCCAAAAAGCTTGCCATCTGCCCCCGGGTAACCGGTTGGTCCGGACAATACCGAGCCGGTTCCACTGCACACCCGCGGGTAATGCCCAACTCCGACAGTCGTTGGACATACGGGGCCCACCAGGCATCGCCATCGACATCGGCGAAAACAGTGGCGTCGAGGTCGGGCGGCGCCTGGTCCTCCACTGCCCTGACGATCCAGGCCGCCATCATCCACCGGGGCAACGGATCGTCGGGACAGAATCGTGCCGTCCCGCACTCGCTGCCGGCCAGAATCCCCTCCGCCTCCAGAGCTTCGATGGAAGCCCGGTGCACCCCGGCCTCGCCGATGTCCACGAACCCCGAGGCGCGCACCGATGCGGTGGCGGGGATCATCATCGATGCCATGGCCAAGACAACGGCCACTGCAAGGGCAGAGAACCTAGGCACTTTTTAGAACTTGAACTTCAGGTTGAATGTCCCCGAGTCACCAAAGACTTACCTGCCAAAGGCTAAACCGGGCCCAATCCGGCACAAAGGCTTTCGAGTCCACCTCGCCCGGTCCGTCACAGCGTGGCCCTTCGATTGGGCAGAGAGAGATTTGCGGATACCATCAGAAGGCACCCGCTCTCGGAAACATTCTGACCACGCTCCCCCGAATCCCCGCATTAGAGGTCTGGCCGGTTCGCCCATCTGCATCTCGACCGATCACCTGGCGCCACCGCACCCGCATCCGGTTGGAAACATGATCGGTCCGGGTAAGAAGACTCCAAGGGCCTCCACGGTTCCGGTGCCGTGGGCTTTGGTCCTGGCCGGCGCCGCCATCGCATTTCTGGTGATGGGCACCCGCCAGACATTCGGCATCTTCCTCACCGCGGTGACCGATGAACTGGGATCAGGCCGGGAGGCCTACAGCCTGGCGGTGGCCATTCTCAGCCTGCTGATGGGAATCCCGGTCGGTGGTTACCTGGCCGACCGTTTCGACCCCCGCCGGGTGCTGCTGGGCTCGGCGATCATCTACTGCATCGCCATGCTGGGCGTCTCCCGCCTCGCCTCGGCGGCCGGCCTGCTGTTCTTTCTGGGGATCCTGGGTGGGATCGGGTTCAGCGGCGTGTCGCTGGCCTTGGTGATGGGAGCAGTGGGCAGGCTGGTTCCGGCCGAACGGCGCTCCTCGACGCTGGGAGTCATAACCGCCGGAGCTTCATTGGGGATGTTCCTGACCGTGCCGCTGGCCCAGGTGGGCCGGGAGGTGATCGGATGGCGGTGGAGTTTCGCCATCATTGCGGTTTCGGGGCTCCTCATCGCAGCGTTGGCTTTCATGTTTCCCGGAGCGCGCAGCAAAGTGACCCAGAGCGAGGACACCATCGACGAACCTTTCGTGGAGACCCTCCGAAAGGCCCGGCGGGACCGAAGTTACCTGCTGCTCACCACGGGATTCTTCGTGTGTGGCTTTCACGTCAGCTTCATCGCCATCCACCTTCCCGCTTTCCTGACCGACAGCGGGCTCAGCGGCCGGGTTGCCTCGCTGGCGCTGGCGATGATCGGACTCTTCAACATCATCGGATCTCCCTTTTTCGGACGCCTGGGAGACACCTACCGAAAGCGCACCCTGCTCTCCTTGCTGTATGGCCTGCGAGGGGTGCTGATGATCGCACTGCTGCTGGCGCCTCTCACTCCGCTCACCGCCATCCTGTTCGGCGCCACCATGGGCGTGGTGTGGTTGGGCACCGTGCCCCTCACGTCCGCCACCGTGGCTCACCTGCTCGGCGCCCGCTACCTGACCACCATGTTCGGGGTGGTCTTCTTCTCCCATCAGGTTGGCGGGTTCCTGGGAGTGTGGCTGGGCGGACGCATATTCGACGCCACTGGTTCCTATGTTCCCATCTGGCTGATCGCCATCGGCCTGGCGGCGGCGGCCGTGGTGGTGCACCTCCCCATTCAGGATCAGCAGCAACCCGCCGGGATGCAACCCGCCACAGCCGAACCGAAGACGTGAGCGGGTGACCGCCACCCCCTCCGGGGAGCCCGAATCCGGCGGGGACCGGCGCGGGGCCGCCTCCTCGACTCGGATTCCGTGGGCGATGGTGCTGGCCGGCGCCCTCATCGGCCTCCTGTCGATGGGGATACGCCAGTCGCTGGGAGTCTTCCTCCTGGCGGTCAGCGAGGACCTGGGACCGGGACGGGAACCCTTCAGCCTGGCGGTGGCGGTGCTCAGCTTCCTGATGGGCCTGCCGGTAGCCGGATATCTGGCCGACCGCTACGACCACCGCAGGGTCCTGCTGGTGTCCTCACTCACCTACGGCGCCGCCCTGGTGATGGTCTCCCAACTCCAGTCATCGGCTGGCTTGGTGTTCTACCTGGGCGTGGTGGCCGGCCTGGGTACCAGTGGTCTGTCGTTCGGAGTGCTGATGGGCGCGGTGGGAAGGCTGGTTCCGGTGGAGCGACGGTCGGCGATGATGGGGGTGATAGCAACGGGGACCTCATTGGGAATGGTCCTGGTGGCGCCGGCCGCCCAATTCGGCCTGGAGTCCTTCGGGTGGAGAGCGTCCTTCGCCACCATGGGCGCCGTGGTGCTGGCAGTGAGTTTCCTGGCTTTTTTGTTCCCGCGCCAGTCCGCCATGCCGGGAGGACACCCCGGTGTGGCCGATGAGCCGTTCAAGGTGGCGGTCCGCAAGGCGCGCCGGAACCGCAGCTACCTGCTGCTCACCGTTGGCTTCTTCGTGAACGGGTTCCACATCGGGATGATTGTCACCCACCTGCCCGCCTATCTGATCGACGGCGGGATCACCGGGGCGGTCGCCTCGCTCGTTCTGGCGGTGATCGGAGCCACCAGCATTTTCAGTACTCCGCTGTTCGGGCGTTTAGGAGACCATCACCGCAAGCGGGATCTTCTCATGGTGATCTATGGGACCCGGGCATTGCTGATCGGGGGACTGCTGATCTCCCCCCTCAGTTCCACGACCGCGCTGCTGTTCGGCATCTGCATCGGGATGGTGTGGATCGGGGCGGTGCCGCTGACCTCGGCCACCGTCGCCCATCTCCTGGGAGCGCGTTACCTGTCAGCCTTGTTCGGGGCGGTGTTCTTCTCCCACCAGATCGGCGCCGCCATAGGAGGATGGCTTCCCGGCCGGGTCTTCGACGCCACCGGCTCCTACCTTTCGATCTGGCTGCTGGCCATCGTGCTCTCCGTGGCGGCCTTCTTCATTCACATTCCGATCCAGGACCGCGGCCCGGCATCTGCGAACTGAGGATCCTCAGCACCGTCATGTCACCGCAGAGTACCCATCGCCGCCGGCAAACCCGGAACATAGGAGAGGAGTGAACGCCGCCTGTTTCGGGAGTCTTGGATCAGACTCTGGACGCCAGACCGAGCACCGGGCGCCACGGTCGCCCTCTAGCCGGCGCTGATCCCCCGGATCCGGGTTACGGGACTGCCGGTGTCGTGGGACTGTTGAGCGGCCTCGGCCAGCGCCAGAGCCTTGAATCCATCTCTGCCGGTGGCGGCCGCAGACTCCTCTCCTCGCACCAGCGCCAGGAACTCTCTCCACTGCTGCAGGTAGGACTCCTGATAGCGTTCGATGAAGAAGTGGTGGAGGGCCGGAGTGGAGAATCCGGCGGCGGTGGCCAGGCGGGTGTGGCGCAGCGGGGGATCCACTGAAGACAACTGCCCGTGGGAACCGTTCACCTCGATGCGCTGCTCGTACCCATAGGCCGCCGCCCGGCAGTTGACGATTAATCCCAGCGCACCGCTGCGGTAGCGAAGCGAGATGAATGCGGTGTCCACATCGCCCAACTCCGCAGCTTCGGGGATCACCAGGCTGGTGGCGGTGACATGCACCTCCACCACCTCCTCGCCCAACAGGTAACGGGCCATGTCGAAGTCGTGGATGGTCATGTCGCGGAACAGACCGCCGGAGACCGGCAGGTACTCGGGCGGGGGCGGCTGCGGATCGCGGCTGATGATCAGCACCTGCCAGGGATCTCCGATCTCGCCCCGGGCGATGCCTTCTCGCACGGCCCGGTGCGCGGAGTCCAGTCGCCGGTTGAAACCGATGATCAGCGGGATCCCGGCCGACTCGGCCGACTCCACCGCAGAAGCGGCTTCATCCAGGTCAAGGGAGATCGGTTTCTCGCAAAAGGCGGCGATTCCCGCCTGGGCGGCCATCTTGACGTAGCGGGGATGGGTGGGCGTCGAAGAGCAGATCGCCACCGCATCTATCCCGGACTCGAACACAGCGGCCTCCTCCTCCACGGTACGAACCCCCAGATCGACCGCCGCCTGGCGGGCACGCTCCGCAACCGGTTCGTACACCACCGCCAACTCGGCGCCGTCCACTAAGCGCGACAGCAGGTCGGCGTGCATGGCGCCGATCCTTCCGTAACCGATCAAGCCGACGCTGAGGGTCATGTCGTCTCCTTTCCCCCGTCGGACAACCACGATCTCAACTCACAATAAGAGTCTGTCGCGGGGTCATTCAGCTCTCAGCCACCACCGGGTTGCGAAGCAGGCCTATCCCGTCGATCTCCACCTCGGCCACGTCGCCGGGACGGAGCCACCGGGGAGGGGTACGGGCCATTCCCACCCCCGGCGGGGTGCCGGTGGCTATCACATCGCCGGTCTCCAAGGTCATCACCGAACTCAACTCGGCTACCAGCGTCGGTATGTCGAAGATCATGTCACCGGTGTTGGCTTCCTGCAGGGTCTCACCGCTCACCCGGCACCGGATGCCGAGGTCGTGCGGGTCGGGAACCTCGTCTGCCGTCACCAGTGCCGGGCCCATCGGCGAGAAGGTGTCGAAATTCTTGCCGAGCGTCCATTGGCTGGTGCGCATCTGGTAGTCACGGGCCGAGACGTCGTGGAAAGGCAGGTACCCCACCACGTGGTCGTAGGCATGCTCGGGCCTGATGTTGCGCCCCGGGGCGCCGATCACCACTCCCAGTTCGGCTTCGTAGTCCACTTTCTGGCTGATCCTGGGCAGAACAATGGGATCGTCCGGTCCGATGATCGTGGTTGCATACTTGGCGAAGACGATCACGTTCTCAGGCGGTACGCTCCCGGTCTCCACGGCGTGCGCAGCGTAGTTCTCACCAATCCCGAATATCTTGGGGGGGTTGAGGATGGGCGCAAGAAGCCTGACCTCCTGGTCCGCATACGGCCTCCCTCCAAAACCGGCCACCGCCGAAGCGGTCCGGTCCAACATCTCCTGTCCACCGGACAGCAGCGCCACCATCTCGGTTGGCAGACCGGCGTCGGCCTGGCTGAGGTCAATCACGCCTTCGTCGGTCTGGGCTCCGATCCGGGTCGTCTCTGCTTGTTTGAATGTCACTAAACGCATGGCCCCTCACTTTAGCCCCGTTTCCGGATGCCCCAGCCAGTCCGATTTGACCTCGGAGCCGGCCCACCCTGGGCAGAGACGGAATGGAATAAGATACACGGCATGACCCAGATGCGTTCCCTCCTGTTTCACGGCCCAGAGCAACCTCCCGACCGGAGGTTTACGGTGGAACGAGTCCCCATACCCGACCCGGGACCCGGAGAAGTCCGCATTCGAGTGGCCAGGGTTGGCCTGTGCGGCAGCGACCTGCACGGTTACACCGGCGAATCGGGCCGGAGGGTGGCCGGCATGGTGATGGGCCACGAGGCCAGCGGGTGGATCGACGCACTGGGCGAAGGAGTGTCGGGTCCGGCGTTGGGAACGCATGTGACCTTCAATCCCGCCCTGCCATGCGACGGGAAATGCGGGCATGCCATCGAGAGTCGCTGCGAACTGCTGGAAGTGGTGGGGGTGACCCCTCACATCGTTGGCGCATTCGCCGATTACCTGGTGATCAGCCACCGGCGGGTGGTTGCCATCCCCGACCTGACTCCCGAGCAGGGAGCCGTGATCGAGCCGATGGCAGTCGGCCTGCACGCCGCCATGCAACTCGACGCCGGCGCCGAGGACCGGATACTGGTGGTGGGAGGGGGCATGATCGGGCAGGTGGCGGCCCATGCCATTCGCTCGTTGGGGGCGGGCGAGATCGTGATTTCAGAACCCCATCCCAGACGGCGAGAGATAGCCGAGGCGGCAGGCTTCGCCACTCTCCACCCCAGCGAGGTCCAGGCCGCCGCTCCCTTCGACCGGGCCATGGACGCCGTGGCCATCTCGGCCACCGTGGGAGCGGCGCTCGATGCGGTACCCAAAGGCGGGGTGGTGTGCATCGTGGGTCTGGGCATGCCCCAGGTGACGGTCCCCCTCTTCTCGATCGTGGTTGGCGAGCGGGTCGTGGTGGGGTCCTACTGCTATTCGGACGCCACCTTCATCGAGACCGCCCGGAGGCTCACCGAGGGAAACCTTGATCCGGCGGCGCTGATCGGACCGGTGGTCAGCATGGAGGACTTTCCGCAGGCGTTCGAGGATCTGGCCACCGGCGCCATCTCCGAAGTGAAATTGCTGATGTCCACCGAGACCTCGGACTGAGCAGGGTCCCATGCCCCTGGTCTCCCTGCCCACCGGCATCGAGATGTTCTATCAGGTGGAGGGATCCGGAGAGCCGCTTCTGCTGATAATGGGCACCGCGGCGGATCACACTCCCTGGGCTCGCCAGGTGGAGGACTACCGGGATCACTTCACAGTTATAACCTACGACCACCGGGGAACCGGCCGCTCTACCCACCCGGCCGACCGGCGCGCCTACTCGATGCGGGTTCTGGCCGACGACGCCGCGGCGCTTTTGGATCACCTCGACACGGGACCCGCCCATGTCTCGGGGTTGTCCCTGGGTAGCGCCACCGCCCAGGAATTTGCCATCAATCACCAGGAAAAGGTGAAGTCACTGCAACTGCACTGCACCTGGGGGTACTCCGATGAGTGGTTCTGCCGGATGATCGACTCCATGGAATTCATGGTGGCTCACGATGACTTCGGGGCATACATACGGTGCGCCCTGATGTGGGTGGCGAGTCCCGACTTCATCAATAGCCGGCCCGATGACGTGAAGGCCTTCGAGACCGGCTTCATCCTGGAAAATCCCCACCCTCCCTCCAAGGAAGGGATGATGGGGCACTTTTGGGCGGACAAGACCCATGACACACTGGACAGGCTCGGCCAGGTCACGGCGCCCACCCTGGTCACCTCGGGCGAGATGGATCACCAGGTGCCCACCCGCTACGGGTTGGAGGTGCACGGTCGCATACCCCGATCGTCCCTGCACGTCTTCACCGGTCCCCAGTCCAGCCACATCGCCTTCCACGAGATGCCCGAGGAGTGGAACGCCTTCACCCTGGACTGGATGAAACGCCACACCGGTCAATAGGACCCCACGGCCGAATCGACGTTTTCACCACCGGGAGTTGCCTTCACCACCGGGAGTTGCCCGAGGCAGATAAACGTCGCCGCGGTCCACGACAGCACCCGGCATCGTTCACCAGCGTCCGATATTCGACTGAAGAAAAACGACGGCGGCGGGATATCCCCTGCGGGCCCATCCCCCACCTCCACCGTGCCATGGTCAGGAGAAGCCGGGCCCAGGGGTAACCGGGTGGGCTTCTTCAGACAGTTTGATCCCTGAGTCGGTCCGAACGACGCCGGAGCGGACCGTTTGGTGTTTCGGTCTTATCAGGATGGACTGGGGGTGAGACAAAAGTCAAGCGCTCCGGCCACTGTCTTTTCACAACTTCGGGGCATGGCGAGAAGGGAACAGCACCTTCATGCCACCGCGGCGGTCCTGGGTTGCGGGACATCGCAGGGCTTGCCCATTTTTTGAGAGTGGAGCCTTCGGTCCTGGGGCGAATCGGATGGGGCATTCCGACATGGGTGCGGTAGCGTGCGAAGTAACGTGCTCCAACTGGCCAAGACCCGGATAAGTGACTCCGTGGCGGGGTTGTTCTCTCATGGCGAGACGCCCCTTCGGGATACCGCCCGATACGCCGCGGACCCGGGCCTGTGCGGACCCGGCTCGGTTAGCTGGCAAGTGATCGGAGACATCTCCGCCTTCCTGGGGGGCATCCGGGCCCTGCTCATTCAATCGGCACATCCTGAGGTCGTTGCCGGTGTGGAGGATCACAGCCGCTACCGGGAGGACCCGCTGGGACGACTCAACCGCACCTCCTTCTTTGTGACCACCGCCACCTTCGGCGCCATGCCGGAAGTCACCGCGGCAATCGAGAGGGTCCGCGCTGCCCATCAGGATGTCAGGGGCCTGTCTTCTCGCAATCTCCCCTACGACGCTTCCATGCCGGGCCTGGCGGCGTGGGTTCACAACACCCTCACCGAATCGTTCCTGGTGGCCTACCGGGAGTTCGGCCCGGGACTCACCACAGCCCAGGCGGACCGGTTCGTGGCGGAGCAGACCCGGATCGGTGAGATGATGGGCGCCGACCCCCTCCCCCAGACCGCCGCCGAACTCTCCGAATGGGTCCGTTTCCATCCGGCGTTGCAGTCCAGTCCCGGGATGCAGGGCGCCGTGAGCTTCCTGCGCCGACCCCCCATTCCCCGACCCCAGCGATGGGGGTATCGGGTGTTGATGCAGGGGGCAGTCACCTCCATCCCACCCCAGATTCGCTCCGTCCTGGGACTCGGCGCCAGACGCGGCGCCCGCTTTGGCGCGGTCGCCCTCAACCGGGGCCTGCGGTGGGCGATGCGCAACAGTCCGGCGTGGAGGGCATCCCTGGACCGTTGCGGTGAGTCATACGATCCGAAACAGTTTCGCCAATTCGCGGCCGATAGGCGTTAGCTGCAGCGGGCTGTGAGGACCGCAGTGCTCAACCCTGTTTGCTGACATTGGCCGATATCGTGTCCCTCTCCCCGTTTCTCGACCCCGATAGCGCACCCCGGTCGGTGTTACCGGAGCGGAGCAAACTAAGCTATCTCCACAGTTAAGGGCCTTCTAGCCCATCCTGTTACACCCCCGAAGAGAGACGACACCTGGCAGTGAAATACCAAGCGCCCACCTCGATTGAAGAAGCCGTGGCGCTGTTGTCCTCCGATCCCGGAGCCCGGGTGTTCGCCGGCGCCACCGATCTGATCCCCCAGTTCCAAGGCGGTCGGCCCGAGCCGTCGATGCTGGTGGATCTGAAGGGAGTGCCCCAAACCGGTGTCCTGGAGTGTCAGAACGGCTACTGGCGAGTGGGCGCCGCGGTGCCCGCGGCGCGCCTCACCTCCCACCGGGAACTGGTCTCCGCCTTCCCAGGTCTGGTGGAGGGAACCTCCCTGATCGGCTCCGATCAGATCCAGGGCAGAGCCACACTGGGGGGAAACCTGTGCAATGCCTCTCCCGCCGCCGACTCGGTCCCCCCTCTGGTGGCCCTCGGCGCAACCGCCGTCATCGTCGGCGCCGCAGGCAGGCGTTCCGTTCCGGTGTCCGAAATCGTGATCGGTCCGGGCGCCACTTCGCTGCACCATGCCGAGTTCATAACCGAGTTCCGCATCCCCGTTCCGGCTCGGGGGTGCTCGGATGCCTACGAGCGTTTCATCCCTCGAACCGAGATGGACATCGCGGTGGTGGGCGCCGCGGCGCGGATCCGCCTGGACGACCAGGGCAGGTGCCGGGACGCCACGGTGGTGCTGGGAGCAGTGGCGCCGACCGTGGCGGAGGTGAGCGCCGCAGCCGAGATTCTCCGGGGTCGGCAACTCGCAGAAGCTCCGAACTGCAAGGCCTTTTGGGAGGAACTTGGAGAAGCGGCGGTGGCATCCTGCAATCCCATCGATGACAAACGGGGCACCGTCCAATTTCGGCGCCGGGTGGCCGCCGTACTGGCTCGCCGGACAGTGGCCACTGCCGCCCGCCGCGCCAAGGAGGCAATATGAGCAGAACCTATGTCACTTGCGTGGTCAACGGAGACCCGGTGGACTTTCTGTGCCACGACTACCAGACTCTCCTCAGCGCCCTTCGCGACGAACTGGGGCTGACCGGAACCAAGGAGGGTTGCGGAACGGGAGACTGCGGCGCCTGCTCGGTGATTCTGGACGGTCAACTGGTCTGCTCCTGCCTGGTGTTCGCCCCCGAAGCGGAGGGTCGGAGCATCGAGACCATCGAGGGAATGGCCGAGGGTCAGCATCTCCATCCTCTGCAGGAGAGCTTCCTGGAAGGCGCCGCCTTCCAATGCGGGGTATGCACCCCCGGGTTCCTGATAGCAGCCAAGGCCTTGCTGGATCACAACCCCACCCCCACCGAGACCGAGGTGCGCTACGGCGTGGCGGGAAACCTGTGCCGGTGCACCGGGTATGACAAGATCGTTCGGTCCGTCCTGGACGCGGCCGTCCGGATGAGAGAGCAGGACACCCGAAAGGAGACCGCATGACCGCCACCCGCACCGCCTACAAGTGGGTGGGCACCCGCCCGGTCCGCCACGACGGGCTCGACAAGGTGACCGGGAGGGCGCGTTTTGGCGCTGACTTCGCCACTGCCGGGATGCTTCACGGAGCAGTGCTGCGAAGTCCCCACGCTCACGCCCGCATCCGGTCCATCGATGTCTCGGAGGCTCTGGCAGTCTCCGGGGTGAAGGCGATCATCACCGGCGCCGACCTTCCCGAACTCGATGACAACCAGGTCGAGGGTGGTGAAGGCAACGCCACCTACCGGGACCTCTCCCGCAACATACTGGCGCGGGACAAGGTGCTGTATGAGGGTCACGCGGTGGCGGCGGTGGCGGCCACCACCCTTCGGGTCGCCGAGCAGGCCGCCCAACTCATCCGGGTGGAATACCAGGTGCTTGCTCCGGTGCTCACCATCGAGGAAGCCATGGCGGACGATGCGCCGCTCCTCCACGACGATCTGTTCACGTCCGGACTGGACTCGCCTCCCAAAGAGCCCTCCAACATCGCCGCACGCCATGTCACTTCCCGCGGCGATCCCGACGCCGCCTGGGAGGAGGCCGACCTGGTGGTGGAACGGGAGTACTTCACCAAGGCCGTCCACCAGGGCTACATAGAGCCCCACGCGGTGGTCGCCCAGATCGGCGAGGACGGCAAGGGGACGGTCTGGGGCTCGTCGCAGGGCCACTTCGTGATACGCACCCTCACCGCCAATGTCCTGGGATGGGACCCCGGCGACATGAAGTTCATCCCCGCCGAGATCGGGGGAGGATTCGGTGGGAAGACCACCATCTACCTGGAGCCTCTGGCGGCATTGCTGTCGCGCCGAACCGGGCGGCCGGTGAAGATGGTGATGACCCGGCACGAGGTGTTCCGGGCCACCGGTCCCACCTCCGGCACCTGGATGAAAGTCAAGATGGGCGCTCGCAAAGACGGGAAACTGGTGGCGGCCCAGGCATGGATGGCATATGAGGCGGGGGCCTTTCCGGGTTCTCCGGTGGGACTGGGGGTCATGGGAATCTTCGCCTGCTACGACATTCCCAACGTGTACCTGGAGGGCTACGACGTGGTGGTCAACAAACCCAAGGTGGCCGCCTACCGGGCGCCGGGCGCCCCGATGGTGGGGTTCGCCGCCGAGTCGGTCATCGACGAACTGGCCGAACAACTCCGAATCGATCCTGTGGAGATCCGGCTTCGCAACGCCGTAGCCGAAGGCGTGAGGGCGGTCTACGGACCCAAGTACCGGAAGATCGGGCTGGTTGAGACCCTGGAGACTGCCCGCGACCATCCCCACTACTCGGCGCCGCTCGGCCCCTGGCAGGGACGGGGAGTGGCTTCGGGATGGTGGATGAACTACGGGGGCGAGACCAGCGCCACGGTGAATATCAACTCCGATGGCACCGCGGTGGTGATGTCCGGTTGCCCCGACATCGGTGGTTCCCGCGCTTCTCTGGCCCAGATGGCCGCCGAGGAACTGGGCATCGACGTGCATCGCATCGAACCGGTGGTTGCCGACACCCACTCCATCGGCTACAACGACCTCACCGGAGGAAGCCGGGTCACCTTCGCGGTGGGTATGGCTGTGGTATCCGCCGCTCGGGAGTTGATCGAAGACATGTGCTCCCGGGCCGCCCGGATGTGGGATGTCCCCCCCGAAGAAGTGGAGTGGGTGGAAGGTCGGGCACAGAGTGTCTCCGGCGCCTTCCCACCTCTCACCTTGGAAGAATTGGCCGCCGGGTCGGCTCGCACCGGCGGACCCCTGTCAGCCACCAATACCGTCAACCCCCGCGGGGTGGGAGTGGCGTTCTCTACCCAGATCTGTGATGTGGAGGTGGATCCCGAAACCGGGCGGGTGACCATCCTGCGATACACGGTCGCCCAGGACGCCGGGCGAGCCATCCATCCCGACTACGTGGAGGGACAGATGCAGGGAGGAGTGGTCCAGGGCATCGGATGGGCTCTCAACGAGGAGTACATCTTCGATGGGGACGGGGTGATGGAGAACCCCGGGTTCCTTGACTACCGGATGCCGGTGGCATCCGACCTGCCCATGATCGACACTGTGATCGTGGAGGTGCCCAACCCCGAACATCCCTACGGGGTGAGAGGAGTGGGAGAGGTGGGAATCGTTCCTCCCCTGGGGGCGGTCGCCAATGCCGTTTATGCCGCCACCGGCAAGAGAATCCAAGAACTGCCCATGTCTCCGGTGAAGGTGCTGGAGGCCCTGTCGTCGGGCTGATGGCCCAGGTCTTCTTCTCCAACGCCCTCCAGGGCCTGACCGGCGGGACGACCGAGATGGAGGTGAAGGCCTCATCAATGCGAGCCTTGGCCAGGAGCCTGGAGGAGCATTTTCCCGGCATAGGGTTGCAGTTGAAGTCGGCGGCGGTGGCCATCGACGGAGACATCGTCCCAAGCGCCTGGTGGGAGACTTTGGAGCCCGACAGCGAGGTCCACTTTCTTCCCGCCATCAGCGGGGGCTAGGCAACCGGGTGGAGCAGCCCTCACTCTTGGTGTACGGGGACGCATCCGTTGATATCAGCCTGCGTGTCAACAGCCTTCCCGCCGCCGGGTTGGACACCGCGGCTCGAGACCAGGTGGTTACCGCCGGGGGGTCAGCCGCCAACTGCGCGGCGACGGCGGCCCGATTGGGCGCCAGGGTGGACCTGGTGGCGCGGGTGGGTGACGACCTCTTCTCACAGATCGTGATGGACGATCTGGCGGCCCATCAAGTGGGGACCTCGGCAATCCAGATCATCAGGGGACCGCCGGCGCTGGTGATCTCCCTGGTGCATCCGGACGGGCAGCGCACCTTTGTCTCCTGCCGCGGGCCGGCGTCGGGCCGGATTCCCGCCGATGCCTACCTTTCCCTGCTGGACAAGGCGGCGGTGGTACACCTGAGCGGCTATTCATTCCAGGACCCCGGATCCCGCTCCACCGCCCTCCATTTGATGGATGAAGCACGACGGATGGGAATCGGGGTGTCCCTGGACCCCTCTCCCCTCTTCGCCGAAGGCTTCGACCCATCCACCGGATGGTTGGACCGCATTGATTACCTGTTCCCCAACCTTTATGAGGCAACCGCCCTCACCGGTGCCTCTTCACCCGAAGACGCGGCCGGGGCGCTGCACAGTTTGGGCATAGGGATCGTGGTGGTAACAATGGGCGACAGAGGTTGCATGGTCAAGAGTCAACACGGTCTGCTGCACATCCCCGCCGTCAGAGAATTCCCGGTGGTGGATACCGCCGGTGCGGGGGATGGGTTCGCGGCGGGGTTCTTGACCGCCACCCTGTCCGGGGGATCAGCCCACCAGGCTGCCAGGGTGGCGAATCTGGTGGCCGCCCGGACAATCGCTCACCGGGGCGCCCACACCGGGGCCCCCTCCGTGGCGGAACTGCTACAAGTCACCGACCGTTTGGGAGACGCCGGACTCAGGGAAGCCGCCCAGGCCCTGGGGACCTTCTCGGAGAGGACCGCCGGTGGAGGCTGAGTTGCCGCAAGTACCCATTCGTCTGGGAGATGAGGTGCGGGAGGCACTGGATGCCGCCGGGCCGGTGGTGGCGCTGGAGACCAGCATCGTCACCCAGGGGATGCCGTTTCCGACCAATCTGGAAACCGCCAGGGCCACCCAGGAGGCGGTGCGCCGGGGAGGGGCGGTGCCCGCTCTGATCGGGGTACTCGGCGGGAAACTGGTGTGCGGGCTGACAGAGGACGAACTGGAGCGCCTGGGGACCTCTCTGGAGGCCGCCAAGGTCCAGAAACGGGACTTGCCCCGCATCATCGCCCAAGGGGGCGACGGCGGCGTGACGGTGGGAGCCTCCCTGTTCGCTGCGGCTCTGTGCGGAATCGAGGTGTTCGTGACCGGGGGGATCGGCGGGGTGGCACCCGGAGCAGCAAGCTCCTTCGACATCTCGGCCGACCTGCAGGCGATCGCCTCCCATCCGTGCATCACGGTGTGCGCGGGGACCAAGGCCTTCATGGATGTCGCGGCCACCCTGGAGTACCTGGAGACCATCAGCGTCCCGGTGGCGGTGTGGAGGTCTCACCGTTTCCCCTGGTTCTACAGCACCGACAGCGGAGCAGAGGTGGAGTGGCGGGTAAATGAGCCCGAGGACCTGGCGCGCGCCTTTCGGGCGGGCCGGCGAATGGGATGGCAAGGGGGGACGTTGCTGGGGGTCCCCATCCCTCCCGAAGACGCCTTGGACGCCCAGACCACCCGGGAGGCGGTGGACTACGCCCTGGGAGAACTGGAGCGTCGGGCCATCGCAGGAAAGGACGCAACCCCGTTCCTTCTGCAGGCGGTATTCGAGCACACCGCTGGCGCCTCGCTGGTGGCAAACACCGCTCTGATCCGGCACAATGCATCGATCGGGGCCAAACTAGCCTTGGCCCTGGCCGGTTGCTGACCGGAGCTACTCGCGGTGAACGGGTCAGCTACCTCTCGTCGTGGTGATAGTCGTAGTGCTGGTGATCGTGTCTTCAGGTGTCGAGGGAGGCAACGGGGTTCCACCACTATCTCGTTCTCAATCTGTTGTAGGTCCTAGAATTCCACCTTTCCCACGCTTCCACAACAGTGGCGAACACCTTCTCCGTTTTGGAAAAGACCGACCATCCCTTTGGATAATCCACTCGTTTCCCGTAGGCCGGGCGATTATCTGATCCCTGCCGCCGGAGGGTTTGACGTCGTCCGGAATATGTCGCTCTACGGTCCAGGCTCTCGGCCCACCGCCTTAATCTGCGGGGCAGGTTGCCCGAGACTTCCCGGCTTCCCGTTTGACGATGGCGCCATTCCGGCCAACTATCCTTGGTTCGGCTATTGATTGACCCCAAGGACTGGCGTCCATGAACAAGACGCGACCCGCGAGCCTGTGCGTTGCAGTGCTCCTCGTGGCGGTCGCCTGCGGCGGCGGGGACACGGGTTCTGCGCCTTCCGACAAGGCTCGCCATTCCGATTGGGGATCAGGTATCACCTACGACGACTGCACCGAGCAGGGATTGACCGACTATGGCATTCGTACCGGGCAGAAGTGGATCGGGGACTTCTACGCAGATCTGTACCCTTGCAAGGCCCCCACCAATATATCCGCCGAGTCTGCGGACCAGCCAACTACCGGTTCCACGTCCCCACCCGGCACCGAGCCGGAGGCCACCTCCACCCAGCCACCGGAAGCCTCCACAACCCTACCGCCTCTGCGCGGACTCCGCTATGAACTTGTTTTTGCTGGCGTCCGCCAGACCTTGGACGACGAATACGCCATGCCTCTGCAAATCGTGGGACGACCCGGCGGGCGGTTCAACTACATGATCACCCGCGAAGGAAGAGTGTGGATCGTCGAGGAAGGCACTTTCTCCAACCCGCCCGTGCTGGATTTGAGAGAGTCCGTCGGCATCGGATCTGAAACTGGACTGCTGGGAGTGGCCCTCCACCCCACCGATCCGCAGCGAATGTTCCTCTATTACACCGACTTGGAGTTCGACATCATTCTCGCCGAATACCAGCTGGATGACGAGTTGAGAAGAGCAATCCCCTCCAGCGCCAGAACCTTGATGAATATCCCCACCCGCAGTGATTTCCACAAAGGCGGAATGATCTCATTCGGACCAGACGGCTACTTGTATCTCGGGGTCGGGGACGACGGATACAGTTTCAACGGCCAGGACCCCACTACCCTGCTGGGCGCCATACTCCGCATCAATGTCGATGGAGGAGAGCCTTACGGCATCCCCGACGACCAACCTCCACTGAGCCCCGAGGCCCCAGAGGTCTACCTGTACGGGATCCGCAACCCCTGGCGGTTCTGGATCGACCCGGTGACGAACATCATCTACATCGGCGACGTCGGGGCCGACGCCTACGAAGAGATCGACATAACGTCCCTCGATGCCCCGGGAACCAATTTCGGGTGGTCATGGCTGGAAGGGCCGCAATGGGGTCCCTTCAATGAAGGCGTCCATTGCCGGGAGAACCCGGAAACGTGTGACACCAGCGGTTTCACGGCGGCGGCACTGGCCCTGCCCCACAGCCCTGAGGTCTGTGCAGTGATCGGCGGGGTGGTGTATCGGGGTACGGCGATCCCCGAGTTGACCGGAACCTATTTCTACTCGGACGCCTGCGGCGGTTTTCTCCGTAGCTTTTCCTGGAACGGAGAACTGGCCGTCGATCTCCGGGATTGGACCGAACAGGTGGAAGCTCAGACACGGGTGCTCTCCTTCGGTGTGGACACCCGGGGAGAGATGTACGTCATGACCGCCGACGACGTGTTCCGCGTGGAACCGGTCCGCTGACCTGCAGTCTCCGCCAAGAACGGTTCGACTCACACTAACGGTGAATCGCGATGTCCCAAGAGGTCTCTACCACACCTGCCGGACAGGTCGCTCTCACCACCGTGGCGGGGATCATCTCCAGGTATCCAACGGAAACCCAGCCCTGATATTGTTCAGTTGCCCCTCGCTCCATGTCGATGGAACACCCTTCGCCGTCGAAACTCGCATCCACTCGGAAGTCGCCCACCTCAACGACGAACCCTGACTCGGTTAACACCGGGTGGAGCTCGGGCGCCAGATGAAGATTGGACTGCCATCTATAACCCGTCCTGTTGTAGAGACGATCGGTGATGGTCAGAGACGATCCTGGCACATAGGTGAACGTTCTCTGGTGTCGGAGCAGTCCGGTGCGATCAACGAATCCCTCCACTACGAACCCCGATTCGGTCGTTTCTATGGGCTGCAGCTGCGTCTCGGCGGGACCAAGACGGCGAGGATCAATCGGACTTCCTACCAGGCTCGGGATGTTGTGAGCCCGGGCGCTCAGGACGTAACCGCGCATCCGATCCTTGTGGTAACCGTACTTGCCGCTGTCCACGAATATTTCGCGACCTCCCTCTATCAGCACGAAACCGAGATCGTCAGCGTGCTTGTGCCTGATGACCTCACCCTTAACGTCCACGAACATCGCGTTCACGAACAGCATGCTGGCCTCTTCGACTCCCGGCGCGGAGCGAATGATCGCATAGCCCGACTCGGTGAGGTCTTTAACGGCCCAGCATCCCCTGCCTGCTTCCAGGCAGGTCAACTCGACAGGACCGGTCAGCCGCGGCCCCCTGCCGGCGCTGTCACCGACCGGCACCCATCGACCGTCGGGATAAGTGAGCCAAGGCGTCACCCTGTCCGCTT
The DNA here is from genome assembly GCA_002238785.1 of bacterium OM1 bin76. Classification (GTDB taxonomy): domain Bacteria; phylum Actinomycetota; class Acidimicrobiia; order Spongiisociales; family ZC4RG35; genus Bin76. The sequence goes on along the minus strand of MPNA01000002.1, from coordinate 125,626 downwards.
CCTCGATGAGGGCGCGCAGACCGGGAATCTCGATCCGCTCCGCAATGCGCAGCCGCTTGATAGCGTCTACCACTATGCCGTGGTAATTGGGCGAGTTCTCCCGGTGGACGCCCTCGACCGTGAACCAAAAGTCAAACAGTTTCGAGAAAGTCTCGTAGACATAAGATCGGGCCCCGTCGCAGACGCGGCGCCAATCGATGACTGCGCACAGCGCGTTGAGCCCGGCCAGTTGAAAAAGACCGTGATTCCCGTCCGAGAGAAACGAGGGTTGTCGGAGCTTTTGCACATGAAGCTCGGCCAGGTGCAGAAGAGCGGTCCAATCCTCTTCTTCGACGTCTAGGGTGCCGACCAGAACATTGTCGAGCAGGAACGCCAGACGGGAAGCCCGGACGCCGACAGCCAGGTCATACCACTGAAATGCGCTTTTTCGACCATGTCCCAAATGAAACTGCGCCCAGTCCAAGGCGATGGCGACAGACTCCTCCAGGGCGCTTCCATCACCGTCCTGGTAGGCATAGAGCCAATAGTCCATGTTCACCCAGGCATGCAGCTGGAATTGCCAATTGCGATCCCCGAACGGATCGGCGGCCCAGTCCACCGGCAACGAGGAATCCCAAGCTGGCAGATCGGGGCGCGGCTGGAAACTGAAAGGTAACCCAGGCCGAGCATGAATGGAAAGCTCCGAGACTTGAATGGCGGGGCTCGAATAGTTGTCCGGCCTTAGAACACCCGCCGGGACTGACCCCAAGGTAACAGGCGCGTCCGGCGCTGCACAATCATAAAGATTGGCATAAAAGTCCCCAATCCACCTCTGACCCGTCTTCGGACCATAAATGGTACGACCCTGCTCCCGACACTGCGCAAACGGAGTACCCGACCCCCAATCAGTCGCAGGAACCGTGTCACCATCCAAATCAGTGGGCTCGGCGCAATGGTATAGGTTGGCATAAAAGTCCCCAATCCACCTCTGACCCGTCTTCGGACCATAAATGGTACGGCCCTGCTCCCGACACTGCGCAAACGGAGTACCCGACCCCCAATCATGGTGGGATGCCGCAGTGAGAGAAGACCCTTCAAACACCATGGCCAGTACCAATAGCACGGCCACCGTGACCCCGCTACCCCTCAGACCGCACACTTCTCAGCATTTCCGCCATCCTCGCTTCCCAGTTCATCACCACCACTCTCCTTCGGCGTGATACCCGTGAAGAGACGGACGTCCTGACCTCCAACGATATATTCCCAGTGGAACCAATTAGCTGATCAAAAAACTGCCCAGGATGGCGCCATTTGCAGGTTGTATCCCCATTCGGACATACCAAGGCACTTGCGGCTCATGGGAGTTTCCCTTTCCACGCAGTCGGCTAATGAGGCTCCTCACATTGCATTAAGCCTAAAGCCATTGGAACAGTGAATCCCCGCACCGCAGAGACCTTTCCCACCTTCTTACCTGGTTCCACCAAGGACAGCCCCAAATGAAGAGCATGACTGAAATCGCCCCTTTCTGCAACTAAGCCCAGGGTCCTACCCGGCCCCCTCCGGTTTCGCACCAGTTCAGCCGGGTGGTGGAATACTCCATCGACACCACGAACCATCAGGCTGCTTTCGTGCGCGACTATTCCTTCCGAGGCAGTTACGACACCTGGCCCAGTTCGGCGGGCCTGGTGGCCCCTCAGGCGAACGGAAACTGGTTGATCGGTTGGGGGTCGATGAGAACCATCGACGACAATCTCGCAACACCCCCGCCGCCGGGCCACACTCTCACCGAGATCGATCCCGACACCAACGAGGAAGTGTTCTCCCTACGGATGACCAGCCAGGGCGAACTGCTCACCACCAGGGCCCACCGGGTTCCCATCGATGCAGTCCGGCATCACACTGTCGATGTCACCGCCCCCGTTGTAAGCACAGCCACCGTCGACAATGGCGTTCTCGAGATCACCTTCGATGAAGACCTCGACGAAACATCCACTCCGGATCAGAGCGACTTCACGATCACCGTTAACGGCGCCACGGCACCGTTGGCAGGGATGCCGACCGTGGTCGGCCGCACCGTCCGGCTTGCCTTGGCAACACCTGCGTCGTCCGGTGACAATGTTGAGGCGGCATACCCGGGCACCGCCCTGCGGGACACCGCACCGCAACCCAACCAGGTGGCCTCATTCGGGCCGATTGCCGCCACCGGTGCCTTCATAGACATTGCCGACCACGACCTGGCTCAGGAGATCATGTGGTTGACCACCCGGGGGATCACCCTCGGCTGCACCGCAGACCGCTACTGCCCCGACCAACCCGTCACCCGCGTCCAAATGGCCGGCTTCCTTTACCGGGCCGCAGACCTCATCGCCGCGATCCAACCTCCGTCCCCATAGGGCCGAAGACGAGGCTCTTGCTCCAATCAGGGCCCTTCATATCGATGACCGCTGGTGGCGCTGACGTAGCCCGGACCGTTCCTCGTTGCGTCAGGGGACCAGAACAGCCCTGCCCACGATCCGCCCCGCCGCCAGATCAAGGAGGGCCTGATTGGCCTCTTCCAACGGGTATCTGACCACTTTGGGAACCACCTGCCCTGCAAGCGTCAGACGAGTCACTTCCACAAGATCCCGATAGCTCCCCACATATACCCCTTCGATCTTCTTCTCGCTTCCCACCAGATCGAATAGCGGGACCTGCAGGGTCCCCCCCACACCGACCGCCACGTAATGTCCGCCGAATCCCAGCAGGCCGATCCCCATCGCGGCCGTTTGGTCGGAACCGACAAAGTCAAGCACGGCAGCGGGATGCTCTCCATCCAGGTAGGAGGACAGATCCTCGGGTTGCAAGGCTGCTTCGGCGCCGCATCGGGCAGCGAGATCCAAAGCCTCCGCTCGAACATCGATCGCCACCACCCTGGCGGGAGAGATGGCCGACAGGATCTGGATGGCGAGGTGCCCCAAACCCCCTGCGCCAAGGACCATGACGGTATCTCCGGGTTTGCAATCCAGTTTGGCACAGGCCCGATATGCGGCCAGCCCAGCGTCGGTGAGGGGTGCCAGATCGGTGGGATCGACACCACCGGGCAACTTCACCATGGCCCGTTCGTGGGAGAGCAGATGGGTGGCGAACCCGCCCGGGGCGTCTATGCCGGGAGCGATCCGATCGGGCGCCCATTGGTCGAGACCGTCCCGTTCGGCAGAACTGAGCCCGTCCGAGATGAACGGATAGCACAGCACCGGGTCGCCCACCGCCACACGCTGTACCGAAGGTCCCACCGCCTCCACGAAACCGGCGTTCTCGTGGCCCAGCACATGGGGAAGCCCCACAGGTATCTCCCCTTGCAGAATGTGAAGCTCGGTGCGACACACTCCCGCGCCGGCAATGCGGACCACCACCTCATGGGGTCCCCTCGGTTCGGGCCGCGGCACCTGCTCCATCTCAACCAGGTCACCCGTCAGATCGGGGACGAGACTGCGCATCAACGCTGCTCGCATCACGCCCGCTCCCATCTTCGAATGGGCCTTCCGCTTTCTGGAGAAACCCTAGCTGCCCCGGGTGCGGGGCGCGTAGAAGGACTTGAGCGAGGCGGTGGCCGGGATGCGCACTCCGGCCACTTCGATCTCGAACTCCCCCGCTTCGAGCCAGGTCTTGGAGACTCCATCAGGATTCTGCAGATAACCCATGGCCAGGCACCGGCCTTCAACGTAGCTCCACATCCCCGACGTGGTGCGGCCCACCAGTTCGCCGTCACGGAAAACCGGCTCGTCGTGGTAAAGCAGGCGATCGGGGTCTTCGAGGCGGAATTGAACCAGCCGTTTGGCGGGAATCCGGCCCCTTTGTGACTCCAGGGCCTCTTTCCCGCAGAAGCCACCCGGCTTGTCCCAGTCCACCGCGAAACCCAGACCAGCTTCCACAGGGGTGTCCTCGTCGGTGATGTCATGCCCCCAATGCCGGTACCCCGCCTCCAGCCGAAGGGAGTTCATGGCGTGGTACCCGGCCTGGCGCAGACCGTGGGCGGCGCCTTCGGCCACCACCGCGTCATACAGCGAAACCGCCTGGTCGGCCGGGACATACAACTCCCAGCCCAGTTCGCCCACGTAGCTGACCCGCATCGCCAACACCCGGTGCCCGGCTACCGTGATCTCTCTGGCAGCACCGAAAGGAAAGACCTCGTTCCCAAGGTCGGCGTCGGTAAGCGCCGACAGCAGTGCCCTCGACCGGGGACCCATCACCCCCAGAGTCGTCATGGATGAGGTGATGTCGCGGATCCGCACGTCATGGCCCGCCGCTGCCCTGCGCAGGTGTGCCCAGTCCCGAGTGGGCGCCCCGGAACCCGACACCACCAGGAACTTCTCCTCGGAGAGACGCGTCACCGTCAGATCGGCCTCGATTCCTCCCCGGGGGTTGAGCCACTGGGTGTAAACCACCCTTCCCACTGCACCCGGAACGCGCCCGGATGAGACCCATCCCAACAACCGGGCGGCGTCAGGACCCTCCACCGAGTATTTGACAAATGATGTCTGATCGAACAGCCCCACCGCGTTACGCACTGCCAGGCACTCCTCGCCCGACGCCTCCCACCAGTTCTGCTTTCCATAGGAGTACACGTAGCGCCGCTCCATACCCTCGGTGGCGAACCAGTTGGGCCTCTCCCATCCCGACATCTCCCCGAACACGGCCCCTGCTGCATCGAGCCGATCGTGAAGGGCCGACAACTTGACATTCCGGGCGCTCTGATACTGGTAGAAGGGCCAGTGCATGGCGTACAGGAGGCCCAGACTCTCCGAAATCCGCTCCTCCAGGAACCCCAGTTCGGTCTGATGAGGTTGGGCCCGCCGGATATCCACCGGCCACAGGTCGGAGGGGGGATGACCGTCGATGATCCAATCGGCCAGGACCCAACCCACGCCTCCCGCCGACTGGATGCCCACCGAATTGAATCCGGCCGCAACGAAGCACCGGTCCACTTCCGGCGACTCGCCCAGGTAGTAGATCCCGTCAGGAGTGAAGGCCTCGGGGCCGTTGAAGAAGAGTTGTATACCCACCTCGCCCAAGGCGGGCACCCGGTGGATGGAACGCTCGAAGATGGGGCCGACATGATCCCAGTCCTCAGGAAGCGTTCCAAAACTGAAGTCGCGGGGAATCCCGTCAAGCTTCCAAACCTTCCCGCGAGGTTCGAAGAAGCCGGTCATGATCTTGCCGGTCTCCTCCTTGAAGTAGGTGTAGTTGGTGGGGTCCCGAAGGGTGGGCATCCCCGGCGGCACCCCGTCCATGGGCTCGGTCACCAGGTAGAAATGCTCACAGGCCTGCAGTGGCACGTGAATCCCGGCCGTGGCGGCCAATTGCCTCGTCCACATGCCCGCCGCCAGCACCAACGTCTCGCACTCCACATATCCCCGCTCGGTCTCCACTCCCACCACCCGCTCGTTATCGACCCGGATCGAGGTCACCGCCACTCCCTCCACGACCTTCACTCCCCGGTCCTTGGCCCCCTTCGCCAGCGACATGGTGGTGTCCACCGGGCTGGTCTGGCCGTCCTGGGGAATCCAGGCTGCACCCACCAGGTCATCGGTGCGGATCAGGGGCCAGCGCTCCCGCAACTCGTCGAAGTCCATCTCACGCATCTCCACACCCACGGTTCGAGCCATGGAGAGTCCCCGCATTATCTCTTCCCAGCGTTCCCAGTCGGAGGCCACGGAGATGGAACCCACCGCCCGGTATCCGGTGGCCTGGCCGGTCTCAGCCTCCAGGTCCTCGAATAGTTGCGCCGAGTAGGTGGCCAGGCGGGTGAGGCTGTAAGACGACTTGAGTTGGCTCACCAGTCCGGCGGCGTGCCAGGTGGTTCCACCGGTCAGCTTGCCCTGCTCCAGTAGCAGGACATCGGTGACTCCCCTTCGAGCCAGGTGGTAGGCGACGCTGCTCCCCACGATCCCCCCGCCCACGACAACCACCTGAGCCCGCGCCGGCAGTGCCTGGGCGCCCGCCGCGGGCTCCGCGGCCGGAATCAGCCGCCCCTCACCGACTCGACCGGGAGACGGATGGGGAACCGCTCCCGAATGAGGTCATCAACCCCCGGAGGTACATGACCGGGAAAGTGGCTGGCGAGGGTCTCTATCACATAGGCGTGGGCGCGGTCGGAAACCGAGAGCGCTCCGGCGTCGGTCCAGTCATCGGGACTGAGCCGGTCCCCGACCTGGGGATAGACATATTCCCTCTGCATGACCCGCAGCGTCTGTTCGTGTCCCAAGAAGTGCCCTTCCCCCGACACCACGTCCCTGATCACCTGGGTCGCCAGGCTGTCGGGATTGACCTCGATGCCGCGCACCGTACGGTTGATTGATCCCAGCATGTCGTTGTCGATCACCATCATCTCCAACGAACACGCCAGGATGGAGGCCATCATTCCAGCCGACTCGTACACCAGGTTGGACCCGGAAAGAGCGGCCAAGGCGACGGTGAGACCCTTTTCATGACCGGCTTGGCCGTCGATGAGTTTGGAGTCGGTCATCCCGGCGGGGACCCCGGAGGGAAGTCCCAGCCAGTTGGCCATCTGAGCGGCGCCGGCGGCGAGCACCGCCTCCTCTCCGCTGCCTCCCGTCATCGCGCCGGTGCGCAGATCGGAGACGAATGGCCACAGCCCCATGATGCATGGATGGCCGGGGGACAGCATGTTGATACAGGTCAGGGCGGCCAGGCACTCCGCCAGAGCCTGCACCAGCGATCCCGCCAGCGTGGCGGGTGAAGTGGCGCCGGCCTGCCCCGCTGACAGCAGGTTGATGGGCATGCCGGTCCGAACCATGGCCACCATGCCTTCCGCGGTCTCCTTGGCGAACCGCAGGGGAGGGACCACGAAGGTGGCGTTGGCCGTTATGAAGGGGCGCTTGCGAAACTCGCCCGGTCCACCCAGCACCATGTCGCATATCTCGACCACCTCATAGACATGGGGGGCCTGGAAAAAGGAGGTGCCGATCGGTTTGGTGGTCCCCATGATGGCGGCGTAGGCCGTGTTGATGTCTACTTCACGGGCTCCATCGACCTCGCGGGTGACCACGGGACGCACGAAGAAATGGATGTGTTCGAGCGTGTCCGCCACCCGGGCGAGATCGTACAGATCCTGGGTGGTGGAGTGCCGGTAGGACTGGGTCAGGTGGTCGAACATCAATACGGCAGCCCCCGCCGTACCAAAGTGGACCTTTTTTTCGGAGAGTTCGATGGAGCGGCTCTCGTCGATGCCGTGCCACACCCAGGACTTGGCGGCCACATCGATGGCCCGCTTTACCAGGGACTCGGGAAAGTGAAGCCGCCCCTCATCATCAACCCAACCTCCTGCATTCACCACCGCTTCGACGAACTCGGGGATCGGATCACCCATACCCAGTTCTTCCAGCAACTGCAGGGAAGCCTTGTAGACATCCTCCATGTCGGACTCCGACAGGGGTCGGTAGGCGCCCCCCTGCTGTCCGGGCCTCACCGGGCGGTCGACCTCTTTGAGTCCCGCCGCTCGGGCGGCTATCCGGGCTGCCCTTCCTCCGGCCCGGCGACCTCTGCGGGCCATCAGACCCGCAGCCTCTCTGAACGCGGATCCCAAGCCGGGCCGGGCAGCACCCGGGCACGGCGGCGTTCGCCCATCACCCGGATCTCGAATTCCGATCTGGATGATCGATAGTCGGGATGAACATAGGCGAAGAACAGGCTCTTGCCCACCGAATACCCGTAGGCGCCCGAGGTGGTGAGTCCCATCATCGTCCCGTTGCCGTACACCGGTTCGTTGCCCCGGCAATCGGCATCGAGAGCATCCATTTCACCGTAGACCAGCACCCAGGCAAGTTCGGACTCTCGCCTGGCAAGGGTGGCGGCCTTGCCTTGGAACTCCTTTTTGTAGTTGACGAACCGCTCGATGTCGGCCTCCACCGGAGTGATCTCGGTGGTCAACTCGAACCCATGGGCCTTGTAGGCCTTTTCGATCCGCATCACGTTCATGGCGTAGCTCCCGAAGTCGATCAATCCCAGGCTCTCCCCGGCCCTTTGAATAGCAGCGTACAGCTTGGGCATCTGCTCTATGGGATGATGCAGTTCCCATCCCAGTTCACCCACATAACTTACTCGCAGGGCCAGGCATGGTACCCCCGCCACTTCGATCTCCTGCCCGGTGAGCCAGGGAAAGGCCGGGGTGGTGAGGTCGGCGCCGGTGATTTGCTGCAGGAGTTCCCGGGACCGGGGACCGGTGACCGCTAGGATTCCCCGCTGGTTGGTGACGTCGGTTACCGTCACCTCCCCGCCCCCAGGAACATGCTGGCGCAGCCAATCCTGATCGTGCTGCTCCGCCATGATCGAGGAGTTGAGGTAGAAGCGGTCGTCACCCAGCCGGGTGATGGTCACCTCGCCCTCGATGCCACCCAGGGTGGTGAGCATGTGGGCCAACCGGATGCCGCCGGGTTGGCTGGGCAGGCGGTTGGCCGCCAGACGATCGAGCAACGCCGCTGCGTCGGGGCCGGTCACTTCCAGCTTGGTGAAGGCGGTCAGGTCGGCCACCCCCACCCGGTTGCGGACCCCGTTGACTTCCTCTCCCACCGGCCCGAACGCCGAAGACCGTCGGAAGGAGTAATCCTCCGCACTGCCGTCAGGAGAGAAGTATCGAGCCCGCTCCCACCCGTAGATCTCCTGGAACTGGGCTCCCTTGGCGGCCAGGGTGTCGTAGAGCGGGGTCTTCTTGATCGGGCGGCCCGCCTCCCGGTATTCCCCCGGCATCCGCACTTGGTACATCTCGTGATACTCGTCGATCGCCTTGGCATGGGTGTAGTCACCGGGTGCATAGGGGCCGAACCTGCGGGGATCCATCTCGGCCACATTGATCTCGGTCTGGCCGTGCACCATCCACTGCGCCAGGTACTTACCCGCTCCCGGTCCCTGGCAGATTCCGATCGAGGATCCCACACACATCCAGTAGTTCTTCAAACCGGGGGCCGGACCGATCATGAGACCGGAGTCGGGGGTGTGAGTAATGGGACCGCAGACCACTCGCCTTATGCCGGCTTCCCCCAGTGCGGGGATCCGGCGGGCCGCCAGGTCCAGCCATGGCAACAGCTTCTCCACATCGGGAGGAAGAAGGTGGAAGGTCAGGTCCCAGTCGATGCCCTCCATCCCATAGGAAAGTGAGCCCTCCGTCTCGTAGGGACCGATCAGCAGTCCGTCGTGTTCCTGGCGGGTGTAGCAGGAGGACCGGGGATCGCGCAACACCGGGACTTCAATGTCCAGATCGGCCACCTCCCGAATTGCCCCGGTCACGACATAATGGTGGATCACCGAGACAATCGGGATGTCCAGGCCGATCATGGCGGCCAACTGCGGCCCGAAGTGACCTGCCGCGTTCACCACGTGTTCGGAGACGATGCGTCCCTTTTCGGTGATGGTCTCCCAGCGGCCGTCCGGGAGTTGATTCATGTCGACCACCCGATTGCGCCTCATGATCTCGGCGCCCAGTTGCCGGGCACCGGCCGCCATGGAACTGGTGGCTGAGGAAGGATCGGTCCATCCGTCATTGGGGGTGTGCAAGCCAACCACCACTCCTTCGGTGTCCACCAGCGGATGGATCTTTCGGATCTCCTCGGGTCCGACCAGGTGGGATTCCACTCCCACCAATTCGAGCACCCCGTGAACGTATTTGAACCAATCGGCCTCGTCGGGGTTGGTGGCCAACCGCACCGCACCGCAACCGTGCCACCCGGTGTGGTGACCCGTCTCCTCCTCCAAACGGCTGTAAAGCTCGGCGCCATAGGCATGGACCTTGGCCATGTTGAGGCTGCCGATGAAATGAGGCACCAGTCCCGCGGCATGCCAGGTGGACCCCGAACTCAATTCGTCCTTTTCCACGAGGACGGTGTCAGTCCATCCCTCATGAGCCAGGTGGTAGAGCAGGCCTACTCCCATGGCCCCGCCGCCCACGATTACGCAACGTGCCTCTTCTCTCATACCGCGTTCTCCAAGACTCCGATTGGATGCTCCAGTTGCGGAATTATATTTGCCATCTCAATCACACCCCACTTCCGGAGACGGAAAGTTTCCGGTTCCGGGTAACGGAATATTCCAACCAATGATATGATCAGGATACCCAAATAAATCGGAGGCTTGGACCATGAGCGAGAACCTTGCCACGTGGGCGGGGGGCAGCGGGGACTTCAGCGCTGAACCCCCGTTCGACACCGTCGAGGAACTCCGCAGCCACCGCAAACGGCACACCGCCCTTTCCTATCGCCTGTTCGGAGCATTCGGATGGGGGTCGCTGGGCGACGGGCACATCACCGCCCGGGACCCCGAGCGCACCGACTGTTTCTGGCTGCTCAAATACGGGGTGTCCTTCCGGCAGGCCACAACCAGCGACCTGGTGCTGGTTGGACCGGGCGGTCAGGTGGTGGAGGGCACGGGCCCGATCAACATGACCGCCTATTACATTCACGCCCCCATCCACGATGCCCGTCCCGAATCGGTATCCGTGGCCCACACCCACACTCCCTACGCGACGCCTTGGGTGGCCAATGTCCGGCCGTTCCGGATGATCTGCCAGGAGGCCACCGCCTTCTTCAGGTCGCAGGCCATCTTCGAAGGTGAAGAGGTGCAGGTGATGGACGCCGACACCGGAAAGCACATAGCTGCAGCACTCGACGAAGCCAAACTGGTGTTCCTGCGCAACCACGGCCCGGTGACGGTGGGACAGTCGGTTGAGGAGACCATCGGCTGGTTTCTCCTGGCTGAAAGAGTGGCCGAGGTCCACATCAAAGCGCCGGACGCCCTGCCGATCACCGATCAGGCCGCCTTCATAGCGTCCGCCGAGATCGGCCATCCCAGCAACGCGGTGGCTGCCTACGAGTACGCCATCATGTCACACATCCCCGATCCTTCGGTGGTGGACTGAGTCGACCGCGACCGATGCCTCCCGGACCGGACCGGCGGCGGTGTTGCGGGGCCAAAGAGGCCGGCAGTCCTCAGAAGCGACTTAGAAGGGCAACGACTCGTCCCGCCCCCGCAAGCACGGGAAGCTTGGACGAGCCGTTGCCAAAGCGGTGGGGAAAAGACTCCCCTTTTAGGCGTTCACCTCTTCATAGCTGGGGCTTCCGGTTCCCTCCACCCAGTAGCGCCGCGCCCAGGCCACACCTTGCCAGGTGCGCACCTTCTCGGGGACCACCTTGATCAACCAGCGAGGTTGCTTGAGGGTGGGAACCAGGTAGGTAGGACCGTTGGGACCCAGGTAACGCAAAGACATCTCTTCGGCAACCCCCACCCATTTGCCACCCACATTGGGCTCCTCGGCAATCTCCGCCCGGCCTTCCACGAACACTTTGGGAATCTCAGCCGTTTGACCAGACTCGTCCGGAGGGCTGTGGGCGGCGTCGATCACCACACACACGCGCGGGTCGTTGGCAACAAACTCGCACCACCGTGCTCTTTGCCGGCCCACAAACCACAAAGCCTCCCCGTCCCACTGGTACCACAACGGGATGACATAGGGGGCTCCGTCAGGCTTGAGGCAAGCGAAACGCGCCAAGGCGGGAGATGCCAGAAAGGCTTCAACCTCGGCGCCGCTGAGCGCCCCTATCTTCCCGCGGAAATCGTCGGCCATTGTCTTACTCCTTGTACTGGACGAATTGGCCTATCACGATAACAAGGGGATCGGCAAAGGACACATCTGGGGGCGATATGCTCTCTGGTTGGGAAACCGCCTCTCAGAAGCGGCGCCGATTCGAAAGCAGCATGACTCAGACCGACTCAGCCACCCTAACCGTGGATACCGACACCACCTTGTCGGTGCGCAACCTCGTTAAGAACTTCGAGGTGGGAGGAGGAATCCTGAGCAGCAGACCCCGGGGAATCGTGTCTGCGGTGGCTGGCGTCTCGTTCGACATCCCGCGGGGTACCACCTTGGGACTGGTCGGAGAATCGGGTTGCGGCAAGTCGACCACCGCCCGGTGCATCCTTCGACTGATCGAACCCACCTCGGGAAACGTGCTGCTCCGCAGGGAACTCGAAGGGGACGCCGGTTCGGAGATGATCGATATCACCACCGCCGACCGCAACACCCTCCGGAACCTGCGCCGGGAGATGCAGATAGTCTTCCAGGACCCCTACGCCTCCCTCAATCCCCGGATGCGGATCGGCGACGCCATCGGCGAACAACTCGCGGTGCACACCGACATGACCCGCGAGCAGCAGCGCCGGCGGGTGGGAGAACTCCTGGAGATGGTGGGCCTCAACCCCCGCTACGCCCGCCGTTTCCCCCACGAGTTCTCGGGCGGACAGCGCCAACGGGTGGGCGTGGCCAGGGCCCTGTCGCTTCATCCCAGCTTCGTGGTGTGCGACGAACCGGTCTCGGCCCTCGATGTCTCCATCCAGGCCCAGGTGCTGAACCTGTTGCGCGAGTTGCAGGAGGACCTGGGGTTGACATACCTGTTCATCGCCCATGACCTGGCGGTGGTCCGCCACATCTCCGAACGGATCGCGGTGATGTACCTGGGCAAGGTAGTGGAAATCGGTGAGTCTGAACAACTGTTCACCCAGCCCTTGCATCACTACACCAACGCTCTGCTCTCAGCCGCCCCACTCCCCGACCCGGTTCTGGAGAGGCAACGCACCCGGATTCTCTTGGAGGGAGAGGTCCCCTCTCCGATAAACCCACCCTCGGGCTGCCGTTTCCATCCCCGATGCCCGGTGGGCCGCACCGAGGAGATCTGCCGGAATGAAGAGCCGCTGTTGAAGCAAGAACGCCCCGGGCACATGGCAGCCTGCCACTTTCCCCTTGTGTGATGCTGCACCCTTCCAAGACAATCAGGTCAATGCCCCGGTCGGGGATCAGGGAAGTGAACGACCTCTCCTCCCGGTATCCCGATGTCATCCACCTGGAAATCGGCCAACCCAATTTCGCCACCCCGGAACACATCAGCCGGGCAGCGGGCGAAGCGGCGGTGGACGGATTCACCTATTACACCCCTAACGCAGGTATCCGCAAGCTCCGCAGGGCGGCAGCCGAGAAACTGCGCCGTTTCAACGGCATATCAGCCGACCCGGAAAACGTGGTCATCACCACCGGGGGGGTGGGGGCTCTCTCCACTTCCCTGTTGACGCTGTGCGACCCCGGAGATGCCATCCTCCTGTCCGATCCGACTTGGCCCAACTATGCCATGATGGCCGTGCTCCAGGGCTTGGAGGTGCGTCGCTACAACTTGCGTCCCGAGGACGGGTGGCTTCCCAACCCCGACGAGATCGAGAAGCTGATAACCCCCAACTGCCGGGCTCTGGTATTGGTTTCTCCTTCGAATCCCACCGCCACCGTCATCGGTGAGGACCTGATGCGGGAATTGCTGGAAGTGGCCCGTCGTCATGACCTGTGGGTGATCTCCGATGAGGTGTATGACGCCATTACCTTCGGAAAGCCCGCCTTCTCGGCCTACCGGATCGATCCCGAGCGGGTGATCTCGGTGTTCAGCTTCTCCAAGACCTACGCGATGACCGGCTGGCGGGTGGGCTATGCGGTGGCTCGCCGCGATGTGGCCGAGCAACTCAGCAAATGCCAGGAGCCAACCACCTCGTGCGTCAACAGTCTCTCCCAAATCGGGGCATTGACCGCTCTCAGGGGACCCCAGGACGACGTGTGGATGATGCGAGACGCTTACTGGGAGCGGCGGGACCAGGTCATGGGATTGCTATCGGATGCCGACATCGCCTATGCCCACCCCGAGGGCGCCTTCTACATGTGGGTCGACATCTCCCAAAGTCGCCTGCCGGACACCGAGTTCGTCCGCCGGATGGTCACCGACTACCGAGTGGCGGTGGTGCCGGGCACGGTATTCGGCCCGAATGGGACCAGCCATGTGCGAATCTCTCTTGCCACCGACACCGAACTCCTGCTCGAAGGCATTTCGCGACTGGTCAAGGCGGTTCGCTCCGGCGGCTAATACCAAGCGACCCGCCACGACGGACCGAAGACCTGCCAAGTTCCCGATGTGTGACCCATCACTTGGGGCGCCGCCCCCACATCCGATTAACCCTGATTCGGGATTCCCACCCGACCCGCCTCCACCGTTCCGCCGTCCAAGAATCTCGGGTAGCCGCGGGCGACCCGACCGAAACCAGTCTTTGGCTGACACTCGCCTCGTGAGGACTCGCATCTGGGGCCCTTGGGGCGAGTTGATGATCGCCGGCGGCCCGGAACCGTCCCGCGATGTTTGGACTATTCCAATATGACTTGCGGCTGTGACAAATGCAAGGCCATGTGCCGACCAATCTCAAGGTGTTTTCGCGATTCAGAAGGGATATACCAAGATGACACTCCGCCGGTCGGGCTGCCTTTGTCCATGCCCTGCGTCCAACCGGTGGTGCAGCCCCCGCCGCGCCATTGATCGCAGATTCATCGCCAGTCTTCCAAACGGAACATCAAGGTATCGGGACTTGCGGAAAGTGCCAGATCGAAGAGATGCCCTGACAGGGTTGTCAGAGGCTTTCGGTCAGCCTTGCTTCACAGCTTTCTGGTAACGGAGGACCGCCAGGGGGGCAAAGATGGTGATGATCACAGCAGCCCAGATCAGTGTGTAGATCACGGGATTCTGAAGTGGCCACACCGTGGGGTCGGGAGCGCTTGATGGGATGTTCCCGAATAGATCCCGTACCGCCTGGGTGAGAGCGGAGATGGGATTCCACTCTGCGAAGGCCCGCAGCACGCCGGGCAGGTTCTCCGACGGAACGAACGTATTGGCGATAAAGGTGAGCGGAAATATCACCATGAAGCTAGCGTTGTTGATCACCTCGACGCTGGGTACCAGCAGACCCACAAACGCCATGACCCACGAGAACGCATAGGCGAAGGCAAGCAAGAGCCCGAAGCCCACCACGCCCTCCCACAGGCTGCTGTTGATGCGCCATCCCACCACCAGGCCGGTCAAACCCATGATCAGCAGACTCAGCAGGTTGTACACCATGTCGCTGGCCGTCCTTCCGACCAGCACGGCCGCCTGGGACATGGGCAGCGATCGGAATCGATCGATGATCCCCTTCTGTATGTCCTCGGCAATGCCAACACCGGTGAACGTGGACCCGAACACCACTGTCTGGGCAAAGATGCCAGCGATCAGGAACTCCCGGTAGGAGCCGCCGGGGATGTTGATGGAGCCTCCGAATACGTAGGCGAACAGCAGTACGAACATGATCGGGGACAGCAACACGAAGACCAGCACCTCGGGCACCCGCTTGATCTTGATGACATTCCGTTTGGCGATAACCACCGAATCGGCGAACAGATGGACGATGCCTCTCATCTCTTCGCCTTCTTCCGACTGCTCGGCTTCCCTCCAGAGGTCCCGCCATTCTTGTTCGGTTCGGCCGCGTGGCCGGTCAGCGTCAGGAACACATCGTTGAGAGTCGGCCGGCGCAGTCCCACGTCATTCAAATCGATACCGGCGGCGTCCAGGGCGCGGAGAGCCCGGGTCAGTACCGCCGCGCCACCCGAAATGGGGACGGTCACCCTTCGGTTGCGGCGCTCCGATGCCAGATCACCCACCGCGAAACCCTCCATGACCTCCTCGGTTCTGGACAGATCATCAACAGAGGTGACGGTCACCTCGATCCGTTCGCCTCCCACCAGGTTCTTCAGTTCGTCAGGGGTTCCCTGGGCAATGTCCCGGCCCTGGTCGATCACCATGATGCGGTCGGCGAGATGGTCGGCTTCCTCCAGGTACTGGGTGGTCAGCAGCAGCGTGGATCCGCGAGCCACCAGTTCGCGGATCACCCCCCACAGGTCAATGCGGCTGCGGGGATCCAGGCCGGTGGTCGGCTCATCCAGGAACAGAATGGGCGGAGACGCCACCAAGGCCCCCGCCAGATCAAGTCGGCGGCGCATTCCCCCCGAATAGGTCTTGACCGGCCGGTTGCCGGCGCCAGTCAAATCGAAGACCTCCAACAACTCTGCGGCCCGGTCCCGGGCCTTGGACCTTCCCAATCGGTAGAGGCGTCCGATCATGTCCAGGTTTTCGAATCCGGTAAGGTGCTCGTCCAAGGCCGCATACTGGCCGGAGAGACCGATCCGCTCCCGAACCTTGGCGGGCTCCTTTAGAACGTCGGCCCCCGCTACCCGGGCCGATCCCGAATCGGGAATCAGCAAGGTGGCCAGGATGGAGACTGCGGTTGTCTTGCCGGCCCCGTTGGGGCCCAGCAGTCCGAAGACGGACCCCTCTTCCACGGACAGATCCAGCCCGTCCAGGGCCACCACCTCGCCATACCGCTTGACCAAGCCGGAGGCTTCTATTACATTGTCCATACTTCTTTGCGTCCAACTCAGCTCGGGAGGGTCAAATGGCTACCAAGATTTGAAGGCTACGGATCGCCGGAGACTATGCAAAAACGTCTCTACTCCGGCGAAAGACACGCCACGGTTAGTCACCCCGATGCTGGTTTACAAGGTGTTCGGCTTCCGCTTTGAGAGGCGGACTGGTCCTGATGGTCACATCGATAGCCTCCCGCGGGACTCGCCGGGAGAGAATCGCAGAGGGACGGATCCTGCGGTGCTCAGTCAGGACAGACGGGAGGTCCGGACCTGTGCCTCGGCCATATGGAGGGATGCGACCACCGGATCGATGCAGAACGCATCGATCTGGTCGGCAACCTCCCAGACCAGGCCTCCCCACAGCGTGCATCCAAAGAAGATGGCCTCCACATGTTCCTTTTCAATCATGGACCGGGCGGCAGCCACGCCTTCGGTGTGGAGTTGGCGTCGAAACTGTTCCTCGACTATCTCCGCGCTGACCTCGGTGTTGCCAACCAGCGAGGCTTCGCCTTCCACATGCAAAGGCACGAACGTGACATCAGTGAAGGCTCCCGAGAGCCCGTAGGCTCGCAGCAGGCGATGGGTTATGTTGGCGATCCTGCGCCTGCCGTGCTCATCGGGGGACAGCATGCCGACCTTGGCGCCCCGGGCGGCCGCCAATGCCACCGCCGCCTGCAGCGGACCGATAACCGGGATCTTGACGCATTCCTGCGCTTCCATCAAGGCTGGATCTGCGCAGCATCCGATGATGGCGGCGTCAGCGCCGTCGCGTTCGGCCCCGAGGACCTCGGAGATCAGTTCGTTTATGTAAAGGGGCTCGAGGGGAAGCATCGGTCCGGTGAGTTCCGGAGGTAGTTCCAAGTGACGCACCTCGATGGACACCCCGCTTGAGGCATGCTTCTCGAGGATGGTCAACATGCGCTTGGAGTGGAGGTCACTCCCTATGGGTTCTATGTAGCGAATTCTCATGTGGTCCTCCTGGACTCGGCCCTCCGGAAGTCGTGGACAACAGACTCAGGGCTAACCGGAATTATATATTCGACGGCTCCAACTCGCTCGCTGTGCCCAACTCGACTTCAGCAACCACGCTCCCGAAAAGCGAGAAGTGGGAGGAAGCATCGTCCGAGAGTGTCCGCATCGAAGTCGAGGCTCAACGCAGGCGGGAGGGGTAGTCACCGGGGGCCGCGGCCCGCTGGGCCGGCTCCACAGATGCTCGGACCAGCAGCATTGCCACGGTGGGAGTACCGGTCAGGTCTCCACCGTGCCACACCCCGGTCGGCCTGAAGAAGTAGCCTTCCTTTGCTAGCTCCGCGACCTGCCGACCCTCCCTGAGTTGGGAAGCCTGTTGCCAGGTTCCCTCCAGGACGAACACCTCGGTGGGTTCATCATCCGCGTACCAATGGTCCAATCGCAGGTCGACCGCCGCGGTCTGCCAGAAAGACCCACCACGCAGCGACCGACCCAACTGGCGTTGCCGGGAATTGGGGGGTGCTCCAGGCATCTGCATCCACTCCCGCTCTCCCGCGGACACCGGCCCGGGCCGGTCCGCTTCGTCTTCGCCCTTCCCCGGCATGAATCTCAGGGGCGCCCCTGCAAAGAGCAGCAGAGAGGCGCCCTGGCTGCTTCCCAAACCCTTGACTGTGGTTCCTGCCCGGGCGCCCCACAGGGTGTGGGGGCCGAGCAGGTGGCCGTCAGCTTCTACCAGTCCCGATAGCACGAACAACTCAACATCGCCGGTGAACGAGCCTGCCCGCCCGGTCCCCCACCCCGCAGGTACTTCCAGGAGCCTGGTGGAGGGTCCCGAACCGTCTCGGCTCAGGATCCACGTGGCGGGCCGGCCCTCCAAACCGTAAATGGTCATCGGGCGGGAGGGAAAGCTCCGCGGGCTGGGGAGCGTGATCGGTTGAAAGCGTCGATCGGCTACGCCGGGGTCGTCCACTCTCCTGAAAGGCTCCTAGGAGAAGTCGAACAGTCGCATGGCATTCCCACCTCTTATGGCATCCCGGTCTGCCGCAGACAGGTCGGGCAGGTAATGATCAACCAGCGCCAACTGTTCCGGATACCCGGGCTCAACCGCGATCCAGGGATAGTCGGAAGCCCACAGCATCCGTTCCGCCCCGAACATTCCATGGATGGCGTCGACGGTGGACTGCAGATCGGGATGTGGATAAGGCTCATGGGTGAAGGCATACTGTCCGGACAGGTGGACGTACACGTTGGGACGGGCGGCAATCACCTCGATGGTCTGAAGGGACTTGGGAGGAAGAGCCAGGCTGAACCGGGGTCGGCCCCATTCGTCCGCCCTGATCTCATCCCAGATGCTGGGGCAGAACCCCAGGTGGTTGATGACCACGGTCAGTTCGGGAAGGTGATCCAGCACCCGGTCCAGCAACAAGACCTGCTCTTCTGTTGCGTAGAACCACAGCTTCACTCCGTCGTCGGCCATCTGCTCCAAGACAGGAAACATCTCGATCCGGTCGGCAGGTTGGGTGGGGTCGGGATCGAGGCTGAAGAGACGGAACCCCTGGAACGGGGTGGCCTGGCGCCGCTCCCGATAGTTGGCCAGTTGATCAGTAGCGGAGACATCCTGCACTCCGACGATGGCAAACAGGTCCGGCCGGGTGGCCACCACGTCCCGCACGTATTCATCATGATGCGAGATCGACACGATGACCGCCTTGTCCACTCCTGCCCGCTCCATGTAGCCGAAGTACTCGTCCATCGGCGCCCGCCGCTCCGGTGGGGTCAGACCCGGGAACACATCACGGGGGAATTGCTCGGAAATCGATTCGAACAGATGGAGGTGGGCATCAACCACCGTCATGGGAACTCCTTTCCGGAAGCCGCCGCAACCCCCGGACCGTGGTGCCGGCGTCCTGCGACGGCGCTCGAATCATACCGCCCGTGCGGTCTTGGATGGCGCGCCGAGACGACGCCATCCTGTGGTGATTCCGTTCGTCGGCAGAGGGCATGACCCAAACAGTCCCTCCGTTGCCGGTCCAAGGGGGTCGGGTTGACCCGGTGTCGGGTCTGGGGCGCGTCCGGTGGTGGCTGTTGGTGGATTCGGGCCGGTGGTCGCCTGCATCCCGCAGATGACGATGGTCGACGACAATGTGGACGAGGGGCGGTCGACCGCCGACTCCCGTCCCGTCATGAGGGGACGGGGTACTGTGATGGACTGAAGAAACGGGCCCGATTGAGGAACGCCGCCATCTGCGCGCGGGTGGTGGGCAGGTCAGGACAGAAGCGCAGCGGATTCGCCTCGCAGCCTCTGGTGATTCCCGAAGCGTAGAGAACGTCGATGTCGGCGGCTGCGAAACTGTTCTCGGTGTCGACGAAACCCGCCGCGGGCGCGGGCGCCAGATCGAAGGCCCGATTGAGGAACGCCGCCATCTGCCGGCGGGTCACCGGCCGGTCGGGACAGAACCGAGCAGGCGCCACCCCGCAGCCACGGGTGATGCCGAGCTCCGCCAACCGGTTCACATGCTCGGCCCACCACAGATCGGGGTCCACGTCTTCGAAGGGGGCGGGAGCGGTCTCCGGCGGGTCGCCGCCGTCCACTATCCGCACCAGCCACACCGCCATCACCCTACGCGTTGTCGGCTGATCCGGACAGAACCTGCCGGGCTCGCATTCGGTGCCCTCGAACACCCCGGCCGCGGCCAGGGCTTCCACGTCCCCGGCCAGCACACCGGCTTCCGCCAGATCGGCGAACACCGACCCGACGGCCACGGTCGGCTCGTCATCCGGGGGTGGTGGTGGAGGAGGAGGAGGAGGAGGCGGCGGAGGAGGCGGCGGCGGAGGAGGAGGAGGCGGCGGCGGAGGAGGCGGTGGAGGAGGAACGGCTGCCCGCGTCACGGTCACCGTGTAGGTCCTGGCGGTACCGTCCTCGGCGGTCACCGTGACCTCTATGACATTGTCGCCCAACGACAAAGCCACCGCGCCGCTCGGCGTGCCGCTGTCAACGGTTGCGCCGTTCACCATGGCGGTGGCGCCGAGGTTGTTTACGGTGGGGGTGACCATCAGGTCGGCGACGCTGTTCGACACCCTCGCTCTATAACGCGTGGTGGCGGCGGCGAAGCGCGGGGACAGCACCCCCGCCGACAGCCTCAGGGTTTTCAGGGAGGCGTCACCGGACAGTTCGTCGTCGTCCACGGTGACTGCCACCGAGGGCGGGGTGAATGCCCGGGAGGTGCCGTAGTCGGGGTCCGAACTGCTGACGGTGTGGCTGATGATCGAGTCGGCGTCATCCGCGTCGGCGTCCTGGACGCCGGTCACGGTCACCGGCTGCGCCACCTCCCAGTTGGAGGGGCTGAATACCAGCGCACCGCTCACCGTGGCCGCCGCCGGCCTCCCACTCGTCGGCGTGACCGTCACCTCGGCAGTGGGCTCGCTGGTCAGCGCCACCTTGTAAGTGCCGGTGGCGCCCTCGTGGACCGACAGCACTGTCGGAATCACCTTCAGGCCGGCATTGTCGTCGTCGTAGAGGGTGAGGCCGGTGGGGCGCGCCGCCAACGACGGATTGGAGCTGTGGGTGTAGAGTTCGATCTCCTCGGCGTCCTCGACCAGATTGTCATCGATGATGGTGAGTTCG
Organism: bacterium OM1 bin76; assembly: GCA_002238785.1. Lineage (GTDB taxonomy): Bacteria > Actinomycetota > Acidimicrobiia > Spongiisociales > ZC4RG35 > Bin76. The sequence continues at coordinate 104,753 of MPNA01000002.1, read as the reverse complement.
GCGGTGGCGCTGGTATCGCCTTCCGGGATGGTGAACGGGGCCGGCAGGATGAAATCGGATCCGGCCGCGGCTGTGGACCTGAATCCAGAGACCAGGGTGACCACCGTCCCGCCCGACGGCGCCGGCCTGTCCACTCGGGCGGTAACCTCGAGACTGAGGTCGTCGGCGTTCTCAGAGGCGATGGGCAGCACGCTCAGTTCGAGCCTGGTGGGAATGTTCTCGATCACCGTGACCACCACCGGAGGTGGGGCGAACGTCTTGCCGGTCCCGTAATTGGTGTCCGAACTGGTGACCGTGTGGCTGATTATCGACAGCCCGTTGATCAGGTCGGAGTCCGCAACGCCGGTCACGGTCACTAGCTGCGCCGTCTTCCAATTGGAGGCGTTGAATACCAGGGCACCGCTCACCGTGGCCGCCACCGGCGTCCCACTCGTCGGCGTGACCGTCACGTCCTCGGTGGGCTTGCCGGCCAGCGCCACCTTGTAGGTGCCGGTGGCGCCCTCGTCCACCGACAGGTTCTTTGGAGTCACAATCAAACCGAAGTCGGATCGGTCGTCGTCGTAGATGTTGATGCCGACGGAGGGGGCCGTCAACGACGGATTGGAGCTGGTCGCATCGAGAACAAGCCTCTCCGTGGACTCAGCAACCTCGTCATTGACGACAACGAGATCCGTGGCGGAGCGCCTCTGGCCCGCTGCAATGGTGAAGGCATCCGGCAGGATGAAATCCGTTCCGGCGGTGGCTGTCGACGCATCGCCGACGGACAGTGTGACCACCGTCCCGCCCGACGGCGCCGGCTTGTCCATCCAGGCGGTCACCTTGAGCTTGTTGGGAGCGACGCCCTCGATGAAGGGCGATACCACGCTCAAATGGAGCGTGGTAGGCCCTTGCTCCTGCGCTTTGGACAACTGCGCCCCGCCCGGGGCCAGCAACAGCGTGAACATGAGCACGAACAGAGCGCCGCGTCGTCGGGACGCGCCGATGATCGGCCGGTTTGCCACCCCAAGCCCTGCCCTCGGGCCGCAGCGGCCCCCACCTTTACCTCTGTCTCTATCTAACGTCATGGGAACCTTACAGAACCTCAACTGTCTCGGCACAATAAGAAATATCCTAGTGATGCCAGGCGATGGCAACCAATGCAACAAATTCCAAGGCGTTGACACCCCGCCCGATCTGGGTGCCCCGAAGCACCGGAGACACCTGCGGGTGGAGACCGACCACGGCCGGGCGGACCTCTCCCAGCCACCGAACAGGCCTCCGCTTCCCGAGGGCAGACCCGGTCTTCGTTTTCGAGGGAAACCGTCCCATACCCCCGGGTATTATCGGCGTTCAGCGCGAACAACACTCCAAGAGGTGGCCGATTTGGAACCCCAGGCCAGAATGGATAAAGCTTCGCTCTGGTTGTCGGGAACCATAGTCGTAGTGCTGGCCCTGCTCTTCTATGGATCCATCTTGAGAAGCAGGAGCATCGCTGTGCAGGCGCAACCAGCGGTGGCTTTGGATGCTCTTTATGAAGCGGACCCCCTGGGGCTGATCGCCGGTTACAACCTGACTACTCACTACACCCTGGACAATGACCTTTGGGATGTGTGGATCTGCCAGGTGCCCGATGGAAATCTGGATCTGGTCCCTGAAGAAGTGGTCAACGTGCTGCGGGCAGAGATCACCCCCTACTTCCAATGGCTGTCGGGGGGCCGGTATAGCCCGGTTTTCCGGGTGGGGGGGACGATCGAGACGACGGCTCTCAACTATCGAAGCGAATGCTTCCGCTCGGTATGGCTTGACTCGCGGGAGAAGGCGCTGGAAGACCGAGCGGAGGGAGCAGTGTTCTTGACCAACAAGAGGTCCTACGCCAGCTTTGGAAGTTTGGGACCAATTACCTACATCTCGCCGGTGGAGGCGGCCCTGCGGGGGACCGTCTTCTCCGAAAACAGCCGCTTCGTTTACTTTGACGGCAGGTCAGTTGTCGAAACCAGCGGTTTGCCACCGTTGCCGGCTAACGGGTTGCCTGATCCAAACATGTTCACGGTCGCCCACGAACTGGGACACGCCATCGGTTTTCCCCATTCCTACCGGTTCACCCGGTACGACAACCCCATGGAACTCATGGGCGAGAGCGATTCCGCATCGGGCCTGCAGATAGGCACCGTCGCTGTCAACAGGTACGCAGCCGGATGGATGGACCCTGCGCAGGTGGCCATCTACAGCGGAGGTGGGACCGCCCGATACACACTCAGTCCTCTTGGCGACGGCCGCACCCAAATGCTGGTGCTCAAGTCCGATCACGGCAGTTTCATCACACTGGGGGCGCGGGTCAAGAAGGGTTACGACGCTGGATTGCCCAAGGAAGGCGTCGAATCCTATCTCATAGAGCAGCAACCCCCGATCTGCTTCAACTACCCAGGCTACGACGCCTGCCTTGGTACCGCCCGACCCACCCGAGCAGTCATTGGCAATTCAACAAGACCGATCGACACCGACGATCCGGTGGCACATGTGATGGGAGTAGGTGAGGGTTACACCTGGAAAGAGCTGACCGTCACGGTCCTGGAACGCATCGGTGACGACTTCGTCGTGGAGGTCCACGACAAGAGGACCACGACGTCGCAATGACCGATCCGACCGTGGCGCAAAGGGGGAACCGTTAGCCAAACCGGCTCTCCAAGGCAGGCCATTGCCTGTCTTGGAGATTGCGTATCAACCGGAACTCACCGAAGAAACCGGATCACTTGCCGTAATCTGAGAGAGCATGTTGCTTTCCACCACCTCTGAAGTCCCCGGACACACCATCACCGCCTACAAGGGCATGGTCATCTCCCAGGTCACCGCCGGTCGCCACCTCGGAAAGGACGTCCTGGCTGGCGTTCGAGACGTATTCGGCGGTCGGAGCAAATCCCTCGAAAAAGACTTGGAGTCCGCCCGCCAGCAAGCGTTGTCGGAGCTTGCAGCCAAAGCTCAGCAGATCGGCGCCAACGCGGTGGTGGGTATCCGGCTGGACATGGAGAATGTGGCAGGGTCCATGCTCCTCTTCGTCGGCCAAGGAACCGCGGTGACAGCCACCAGAGGCTGAGGCGAACTCCAAGCGGAGATACTGGCAGGTCTGCCCAAGGCCGGAAAAGGCAGGTCAAGAGACAGAACGGTGATGCTCGTCATAAAAGCCATCGACGCATGGCTTGAGATGCTTGGCGAGGCAACAGAACCAGTGTGCATCCACGCTCCACTGCAGAAAGTGCAAGCCTTCACCCTCCAGGGCGGACCACCTCATCGGTCAACGAATGACGAGGGCTACACGAAGTGCGAGAAAAAAACATCTCGCAGTCCCTTGGACATTTGTCCCATGCGACAGGGACGACAGGTGACCTCCGCAGCGGTGGTGGCGCGCCTATGGGCGACGGAGCAGGGGAAGGCAGTAAACCACCGCGACCAACGGGATGACAGAGAAGACGAGGGGCAGCCACCAGTCGCCCCGGGAAGCACCCGTGGCGATGGCTAGTGACAGGACCACGTCAGCTATCACATTCAGCAGCAGCAGCGACACAGAAATGTTGATCAGGCTCTGGGTCCGTTCACCGCTCATCACCAAGACGACGAGGAATACCGCCGCCACCGGGTGTACCGCTGTCAGGACCGCCCTCTCCCACCACTGCCCACCGTCGGCGAAGCCGCCCACCAACAACCCGAATGCCGCCATCAGCAAGTGCGCTACCGCAAGTATTCGGAGCAGAATCGGGAATCTGGTCATACGCTTGATCGCTGCCTAAAGTCGGAGACGCCATTCGCATGTTAGATGGGAACGGATGGCATCAAGCCCGCACAGCCCATGCGCTCTGGGTCGCCACCCACAACGTTATTTCGGTTTCTGCAATCTTGACATGCAGGTCCACAACCCTTGGCGCCAGGTTTGATCGGCACTCTGAGCAGGGCAAGGAGCGCTGGCCAGAGGAAAGCAGTAAGGCAGGGTGGTCACGGAAACACCAACGGGGGCAACCACCAATCACCCTCCGGCCGACACATCCCCGATTAGGCCAAAGGGCAATGTGCTACAATGTAGAACATGTCTGAGATAGGAATTCGAGCCTTGAAGCAGAACGCGTCGGCGGTGGTGGCTGGAGTGGAAGCCGGTGAAGCGGTTACGGTCACCAGAAGGGGCCGCCCGGTGGCGCGACTGGTGCCGATGCCCGGCAGTCGGATGGCCGATCTGGTCGCCATCGGTCAGGCGCGGTTGCCAACCCGCCATTGGCAAGACATGCCCGAGCCTGCCCTGCCGCGCCCGGGACAACCGTCACTGTCGGCGACTCTGGAGCAAATGCGCCAAGCGGAACGATACTGACCGGTGTATTACCTCGACACCTCGGCGGCGGTGAAGATGTTGATGGTAGAAGAGGGTTCAACGGCCTTGTGCAGATGGCTGACTCCCCGCGCCGAGCAAATCTTCTCAAGCGATCTGTTGCGTACCGAACTGCTGAGGGCAACCCGGAAAACAGCCCCGGAACTGATGGAACAAGCGCGGGCTGTCCTCGATTCCCTGACTCTGGTCGGCATTTCGACTGTCATATGCGAACGGGCCGCCATCCTCGAACCGGGCCTTCTCCGCAGCCTGGATGCCCTCCACCTGGCGGCAGCGCTCGAGTTGGGTGACAGCCTTCAGGGTCTGATCACTTATGACCGCTCATTGGCCAACAGTGCCCGAATGCTCGGCGTCGAGGTGATCGCCCCCCGGTAATTGCGACTCTTTTATGACCTGGCGTCGGTCTTCACCTCAACTCGGCGGTGGCGAAAAGCACATGGAAGGGCTTGCAGTAGATGACCACGGTCAGTTGCTCGGGGATCTGGTATCCGGGCGGGAAGTCGTAGTTCTGCGAACCGATGTTTCCCTTCAAGGGGCCCAACTCTATATAGCCGACCGCCTGCAGCGCTTGGCGGTTGGTGATTCCGTGCCCCGGTGCAACCAGCACCCGAAGGTCGGGACCGTTGGTCACCTCTATGTCTTCGAGTCGAAGGACCTGCGAGCCGTCTTCCAGGCGGTATGCGGTGACACCTCCCGAGCCTCGGTGGAAGTCGTCGGCATCCTGAAGGGCCCCCGTGGCCAGAGCCACAGGCCCGGTGGCCTCGGACTCCGCCGACTCGGGCATGTCCTCGGTGACCGTGGCGTCCACGGCCTCGGCCGCCATCATCACTTCTTCGACCTCTTCGGCGGTCATATCTTCGGGAATCACCCCCATGGCCGCCCTGGGGAAATCCTCCTCAACCACCTCGTCTATGAAGAGGGGTGAGATCAGCCACCATGCCACGGCCAACACCGCGATCGCTCCAACCGCGACCACGATCTGCACCGGTCGCCGCTTGTAAAAGGGGGAACGGTTCGTCTTGCACCTCCTTTGCTCTACTTTGCGAATTCTACGGAATTGCTGCCCTTTTGCTAGGAGGTTTCTGCCGACTCGGCCTCTTTGTGTTTGACCCAAGCCATGTTGATGGGTGCCAGGCTGTGCCGGAAGAACTGGGCCATGTCTTCCAGGATGGAAGGGCGGAGGGTAGCCAATCCGACCCCGGTCTCCGACGATCCCGCCACCGTCATCAACATCCGCTGTCCGGGAAGGTAGTCGTGGGCCGCCTTGGCGGCAGCATGCCCATCCTGGTCGGTTCCACCTGCCATGATCATGCGCATCGCCTTCTCCCCGCTCTTGAGGAAGTCGGTGGACATCTGGGGTGGAGACAGGAGAATCTGCACGGGGGCGCCGTGGCCGGCGCCCACTTCCACTGCTCCCCGGCAACTGAGGCCGGTGACCACCAAACCGCAGGGACCCCAGACTGAACTGGTCTGGACGACCATGTTCCTCACATCTTCGGCAATACTCGATTCGGCGGGTTCGCCGTCCGACAGACCGTGTCCTGACAACTCCAGGCTCACCACCCGATACCCGGCCTTGGACAACCCGCCCGTCAGCGAGTCCCACTGGTCCAGATCAGCGCCGTAGTCATGGACGAATATCACCGGGGGCCCGGGCGTAGGCCACTCCAGACCGCGAAGACTCACTCCGTTCTCCCCGACCACCTCCACCGGGACCGGCCGTTGGCTCATACCAAGGCCAGGGGTTGGGGGTTGAAACAGCGCAGGTCTCTGTGGCCGTCCGCCACCAACTCCGGGCGTTCTTCCCAGCAGCGAACCAAAGCCTGGGCGCAACGGGGACTGAAGGCACATCCCGGTGGAATGAACTGAGGCGGGGGAACCCGGCCCGGGATGGTGTGCAGAGCGCCCCGCTGGTGACGGGTCTGGGGGACCGCCTGTAACAGACCTTGGGTGTAGGGGTGCTGCGGGTCAGCGAACAACTCCTCGACGGTGGCTTGCTCCACGATTTCCCCCGAGTACATGACCGCCACCCGATCTGCCACCGCCGCCACCACCCCCAGGTCGTGGGTGATCAAAAGCATCGACATGTCTCGCCGCCGTTGCTGGCCCACCAAGCGATCGAGAATCTGAGCCTGCACGGTGACGTCCAAGGCGGTGGTGGGTTCATCGGCGATCAGGATGTCGGGGTCAAGCATCAGAGCCATGCCGATCATCACCCGCTGGCGCATCCCGCCCGACAACTGGTGCGGATACTGGTTCATACGGATCTGCGGATCCGGTAACTCCACTTCCGTCAAGGCCTGAAGAGCCAGGGCTTCGGCCTCGGCTCGGGAAATCGACCGATGCCGGCGGATCACTTCGGTTAGCAGATGGCCGATTGTGAACATGGGATCAAGCGAAGTGAGAGGATCTTGGAAGATCATTGAAATGTCATCTCCCCGCACCTCCCGCATCTGCCTCTCCGACAATCTCACCAGATCCCTGTCTCGGAACATGACCTTCCCTCCGGTGACACGGGCGGCCGGGGCCGGGATCAATCCCATCACAGAGAGGGCAGTCATGGTCTTGCCACAACCGGACTCCCCCACCAGACCCAGTATCTCATTGGGGTACAGGTCGAAAGAGACTCCCCTCACCACTTTGAATCGGATGCCCTCGGTGTGGATCACTGTGGTGAGGTCCCTGACGGAGAGAATCGGCGCGGCCATCAGACCTTCCGCAGACGTGGATTGGCGGCCAGGTAACCCAGATCGGCGAGCCAGTTGCCCAGCACCACCATCACAATCAGCACCAGCGAGAAGAACTGCGCCACCGGGTAGTCGCGACGCAACACGGCGTTGACCAGCACCTGACCCAGTCCCGGCCAACCGAAGATCACTTCGACAATCAGGGCATATCCGACGATCTGCCCGATCCGCAGGCCGGCCAGGGAGATGATCGGGATCAGCGCATTGCGGAACACATGCTTGCCGATTACCCGGGCTTCGGAAAGACCACCTGCCCGCAGAGTGCGCACCCAGTCGGAGTCGAGGTTCTCCAGCATGGCGGACCGGGTCATCCGGACCGTGAGGGCGGTCCCTTCTGCGGCCAGCACTATTGCGGGAAGGAGGAGTTGTCTTGGTTCGCAGCACCCTGCGGAGGGGAGCCAGCCCAGTACGCTGGCGAACAGCCAGATGCTCAACAGGGCCAGCCAGAAATTGGGAACGGCCATACCTGCCACCGACAGGCTCATAATCCCTTGATCCACAAAGGTATTCCGCCTCACCGAAGCCAGCATCCCCAACGGAACGCCCACCAGGAAAACCAGGATGAAGGCGGCTGCTCCCAGGACCAGGCTGTTTCGACCGTGCTCGATCAACATCTTGGAGATCAGGGCATTGTTGGTCAACGAGTTTCCCAAATCCCCGCTGAGCAACCTCCCCATGTAGGTGAAGTACTGCTGGTAGATGGGATCATTGAGTCCCAGCACCTCCCGGAAGGTCTCCCGATCCGCTTCCGTGGCCGAAGCAGGAAGACGGGCGGCAGTGGCGTCCCCGCCCGAGAGACGGATCGCATAGAACACCGCCACCGACGATAAAGCCAGGATCACCAGCATGTACACGGTGCGTTTCGCCAGGTATCTCATGTCGCCTCCACCCCCTTGGCTTCATGCCGCAACCTGGGATCGAAGACGTCTCGCAGACCGTCGCCGATCAGGCTGACCGATAGCACCATGAGCACCAGCGTGAGGCCGGGAATGGTGGTCTCCCAGTGATTGAGTTGCAGGAAGTTGCGTCCCTCCGCCACCATCTGCCCCAAGCTGGGCAGGGGAGGCTGGGCGCCCAGACCGATGAAGGACAGCGCCGCCTCGGCAATGATGGCCACCGCGATGTAGTAGGAGGCGAGGACCAGAGCGGGAGCCAGGATGTTGGGAAGCAGGTGCTTTCTTATTATCCGTCCGTTGGAGAGTCCCCCGGCTCGGGCGGCTTCTATGAATTCCCGCTCCGACAGAGACAGCACCTCACCCCGTACCACTCGGGCGATCGCCGCCATGTTCACCAATCCCACCGCCAGGATCACCGACAGCAAACCTTCCCCAAGTCCCCCGGCGAACAACACCGCCACCAGGATCAACGGGAAGCCCCAGATAAAGTCCATGACTCCGCTGAGCGACCTGTCGCTCCAGCCACCCCGGTATCCGGCCACGGTACCCAACGCCAATCCGACCACCAACGCCAATCCAGTGACTCCCACCGCCACCGCCAGGCTGACGCGAATGGCCACGAACAGCCTGATAGCGGTGTCCCTGCCCAGATGGTCGGTTCCCAACAGGGCGTCTTCGGTGAAAGGGGTGGCGTGAGTGTTGGAGAAGTTGATCAACTCATAGTCGCCACCGATGATGATCGGCCCCAACAGGCCCGCCCCCACCACCAGCAACGCCAATATCGTCCCAGTCAGCAGAAGCCGGTTTCGCACCAGGTTCCGCATGGCCCGCCTCAGCAGCGATACATGCCGGCTCTCTTCGAAGTCCAGCAGTCGTTGATTCCACTCGGCCAGATAGGACTCGGGGGTTGAAGAAGTCATTACGGGGTCAGTGTAGAGGTTTGTCCAAGGACGTTTGATTCATGAAAGGACCCCCGCTCCGTGGACGGGAACGGGGGTCCTTGTGGATTTGGATCGGGTTTAGGACTCGATCCAGGTGTCGTTGTAATACGGATAGAGGAGCCACACAAAGGGTGCCCAACCGTGCACTCGGTTGTTCTTCACAAAGGTGGCGTTCTGGTTGATGAAGGAGATGTTGGGCAGCAACTCGGCCCACGCCAACTGCAGGTCGGACTGTGCCTTTTGGGCTGCCTCCTGGGTACCTGCCGCCTGCCAGTCGGCGATTGCCTGGTCGATGCGCTCTTCCCTGGCATGGGACCAATTGGGCGAGGGGATCACCGCTGAGTTGCAGAACAGCGGAATGATGTCCGCCGAAATCGGCCACAGCCACATGAACAATCCGGCCGGAACCTGATCGCTACCGGCCCGCTCGAACCACACTGCCCGGTCGACCACGTTGACATTGGCCTGGGCGCCAACCACCGAGAATTGGGCGGCAGCCGCGTTGCCGATGGCGACCTGGAGGGACTCGTTCTCCACCATGAACTCGAACTCAAGGCGAGTGCCATTGCGGGTTCTCACTCCATCGCTGCCCATTTCCCAACCGGCGCCGTCAAGGAGACGGTTTGCCTCATCAACGTCGTAGTTGTTGAGTTCTTCCACCGCCGGCTCGTAGTAGCGGTCGGGAGTGGGGAAAGGACCGTAGGTTGCCGCGCCATTGCCGAACAGCAGGGCCTGCACCATGCCTTCCCGCTCAACAGCGTGAGAAAGGCCTTTGCGGGTGTCCAAGTCACCGAACAACTCGGGGAAGTTCTCCTGGTTCATGAACATGAAGTACCCCGACCACTCGGGATGGCGATACACCGTCAGGTCCGGATTGGACTCCAGACGCGCCAGGTCCTGGTGCGCGGGGTTGATGAGCGTGTCGATGTCCCCGTTCTCCAACTGGGTGGCCCGTTGTCCTGCCTCGGTGATAACCGACCACCGAATAGCGTCGAGGTGAGCCGGGCCCTTGTTCTCGAAATAGGGAACGTTGGAGCCGGGGTAGTCGTCCCAGCGGGTCACCAGGGAATGACTGCCCGGTACCCACTCGGTGTGCTGGAACGGGCCCGTGGCGTCAACCACCTCGGTCCCATAGGTGGAAGCAACCACGCCTTCGCCGGCCAGGCCGGTCTCGTCGTCGTATTGCCCCACATCTTTCCAAGTGTTGATGTTGGCGATCCGCCAGTAGCCGGTGGCCAGAGGACCGTAGGTTCCCACCCAGGGGTTGTTCATTTCAGCGATGACCCGGTTGCCTTCCGACCGGTAGGAACCGATGGGAGCAGCCAGACCAGCTATGAAGCTGAACTTTTGGATGCGGTAGAACTCGGCCACGTCGGCAGCGGTGATGGTTCCGCCGGAATGAGACTGGCGATCCTCGACTGCGAACCAGTACTCCAGACCATCATCGGAAACACCGAAGTCAGTGCAGTACTGCGGTACGAAGTTCCCGTCGGGGTCGATCGTCACAATGGCCTCATAAATGGCGAAGAACGCCGGGTCGTACCAGTTGGTGGTGATCGGGTCATGCTTGGAGACGTCCCGGTTGTACCCCTCACGCAAAGTTCCACCCTTGGTCGGCCCCGCCGGCATGGCCTCGGTGGTAGTGGGCGCCGCGGTGGTGGCAGGCGCCGCGGTGGTGGCAGGCGCTGCGGTGGTAGCGGCCGGTTCCTCATCCCCTCCGCAGGAGGCCAGCAGACCGGCGGCGACCGTCGCCCCGATTCCTGCCGCCCCGGCCTTCTTGAGGAACTGGCGTCGGCTTAGCTTCTTCTGCTGGTATTCGTCCAAGATGCCTTGGATCTCGGGACTGTTCTCCGTCATCGCGTTACTCCTTGTTAGCAGCCTATTTCCGCGGATCAAGGGTGTCAAACCCTATTCATGAACGTTGCGGTTCAGAATAGCAACTCCACCGGAACGCCTTAGCTGATCACATGGTAACCGATCCCTGCGCACCCACCTGAGTACAGCGTCGGGTCCGGTATCACTGGTATGGACAGTCTGGGGCGTCCGTTTTAGCATTGCAGACAGCAACCGAGAGGACTCAGAATGTGCACCACTGGCGCGCTGCGCACCGATACGGGGTATCTGCTGTTCAAGAACAAGGACTTTGGGAGGGTCAGTTTTGAGGATCTGCTGGTGGTCGAGCAGGATGTGTTTGGAATCGCCGGGGTCGAAACCTGGGCAGGAACCGATCCCGACCTGGACCGATTCTCCGGTTTCTCTCTGGGCGCCAACCGTCATGGGCTGCTGTGCTGTGACTCCAATGTGCGTACCGTCCCCGGGCTCAACTACGACCGGTTGACGGAGATCGCGTTGCGGGAGGGGACCGATGTCCGCAGCGGGGTGGAAGCCGTGGAACGGGCGATGCGCCGGGATCCCTACATCTGGGCCAACCTGGTGATGATCGATGAACACGAGTTGGCCACCGTGGAAGTCAGGGGACAGGAACTCAAAGCCACCTACCAGGGCGACGACCGGATAGCCCGTTCCAACCATCATGTGGAGTTGGGCGCCACCCCCGATGACGACGACACCGTCACCACCGTTCCCCGGCTGCGATCAGCTTCCCGCCGGATCCGGGAGGCCTCCGACCTGCCGGAAATCTTCCGGTTGCAGGAGTCCCACGACGACGGCGATTCCGGAATCTGCAATCACACCTCCTATGACACGGTCTATTCCTACGTCTTCGAGCGCCTTGCTGATAGCACCATCCTGCATGTCACCCAGGGCAAACCGTGCCAGAACCCCCAACGTCTGGCACTGCGCCTTCCCTTCGGATCGGACTGGAACCCCGCCGCCGCCGACTCCCTCCGGGACGCTTACCCGTCCACTAGACAGCCTTTACCGATAGCCTGAGAGAGCCTTCCCCGGGGAAGAGATGGCCATGGTGAGAAGCATCCTGAACGATTTGGCTCGGGCCGGCCTGGCCCGAGCAGAGGGGAGAACCAGGGCACGACGCTATTACCGTGCCCAATAATAAAACTTATTAATATCTTTCTCCACAAAGAGAGCCAGACCGGTCTTTCTCTGAAAAGATTGCAATATCTTTCCCAAGAAACTTATTAATATCTTTCTCCACAATGAGATCAGAACCGGTCTTTCTCTGAAAAGATATCAATATCTTCCGAGAAACCCTCACAGATAGATCGCTGATTCGACCAGTTTGAGCAGGGGCTGAGGGAAGACTCCCAGGACCACCGTGACGGCCGTTGCAAAGCCCAAAGCCCAGAAGGTGGGCCGGTCGGAACCCACCGGATCGTCTGTGGTCGGAGAATGCATGTACATGGTGACTATCACCCGCAGATACAGGTAGATCGCCATCGCCGAGGCGAGCACCGCCACTACCACCAGCCACTGCAGACCGTGTTGCCAAGCCTGCAGGAAGACGCCCAGTTTGGCCACGAAGCCGGTGGTCAAGGGAAGGCCCGCCATTCCGAGCAGCGAGACCGACAGCGCAATCGCCAGGAACGGCGAACGCCGGTACAGGCCCCGATAGTCAGACAGCGCCGATCCAGAGGATGCCGCTCCTCCCACGGCCGAGATCACCGAGAACGCTGCCACCAGTTGCACGGTGTAGACCGCCAGATAGAACCAGACCGAGGGTGATCCAGGGGCGCCGGAGGCCAGTCCCGTCAGAATGAAACCGGCGTGGGCCACCCCCGAATAGGCCAGCAGGCGACGGATATCGGTCGAAATGATGGCCATCACCGCTCCCACCATCATGGAGAGGGCCGCGATTGCGGCCACCACCAGCGCCCAGTCGGCCCGGAAGGTCCCGAAACCAGACAGGAGAACCCGGGCCAATGCCGCAAAACCTCCCACCTTGGCCACCGCCGCCATGTAGCCCACAATCCCAGCCGGGGCGCCCTGGTAGACATCCGGCGCCCACACATGGAAGGGAGCCGCCGCCACCTTGAAACACAGACCCACCGTAATGAGACCGATTCCAATCAGAAGAACCGCCGGGGAAAGCACCAGATACTGGGCGAGAAAGCCCCCGATGGCGACCAACCCCAGCGAACCGGTCCCCGCAAAGACCAGGGCGACGCCGTAGATGAAGACCGCCGAGGCCACCGCCCCTAGTAACAGGTACTTGAGAGCCGCCTCGTCGGACCGCACCCCATCACCGGTGATGCCAGCCAGAATGTAAAGAGAGATCGACCCCATCTCCAGCCCCAGAAACATCATCACCAGGTTCTGGGAAGCAGCCATCAAAACGAAACCGGCCGACGCCAAAAGCACCAACGCCAAACCCTCCGCCGCCCGGTTGCCCAGTTGGACGAAGAGGCTGCGCCCCGCGGAAATCGCCAAGATGGAGACCACCAACACCACCAGCCGAGCAAAAGCCGCCGCCGGATCCAAGATCAGCATCCCTCCAAAAGCCAACTCTCCCCCGGGTTCGGTGACAATCCACTGCCAAATCCCCAATGCCAGGGCAATCACCATGATCGCCGAAGCAGACCTCCACAACACCTTGACACCCGGTTTCACCTGCACATCCAGCAGGAGTAAGACCACCGCTCCCAACACCATCACCAACTCGGGCGCCAAACCGGCCCACGCCACGTCAGGAAATGCGCCCGGGCTCATCCCTCACCATCCCCTGATCCGGAGGCAAAGACATCCTCCAGCCGACCCGGTGACGGCACCTGGTAATCGGTGGTCTGCTCGATGCGGTCCAAGATTGCCTCCACTGAAGGCGCCGTTCGATCCAGCAGGATCCCCGGATAAAGCCCCAACAGCAGCACCAGGGCTGCCAGCGGCGAAAGGATCGCCGTCTCCTTGGGAGACAGATCCACCAACTTCCGGTTCGCCATCCCCGTCAGAGGTCCGGTGAACACCCGCTGATAGGCCCACAGCATGTAGATGGCAGCCAGCACCACCCCGAAGGCAGCCACCACCGCATATGCCGGAAGGGAGGGGAAACTGCCCACCAACACCAGGAACTCCCCGACGAACCCGTTCAAACCGGGCAGGCCGATGGAAGCAAAGGCCATGAACAGGAAGAAACCCGCCATCATGGGCACCCGGCTGGCCAGACCCCCGAAGTCGGCGATCTTCTTGGTATGACGCCGATCGTAAAGCATCCCCACCAACAGGAACAGCGCTCCCGTGGTGAGACCGTGGTTGACGTTCTGGATGACGGCCCCCTGCAGACCGGCGGAGGTGAGAGCGAAAATACCGAGTACCACGAAACCGAGATGGCTCACCGAGGAATAGGCCACCAACTTCTTCAGATCAGGTTGGACGATCGCCACCACCGCCCCGTAGATGATCCCCACCACCGCCAGAACGGCCAGAACGGGAACCAGGGAAACGGTGGCTTCGGGAAACAGGGTGAGGTTGAAACGCAGCAACCCGTAGGTGCCGAGCTTCAGCAACACTCCCGCCAGCAGCACCGATCCCGCCGTGGGAGCTTCCACATGGGCATCCGGGAGCCATGTGTGGAAGGGAAAGAGGGGCACCTTGATAGCAAACGCCAGAGCGAAGGCGCCGAACAGCCACATCTGGGCCGTCGACGAGATTTCAAGGTCGAGCAAGGCAAGATAGTCGAAGCTGAGCGCCCCCTCCACACTCTGTGATGCATGCATCACGGCCAGGGCGATGATGGCCGCCAATAGCAAAGCGGAGCCGACAGCCGTGTAGATGAAGAACTTCACCGCCGCATAGACCCGACGCTCCCCTCCCCAGATCCCGATGATCAGGTACATGGGCACCAGGATCACCTCGAAGAACACGAAGAACAACACCAGGTCCAGTGCCAGGAAGGTTCCTATCAGGCCGGTCTCCAGGACCAGCATGGCCATCACGAACGCCTTCCGGCGGTGGGTGATGGCATCGGAGGCAGCCAGGCTCAACGGGAACAGCAAGGTGGTCAGCGCCACCAATCCCAGGGAGATCCCATCCACGCCCAGATGCCAGGAGATTCCCCACGGTTCCCACCAGACCATCTTCTCCACCATCTGGAAGGAACCCTCTCCCTTCTCGAAGGAGACGAACACCGCCCCGGCCACACCCAACGGGGCCGCCGACAACGCTATGCCCAACGGCAGTTGCAGTTCACGCCGCCGGGCGGGGACCAGGGAGATCACCACCGCTCCCAGCAGAGGGGTCAGCACCAGCAGGGTCAGCATCTTCCGGCCCTCACGCCACGCCCCTCACCAGAATCCAGATCAGCAACGCCACCAGCCCCAGCCCGAACCACAGCCCGTACTGTCGGACGAGACCGCTCTGGGCCGGGCGGATCAACCGCCCGGTGGCCTGAACCAGCCATGCCACCCCGTTGACGGCGCCGTCCACCACCTTCATGTCCACCCCGAAGGCGGTCTGCTCCGACAGACGCCGACCGGGGGTCACCAGCATCGCTCCGTAGGCGTCATCCACCCCGTAGGCGTTCTCCCACCACCCCCACAGCTTTCCGAACCCTGATTGGAACCGGCGCCAAGCCTCGGGGGGACGGTGATAGGCGAAAAAAGCCATCGCCGCTCCCACCACCCCGGCGCCGACCGCCAGGGCCGCCAGGACCAGCACCAAACCCACCCCCTCAGGAGGATGCCCCAACCGAACGCCTTCGAAGGACGGTTCCAAAAAGTGCTCCAAGCCCAGTCGGAACGGCGTGTTAACCAGTCCCCCAGCCACCGATAAGATTGCCAGGATGACCAGGGGGACGGTCATCGAACGGGGCGACTCGTGCGGCGTCACTCCCTCAGGCCACCGGGGTTTGCCCAAAAACACCATCACGAACTGCCGGAACATGTAAAAAGCGGTGAGCAGCGCGGTGATCAACCCGATCAGCCACAGAGCCGTGTACCACCCTCCCTGGTTGAAGACCACACTCAGGATCTCGTCCTTTGACCAGAATCCGGCCAGTGGGGGGATGCCGGCGATGGCCACCACCCCCACCCCCATCGTCACAAACGTCACCGGCATGGCTTTGCGCAGGCCCCCCATCTCCTCCATGTCCTGGCGTCCACCCATGGCATGAATAACCGACCCGGCGGCCAGGAACAAGAGAGCCTTGAAGAAGGCGTGGGTCATCAGATGGAAGACCCCCGCCACGTATGCCGTGGCCCCAACCGCCAAGAACATGTAGCCCAACTGGCTGATGGTCGAGTAGGCCAGGACCCGCTTGATGTCAGACTGGCCGATGGCGATGGTCGCCGCCCACAGGGCAGTGATCGCCCCCACCGCGGCAACCACCCCCGAGGCCACCGGGGCCAATTCGAATATCGGCGCGGAGCGGGCTATCACATACACTCCGGCGGTGACCATGGTGGCGGCGTGGATCAGAGCCGAGACGGGAGTGGGCCCCTCCATGGCGTCGGGAAGCCACACGTACAGAGGAATCTGAGCAGACTTTCCAACGGCTCCGGCAGCCAGCATCAGCCCGATGATCGTCGGCGCCCAACCACTCAACTCCTGGGCGGCCCGGTCGAACACCCCCGTGTAGGACAGTGTCCCGAATGTGCTGAAGATCAGCATCAGGGCTATCAGGAACCCGAAGTCGCCGATCCGGTTGACCACGAAGGCCTTCTTCCCCGCCGAGGCGGCGGAAGGCCGGGTGAACCAGAAGGAGATGAGCAGATAGGAACAAAGACCCACCAACTCCCAACCCACGAACAGCATCGCATAGTTCCCTGCCAGCACGAGCGTGAGCATCGAGGCGGTGAAGAGGTTCAGGTAGGTGAAGAAGCGGGCGAAGCGGGGGTCCCCGTGCATGTACCCCACCGAATAGATGTGAATCAGAGAACCCACCCCGGTGACCACCAGGGTCATCAGAGCCGACAGCGGGTCCCAGGAGATCTCGAAAGAAGCCCCCACCGCCGGCATCCACTCCCACAAAAGGGACTGTGAGGGATGGCCCTCCCCCGTGAAGAAGGGGACCGCGGCCACCGCGGCCACCGCAAGGGCGGCCAGGGAAGCGGCGCTGGCCAGGTAGCCGGCGAGGGGCTCACCCAGCCACCGACCCGCGAAGTGGAGCAGCAACGCACCACCCAGCGGGAAGGCGATCACCAACCACAGCGCCTCGGTGGGAAGTTCGATCATCCCCGCAGAGCCGCCAGTTCGTCGACGGAGGCGGTCTCCCGTCTTCGGAAGATGGCCACGATGATTGCCAGACCCACCACCACCTCGGCTGCTGCCACCACCAGCACGAAGAAGACTGCCACCTGCCCGTCCAGCACCCCCGCCGCCCGACCGGCGGCCACGAAAGTGAGGTTCACCGCGTTGAGCATCAACTCCACGCTCATGAACATCACCAGGGCGTTGCGCCTGACCAGGACCCCGGTCAAACCCAGAACGAATAGCGCGGCGGCCAGCGTCATATACCAGCCTGGGGTGACTTCCAGCATCACTTCTCTGCCGAAGCCTTCCCTGAACGCCGGTAAAACGCCAGTGCTATGGCCCCCACCGCGGCAATGGTCAGCAGCAGGGCGGTGATTTCAACCCCCAGGACCCAGGTGGTGAACAACTCCCCGCCCAGCGCTTGGACCGTCCCATTGGGAATCGGTACCGACTCCGCAGCGGCGGGCGTCCAAGAAAACCTGCCCCTCCAAACCAGCACTGCAGCCCCCACCGCCACTACCAGGGCGAGTCCTGCCACCAACTTTCGCTGCAGCGGAATGGTCTCGGAGGTGTCCTCGGCGCGGTCCACCCCGATGAACATGATGACGAAAAGGAACAGCGTGAGCACCGCCCCGGCGTAAACCACCACCTGCACCGCCGCCACCAGGTGGGCCAGGTTGACCACATAGATGACCGCCAAGGACACCAGGGACCCCAGCATTCCCATCGCCGAGCGGACCGGATTGCGGGCCATCACCACCGTGACTCCCCCCGCCAAAGCCCCTGAACCCATCAACACGAAGATGACAAGTTCAACCATCGGGAGAGTCCCTGGTCTCCTGGTCGGGCTCCGGTTCCCAGGAAGCGGAGCCCGGGGTGTCCTGCCACATTTTCTCGCCCTCATAGGCGGCCACGCCGCTTGGTGACGTGGCGCGCATCCAACCGTCGGCGGCATCCAGTTCCGAAAGGTCCGCGAACGGGTCCTCGGAGTAAACATGGGGCACCGATCCGTCCTTCTCCATCAGCAATTCGTCCTTGGTGTGGATGGCGTCGCTGCGGTTGGTGACAGACATTTCGAACAGGTGGCTCATGGTGATGGCTTCAGTGGGGCAGGCCTCCACGCAAAGGCCGCAGAAGATGCATCGCAACATGTTTATCTCGTACACATACCCGAAGCGCTCTCCGGGACTCTGGGGATCCTCGGGGGGATTGTCGGCGCCCCGCACATAGATGCAGCGGGCGGGACAGGCGCCGGCGCACAACTCGCATCCTATGCACTTCTCCATGCCGTCGGGATACCGATTCAGCACATGTCGACCATGGAATCGCACCGGCTTCTCCCGCATCTCCTTGGGGTACTGGGTGGTGACGATGCCCTTACCGAACAGCCCCCGAAGACCGATCGACCCAGTTACCTTGAAGCCTTTCCAAAGATCGCTAAACATTCCCATATTCTCTCCTCACCCGACAAACGGCAGACCGAAGTGGCGGAATCCGATCACCACCGTGGAAATCACCAGCCACAACATCGACAGCGGGATCAGCCGCTTCCATCCCAAGGTCATCAACTGGTCGTAACGCAGCCTGGGAAGGGTGGCCCTTATCCAGAAGAAGACCACAACCAGCACGTAGCTCTTGAGCAGCAGCCATACCACCGGAAGTATGGCCGACATCCATCCGGGAACCACACCCTCCCAAACCGGACCGTTCCATCCTCCCAGGAACAGGGTGGCGGCGATGGCGCACATGGAGAAGATGTTGATGTACTCGGCCAGGAAGAACATCGCAAAGCGGATTCCCGAGTATTCGGTGTGGAACCCTCCCACAATCTCCTGTTCGGCTTCCACAAGGTCGAAGGGCGCCCGGTTGGTCTCCGCCACCGCCGCTATGAAGAAGATGACGAAGGCCACGACTTGCGGGAAGACATTCCAGCGCGGAATGTACCCCAGCACCGGGTCGAGGAAACCGACGGCGCCCGACCAGGTGCCCGACTGCCTCTCCACGATTTCGGCCAGAGAGAGAGTGCCGCTGTCAACCCCGGGCGCCGTGGCAGAGAACATCACCACGGCGACCATCGCCAGGCCCATCGCCGCCTCGTAGGAGATGGCCTGCGCGGTGGCCCGCACTCCCCCCAACAGGGGGTATTTGGAACCGGAAGACCATCCCGCCAGCACCACCGCGTACACGGCCATCGAGGACATGGCCAGGATGAACAGCAATCCGATGTTCAGGTCGGCGCCCTGCAGCGGCAACGACCGGCCCCCAATCTCCAAACCCGGACCGAGCGGCACCATCATGAAAATCAGAAATGCGGGCACCACCGCCAGGAAGGGCGCCAGCAGGTATGCGCCCAGATCCACTTTCCGGGGTGTTATGTGCTCTTTGAAGAACAGCTTCAACCCGTCGGCAACCGTCTGCAGGATCCCCCACGGTCCCGCCCGCATGGGACCCAGGCGACTCTGCATGTCCGCCACCACCTTGCGCTCCATCCAAATGTTCACCACCGTCAACAGCAGCAACAGGACGAAAACCCCCACCACCCGGACGGCAACCAATAAGAGATCTATCCAGTCCATCAGAGGCTGTTAATGAGGGAATAGAGCGCTGCCACGGCCTAGGTGAGAGATTAGAAATGAGCAACTGTTTGACAAAACCCTCCCAGCCGCCCCAGCCTCATCGCGAAAGTCCTCCCACTCCCCCATCCGGGCGGCCCGGCCACCGGGAAAAGAGGATCACCGACCGGACCCAAGGGACCTGTGACCAGGTTAACATTATGTAAACAACCACATGTAGACAACCACTCGCCTGTTTCGCGCTAGACACCCCCAAGCTCAGACCCCACAGGAGGCGCTCCCTTGAATTCGTCCCCCATCCCCTCCGACCTGGACATCGCCCAAGCCGCCCAGGTAATTCCCATCACCGAAATAGCGGACCGGGTGGGGATCAGAACCGAAGAGCTAATCCCCTTTGGGCATGACAAGGCCAAGGTCCATCTCGATGTCCTGAAGCGGGTTCGCAACCGCCCTCAGGGCCGTTACGTGGACGTGACGGCCGTCACCCCAACCCCCTTGGGAGAGGGCAAGACCACCACCACCATCGGCCTGACCCAGGGCTTGGGCGCCCGGGGGCGCAACGTGATGGCCTGTATTCGCCAACCCAGCATGGGCCCCACCTTCGGGATCAAAGGAGGAGCGGCCGGAGGGGGATACAGCCAGGTCATTCCCATGGAGGAGTTCAACCTACACCTCACCGGGGACCTACACGCCATCGGAGTAGCCCATAACCTGGCGGCGGCAGCCATCGACGCCCGGTGGTACTTCGAAGAGAGGCTCGACGATGAGCAACTTGCAGAGCGGGGCCTGGGGCGCTTGGACATCGACCCGCACGCCATCCTGTGGCGGCGGGTAGTAGACGTCAACGACCGGGCACTTCGCAACATCGTGCTCGGACTCGGGGGCCGCATCGACGGTCTACCCCGCGAATCTGGTTACGACATCACCGTGGCCAGCGAGATCATGGCCATCCTCGCCCTGGTTGACGGGCAGGACTACGCCTCCGCCCTGCGCAACCTTCGGGAACGCTGCGCCAAGATGGTGTTCGGCACATCCAAGAGCGGGGAACCACTCACACTCGAGGACCTGGGGGTGGCGGGGGCGGTGACCGTGCTGATGAAGGACGCCCTCCATCCCACTTTGATGCAGACCCTGGAAGGGCAGGGCGTCTTCGTCCATGCGGGACCCTTTGCCAACATCGCCCACGGAAACTCGTCGGTGCTGGCGGATCGGGTGGCCCTCCAGTTGGCCGACTACACGATCACCGAATCCGGTTTCGGCGCCGACATGGGCATGGAGAAGTTCTTCAACATCAAATGTCGCACCTCCGGCCTGGTGCCCGACTGTGTGGTGCTGACCACCACCATCCGGGCTCTCAAGACCCAGGGAGGAGGCCCGCCGGTGAAGCCGGGACGACCGCTTCCCAAGGCCTACGTGGAGGAGAACCTGCCGCTATTGAGAGAGGGCGTCGTCAACATGCAGGCACACCTCGACACCATCAAGCGGTTCGGAATACCGGCCGTGGTGGCAGTCAACGTGTTCCCCACCGACACCGAAAGGGAGATCGCGTACATCCAGGCAGCGGCCACCGAAGCCGGGGCCCACGCGGCGGCGCCAACCACTCACTGGGCCAACGGAGGCCAGGGCGCCCTGCAAATGGCAGAAGCCGTGGAGGACGCCTGCACGGCGGAAGGTGATTTCAGCCTTCTGTACCCCAACGAGTTCTCCCTCAAGGAGAAAATCGAGAGCATTGCCCGCCATGTCTACGGAGCCGCAGACGTCTCCTACACGCCCTTGGCCAACCGCCAACTAGCCCAGTACGAGAAATCGGGGTTCGGGGATCTGCCGATCTGTATGGCAAAGACCCACCTTTCCATCAGCCATGACCCCAACCTCAGGGGCGCCCCCCGCGGGTACACCCTTCCCATCAGGGAGGTACGCGCCTCGGTTGGCGCCGGGTTCATCTATCCGTTGGTGGGAGCAGTGCGCACCATGCCAGGCCTGTCGTCTACGCCTGCTTACCTCAATGTGGACATCGATTCCTCTGGAAAGGTGGTCGGCCTCTTCTGAGTCCGACCATGGCGGGTTGAGTCCCGGATCACCCGGCGCTTGGGGTCCTTGTCTTTCCTAGTGCCGCCAGGTGGCACAGTTCTGCCCGGTTTTCAATCCCACTCCCTTTTACATTGTGTTAAGATACGCCTACGGGCCTGAAAAAGAGAGAACATTCGAGGAGAGTCAACCATGGGAAAAAAGACCCGGCTGACCCACCCATTGGTACGCCGCAACGGTGTGTTGGAGAGGGCCTCCTGGACCGAAGCGCTAGCCAGGGCTGCAGGAGGCCTCGGCGCGGTCCGCGATGCTCATGGTGGAGAAGGCATAGGGATATTCTCCTGTTCCAAAGCCACCAACGAGACCAACTTCTTGGCTCAGAAGTTCGGCAGGGTGGTGATGGGCACCAACAACATAGATTCCTGTAACCGGACCTGACACGCTCCCAGCGTCGCCGGTCTGGCGGCAGTTTTCGGAGCCGGAGGGGGCACCAGTTCCTATCAGGAGATGGATGACGCCGAGGTGGTGATCCTCTGGGGATCCAATGCCCGAGCCGCTCATCCGATCTTTTTCCACCGGGTGATCCGCGCAGTGCGGCGCGGCGCCCAATTGTTCTGCGTGGACCCCCGCCGCAGCGAATCCGCCGAGTGGGCAGACTTGTGGCTTGGGATCGATGTCGGATCGGACATCGCGCTGTCCAACGCAATGGCCAGAGAGATACTGTCCGAAGGACTGGAGAACCGCAGGTTCATCGAACGGTCAACCCTCAACTTCGACGAGTACGCCCGAAGCGTGGAAAAGTGGACCCTGGAACGGGGAGAACGCGTCACGGGCGTGCCCGCTCACGCCATCCGTACCCTGGCTCACACCTACGCGCGGGCCGACCGGGCCCAACTGTGCTGGACGCTGGGGATTACCGAACATCACAATGCCACCGACAATGTCCTGGCTCTCATCAACCTGGCTCTGCTGTGCGGTCATGTGGGTCGCTACGGATCGGGACTGGTGCCCCTCCGAGGACAGAACAACGTCCAGGGAGGCGGCGACATGGGGGCGATCCCCAACAAACTGCCCGGCTTCCAAGACGTCGAAAACGATGAACTGCGGGCTAAATTCGAAAAGGTGTGGGGGGCCTCCATCCCTCCACGCAAGGGACGTCATCTCACCCTGATGTTCGAGGCCATGGAAGAGGGACACCTGCGAGGTCTGTATGTGATCGGGGAGAATCCGGCCGATTCCGAGGCGGACGTCCAAAGAGCCCGGCACCTGATGGAGGGACTGGACTTCATGGTGGTCCAGGACATCTTCTTGACCCGCACTGCTCAGATGGCTGACGTGGTGCTTCCCGCGGCCGCCGACTGGTGCGAAGCCGAGGGTACGGTGACCTCCAGCGAGCGGAGGGTCCAGAGAGTGCGGCCCGCCCTCCGACCACCGGGAGAGGCCCGCACCGACTCCTCGATCATCAGTCATCTGGCAGCCGCCTTGGGGCATGGCTGGGGGCAACCCACCGCGGAAGAGGTGTGGAACGAATTGCGCTCCTTGTCTCCCATGCACGGGGGGATGTCCTACCGCCGCCTGGAGGAGAACGGCGGTCTGCAATGGCCCTGCCTTGACGAGGACGATCCCGGCGAACTCTTTCTCCACTCCCGACTGTGGGCGAACCCGCCGGTTGGTCCGCTGGCGCCATTCCATGTGGTGGAATGGGCGCCTCCGGTTGACAGTCTCACCGCCGATTACCCGATCCGGCTCACCACCGGCCGTCACCTGGATTCCTACAACACCGGAGTTCAGAGCGGCAGCACCGCCTCACCCCTCCGGTTCGGAGGAACCCTGGACATCTCTCCCGAGGACTCCGCTGAGTGGGAGATAGCCGAGGGGGAAGAGGTACGGGTCACCTCCCGGCGAGGTTCCATCACGGTACCCGCCCGCGTGGACCACAGCCTCCGCCCCGGTTTGGTGTTCATGTCGGTCCACTTCCCCGAACAGGCCGACATCAACAAACTGACTATCGAGGCCTGGGACCCCAAGAGCGGCACCGCCGAGTTCAAGGCAACCGCGGTAAGGGTCGAAAAAGCGCCGGCGTTGGTCGGGTAGCCAGCCAGCGATCATGCCTGACTGATGGACCTTCGTTTCACGGATGCCCAGCCCACCGCCGAAGAACGGAGGGTGGTGGAGAGGGCCACCGGCATCCCGGACTCTGAAAGCCACGACCGGGTTCGCACCGACTCCAACCTTCGCATCTTCCGGACCGGGCGCCGCAGCGTGGTGAATCGCCGCCATCTTCTGCTACCAGCCTTGGAGACGGTGCAATCCGAGATTGGCTGGGTCTCCGAGGGCGCGCTCATGCACATCTGCCGGGTTCTCTCCGTGCCCCCTGCCGAAGCTTGGGGGGTGGCCACCTTCTACTCGCTGATATCCGTGGACCCCTCTCCCCCGCAGGTGTGGCACATCTGCGACGACATCGTGTGTCGCCGCCAGGGCGCCCTGGACCTGATCGACAGATTCGAGTCCGGCGAGCTTCAACCTCCCGATTCCCGCTGGGCGCCATCACCGTGCCTGGGCCAGTGCGATCGGACTCCCGCCGCCTACATACAGCGAGCAGGAAAGGACGACATGGTGGTGGTGGGGCCGGACACCGCCCGACTCAATGGGTTGTCCCCCGACCGGCACAGTCCCAATGGGCGTCCGCAACCGCCACCCATTCCCCAGTTCGGACAACCTCATCTTCGCCTGCTGCGGCGGGTGGGCGCGGTTGATCCCGGGTCCATCGACTCCTACCTGGCGGCCGGGGGATACCAGGCATTGGAGGCCGCCGTCCGGATGGGACGGGCACGGGTGGTGGCCGAAGTCAAGGCCTCGGGTCTGCGGGGTCGGGGCGGGGCAGCCTTCCCGGCCTGGATCAAGTGGGAGACCGTCGCCAACTCACCGGAACCGGTTCGCTACCTGATCTGCAACGCCGACGAGTCGGAGCCGGGCACGTTCAAAGACCGCGTCCTGATGGAGGACGATCCCTTCTCGGTGGTCGAGGCCATGACCATCACGGGGTTTGCCATCGGCGCCCGCCGCGGCTACCTGTACATAAGAGGAGAGTATCCCCTGGCCACCAAGCGCCTCTCCCGAGCCCTGCAGGAGGCTCGCCGGCAGGGTCTGCTGGGTGAGGACGCCGACACCGGGGTGGACTTTGACATCGAGATCCGCAGGGGCCAGGGAGCCTACATCTGCGGCGAGGAGACTGCCCTGATGAATTCCATCGAGGGCCTCCGGGGCGAACCGCGCAACAAGCCTCCCTTTCCCACGGTGTCGGGACTGTTCGGCAAGCCGACCGTCATCAACAACGTGGAGACGCTCTGCAACGTGCTCGACATCGTCACCGAGGGCGGTGACGCCTTCGCCCAGTTGGGTACCGCCCAATCCACGGGACCCAAGCTGTTCTGCCTGTCGGGAGCGGTCAAACGTCCCGGCGTCTACGAGGTGGAGTTCGGCGCCACCCTGGGGGAGTTGATCGACTTGGCCGGAGGTCTGCCGGATGGCCTGCACCTGCGAGCCGTCCTGTTGGGGGGCGCGGCCGGTTCGTTCGTGCTGCCCGACCTGCTGAGTATGCCCCTGACTTTCGAGGCCGCCTCGGAGGCGGGAGTCTCCCTGGGGTCCGGGGTGATAATGCCGTTCGATCAACACACCGACTTCGGAGACATCCTGACGCGGATCGCCGAATTCTTCAGAGACGAGACCTGCGGGCAGTGCGTCCCGTGCCGGGTTGGTACTGTTCGTTTGGAAGAAGCCTTGGCGCGCCTCCGCCGGCAACCCCGACCAGGAGACAAAGATTTGATAGCAGAGATCGATCTGGCCATGCGGGATGCCTCCATCTGCGGCCTGGGCCACACGGCCGCCATCGCCCTGCGTTCCGCCCTCGACCTGGGACTGCTGTGATGGACCAACCCGACACTGCCAAGGTTGCCACCGAGATGGTTCAGGTGACCATTGACGGCGCTTCGGTGGCAGTCCAGAAGGGGGCCACTCTGCTGGAGGCCTGCCAGCAGATGGGGACCGAGATACCCACCCTCTGTTACCTGGAAACGCTCACGCCGGTCAACGTGTGCCGGGTGTGCGTGGTGGAGGTGGAACGGAACCGCACCCTGGTTCCGGCCTGCTCCCGAATGGCCGAGGACGGGATGGTGGTCTCGACCGATTCCGAACGAGTTCGCCACAGCCGGAAGATGGTGCTGGAATTCCTGGGTTCCTCGGTGGATCTCTCGCTGGCCGAGGACGAGGTCGGAGACTGGATGGAGCGTTATGGCGCCGATCCGGCCCGATACGGGCCTGTCTCCGCCCCGGCCGCCGCGGGCGAACGGGACGCCCGCAAACCAGGACATCATCATCATGTCAACGGGGAGACTGCCGAGGGGGTGCACCAGCCCACCAAGGTGGACAATACGCTCTATATTCGCGACTACTCACGGTGCATCCTGTGCTATAAATGCGTGGAAGCTTGCGGCATAGACGCCCAGGGGACCTATGCCATCGCCGTGGCCGGCCGCGGTTTCGACGCTCGCATCTCCACCGAGATGGACCTCCCCCTGGGAGATGGAGCCTGCGTGTTCTGCGGGAACTGCATCGGAGTCTGCCCCACTGGCGCGCTGATGTTCCGCTCCGAGTGGGAACTTCGTCGAGCCGACCTCTGGGACCCACAAGCACAGTCGGTGACCCGGACAGTGTGTTCCTACTGCGGCGTGGGATGCAACCTGGAATTGCACACCCAGGACAACCGGATCGTCAAGGTCACCTCACCCCAAGACCACGAGGTCACCAGCGGCCACCTCTGCATCAAGGGCCGCTTCGGGTACGACTACGTGCAGAATCTGGGTGATGTCGAGCAGAATTCCATCGACGAGGTGCTGCAGGCCGCCCGCCGACGCTCCCCTAAATAGCCCGCTTTCGGGGTTCCTGCCACTGGTGGGCGCAACTAGGGGTTGAAAGCGATCATCTGGGTGTAATGGGAGCCTGTCGGGGTCGGCTCCGGCAGGTTGCTCTGTTCGCGGCGGACGAGACCCAGGTGCTACGCCTCCGCAGAGAGGGGTGGTTTACTCATCAAGGCGTTGCGAACTCGCGATCCCGTCAACACCAAGAAAAACACCACCACCGAGATCAACACGATGGTGGCCGAGGCGGCCGTGGAGTAGTGATAGCTGATCAACAGACCGGCCACCACTGCGAAGATGGCGCAAATGCCAGAGACGACCATCACCAGGACGACCCTTCGAACCAGGATGATGGCAGTTGCCGGCGGACCCACCAGCAGTCCGAACACCAGGATGGCCCCCACTCCTTGGAACAGGAGTACCACCGCGCCGGTGATGAGCGCCAGCAGGGCGAAGTGCGCCACCTGGGGGCGGAATCCCATCATCTCTGCTTTGTCGGCGTTGAAGGCAAGGGCGAGGAACGGTCGGTACATGACGTAAGACAACGCCAGCGCCACCACCAATCCTATGGCCTCCAG
The DNA here is from genome assembly GCA_002238785.1 of bacterium OM1 bin76. GTDB lineage: Bacteria > Actinomycetota > Acidimicrobiia > Spongiisociales > ZC4RG35 > Bin76. The sequence goes on along the minus strand of MPNA01000002.1, from coordinate 77,626 downwards.
CCAGATGACATCCCAGGTGACCCCCAACAGGTCTCCGAAGAGAATGGCGGCAATGGAGCCGGAGAAGGTGGGAGTCAATGAGATCACCACCACCCCGAGGGCGAGCATGCCCACGAACAGAAGCCCGATGCCGACGTCGGAGCTGAGCTTGGTGTGCTGGTGAACCAGGTTGATGCCCCAGATCATCACTATCCCCGCCAGCAACGCTCCCCAAACCGGGTTGACCCCCAGCAGAATGGCGATCGCCACCCCCGGGATGACTCCGTGGGCCACCGCATCGCCCATGAATGACATCCCCCGGATAACCACCCAGGCGCCGACCACCGAGGTGAGCACCCCGGCCAGCACTCCACCTATCAAGGCCCGCTGTTGAAAAGCCAACTCGAAGGGATCTACGATCCAGTCCATACCTACCTGTTCCTCCCAAGAGTCAACATGGTGAATGACATGATAATCATTATCACATGACCACGGCAGCAACCATTATCATTGAAGACAGCTATGGCCGACCTGTTGCACAACAAAGTAGAGCAGAGCCTGCGTGCACAGGGCATGCGCTACACATCCAACCGGCGGAAGCTTGTCTCTGCCCTCGAGGACACTTCAGGTCCCCTCACCGTGGATCAGCTTTACCGAGCCACCAAGCAGAGGGTTCCCTTCTCCTCCATCTACCGGGAAGTGCGGGCTCTGTTCGAGGCCGAGGTGCTCTCCCTCATACACAGCACTGACCGGTCCAATCGCTTTGAACTGGCGGAGTGGCTGGCGGGCCACCATCACCACATGGTGTGCGTGCGGTGCATGGCTATATCCGATGTCGCTCTGTCACCCAGAGGAGAAAACAAACTCGCCGAACTGGTGGACAGAGCAGCCACGGACACTGGCTACATGATCACCGACCACACCTTGGAGATCGAGGGTGTCTGCCCGGACTGCCAATCTTGAAGATACCCGAAGAACCGTTCGAGAACGCCATTGCAGCGGACAACCTGGCACTACGGTACGGTTCCCACGTCGTGATGGAGCCTTCCTCCTTCACCGCCCCAATGGGAGCGATCACCGCTTTGATCGGACCCAACGGCGCCGGGAAGTCCACGTTGCTCCACAGCATGGTGGGTCTGATCCCCCCGGCGGGCGGAGAGATCAAGGTGATGGGCACCAGCCCGCAGAAGGCCCGCAAACAGGTTTCATATGTCCTTCAGTCCAAGGATGTAAACCAGTCCCTGCCCCTTACCGTCACCCAGGTGGTGGCCATGGGCCGCTATCCGAATCGGGGGATGGTCCGCCCCTTCCGGATTGATGACCGCGCTCGCATCGAAGAAGCCATGGAGAGGATGAACATCACCCATTTGGCGAACCGTCATCTCACAGAGTTGTCGGCAGGTCAACGACAGCGAGTTTTCATGGCCCAGGGAATTGCCCAGGATCACCTCGTCATGCTGTTGGATGAACCGCTCACCGGCTTGGACGTCGTGTCGGCGGAGGCCGTGGACAGAATCATGCATGAAGAGAGGGAACACGGGTGCGGGGTAATAGTCTGCACCCACGATCTGGGAGAGGCGGGTACTGCCGACCACGTCTTGCTTCTGGGAGAAAAACGGGTGATCAGCGGGCCTCCTTCCGAGGTGCTCACCAATGAGAACCTCCTGGCCGCTTTCGGGCTGGGGTTGATGCACTTCTAAAGACAACCGGCGGTTGCGGAAAAAGAAGCCAGAGAGGATCCAAGAATGAGCGTCAAGGACGAGATGCGCGCTGAACTGATAGACGCGATGAAGACAGGTGACCGACCTCGCCGGGACGCCATTCGCTCCGTCCAGGCCGAGATACAGACCAAGAAGACCGCCAAGGGGTTTTCCGGAACGGGAGAGGATGACGACTTCTACCAGCAGGTGATCGGCGGGTATGTGAAGAAGATGCGAAAAGCCGCCTCCGAATACTCCAAGCTGGGCGAGCGCGGCGAGGACATGTCCCGGAAGCTCTCCTACGAGGTGGACTATCTCTCTCGGTGGCTGCCCTCCCGCCTTGACGAGCACCGCAGCCGCCAGTTGGTGCGCGACACCATTTCCAAGTTGGGGGTGGAGGGCCAACCGCGGGCGCAGGGCAGGGTGATGGGACAGATCATGAAAGGCCACCGCCCGCATGTGGACGGTGGCCTGGTGTCCCGATTGGTCAGAGAGGAGCTTTCCTCCTAACCGAGGGCAAGGAGGCTGCGACACCACAACGTCTGGGCAAAGAGCAGCCGAGAGCGTTAATATCAGAAGCCTGATGCGTCCTATCTGGAAAGGCGCCGTCTCCTTTGGCCTGGTGAACATACCGGTGGTGCTTTACTCGGCCACCGAAGACCGGCGGCCCAAGTTCAAACAGTTGCGCCAGAGCGACAAGAGCCCGATTCGCTACAAGAGGGTGGCGGAGACCGATGGGCAGGAGGTGCCCTGGAGCGAGATCGTAAAGGGCTACGAGGTTGAGCGGGGGTCCTACGTGGTGTTCAGTGAATCCGAGTTGGCCGCGGCGGGGATCGGCAAGAAGGGCCTGCCACTGATTGATGTGGTGAGATTCGTGGAGTCCGAGGAGATCGATCCGGTCTATTACAAGTCTTCCTACTACCTGGTGCCCGAGAAGACAGGTCTGCGTGCCTACCGGATCCTGTGGGAGGCGCTCCAAACAGCGGGAAGGGTGGGAGTCGCCCGATTCGCGATGAGAGGGAAACAACACCTATCCACCGTTCGCTGCCACCAGGACAGCCTGCTGCTGGAAACCATGTTCTGGCCCGATGAAATCCGGGAGGTGCCAGCCGTGGAGCATGAAGAGGAGGTCGAAGTCCGCCCGGAGGAGGTGGAGATGGCCAAAATCCTGATCGACACCATGAGCGGGCCATTCGTGGGTGAGGACTACCAGAACAAGACAAGGGAGAACATCGAAGCGGCCGCCCAACGAAAGGTGGAGGGGAAAGAAGTCATCTCAGTTGACAGCGCCAGCGAACCAGGGGAAGTGATCGACCTGCTGGCTGCCCTCAAAGCGAGCGTGGCGGCGACCAAGGCGGCCGTGGACCTTCCAGAGGTCTCCGAGAAACAGTCCGCCGTCGGTTAGGCAGTCGACTCAGAACAGATAGCCTCGACAAGGTTCCACCCGGGCCACCATTTCGGACTCATCCCACTTCGAGGCGGAACATGTCAGCGTACTCCTCACGGCGCACCACAAGGCGGGACTCGCCGTCGGCTACGAACACCACCGGGGGCCGGGGGACTTTTTGATAGTTGGACCCCATGGAGTGTCCGTAGGCGCCGGTTACCGGAGTGGCGATGACGTCGCCCACCCCGACGTCGCCGGGAACCCATCCCGATGCGACCAGGCGGTCCCCGCTCTCGCAGTGCTTGCCCACCACGGTCACCTCCCGCTCCCGGGGGGCTGACACCGCCCGGGGCAGGAAAACCTCATAGCCGCTGCCGTACAGGACCGGCCGGGGATTGTCGCTCATCCCACCGTCCACCGCAAGATAGGTTCGAACGCCCTCTATTTCCTTGATGGTGCCCACCCGGTAGAGCGTCAGCGCCGCCGAGGCAACGATGGCTCTGCCCGGCTCGGCCGTGATCGGACCGGTGACTCCCTCCGCCCGGCAGGTTCCCACCAGCGCTTCCGCCCACTCGGGGATAGAGGGCGCCGACTCCCCTTCGACATAAGGCACCCCCAGTCCGCCCCCCAACGACAACTCCTCCAATCCGAATGGAATGGCCAGCCTCGCAACTATGCGAGCGCTCTCCCGAAAAGACTCCAGGCGGAAGACCTGGCTGCCGATGTGGGCATGTACGCCCCGGGCCCGCATGGAGGGGGATTCCTTGGCTCTGCGCACCGCTTGGTCGGCGGCGCCGGTGGACACGGTGAAGCCGAACTTGGTGTCATCATGGCCCGTGGCCACGAACTCGTGGGTGTGGGCGTCGACGCCCGGGGTGATCCGGATCAGAACGTCAACCGGGCCCAGACCCCGGCGGGCGAATAGGTGGTCAATGCGATCCATTTCGTCGAAGGAGTCCACCACTACCCTTCCCACCCCGGCCTCGATGGCCATCACCAACTCATCGGGGGACTTGTTGTTGCCGTGGAACACCAGTCGGTCGGGGGGAAACCCGGCCTGTAGCGCCATTGCCAGTTCCCCACCGGTGGCCACGTCCATTCCCAGGCCCTCGGATTGGACCAGCCTCGCCATGGCCAGGCACAGGAACGCCTTGGCTGCATAGACCGCCTCTCCACCGAAGGCGGCCGCGGCCTGTTGGCAGCGGCTGCGGAGGTGCCGCTCGTCGTAGACGAACACGGGAGTCCCGTACTGTTCAGCCAGTTCCCCCAGATCGCATCCGCCCACCACCATTCGTCCGTTCACCACCTCGGAGGTGTCGGGCAAGAGATGAAACGGGAGAGGTCCGGCCATGTTCTTCCTAGGCAGGGAGCATTTGGTTTGCCGAAGGGTACCTGCGGCGCTCTACCATTCCGGCTATGGAAATTGGCGTAGGGCTTCTTGGCGGAGGCACGGTTGGCGGAGAACTGGCCAAACGCCTGCTCGAAGATCACGCCGCCATCCTGGCCAAGTCGGGGATTGATCTGAGACTGCGGGGCGTTGCGGTACGAGAGTTGGACAAACCCCGGCTCTTCCCCTCCCGCTATATCGTCGACCGCCCCGAGGTCCTGGTATTGATGCCCCAGGTCGATCTGGTGGTGGAACTCATGGGGGGAGTTGATCCAGCCCGAGAGTTGGTGCTGTCGGCGCTCGACCTGGGCAAGCCGGTGATCACCGCCAATAAGGAACTGCTCTCGTTGCACGGACCCGAACTATTCGCCCGGGCGGCCGACAAAGGCGTCTCCCTGCTATTCGAGGCGGCCGTGGGCGGGGGGATCCCCCTGATCCGCCCGCTGTCGGAGTCCTTGGCGGGAGAGAAGATCGAACGAGTCACGGGAATAGTCAACGGAACCACCAACTACATCCTGACCGCCATGGACTCCGATGGGATGGCCTATCACGAGGCACTGGCGTCGGCGCAGAGACTGGGATACGCCGAGGCCGACCCCACCGCTGATGTCAGCGGCGGCGACGCGGCGGCCAAGGCGGCCATCCTGGCCGGACTGGCCTTCGGTCAGTGGGTCAACATCACCCGGGTCTACCGGGAGGGGATCACGGAACTGTCAACCGTGGATATGAAGTTCGCCCACCAATTGGGTTACGGCGTGAAGTTGCTTGCTGTGGCAGACGCATCTTCGCAGGGCCCGGCAGTGCGGGTGCACCCAGCCCTGGTGCCGACCGGCCATCCCCTGGCTCTCATCAGGGGCGCCAACAACGGGGTCTTCCTGGAAGGTCCTTCCATCGGCGAGTTGCTGTTCCTGGGACCGGGCGCCGGTGGAAGGCCCACCGCCACCGCAGTGCTGGGAGATGTGATCCTCGCCTCCCGGGAATTCCTGGCCGGCACCAAGGTTGCCCCCCGGGTACGGTTCGGCAACGGCGCCGTGCGGGACTTCTCGGAGGTCGAGACCCAGTGGTACCTGCGCTTGGAGGTAAGGGATGCTCCCGGGGTCCTGGCCCAGATAGCATCGGTGTTCGGCGCCCACCAGGTGTCCATCAAGTCGGTGTGGCAGGAGGGAAGGGGAGATGGCGCCACCCTGCTTCTGATCACCCATCATGCCCGAGAAGACCGCCACCGGGCAGCCGGGCGGGATCTTGAGAAGTTGGAGGTGGTGCGACAGGTGGCGGCCACCATCCGGGTGATCGGCGCCAGCCCCTGATGCCCGCTGCTGCCCGTCGTCCGGATCGGCGATGAGATACATATCCACCCGGGGAGGGACTCCCCCCGCCTCCTTCGACGACATCCTGCTGCAGGGACCGGCCCCTGACGGAGGTCTCTACGTTCCCCAACACTGGCCTGCCGCCCCTGATCTGCCGACGGGTGTCTCCTACCACGAGATGGTTACGGCGGTCGCCACCCCCTTCATGGAAGGAAGCCTCCTGCAAGATGACCTTCCCCGGCTGGCCGCCGAAGCCTACGCCGACTTCGGCCCTGAAGGTCCCGCACCGCTGCGGGAAGTGGCGGACGGCCAGTGGCTACTGGACCTCACTGCGGGCCCCACCCTCTCGTTCAAGGACTATGCCCTGCAACTGCTGGGACGGTTGTTCGATCGGCTGTTGGCATTGCAAGGCAGGCGGATCATGGTGCTGGGCGCCACCTCGGGAGACACTGGCTCAGCGGCCATCGAGGCCTGCCGGGGCCGCTCCGCCATCGACATCGTGATCCTCTACCCCCAGGGTCGGGTATCCGACATCCAACGTCGCCAGATGACCACCGTGGAAGCTTCGAATGTTCACGCGATTGCAGTGGAGGGGACCTTCGATGATTGCCAGGACCTGGTGAAAGCAGCCTTCGCGGACCCCGCGCTGCGCCGGCGACTCGCTCTGGCGGCGGTCAACTCGATCAACTGGGCACGCATAATGGCGCAAGTCGCCTATTACCTGTGGGTTGGGCACCAGATGGGGCAGGCAGTCAGCTTCTGCGTGCCCACCGGAAACTTCGGCAATGTCCTGGCCGGTTGGGCTGCTCGCCGGATGGGTGGGCCGGTCGGAAGACTGGTGGTGGCCAACAACCACAACCGCGGGCTCACCCGACTCATCTCCGAGGGGCTTCTTCCCATCGGTGAGGTGCGTCCCACCCTCGCCCCCGCCATGGACATACAGATCCCATCGAATCTGGAGAGATACCTGTTCGAATTGGGCTCCCGGCGGGGGGAGTGGATGTCGCAGATGATGAGCGACTACCGGCGGCTGGGAGAATTGCGGCTCGATGGGAGGCTGCACTCCCGCCTGCGGAAAGATTTCGACGCCGGATGGATGGACGATCCCCGCATCGTCGAGGTGATCGCTCAAGCCCACCGGGAGCACGGACTGCTGCTTGACCCGCACAGCGCGCTGGGATGGGCGATGGCGCAACGCGTCGCGATGGCCGGGGAGCAGGTAGTGAGCATCGCCACTGCCCACCCCGCCAAATTCCCCGAAGCGGTGACCGAGGCGGTGGGGTTTTCTCCCCCGCTTCCGTCCCGACTGGCGGATCTGTCGACCCGGCAGGAGCGCACCACCGTGATCCCAGCCCGGTTGGATCACCTGGTGGGACTGCTGGAGAAGGCCGGGGGGCAAACCGTTTGAGCCCCTGCAGGATCCCAGCTATCCAACCGATATCCCGTTTTGGCAGACGATCTCGTCTTTGTATAATGTAGTTTCGTCTAGTTCACCGCCTCTATAGTCCCGGCGGCGAACACCCGAGAAATCTCTCCAAGGCGGTCTCGTATAGCGCGTTACGCCCTTCGCCCCATAAGGAAGGTGAGAGGCTATTCGGAAACGAATCCGAGAAGCATGAGGAATCCTCTATGACTAGTCAATCCGAAAACGGCCAGCTACAAACCAAGTCAGTGGAAGACCTGAAAAAGATCGCCGAGGCGATCGGGATCAAGTCCGGCGGCATGGGCAAGGAGCAGTTGATCGGTGCCATAACGAGCGGCGGCAAAGCTGCATCCGGCGGCGGCAAACCAACGCCCTCATCTAAGGGGCGGGGTGGCCGTCAGCAGGCCCCTCCGGCGCCTGTTCCTCCTTCGCCATCCCGCAAGAAGACGCAAAGCAACAGCAAAAGCGGAGACCGCAAAAAGGGGAATTCGAAACCGGACTTCGAATTCCGGGCCAACGAACCTCCCAGTTCCCCTCCCCCCGGGGGCGGTCGACGCCGTCGCGGCAGGGGTCGTAGGCAACCGTCGCACGCCAACATTCCCGAGAGCGAACTGGAAGTCCGGGAAGGACTACTGGACATTCTCCCGGAGGGGTATGGGTTCCTCCGAGTGTCGGGATACGGTCCGGGCGAAAAGGACGTCTACGTTTCTGCCGGCTTGATCCGCCGTTTGCAACTGCGCAAGGGTGATCTGGTGGGTGGGCCCATCCGTCCTCCCCGATCGCAGGAGAAGTACCCGGGAATGGTGAGGGTGGAACACGTCAACAAAGTCGATCCCGGCCAGGCGATGCGCAGACCCAAATTCGAAAAGCTCACGCCTCTGTTCCCGGATCAGAGGCTCCGGTTGGAGTTGGAGGGGATGCCTCAACGGACCCTGGCTCGCCTCATCGATTTGATCTCTCCAGTCGGCAAAGGCCAGAGAGGGTTGATCGTCTCCCCGCCCAAGGCGGGCAAGACCACGGTCCTCAAGGAGATCGCCCAGTCGATCACGGTGAACAATCCCGAGTGTCATTTGATGGTGGTGCTGGTGGACGAAAGGCCTGAAGAGGTCACCGACATGCAGAGGTCGGTGCGCGGAGACGTGGTGTATTCCACATTCGACCGTCCGGCCGAGCAGCACACCCAGATCGCCGACCTGGCTTTGGAACGCGCCAAGCGCATGGTGGAGACCGGATTGGATGTGGTGATCCTGCTCGATTCCATCACCCGGCTGGCCCGGGCCCATAACCTGGCGGCCCCCGCTTCCGGCCGGATGCTCTCGGGAGGGATCGACGCCACAGCCCTCTACCCGCCCAAACGGTTCTTCGGCGCCGCCCGCAACATCGAAGAGGGCGGGAGCCTGACGATTCTGGGGACCGCCCTGGTGGAAACCCGGTCGAAGATGGACGAGGTGATCTTCGAGGAATTCAAGGGCACCGGCAACATGGAGTTGCGGTTGGATCGCAAGTTGGCCGACAAGCGGATCTATCCGGCGGTTGACATCGAGTTGTCGGGCACTCGCCGGGAAGAGTTGCTGTTCACGATTGACGAACTGCCGCAAGTCTGGAAACTGCGGCGGGTCCTGCTGTCGCTGGATCCGAGTGCAGCAATCGAGTTGCTGATAGATAAACTCCAAAGTTCACCTTCCAACAAAGTGTTCTTGGCAGAAGTGGCCAGAAACACCGGAGATCGAGTCAGATCGGTATGAAAACAGATATACATCCCCAATACGACCTAACAACGGTTACCTGCTCTTGCGGCGCCAGATTCGTCACCAGGACAACGCGTCCGCCCGCCATGACTGTGGAACTCTGCAACGAGTGCCATCCCTTCTACACCGGAGAACAAAGGCTGGTCGACACCGGCGGTCGGGTGGAGCATTTCCAGAGGCGCTACGGAGAGGCCGCCGAAGTCCGCTCGAAGCGGTATCGGAAGAAAAACGCCGACAATTCTCCCACATAGCCGGAAGAAAGTCCCGACACTGTCAAGTCTCGGACACCATTCACCGGCGGGCACCCTCCGCGATCAAGAATCGGATGCCCTGATGTCGGTCGAGCGGAAGCGGAGCCAGCTTTGAGTTCCGAAACCCGGCACGAGGGACGCAACCGCTCCGAGCCGTTAACGGTGGGAGGACAGGCCCTCATCGAGGGGGTGATGGTCCGGGCGCCTGAGGCCTGGGCGGTGGCGGCACGCCGACTTGACGGAGTGGTGGTGGCAGAGCGAAGACCCCTTCCCCGGCTCTCCACGCGCACTGTAGCCGCAAAGATCCCCTTCCTGAGGGGCATCCTGGTGCTGGTCGAATCCCTCAACCTGGGGTTTCGCTCCCTGGCATGGTCCGCCGAGGTGGCGTCACAGGAACCGGGAGAGGAGTCCGGCACCATTGAGGGCCCTGCCGAAAAGCTCGGCTGGAAGCTGTGGCTGTGGATGGGTGTGGCCATGGGCTTCTTCGTCGCCTTCTTCATGGTGGTTCCAGCCACCGTGGCTCGCTGGACAGCCGGAGAGTCCGGCCTGCTGTTCGGATTCCTGGAGGCGGTCATCAGGATGGGCCTCTTCATCGGGTACATATGGGGAATCGGCCGGATGGCGGACATCAAGAGGGTGTTCTCCTATCACGGCGCCGAGCACATGACCATTCACGCCTACGAACAACAAGAGACGATTTCCGTGGAATCCATCGCCAAGTACCCGCCGGAGCATCCCAGATGCGGCACCAACTTCCTGCTCATAGTGGTGATCCTGTCCATCGTCGCTTTCGCCCTGGTGGGCAATCCGGGATGGCTGGTGTTGGTGGCGAGCAGGGTGCTGTTCATCCCGCTGATCGCCGCCGTTGCCTATGAACTGCTCAAATTCGCCGGGAAGCGGCAGTCCCAGACGCTGGGCAGATTGCTGGCCCTGCCTGGCATCTGGCTGCAGAAGCTCACCACCAACCAACCCGACAGCGACCAGATCGAAGTCGCCATGACTGCTTTGCTGTCGGCGGTGGAACCGGCAGAGGCCGACCGCCTGCTGGGCGCCGGAACCATTCCTCCTTCGGTGGCGGAGGCGGTTGCGAAATGACTTCTCCGGTGTGGCGGGACCGCATCCCGGAACTGGAAGGGCAATTGGCTGAGGTGGACCGGGAAATGGCCTCACCGCAGGTCCTCTCCGATCATCGGCGACTGGCGGATGCGGGACGGCGGAGGGCAGAGCTTTGGCCGATCGTGAAGACCGCCCGCGCCTGGCTCGCCGCCCGGGACGATGCCCGGGAAGCGAAGGAGTTGGCGGACACCGACCCGGACCTGCGGGACGAGTTGTTGGAGTGGGCCGAAGAGAAGCTCACCGAAGCTGCCCAGTTGGAGGAGCAACTCGAGGGGTTGATGGTTCCTCCAGACCCCGACGACCATCGGGATGTAATCATGGAGATCCGGGCGGCGGCAGGAGGCGACGAAGCGGCCATCTGGGCTGGGGACCTGTTCCGGATGTATCAGAAGTTTGCCGACCGGCATGGCTTTCGAACCGAGGAAATGGAGGCTTCCGCGTCCGGGGTGGGCGGATACAGCAAGATCTCCTTGGCGGTGAAGGGTCGCGGATCCTATGGAAGACTGCGTTACGAGGGCGGTGTCCATCGGGTTCAGAGGGTGCCGAAGACCGAATCGCAGGGCAGGGTCCACACTTCCACAGCCACCGTGGCGGTGCTTCCGGAGGCGGATGAGGTGGAGGTGGAGGTGAGTCCTGATGAAGTCCGTGTCGATGTCTTCCGCTCCTCGGGCCCGGGGGGTCAGTCTGTCAACACCACCGACTCGGCGGTGCGCATCACCCATCTTCCAACTGGATTGGTGGTCAGTTGCCAGGATCAGAAGAGCCAATTCCAAAACAAGGAGAAGGCATTTCGGGTGCTCCGAGCCCGCCTCTACAGGCTCGAACTGGAGAGGCGGCAAGAGGGAATCGCCGGAGAGCGACGCTCACAGGTGGGCGGCGGGGGCCGGTCAGAAAAGATCCGCACCTACAACTTCAGGGAGAACCGGGTCACCGATCATCGGGTCGGATTAACGCTCAAATCATTGGACCGGGTCTTGGAGGGAGAGATCGACCCCCTCACTCAGGCTCTGGCCACCCAGGACCGTTCCGAAAGGCTGGTTTCTTCCCTGGCTGGACACTCCGGAAACGATTGACACTGCCATCGGCCACAATGACCTCGGTCCCCCCCACCCCTCTAGAGCTATCTCGCCAGAGTCGACTCTCCTACCACGAGTTGCAAAGGTTGATCGCCACGGTCACCAGCGAGACGATCCACCCCGGAGTGCCCCTTCGGCCTGAAGTCGCCAGCCGGACGGCGACCCTCATCCGACTGCGGCAAGCAGGGGTGCCGCTCCAATACCTGGAAGGGCATGTGGAATTCGGCCCGGTTCGGTTGGCTGTGGATGAGAGGGCGTTGATACCCAGACCCGAGACGGAGCGGTTGTGGGAACTGGTCACCCGGTTGGTCCCGGTGGGTGTGCCGGCATTGATAGTGGACTTGGGAACCGGCTCGGGTGCGCTGGCCCTGGCCTTGGCTTACACCTATCCGCGGGCCGAAGTGGTGGCCACCGACATCAGCCCTCAAGCTCTGGACTTGGCCCGGGAGAACATCAGGGCCAACCGCTGGGTGGGGGGCCGCATAGAGCTTCGAGAAGGCGATCTCTTCGAGGCGCTGCCTTCCTCACTTCGCGGTGAGGTGGACATACTGGTCTCTAACCCTCCATACGTTGCGGAGGCAGAGTGGCCGGATCTTCCCGAAGACGTGAGGTCCGAGCCCTATTCGGCCCTGGTGGCCGGGCCCCGGGGCACCGAGATACTGGAGAGGATCGCGGCCGAGGCTTCGGACTGGTTGAGGCCGGCGGGGACCGTGGCAGTTGAGATCGGGGAAACCCAGGCCGCCGAGGTGCAGGAGGCCTTCCGGTCCGGAGGCATCGACGCCAAGATCCACCACGACCTGACCGGTCGACCCCGCTTCGTTTGGGGAGGGACTCTAGGCTCGTGACGCCCCCTGTTCTGGCTCGAGCCAGTGCGCTCCTGGCCGAAGGGAGGGTGGTGGGGGTGCCAACCGATACGGTCTACGGACTCGCCGCCCACCGATGGGCGCAATCGGAACTCTTCCGGCTGAAGGACCGACCGGCCGACAAGCCAATACCCGTCCTGGTTGGATCGGTGCCCGATGCCATTGGTCTGGCCTTCTTCCCCGCCATCGCTCGAGATCTCATCGAATCCCACTGGCCCGGGCCCCTCACCCTGGTGCTGGCGCTCGAGACCGCGGCCGGTGGGGAGCACCCTGCCACGGTCGGCATCCGGATGCCCGCTCATCCCCTCACCCTGGATTTGCTGAACCACTGCGGACCCCTGGCAGTCACATCGGCCAACCGGTCCGGGGACGCCCCCGCCCGATCGGACCAGGAGGCCAGGAACACATTTGGCGATCAAGTGGACCTCTACCTGCCTGGCATCTGTCCAGGAGGAGTGGCGTCCTCGGTGATCGAAGCACTGCCCGGCCGAGATCCCCGGATTCTTAGAACCGGCCCCGTCACCATATAGCTACCTTGCCAGAGGCTGTGCCCCTCTGGTACATCCCGCCCATCAACCCCCTATCAGGCCACCCCGACCCAACCGGTTTTGCCGCTCCCGACCAACGCCGTCCCCCAAGTGGGTATCCCCTCCCGACCCGCCTCCTCCTGACCGTCGAAAAACGCGGACAAGCGCAGGCCTGTCCGAAACCGATACAGTTCAGTCCTCGGCTAAAACGTTGGCCCGCCCTCTAAGGAGAGACACTGCCAAAACAGCGGCTCGCCCCAAGGAGCATGGCCGATCTGATGAAGGCGACCCGGACCGCACAATCATGTTTGTGCATATCAATATGCAACACCCCTGGGACATTTTCAAGCTGACGACAATAGCTTTCTTGCCACACTTGCACTGACGTCCCCTGTCCGGATGGGGAGCAGCAGGCGACGCTACGAGGGGCGAAGAGCCCGTCGCATGATCTTGCCGGTGGTGGTGCGGGGCAATTCGTCCAGGAAGGTCACCTGGCTGGGGGTCTCATGTGCGGCCAGGCGGGTGCGGACGTGGTTCTGCAGATCGGAAGCGAGTTGTTCTGATGGTTCGAACCCGGGTCGGGGCACCACGAAGGCTGCCGGCACGTGACCGCGGATCTCGTCCGGCACTCCCACCACCGCACACATTGCCACCGCCGGGTGGGTCATCAGGCTCTCTTCGATTTCCCCTGGGCCGATCCGGTATCCGCGGGACGTGATCAAATCATCCTTGCGGCTGCGGAACCACAAGTAGCCGTCGGCGTCTTCGATTCCCAGGTCACCGGTGAGCAGCCAATCCCCTCGGTACTTTTGCGCCGTGGCATCCGGCTGATTCCAGTAGCCCAGCATCATCACCGGATCGGGAGAGCGAACGCAGATCTCTCCCTCCCGGTTGATCAGGCGGTTGCCTTCTTCATCCTGGACCTGCACCTCGTGTCCGGGGAGGGCGCGCCCCATCGATCCGGGTCTGACCGGCCAAACGGAGGCGCAGTTGCCGATCACCAGGTTGGCTTCGGTCTGCCCGTAACCCTCGTTGATGTGACACCCCAACGTGTTCTCCGACCACTCCAACATCTCCGCTCCCAAGGGCTCGCCACCGGTGAAAATTGCCCGCAGCGACAGATCGGGACGGCTGACGCCGGAGGCTCGCATCATCTTCAAAGCGGTGGGTGGTAGGAATGCCAGAGTCACCCGATGCTCGGCCATCAGGTCAAAGGCAACTGCGGGATCGAACCTCTCTTCGTCGGAAGTCAGCACCGGTATCCCGTAATACCAGGCGGGTATCAAAGCATCCATCAGGCCGCCCAGCCAGGCCCAATCGGCGGGAGTCCACATAACGTCGTCGGATTGCGGCGGGAACTCGTAGTAGCACTCGAAACCGGTGAGATGCCCGAAGATGGACCGGTGCGCATGAAGGGCCCCCTTGGGGGGACCGGTGGTACCCGAGGTGTAGATCAGGTAAGCAGGGTCCTCGCCGCGGGTGTCGTGGGGTCGTTCCAGGCCCGGGCCGGAGCACAGCGCCTCGAACTGGGGACCGGTCTCGATCACAGGCAGGTGAGGCGCGGCCTCCTCAAGCTTGTCTCTGCTGTCGGGGTGCACAATGGCGACCTTGGCGCCGGAGTCGGAGACCCGAAAGGAGATGGCGTCAGGGCCGAACAGGGTGGCAAGGGGCAACGACAAGGCGCCCAGTTTCCAAAGCGCCAGATGGGCCAGTCCGACCTCCAGCGACTGAGGAGCGATGATGGCCACCCGGTCACCGGGCCGGATCCCCATCCGAGCCAAGCCACCTGCCAGGCGCGAGGAGCGGTCGGCCAACTCTCCGAAGGTGTACCGGGAAGCAGTGCCTGATTGATGGGAGACCACCAAGGCGGTGGTAGCCGGGTCCTGCTGGTCCGCACATGTCACACCCAGGTTGAACCGATCGGGAACCTGCCATTGGAATCGGTCCCGGAGTGACTGGTAGGTCATTCCGTCATGCGGAGTCAACATCCGTCGCCCGCTCAGATACACCTGTGGCCCTCCCCGCCGAGTCGTGTTTTCAGCATCGCGATGCCACTTCTCACTGCGAGTCGGTTGCATCCGATCGCCGAACAGCCCAAACCAGCTTCACCGGCGCCCCACCCACCCGTTCATCTCCGCAGCGGTCGATGCCGAAGCCCGCTTCCTCCAGCAGTCGAGCCAGCCGATCGGTGTCTATCTCATGAAAGAAACCAGGCTGGCCGCGCCGACTGCTGTCGTAAGAGTCATGCCGAGGGTGAGTCGGATCACTGAACTGCTCGTCCAGCAGCACCAGACGACCACCCGGGCGGACCACCCGGCCAAGTTCCCGGCAGGCCTTTTCATCGTCGCCCCAGTGATGGACGCAGTTGATGGACCACGCCGCGTCGACGGATGCGCTTTCCAGTGGCAGATCCTCGGCCTTTCCTTTGAAGACGACCACCCGGTCCCCAAGGCGGCGGGAGGTCCGCCGGAATCTCATGATGCCTCTCATCAGCGGAGAAGGGTCAACGGCGAAGACCCGTCCGTCGCCAACCAGTGCGGAAGCAGCCAGCACCGCCGGCCCCATGCCTGCTCCCACATCAAGAACCCGCTCTCCGGGGCCTGGTGCGATCAGTTTCACCAGCGCTTCGTTGATGGGGGCCGTCCACAACCGGGGGGCGTGCTTCAGGTATCTGAGTTGGTGGAACCAACCTTCATGACCGTGCCCATGCCCGTGCTCTCCGTGCCCGTCGGAGTGCCCGTCGGGGGAATGGTGGCCAGGCTTGCCCGCCGACTCTTGGTGATCTTCGGTGTCCATAACGGCCAATTCCTTTCTGGTTCACCTGGCTCAGATGGCAGCCAGGACCTTGGCGGCTGCAGTCACCGCCTCCTCAATGTCAGCCTCGGTGTGTACCGCCGACAGGTACCACAAGCCCCTTCCGATCAGCCTGATCCCTCGGCGGTGCATCCCCGCCACAAAACGTGCGAACTTGGCGCCGTCATAGGACAGAGCGTCGCGATAGTCCTTGATCTGCTCGACGTCGGTGAAACCGGTGTGGATCATAGGACCGGGGCCTTCCACCCGTAAGGGATGTCCCGCCTCCGCCGACACCCGGCGCAGACCCTCGGCAAGCTCAGACCCCAACCTGAAGAGGCGTTCGTGAACCCTGTCCCTCTCCAGGATCTTCAAAGTGGCCACTGCCGCAGCCACAGTGGGATTCCCCGCGTTCATGGTCCCGGCATGCAGGGCGGTCCCCCGGGCGATATGATTCATCAACTCCGCCTTCCCGGCCAGGGCGCTTATCGGGAACCCGTTGGCCATCGCCTTTCCGAAAGTGGCCAGATCGGGCACCACCCCGAAGAATCCCTGGGCGCCGGACATGCCCAACCGGAACCCGGTTATCACCTCGTCAAAGATCAGCACCGCGCCATAAAAGTCGCATAGCGACCGGAGTCCCTCCAAGAATCCGTCCGAGGGCATGATGCACCCGCTGTTGCACATCACCGGCTCGGTGATCACCGCCGCTATGCCGTCGGGGTCGGAGGCCAATGCCCGTTCGACCCCCTCCAGGTCGTTCCAGCAGGCGGTCACGACTTCGGCGTCGGATGATGAGGGTCGGCCTGCGGTCCAGGGAAGCGGTCGAGGCTGAACCCGTGATCCCAAGGCGTCGGCGGAGGGGGCCGAGACACTCACCGCCACATTGTCGAACCAGCCGTGATAGTGACCCTCGAACTTCAGGAACCGGGTCCTGCCGGTGTGCACCCGCGCAGCACGCAGGGCGGCGTGGACGGCTTCTGACCCACTGAGGCTGAACCGGACCAGATCGGCGCAGGGAACCAGTCGCCCGATGGTCTCGGCCAACTCGAGTTCAGCGAGGTGCTGGCCTGCAAAGATCTGACCGGAAGAGGTCGCTTGGGCCACGGCGTCCCCCACCTCCGGATGGGAATGCCCCAGAATCAGAGGCCCTTGGCTGAGGGTGAAGTCCAGGTAGGTGTTGCCATCCACGTCAGTGATCCGGCTACCGCGACCCGATTCATAGAACAGCGGATGGGGATACTCAAACGAGCGAAACTGGCTGGACACTCCCCCCGCCAACGCCTCCCTCGCCCGGTGGTAGTACTCCGCAGATCTGTGGTGCTTCATCGCCGCCCAATCTTACGACTGTCGGCCGCAGGGCCGTCGGTGGCTAACCAGTCACCAGCCACAGGTCTCCCACATTGGCGCCGGTGGGTCCCGTTTCAATCAGGTCCCCGCAGGCTTCCAGATACGGTGACGAGTCGAAGGCCCGCAGGTGTTCCATCCGATCGAGGCCACCTGCACGGCCCCGTGCCGTCGTTCCGGCATCCACCAGACCTCCGGCCGCGTTGCTGGCGCCATCAATCCCGTCGGTGGCGAAACCCCCGAAGACCCCCCTTCCCCGCCCTGCCAGCCATCCAGCGGCCACCAGCGCGGCGTGCTGGTTCCGGCCGCCCCGCCCCGGAGACGGTGTGTCGATTCTCACCGTCGTCTCACCCCAATAGACGTCCGTCAAACCCCTGATCGAACTCCCCACCACCCTCCGGGCCGTCTCCTCCGCATCGCCAACCAGCGGCGCGGCCATCACACGGGTCTCGAAGGACCGCCCCTCCAGATCCCGTCGTGCGGCCTCGGCGGCGCCCAAACCGTCGGCGATCATCTCGAACGGGCGCCCCTCCGACTCCGGAGAGGATCTCCTGCCATCAAGGTACTCCTTCACCGCAGGTGGGATCCGATGCTCGAGGCCGTGGTCGGCCAACACCTGCAGGGCATCGGCGGCGGTAGTCCCATCGGGCAGAGTGGGTCCGGAGGCGATGGCGTGGGCAGGCCCATCCACCACGTCGGAGATCAACAGTGACGCCACACGACGGCCTCCGGCACTGCGGGCAATCCCCCCGTTCTTCACTGCCGAGAGATGCCTTCGCACCACATTCATCTCGGCTATGGGGACCCCGCCGGTGACCAGCACCCGGCCCACGTCCTGCAAATCCGCGAAAGTGATCCCCAGGGCCGGCACTTCCATCAGAGCCGACCCACCCCCCGACACCAGCACCAGCACCAGTTCCCCAGGTTGCCCCTCCGAGACCAACTGCAGGGCCGCCCGGCCAGCCGCAAGGCTTGCCTGGCCCGGATAGGGGTGGTCTCCGACCAACACTGTGACCCGGGGATGGGGAGAAGGCCGTTGATGATCGGCGATCACCAGGCCGGCCGTCACCCGGTCGCCCCAAATCGCCGAAGCGGCGCCCGCCATCCCGTGGGCGCCCTTCCCCACCGCCAACACTCGCACTCCTCCCCGGGTATCGATCTGCTCTCCTCCCACCTCCAGGCGATCACCTGCTGCGGACAGGCGCTCCCGCGTGACCAGGTAGGGATCCACCGCTCGGAGAGCCGCCTGGTAGGCGGCCAAAAAAGCCGCCCGAACCGACCGAGTGGCAGCCGTCAAGGCCTGACGATCTTGAAAGCCTCAGCCGACTCCAATCCGGCCGGCGAACCCGCCTCGGCGGCCCGGCGGGCGATCTTCTCCGCGAACCGGTCCCGGCGGTCAGCCGACACATCGGCGCCGTCCATGGTGGTCTCGGTCTGGCTGGAGTGGCATAGCAGCGCCGCCACCTTCTGCTCAACGTATCCGGTGATGTCCTCGCGGTGGTCGGGCCGGTCGCTCGCCCAGTAGAGAATCGCATCGGGCCGGTGCTTTGTGATGCCTTCGGAGAGTTGGTCGGGGTAGAAGAGATGGTCACGTGCCGCCACCACGCCGTCGCTGGCCGCCATTCCAGTCACCCGATGGTCGGGGTGAAGCAGGTAGCGCATCCAGGGATCGTGGGTGAGCACCACATTCGGGCGCAGTTTCCTGATCCACCAGCACAGGGTCTCTCGCAACTGCATGGAGTACTCCAGTTCACCGTCCACCTCTCCCAGCATCACCACCTCGCCGGTGATGCCAAGTGCAGATGCCGAACGAAGTTGTTCAGCCCGCCGGGTCTCGATCAACTCGGCGGGCTCGGTTCCAGGATCCCAACTGCCTTTGGAACCGTCGGTCATCACCAGCATCGAAGCCTCGCATCCTCCGGCCGACCACTTGGACAGCACTCCCCCCGCTCCGAACTCGGCGTCGTCAGGATGGGCGCCGATAGTCAGGGCGCGCTCGGGGGTAGGCAGTTGTCGGCTCACTCATCCGTCCTTTCGTCGGCCACCCAGCTGGGGTCTCCTCTATATTCAAGCATGGCTGCGAACCCGAAAGAGCGTCAAGCACCGGCAGGAGTGCCGTCCCAACAGCATTGATCAACCGGACCGCGATCTCGGTGATGACGGGGTTCCGAACCTGTTTCTCTCCGTCTCCTCCAACCGCTTCATCTCCGTCTCCGATATGAAGCTCGCCAGCCAGGCGCCCCGGGGATGGGACAGCGCGGCCTGCAGATCGGAGGGGCGGTCGAGGTCCAGAGCAAAGCCCAGGCGGTGGACCACCTGGGGACAGTGGTGGCGGAGCAAGGAGAGATGCCGGTGAAAACTTGCCTTGCCGTAGGCGAAGTCGAGGCCGGCGCCGCCGGGGCCTCCGATGAGTGACGTTCCACCATCGGAGGAGGGGGCCAGCACCCATCCTCCTGATCGAAGGGCCCCCATGGCGGCTGCGATGTCCATCGGAGACAACAGAGGCAGGTCGGCGTGCACCACGACCCAGGACATGTGGAGTTGGGCGGCCATCTCCACCGCTCCGGCAGCGGCGGCGTTCAGGGAGGGTTCCCGGTCCTCGATCGCCTCCCAGCCCCGCTGCTCGGCCCAGTCCATCACCACCCTGTCGGCAGCCAGAACCAGTGGGCGGGCTCCAACCTCCTCGACGACCGCCAGCACCCTGCCGGCCATGTGCAGACTGAGCCTTCTTCGGGTTCCCGCAGAGAGCACCGAGGCCAGCCGGGACTTGGGCGAGATCGACTGCCTCGCCGGAACCGCTGCCAGTACCTCTCTCACCGGGATGGCTAGGAGGAGTCGATCGACAGTCCAGCCAGAACCTCCTCCAAGGTGTACCCCACCCAAACGTCCTCTTCCCACTGGGCGAGTTGGATCAGGACGCCGTTGGTGGAGCGGGGATGGAGAAACGCCTCGCTCCAGTGACTGCCCAAATGCAGCCCGGTGACCTGAAAGCCCCTCTGTTCGGCTTGCTTCACCGCATCCGAGAGGTTGTCGACTTCGAAGGTGAGGTGATGAAGGCCCTCCCCTCTTCTCTCCAGGAATCTATGAAGAAAAGACTCCTCGCCAAGGGGCGACATGAGTTCCAATACCCCTTGGGGCAGTCGGAACTGCACCCATCGGAACATGTTGCGGGGGTGGTCGGCCCCCTGATAGAAACGGCCTCCCAGCAATTCAACCAGCGGCAGGGCAGTCGGGATGTCGCGCACCGCCCAGGCAACATGGTCAAGCCGCTTCACTATCCCGCTCAAACCCATATCTGCCTCGGCATTCATAGCCGCAGGAGGCTACCAGCCCGGTTGGACCGGGAAAAGGGCTTCAACCTTGGGCCAGAGTCCCCCTAACCGGCCGCGGGCACCCACCAATCCGACAGAACATCGTTGAAGTCTCGGGTGGGCACCAGGACCTGGGCGCCGGCGGGTGAACGGTAGTCCTCCACCGGAATCCGGAGTTGCGCCACCTGCGAGGGACTGAGGTCCTGGTATCGCAGAGCCCAGTCAACTGCCTCAACCACCGACCACCCCCTGTCCAGGCGAAGAGTATGGGAAAGATTCTGCAAGCTTCCCAGTAGTTCGATACGAGAGGAATTCCTCAGACCACCGGCCAGTTTCAGGAGCAATTCCCGCTGGTGTGCCTGGCGAGCAAAGTCAGACGACCAGGCCTGCTGCCATTCCCCGTCCACCAGTTGCTGGGCATTGCGGGACCGAGCATAGGCCAAAGCCGTATCCCCGTCCGAATAGCAGCCCGCTTCTGCGACATCGAGATGGGCCTTCTCATCTCGGGTGGGATACTCGAAGCAGACCTCGACGCCTCCCAGGCCATCCACCAACTCCACAAACCCCTCGAAGTCGACCCTGGCAAAGTGATCCACCTTCACGCCGGTGAAGTCCTCGATGGTCAATGCCAACAGTTCAGGTCCATTGGCGTATCCGGTACAACCACCCAGGTTGGCGTTGACCCGGCGAAAGTCCTCGGAGCAGAAGTTATACAGGTACAGATCGCGAGGTACCGAGACCATGGCGGGCGGCGCACCGCCTTCCGGAAAGAGCGCCAGGATTATGCTGTCGGCCAGGAATCCGGTGGCGTCAGCACCCATCATCAGCACCGTGTCGAACATCTGGTCCGGCAACTTGACCGAACTGCGGGAGAACAGGACCGGCTCAGGCGCCTCCTCCTCCGGTTCCTCCTCCACCCCCTCCTCCGGTTCCGCCTCTTCGACAACCACAACCGCTTCATCGACTGCGCCCGGCTCTTCGTCCGCCGGTTCCGCCTCTTTGAGCGGAGGAGCGTCAGCTCCCTGTTCTTCTTGACCGGCGATCTCCTGGCGACCCTCGGCGATCTCCTCGGCAGTCCGTTCCTCCAAGGCAGCGATGGCCTCGTCCGGGGAGAACGGCACATCGGCGGCGGCTTTGAAGCCCAAGTACAGCCGCAATGCCACCACCGTCAAACCCAACAGGAACACCGCGCCCACGCCGATCCAGATCCGCCTTTGCCTCTTGCGGCGTCTCTCTCTGAGCACAACTCTGCTGGTCAAATGAACGTATCCCTAACTCGAAGGGTCCTGGGATCCCCGATTGTCGCTAACCGAAAGGAGGCTACCAGTGACCCGAATACCCAATGCTCCTCGGCCCTGAGCCAACCGAGTCCTACCGGGCCGCGGCACCCCACCATTGCGACAATACGGAGTTGAACAGGCGGGTGGGAACCGCCACCAGTTCTCCGAAGGGAGTCTCGTGGTCGTCCACCGCCACCCTCAACTGAGTCACCTGGGAGAGATCGAGGTCGTGGTATCTCCAGGCCCACCCCACGGCGTCGGCGACCGACCACTCGCTGTCCAGACCGAACGTGTGAGAAAGGGCCTGGAACGAGGAGATCAAATCGGTCAGAGAGAACTCTCGCAACTTGCCGGCCATTTCCAGAAGAATCTCCCTTTGATGGCTCTGGCGGACAGTGTCGGATGACCAGGCTCTCTGCCACTCCCCGTCAACCAACTGCCGGGCGTTCCGAGACCGAGCGTACGCCAAGGCGGTCTCCCCGTCGGCCATGAAGCATCCTCCCTCCGCGACGTCCAGCATGGCATTTTCATCCACGGTGGGGTGTTCCAAACAGACCTCGACGCCGCCCAACCCGTCCACCAACTCCACGAACCCGGAGAACTCGATCCGCACGTAATGATCCACCGCCACGCCGGTGAAATCCTCAACCACCACACTTAGCAATTCCGGTCCGCTGACCCCACCACGGCATCCCCACAGATTGGCATTCACCCGGCGATAGTCCTTGGTGCAGGGATTGGGTAGGTACAGGTCCCGTGGGATCGAGACGAGCGCTGGCGGAGAACCGTCCTGGGGAAAGAGTCCCAAGATGATGGCATCTGCCAACTTTCCTCCGGCATCGGCGCCGATCAGCAACACCGAGTCAAACATCTCATCGGGTAGCGACGGGCTGGTCACATAGGGATTCGAATAGGGTTCCGCCTCCTCTTCCTCCAGGGCCGGTTTCCCAGCCCCATAGGTCGAATCCGAAGCCCCATTGAGATGCTCAGGAGGATGGGAGACACTCGGAGACAGTGCCGTTTCCGAGTCCCCCGCCGCATCCCGTGAAGAAGACGCCGATGAAGGGCCGGCCACTCCCTCTCCGTTCGCAAACTCCGCACTTGCCCCGCTGGGTCCGTTCCCGGAGGCGCTCGCAGCCTCCAACCTAATCTGGGGCGAGTCGTCTCCCACGGGGAGGAGGGGCCGAATCGTAGAGGATGGCCGGTCACGCTCGTCGAATTCAGCGCGGGAGAGTTCCACCTCACCGGCTGGCTGGCTGGCCATGGTTTCCCGGGCATCCAACGGCGAATACCGCTCATCCTCCTTGAATGTCTCAAAAACCCAACTGACCAGGGTGGCCAGCACCAGCAGCAGGCCCAGGATCCCTATCCAGACACGTCGCCGGCGCTGGTGTCGCTTCAAGGTTGCCAGGTCAGGGACAGTCACGGTGGGAAGGAACCCTTACCTCGCCTGGCCGGCTGGGCGGTCGCCACGATGGAAAACGGTGCCGGTGAACATTCCGATGGTCTTGCCGTCTCCCCGCTCCACGGTGATCTGGTAGGTGGCCACGGACCTGGAGCGGGTAGCCGGCCTGGCGGTAGCGACCAGACGGTCACCGATCCGCGCCGAGGCCGCCTGCACCAGGTGGGTACCAAGGGCCACCGCCTCGACCTCGGCGTTGGAGATCAGAGAGAGGGCGATGTCAGCCAGCGAATACACCGCTCCGCCGTGCACCAATCCCATGAAATTGGTGTGGTGCGCCTCGATTCTCAACGCCACCTGCAGGCACATGGGGTCGGGATTGATCAGTTCGGCGCCCAGGTGGGCCGCGAAGGGATCGGAGGTGGCCATTTCTCGGAGGTGGGGGAATGGCTCCTCCACCCCCGGGGATGCGCCGGGAGGTTCAGACATCCAATCCGGCGATCCAAGCGTCGAACAATTGATGGGCGCCCTCGACGAACTCTCGCTCGGCGTCGTCCAATTCGGCAGAGAACTGCTCGGGAGTCTTTCCTGCTCTCTCCAACAACTCCCGGGCACCGGTGTTCGCCCAATCGTTGGCCTCGGAATTGTGAGTCTCGGGATGGAACTGGATCGCCAACGCCGACCCTTGCGAAAAGGCCTGTGGATAGCGATCGGAGTGGGCCAGCAATACGCTTCCCGGCGGCGCTTCAAAGGTGTCCTGATGCATGGAGAACACCCGCCGGCCTGCCACTTTCGACACCACTGGATGGCACTGACCAGCCTCCGTCAACTCCACGGGGACCGCCCCCACCTCAGGACTGTCGGCCAGGTAGGCGCGACCACCCAGGGCCGCTGCCAGAAGCTGGGAGCCCAAGCAAATACCCAGCACAGGAACCTCAGATGCAACGGCCTGTCGCGTCAAGGCCATTTCCTCCAGCAGGTAGGGGTTCTCTTCGGTTTCGTACGCACCCATGATGCCGCCCATTATCACCAAGGCCCCGAATTCGTCGACCATCGGGACCGGTTCACCGGCGGCCGTATTGACCTCCTCCCACTCCACACCGTACTTGTCGAGCCGTTCCGCCAACCTCCCCACCGAACCGCAGGAATGCTTGATGACCACCACTTTCCCCATCCTGGATGAGTTTACCGCCGGCCCGAAAGCTAACCTTAATGACTCGTGCGGACAGCAGGGCATTTCCTAAGCGTCTCATATGGACCCAAGACAACCCTTCCCGTGGTAACCCAACCCCGCCAGAGGGGAGCCTAAGGACATGGAGAACTCGTACCAGCCACCGTCCCCTCCTCACCGGCTGCTGGGGCTGACCGATCAGGAATACCAGGCGATCCGCCAAGACCTGGGCCGCGAACCCACCGATGCGGAACTGGCGGTCTACGGGGGCATGTGGTCGGAAGGCTGCTCCTACAAGTCCTCTCTCCCCTACCTGCGAAGACTCACGTCGATAGCCCCCTGGGTGGTGGTGGGGCCGGGGGACAATGCCGGGGTTATCGACGTGGGAGACGGCTGGATGCTGGCTCTGCGGATCGAAAGCCACAACCACCCTTCTTATGTGGATCCCCATCGTGGCGCATCCACCGGAGTCGCCGGCGTCCTGAGGGACGTGGCGGCCATGGGCGCCCAGCCGGTGGCTCTTTTGAACCAGATTCGATTCGGGCCTCTCAGTCAGCCCAAGAGCCGCCACAGGATGCGGGAAGTAGTGGAGGGGATGGCCGAGTACGCCCGGACAGTGGGAGTCCCGATTGTGGGAGGCGAGGTGGCCTTCTCCGAGAGTTACACGGACAATCCCCTGGTGAACATGATGTGCATTGGGGTGCTCCGCAAAGGAGAACTGGTGAGAGGCGAAGCCGGATCGCCGGGGGTGAGACTGGTGCTGTTGGGGGCGCCCACCGGCGCCGAAGGGATCGGAGGAGTCTCGATTCTTGCTTCCACCGGCGCCCGTCGCTTGGAGTCTTCGCCGGTGGCCATACCGGAGGGCGACCCGGAACTGGCCAGGAGACTGCTGGACGTCTGCCGGGAATTGGCCAAACGGGGAGTCCTCAGAGGGATGCAGGATTTGGGCGGCGCCGGCTTGGTCTGCGCCGCCACCGAGCCCGCCACCAGGTCGGCAGTGGGTGTCAGCCTCGACCTGTCCGCCATGCATGCCCTGGGCGAGGAGATTGACGCAGCCGGCCTTCTGACATCCGAAACGCAAGAAAGAATGCTGGCCTTCATAGACCCCGACGCCGTTTCCGAAGTTCTGGATACCGCCCGCGCCATGGACGTGCCGGCGTCGGTGATCGGGGAGGTGACTGCCACCGGGAAACTCCTGGTAACCAGACAGGACGAGGTGGTCGTGGAGGCGCCGATCAAGTCCCTGACCGACGGGGCGGTGGTCGATCACCATCAGATCGGAGAACCGGGGTGGATGGAGAACCTTTGGTCCAACGGCATCCAGTTTCTCCGTAGACCAGCCCTGGGAGGCGTGTTGTTGGAAATCCTCGACGATCCCCGTCTGGCGTCCAAGCGCTGGGTCTACCAGCATTATCCGACCGAGGCGAGGGATGGGGTGATGGTCGGGCCGGGACAGAACCATGCTCTGCTGAAGATCCCCGGGACCACCAAATCGGTGGCGGTCTCCACTGACGGCAACGGAAAGCTGTGCTACCTGGATCCCCGCCGCGGAGTGGGGAGGCTGGTGTGTGAATCGGCGCTCAACGTGGCTATATCCGGGGCCAGGCCCCGGGCGGTGGTGGACAATCTCAATTTCGGAAGCCCCGACAGTCCCGACGTGATGTGGCAGTTCCGAGAGACCGTGGAGGGCCTGGCGGAGGCCTGCGAACTGCTGGGATTGCCGGTGGTGTCGGGAAACGTGTCTTTCCACAACGAGGTCGACGGATACCCCATCCACCCGACCCCGGTGATTGGGGTGGTGGGAGTGGCGGATCCGGCGCCCCTCGACCCGCCGGGCATGCACAGGGCCGAGGAGGGTATGGAACTGTGGTTGCTGGGCTTGAACAACACTGTCAATCTGGCAGGCAGTTCCTTCTCCAAGGTTGCCTTCGGCCACTTGGGCGGTCGACCGGCCGCGGCCGATTTCACCCTTTGCCAAGTAGCCATCGAGACTGCTCTACAACTGGTGGACGAGGGTCTCACGCCGGTCCTGCATGACATCTCCGACGGAGGTCTGGCGCTGGCCGCCGCCGAGATTGCCATCTCCTCTCAGGTAGGGGTCAACGTCACCTTTGGGGACTGGCGAAGCCTCTTCACTGAGGACCCCAACCGACTCTTGGCTGCGGTGTGGCCCCGGGACGTACCCCGGCTACTGGAGGTGACATCCCAGCAGGGCCTGCCTGCCTCTCAAGTCGGAACCTTCGGTGGAAGTGAGATCTCCCTGGAAACCGGGGGGGTGCGGGGCGCAGTGAATCTGGCTGTGGCAACCCGCACCTGGCTGGACGCCATCGGCCGGCGCATGGAGGAGGACACGCCGAAGTCCTAGCGATTCGGTGCAATCTGATGGGCTCGTCCCTTCCGGGGGGCTCAGCGGGTTATTCCACAGTCGCTCAGATAGTCCTCTATGGCATCGGAGAGCAGCCAGGCGTCGGGACTGAGGGCCACCAGTGCGGCCCCGGCCTCGGTGGCCGCCTTGGCGTCAGCAGGCGCCGAAACGGCCAACCCATACGGAACCCCCCTTTCACGGCATTTGTCGAACACCATGTGGACCATCTCCCACCGTGCCTGCTCATCTCCCAGCGCACCATGCGTCAGGGAGAGGTCAACGGCGCCCACCACAACGGCGTCAATGCCCCGAACATCCAGGATCTCATCCAGGTTGGTCAGTCCGCCCGGGGTCTCGATCATCACTATGCACAGGACTTCCCGGTTGGCGATGTCCGTGCTCCACTCGGGTCTTCCCAGCGCCGCTCGCACCGGCCCGAAGCTGCGTACCCCCAAAGGGGGGTAGCGGCAAGCCGCCACCGCCTCCGCCGCCTCGGCAGGGTTGTCCACCATTGGAACGATGACCCCGGCCGCTCCCGCGTCCAAGACCCTGCCGATCTCCCATCGATCAGCACCGTTTACCCGGACCACGGAAGGGAGTCCAAACCCATCGATCACCTGCAGGGCGCCGACCATCTGTTGATGGCCCCACAGGCCGTGTTGAAGATCGAGCGCGATCCAGTCGAACGGATGATGACAGAACACCTCCACAACGAACGGCGACGGCATCATGCACCAGGCTCCATATGAGACTTCACCTTCTTGGAGACGTTGCTTCAAGAGGTGTTTGCTCAGTTTCATCAGGTTGGCCGATGATACCCACCGGTTCCCCATCCTCTTTCAGGCGGTGCAGGCCGCGCCAGGTCGGCGGTTCGCCCGTCGGATTGTCGCGTCGGCGTCGTTTCTGCTTCGGGCAATCGAGAACAAGACTCTCAAAGATTCCCGGCTCAAGACCTTGAAAATGTCACAGTGGCCCAGCAAATTGGAACCAAGAACAAACATCAAAGTGTTCCGGACCACCTTGATCATCTCAAAGCCTCGACCATCGGCGAGCGGTCTTTTTCCAAAAGTCTCTCGAAGTCGAGCACCAAGCCGGCGACGTTCCCGGTTCGGGCGGTCCTGCACCGCCTGACGAATTCTGACCGGAAAGGCGGCGGCGGGTCGGGAGGGTAATCCCATGTATTCGAAAACGCGCTCCGGGGCGGGCCAAGCCCCGTGGGTCAGCCATTGGCTAGTGAGGTGCAGTCCCGGGGTTGCTGCAGGGGTGGATGGAAGAGAGGATCTCCTCCACCGACAACCCCTCCAGGCCCAGGCGTCGCAGAGTACGGCCGCCGGCTATGGCGCTCTCCAGTCCCGCCGCGGATGCCAGGTTCAGTAACGCCTCCGCCACCGGGGTCTTCACCCCCGCCACTTTGGCCAACTCCACCAACGGCAACAGGCCATAGCCGAAATCCTCGGTGTAGTAGCGGTGTCCCAGGGAGTGGGGAGCCATGATCCGGGCATTGGCCTTACCTCCTGAGATCGCCCCCTCTATGTCGTTGAGGTCGGCCTCGGGTTCCACCGTCCCAATGGCAGCCATCTCTTCCATCAGAGACCCCAGGCGGTACCCGAAGGCGCCGGCTACTGCGAGGCGCTCGGCATCCAACCGTTCCATGACCGAGGCCACCCCGGAGGTCATTCCGTCCACGTAGAACCGGAAGTCTCCGCCGGTGGCCTCCACCCAGGCCGCCGCAAGAATCGAGCCGGGGGGATGGAGGACCATGTTGACTTCGGCCAGGCCAACCGCCAAGACGTCGGGTAGGGGAACAGCGCCAGGGTAGAGCCGCGTGGCCAGCGCCAACGCCGCCTCACCTGAGGGAAGGCACCCCACCAGCATCCGGGACGCGGCGCCGGTGATGTTGACCACCCACTGCGCCCCCTGATAGTCCCCGCCGGCATCTCCACCCACTGCAAAGGCCCGCACCGTGTAGGGAAGGGTGGAACCCTCCGCCAGGGGAGGCAGAGGGTCCACACCGGCATTTCGCATCACCTGCGCCACCTCCAGGGCGCCGCCCAGGTGGCCGGGCGCCAACACCACCGGTGCATCGCAACCCACTTCAGCCAGGAGACGGGCAATGTGCCGGTGAGCGGTGGAGGGCAGACACACCAGCACCCCGGCGGCACCCTCCTTCGCCGCCGACAGATCGTTCGTGCAGGTAACCGGCATCACGCCATCACCGCACACCCCCCGATACGCCAGCCGGAATCCCGACGGAGGCCGGTTGGGAACTGTCCGTCGCCACCAGATCACCTGGAATCCCCGCAGCGTCAGATCCACTGTCGCCGCCATCCCCCCGGCTCCCCCACCCATCACCACTATTCGGCTCATGGGATAACTCCTACCCTCCTCCGCCGAGGTCCAAAGTGATAGCCTCGGACACCGAGTACTCCTCCACCTTGCCCACATCGACCTCGATCCCAAGACCTGGACCGGTGGGGGCCATCACCCTTCCCTCCTCGAAACGGAAGGACCCTCTGATCAGGTCATCGGTGTAGTAAATGCCGGCTATCTCCGGCCGGTTGCTCTCCGCCGCCCCAGAGACCGGGCAGACACTTGGCAGGATGGCGTTCTCCACTGCGGCGCCCAGCGCCAGATTGGCAGCGTTGCCTATACCCGTCTCGATCGATCCGCCGATATCGCACATCATGCCCAGGCGACGGGCAGTCTCGGCCTGCTGGCGGGCCCGGAAGAGGCCCCCGGGCTTGGTGACGTAACAGGAGAAGAATTCGGCGGCGCCCAGGTCGAAGAGTTCCCAGATGTCCTCCACCGTCCAGGCCGACTCGTCGGCCATCACCGGCGTGTCGATCCGCTGCGCCACCGCAGAGAGGCCCTCGGCGCCCGCCACCGGTTGCTCGCACAGCATGATGTCGTACTCCTCCTGGGCGCGGGTAACCGCGACCGCCTCTGCAACATGGGAATACGCCTCGTTGGCATCCACCCGGATCTTGATGTCGGG
This sequence comes from bacterium OM1 bin76, assembly GCA_002238785.1. GTDB lineage: Bacteria > Actinomycetota > Acidimicrobiia > Spongiisociales > ZC4RG35 > Bin76. The sequence continues at coordinate 48,198 of MPNA01000002.1, read as the reverse complement.
GCCCACCAGTTCCCGCAGACGCCGCACCAACTCCACATCCCGGACGGGATCCAGTCCGGTCTTGCACTTGATGGTCAACGCCCCTTCGGCCACTGCTTGCTGAGCTTCCTCCAAGCAGCGTTCGATGGACATGATCCCCAACGAATGCGCCAACTCGACACCCTTGCGGTGAGAACCCCCCAGGAGGGTTGCGACCGCCACCCCCATGGCCCGTCCGGCCAGGTCATAACAGGCCATGTCGATCATGGCCTTGGCATAGGGATGACCCTTGGCGGCCTTGTCCATCCGAGCATGAACGACCGCGATTTCACGAGGGTCGACGCCGACCACGGCCGGAAGCAGGTAGTCGGCCGCCACGATCCGCACCGTCTCGGGCGATTCGCCGTAATAGCGCATCGCCGACCCGCCCCAGGTGATCCCAGCCGGCGCTTCTCCCCATCCCTCGATCCCCTCGTCGGTGCCCAGTCGCACGATGGCATGGCGACCGATGGGAGCGGTCATCTTCGAAGCCCAGGTATGGTGACGGCGGGTGGGAAGAGCCACCATGTAGATGGTGGCGGTAGTTATCTTCACGTTTTCTCCGTCTCGTACAGTTCGATCTCGTTGCCGTCCGGGTCGGCCACATAGACGGTGAGACCGTAGGGGCCCGGTCCCAGAGGACGCACGATCCGGTAACCGGCCTCCGCCACCATCCGCTCGAACTCGGCCACCCCCTCCACCTCGAAGGCGAAGTGATCCACTTGTCCCCCTTCACCCGTCCCTCCCTCGGTGAGCCCCAATCCCTGCTCAATCCCGATGAAGCGCCGTCCGTCCCGGAAAGGTGCTCGGTTCTTGACCTTGAAACCCAGCAGGTCGACGTAGAAGCGTTCGGCCGCGTCCAGGTCGGTGGTCTCCAAGAGCACATGTCTTATCCCCTTTACCACCGGACGGCCACTCTCCTCCAGCCATTGGGCCACCTCCCCCGAGGTAGCCAGATGGGCAAGGTAGTGCGACCAGACCTCCAAGGCCGAGGGTTCCCATTGGGGACGCACTCCGGCGATGCAGTCGGTCACCGCCACCACGTCGTAGTCTCTCAGGTAAGCCTCCCGCACGGTGGTCTCGACGCACGCATTGAGCGTCACCCCCGTAATGAACAGGGTCCGGACCCCCAGCATGCGAAGCAAGGCTTCAAGGCGGGTCTCATAGAACGCCCCGAACCGGTGTTTGCGGACCACCATGGTGGAATCGTCAGCCAGATCCGCCAATTCCTCCACGATTTGCGCATCCCAGCTTCCTGCCAGGGCCGCCACCCTCGAACGGCGCTCGGTGTGGGATGGAAGGCGCTTCTGCTGCCTGCCATGGTCGGGTTGGAGATGGGCCTGCACCGTCCAGATCACCGGGATCCCCGCACCCTTGAATGCCCCGATCAACTCACCCAGAGGCCCGTAGACCTCCTGTACGGGGCTGACGTCCACTCCAGAGTCGCCCAAGGTCCCCTCGGGGTGGCAGAAGGCATTCTGCATATCGATCACCAATAACGCCGCCGATCCGGAGTCGAGTGCCGAAAGGTCGATCACCTCGCTCATACGTCGGTTCGATCCGGTCCCAGCACCCCGGCCAGGCCCCAATTCTCCCTGGGAACATCATGAATTATCACATGCAGGGCATCCGGGCGGGCATCGGCATGTTCCACCATCGCCTCGGTGATAGCTTTCACCAGCCGACGCTTCTGCTCGATGGTTCGTCCTTCCCACATTTCCACCGTCACAACCGGCACGGTGCTGCTCCCTTCTTCGGTGCTGGCATCTAAATTTAGGACAGTTGCAGCAGGCCTTTTTCGATAGCCTTCACAGCATCTCTCAATCAGACGCTTCCGAGACCCCCCATCCTTCTTTCACCTGGGAGGTCGTAATCGCCGGTGACCGCTTGGCGGCGCTGTCCCTGGCCTCCGAAGCGGTAGCCGGAGGCCTCAAACGAGTGTTGGTGCTTTCCCCCTCCGACCCTCAGGCCTACCCCAGCCGTTTCGAGGCGCCAGGAATAACCGTCCGCTATGAAACTGTTCCCCGGCGCATCCGCCAGGTTTCCGGTCCGCTCCTGGTATTGGATACCTCCACCGGCCCGGTGGCGTCCCGGACGGTGGTCGTGGATCTGCCCCATCCTCCCCCTGACCGGCGCTCCCCGTATATCGCCGTTGACCCTTCGGTGTCCCGTCGAGTGTTCACCCATCCCGCCCAACTGGAAGAGCCTCCCGGGGATGTCGTAGTGATGGGGGAGGGAGACGAGCCGGTGGAGTGGACGCTCCAGCTTCTGTCCGAGGGAGCCAACGTGGTCCTCTGCATTCGTCACACCGAGTTCGGCAAGATGTCCTTTCTCGCCAGACGCACCGTCCGGCGTCTCGAGGCCCAGCGGAAGATCACCGTCTTCTGGCAATCCCAGCCAACTCGGGTCTACGACATCAAGGGATACCCGATGGTGACCTTCGATAATCGCCAGACCCCCGACCTGCAATTCGACCATGTGCTGATCTCGGGGCCCGAAGCCTCTGCCGCCCAACTGCTCAGCACCTCGGGAATCGAGGTGGAAAAGGGACCGCTGCCCATTCACCTGCTGATTCATCGGCCCAGAGCGGAAGAAGATCCCCACGGGGTGGTCACCGTCCCTGCCGACCGAGCCTGGGAAGCCATGCGGTCCCGGCACTTCCCTTCCCTGCAGGCTTCGCCTCACCGGGAGACGCCGGTCCGGGCCGGCCAGCGTCTGTTCAACCTGGAAAACCGCTTCTACAACGCCACCATCACCTGGTTCCGAAGGGTCAATCCCGATCTGTGGATCGTCAGAGTGCAACCCGACCACCGTGATTCTCCCCTGGTGCCCGGACAGTACGCCACCCTGGGGCTCGGCTATTGGGAACCGAGGGTGGACGGCGCCGAGGACCGACTGGTGGGCGAGGAGCGACTGGTCAGAAGGTCCTATTCCATCTCCTCCCGGATCTTCGATCCGCAGGGATATCTGACCGATCCAGCCTACGAAGAGCACCTCGAGTTCTACATCGTGCTGGTACCTCCCAGTGTGGACCGTCTCCCGGGCCTGACGCCCAGACTGGCCCTCAAACACGAGGGGGACCGGATCTATCTGGGACCCCGGATGGCCGGCCGCTACACCCTGTCGGCGGTGACGGACCCGTTTTCCGATGTGCTGTTCCTGGCCACCGGCACCGGAGAGGCTCCCCACAATGCCATGATTGTCGAGTTGTTCCGCAAGGGGCACCAAGGCCGGGTGGTCTCGGTGGTCTCGGTCCGGTACGGCGCCGATCTTGGATACGTGGCCCGTCACCGCGCCCTCGAGGAACGGTTTCCCAACTATCGGTACTTGCCATTGGTCACCCGCGAGGATGCCCCAGGGACCTTGAGGATGCGCATCCAACAGTTGATCGCCGAGGATCGGCTCACCGAGGAGACCGGGTTGGAACTCGATCCCTCCCGCCTGAAAGTGTTGATGTGCGGCAATCCGGCCATGATCGGGGTGCCGGAGTGGCTGGACGACCGCCCAACCTTCAGCGAGCGACTGGGAGTTGCCCAACTTCTGGCCGAACGAGGGTTTACCCTCCCTCGACATGGCGTCAAATCGAATATCCACTATGAAGAGTATTGGTAAGCCGGCGACATGACAGTTCGGTGGGAAGAAAGAGTCATCGCGGTGGTGGGAGGAGACCGGCGGGAGCAGGAGATCGCTCGGCGGGCGGCGGCCACCGGAGCTTCGGTGCGGGCTCATGGATTCCCTTGGCCGGATCAGGGCATCAGCGGGGTGACTCCCTGCGGGACGCCGCAAGCCGCCCTGGAAGGCGCTGACTATGGGCTTCTTCCCATCCCCGGGATCGCTTCGGACGGCACCCTGTTCGCCCCTGCGGCCCCCCGATCGATCATCCTCGGAGTCGAGGAGTTGCGCAGCATGGCAGCGGGCGCCCACCTCATCCTGGGTGAAGCCGATCACCGTCTGCGCGCCGCGGCGGGTCAAGCAGGAGTCGGCCTCTCCGAATACGAGGACGACCGGGAATTGATGCTACGACGGGGACCTGCCATCGTGGAAGGGGCGTTGGCGAAGATCATCGAACTGACCGAGATCACCATTCACAACGCCAGGGTGGTCATAGTCGGCCAGGGAACCATCGGATCGCTACTCACCCACACCCTGGTGCTGCTGGGGGCACACGTCATGGTGGCCGCTCGCAGTCCTGTCCAGCGAGCGGCGGCCGAGGCGATCGGGGCAACCTCCGTCCATCTCAACCGCCTTGCCGACCATGCCCACGGCCTGGACGTGCTGCTCTCCACCGTACCGGTGCAGGTGGTGGGAGAAGAGGTGCTCCGCCGGCTCCCATCCGGGAGTCTGGTGATGGACCTGGCGGCGCCGCCCGGAGGGGTGGACTTGGAGCGGGCCGCCCAGTTGGGTCACAACACCTGCTGGGCGAGAGGTTTGGGCAACCGGGCGCCGGTCACCGTCGGCGCCTCCCAGTGGGAGGGCATCCGAAAGAGAATCGAACAGATCGAAGAGGAGTCCCATGAAAGCTGACCTGGTAATCCGAAATGCCCGAGTGGTTACTCACACCGGAGAATTCCGGGGTGGGGTATCCGTTCTGGGAGAGCAGATAACTGCGGTGGGCCGCAATGGCGAGTTGCCGGAAGGCCGAAGAGTGATCAATGCCGAGGGCCTGGCGCTGCTGCCGGGGGTGATCGATCCCCACTGCCACCTGGGCGTGAATTACCCATACGACGAAGACATGGACACCGAAACCGCCGCGGCCGCTCGGGGCGGGATAACCACCGTGCTCTTGTACATAAGGAACCTCGAACCCTCCTACCTCCCCTTCTACCGGGACCGCCGCCGGCGGGGAGAGGCGGTTGCCCGGATCGATTTCGGGTTCCACTTCGGCATTCAACGGGAAGAGCACATCGCCGAGATACCGCGGATCGCCCAAGAGACCGGCGTGCAGTCCTTCAAGTGTTACTTCGGCTACGAGCAGAAGAACCCCATTGGGATCGTTCCCGCCGACGACGGCTGGGTCTACACCGCCATGACCAAGATCCGCGACCTTCCCAAGGGCGTGATCTCGGTTCACTGCGAGAACACCGAGATCGCCCGGTGGATAAAGAAGTCAGTGCAGGCCACCGGTCGCCAGGACCTGGGGGCCTACACCGAGTCACGGCCGGCCTTCTGCGAGGAGGAGACCATCGCGCGAATGATCTTTTTGGCTGAACTCACCGGGTGTCCCCTGTACGTTGTCCACACCAGTGTGGCGGCGGGTCCCAAACTGGCCGCCCGGGCACGGGCCCGGGGGGTTGATGTCACTATCGAGACCTGCCCCCACTACCTGGTCCGAACCGCATACGACCCCGACCTCGACATGCGGGCCAAGATCTCCCCGCCGCTGCGGGACGCCGAGCAGCAGGAAGGACTGTGGGAAGGGATCTTCGCCGGTCAGGTACATTCGATCGGCTCCGATCACGTTCCCTTCTTCCCCAAGAAGGGTGAAGACTTGTGGGAGGAAAAGCCCGGAGTGGTCTCCTTTCCCTGGGAGTTGGCCCTGCTGATGGAACATGGGGTTCATCGGCGGGGGTTGTCTCTTTCCGAGTTGGTCAGGTTGAACTCCTATGGACCGGCCCGGCGTTTCGGTCTCTACCCCCGCAAAGGGGCGATAGTCCCCGGCGCCGACGCCGACCTGGTACTGGTCGATCCCCACCGGGTGGACACAGTGCGGCATACCGGCAACGGGACCTGCATCTACGAGGGCATGGAACTGCGGGGATGGCCGGTGATGACCGTCAGCCGGGGCAGGGTGGTGTTCGAGAACGGTGAGGTCGATCCCGATTCTCTAGGTCATGGACGTTGCGTAACCCGGACCGATTGAGACCGGTCTGCGAGAGAGTCGGGGATTGGGCAATAGCATGTCTGTTGACGAGTTGCGGTCGAGGCAAGGGAGCAGCCGATGAGAATACTGGTGGTGTGGGCGCATCCTCTGGCGGATAGCTACTCGGCGGCCCTCAAGGATCGTGCGGTGGCCGCATTGGAGAAGGCCGGCAACGACATCGATCTGCTGGATCTCTACGCCGAGGAATTCGACCCGGTCCTGTCGGCCCAGGAACGCCGGGACTACCACGAGATCGGACCCAACCTGGCCAATATCGGCCCTTACGTGGAGCAGTTGCGGGCCGCCGAGGGTCTGCTCCTGATCTTTCCCACCTGGAGCTTCGGCTTCCCGGCCATACTCAACGGGTGGCTGCAGCGAGTGTGGGTGCCGGGTGTGGGCTTCGGGCTCAGAGAAGGGGGAGGTCCCATCATCCCGGGCATCCTGGGCATCCGCAGAACCGCGGTCATCACCACCACCGGATCGCCCTGGTGGTATGTGTGGGCCGTCGGTAACCCCGCCAAGAAGGTCATCAGGCGAGGCCACCGCGTCATGTTCGCCAAAGGCTGCCGAGTGAAGTGGCTCGACCTGAACAACATGAACAAGGACTCCCCCGCCAAGAGAAAGCGGTTCCTGGCCAAGGTGGAGCGGGTACTGCCGTCCTTCTTTTCCTAATACCAAGAAGGTTTATAGGAAAGTGCGTCATTTATAGCACTTTTACTATAAAAGCAACAAATCCCTATAAAGAACCGTCAACTCGGGAAATCGAGAGATGGTGGTGGTGGCGGGACTGCCGTCACTCCCCTGCCCGCGAGGCGTGGAGGCAGGCTCTGTTCGGCCTCATCGCTCCGCTCGGCCAGATCGTCTCTGAGGAACTCACCGCCAAGGCCGGCGCGGAGGTGGTGCTTGGCTGGGAGGAACTGCGAGCCAGCGATGTGCAGGGCCGAGCGAGAGCCCTAAAGAGCCTTACTGAAGCAGGTTTGCCCCTCGCAGAGGCCGCTCGCCAGGTTGGTATTGAGCACGGTACTGAACAGCCCCCACCACCAGAAAGGTGAGGCCGAGGGTCATAAGCAGCACTATGGCGCCGGGGATGATCCACGGGTTACCGTCTTCGCTGAGGGCCACCAGCCCCGCCACCAGAGCGGTGAGAGGGGATACCGCCAGCGTGAGGCCGCAACTAAACAGCAGTGCGCCGCCAAAGATCATGGGCATGCCCTCCTAGGTTAGCCCCTAAACTGGAGAGCGTCAGGTACCACCCCTCCGGGCGCTGGTGGGCGAGGCCAGATCATACGCCGAGAGACTGTTCACCTTCGTCGATGTCAATAGTCTTCGACCTGAGGAGGCAGCCACTGCTCTGACCACCCCCGCGGATGAGCAAAATGTCGGCTGGGACCTTGATGCTCTGGCCAGGATCGTGGATAAGACGGCTGGATACCCCTACTTCCTCCAGGAGTTCGGGAAGCAGGTATGGAACTTCGCCGCAGGACCTTGTCGAATCACCCTGGAGGACGTCCGATACTCCACCCCGATAGCTGTCCAAGAACTCGACAAGGGCTTCTTCAGCGTACGCTTCGACCGCACTACCAAAGCCGAGCGAGCCTATCTAGCGGCTATGGCCTCACTCGGACCTGGTCCGTACCCGACAGGCGAAGTGGCGTTCCGGATGGGTAGGTCCACCCCCCAAGTCAGCACTCAGCGCAACTCGGTGATAGCCAAAGGCCTCTGCTACGCTCCTCGCCGCGGCGTTATCGCCTTCACCGTGCCCATGTTCGATCAGTTCATTCGTCGGCGAATGGCTCGGTAGCCTGCCCGCATAGAATCCGTCATGGAAACCTAAAGGCGGGAAGGAGGGCGCTGTGACTCAAGAACCCACACTGTTGGCCCACTTGGTGCCGAGGCTGACCAGCCAGGTAGAGGATGCAGCAACAGAAGCGCTGGCATTCATTTTGAACAGGTCAAAGGCTTGTCGTAGCGCCTTGGACAGCTTCCTTCGGACGGATGAATTCGAGATCGAACCCATAACCAGGTTCGAAACACAGGTGACTCACGAGGACGGATCCCGCCCCGACATGGTTGGTTACGACCGGAGTGGTTCCAAACGGCTGCTGGTGGAGTCGAAGTTCTGGGCGGCTCTTCAGCCGGATCAGGCTATTCGCTACTTGCGAATGCTCGACGGGCCGGGAGTCCTGTTGTTCATCGCGCCGGAGAGCCGCATCGAAACCCTCTGGTGGGAGATCAGGCGCCAAATGGAGTGTGAGGAGAACAAAACGGACTGCGGAGATTGTGTGCGACTGGAATGCCTCGAATCTCCGCAGGGGACCCGAAGAGCCAGGATCGATGATTTGGACCAACATTTGATGTTGGCCAGTTGGACCGGCTTGTTGGACATCCTGGACTGCGCCGATGTGGAAACGGCCGCGGACATCCGACAACTTCGCGGTCTTGCCAAGCGTCAGGACGAGGGAGCTTTCCTTCCAATCCACCCGAACGAACTCGGGCCGGTCCTCCCGCGGCGCGTTCCAGGACTGTACCGCCTGGTTGACGATGTGGTAACTCGCGGCGTGGGGGAGAAATGGATGTCTACCGATGGCCTGGCCATCGGCCTGACCAAAGAATATTACGGACGGTATCTCACATTCACCGATAAAGCCGGATGCCTGTTCCTATGCGTCAACTTTGATTTCTGGGCAACCAGCGGCGATACTCCGTTGTGGCTCTGGATCCGCGACGACGTGCGGATCAGCCTTGAATACTTGCCCCGCAAGGTGCCCTCATCGGCAACGAACTGGAGCTACGCAATGCCCATCTATTTGAAGACCGGTGTTGAATACGACCGGGTCCTCGAGGACGCCACCCGCCATAAGACAAATCGCAGATTTGGTCGAGAAGACCTGATCTCGCTGCCGCTGCTACCTTACGGTTAACCTGCGAATCAGCCGACCGTAATCAAACCCCGGTTGGCGTTCACATCTGACAGGAGCCTTGCGCCGTGGAAGGTTACCTCCACCATGTCCTTGAGTTGGAGTCCGAAGCCGCGGCCGGTGTTGTAGATCAGTGGTTCCACACCGAACACCATTCCCTCTTCCAGCACCTGGTCGTGACGAGGGCTGATGTAGGGAGGCTCGTGCAGGGACAGTCCTATTCCGTGACCCACAAAGGAAAAGAGCGGTAGGCCAAGAGGACCGCAAACGGCCTCAAACCGATCCCACACCCACCTGCTGGAAACCCCGGGGCGGATGACCTCCAGCAGGACATCGCGGCACTCCACGAGCTTGGCCCAGATTTCGACCGCGGCCTTTGGCGGCGACCCCACCGCCGCGGTGCGGCACACACCAGCGTGGTACCCCTCCGCCACCGCAAAGATCTCTACCCGGCAGACATCGCCGTCCTGCAAGACCCGACCGGTGGGGCCGACGTTGGCGAGTTGGCTACGGGGACCGGTGGCCACGATCATCAGTTTGAAGTCCTCAGCGCCTCCCCGGTAGATGCCATCGGTCAAGGCGGCGGCGATCTCCATCTCTGTGTCTCCGGCGTTAACCGCGGCCAGGGCCCCTCCGATAGAAGCGTCGGAGATCCGCGACAACCGGGCCAGGAGTTCCAGTTCGGCAGGGGTCTTGACCTGCCGCTGCCTGCTGAGCCACCGGTCAGCCGCAACCCACTCCACGCCCGGGGTGGCTTGCCTGAGTCGTTCGAAGTCCGCCGCGGGAAGATATCCGAGTTCCACGCCCAACCGTCCCCGGTGCAGGCCCAACCTCTCCAGAAGCCCGGCCAGGCATGCCATGGGATCATCGTCGAATTCATCCCACACCGCCACCTCGGAAGCCGCGGTCCTCTGCCGGACCATCGCCTCCTCCACCCCGATGCACATCACCGCCGGATCACCGCCGGCGGGCATCACCATGGCGGCATGCCGCCATCGCATCAATGGCTGGGAAGGCACCACAAACCCGGCCGCATAAGCGAAGTTCTCCGGGGAGGAGACCACCAATCCATCCCAATCCTGCTGTTGCAGGGCGGCCTGGAGGCGGACGATTACTTGCTCTCTCATACCTGAATCCGTCGGAAGGTCGACCGAAAGGCTAACAAGGCGACCGAGAATGAGGCATGAGCGATACGGTATCGTTGCCTCTCAAGAAACCAACTGAAGGAGCATTCCTAAGCATGGACCAGCATTCCCCAATTCCCGTGCGTGGACCGGCCTTGCCGTTCGAAACCCTGTTCGATGCTGAGACCTCGGCGCCCGGCCAAGGGGTGGAACTGCATCCCGACTTTGCGGCGGTCTATGGGGGCCCGATGCGACTTCGCCCCCCCACTGACGGACTTCCCCTGCTGGCCATGAACTTCGTGACCGCCCACGACGGTCGGGTGGCTTTCAATCATCCCGATCACCGCGGCGGAGGCCCGATTTCAGGATTTGACGACAATGACGTGTGGCTGATGGGACTGCTTCGCGCCCGCGCTGACGCGGTGGTGATAGGTGAGGGGACACTCCGGGCAGAGCCTTCCCACGTCAATACGCCTGACGACATCTATCCCGGCGACGGGGGGGCCTTCGCCGCCCTTCGTCGCCATGAGAACCGCTCAACACTGCCCATATTCTCCTACATCACCTTCGCCGGCCACCTGCCGCGGGAGGCCAGGGTCTTCTCGATGGAAGACGCCCATGTAGTGGTGGCCACCACCAGAGCAGGAGCCCGACGGATCCGGGCCACGGTCCGGCCGGCCTGCAAAATCGACATTCTGGAATTCGGAGCAAGCGGTGTGAACTTGGAACGCTACGCCCGGATCATGGCCAGCGAATACGGAGTGGAGTTTCTCCTGTGCGAAGGCGGAGCGACGCTGTACGGGGCATTGCTCGGGGCGGGACTGGTAAATGAGCCCTATATAACCCGGTCACCGCTGGTCGTCGGCGAAAACCCCGATAACCCCCGTCCCAGCCTTGTGGAAGGGACCGGCTGGCTTCCTGATGACGCGCCGCGGATGAAGATTCTGTCGGCTCGTAAGGCCGGTGACTATCTGTATATGCGATACCGGGCCACATACCCGGCCTAGGTGTACTTCGACACCAACAAGCCCAGAAGGCCGTGACTTCCCCCGCTTCTTCAACCCTCATCGAACACCTGGAATTCGTGATCACCTGCGACCAAGACGACCGGGTGATCAATGACGGGGCGATTCTGATCGAAGGCGATCGCATCAGCGACTTGGGGACCACCGACGAAGTCAACCAACGCTTGGGGATGCGCGCCGAGAATACGGTGGAGCGGATGAGTGGACGCAAGCTGGGGGTGACCCCCGGATTCGTCGACTCGCATGTTCATCTCTCCGAGACGCTGTCGCGAGCGGTGTTCCCCGATGTCATCGACACCCGTACCTGGGTGTTTCACTGGGCTAAGCCCTTCTACGCCCATGTCACCGGTGAAGACGAGAAGGTGGGGTCTCTGCTGGGGACCGCCGAAATGCTCCGGGGAGGAACCACCTGCTTTCTGGACATGGGCGCCCAAAGCGACCCGGCGCCGGTGGCCGCCGCCGTGGAGAGCACCGGTATCAGGGGCATCACCGGCCGCCACGCCGCTGATGTGAAGCCCAAGGAGATTCCTCCCGGTTGGTCCCCTCAGATGGTGGATCATCATTTTTTCCCGGACGCCCATGTTGCCTTGGAGGCCCTGGAAGAGACGGTGCGAACCTGGCACGGGGCGGCGCGGGGACGGCTGGGAGTGTGGGTCAACATCGAAGGCAAGGAGCCCTGCAGCCTGGAACTGCATGTTGGCGCCCGCGAACTTGCCTCCCGGATGGGAGTGGGGACCACCTATCACCTGGCCACCTCTCTGCCGGAGGCCCAGATCTCCCAGCGCCGGCATGGCAGTTGGCCCATCACCCGTGTGGCTCGAGCGGGCGGACTGGGTGATAATCTGGTACTCGCCCATGCAGTGGCCGTCACCCCCGAAGAGGTCCAGATGCTCTCCACCCACGGAACCAAAGTCGCATTCTGCCCCTCCACCTCCCTGAAACTTGCCAAAGGCGCCACCTCGATCGGCAAGTACCCGGAGATGTTGGAAGCCGCAGTGACGGTGGGACTGGGGACCGACGGTGTTTCGGCGGCAGGCAATCTCAACCTCCACCGCCAGATCCACCTGGCCGCCGGCCTGTTCAAGGATGCACGCATGGACGCCACCCTGGTGGGTGCGACGCAGGCACTGCGCATGGCCACCCTCGATGGCGCCAAGGCGCTGGGTATGGAGTCGGACATAGGGTCACTTGAGGTGGGCAAGAAGGCCGATCTGGTTCTGTGGGACCTCGATCACCCAGAGTGGGTCCCATACGGCGACCCGGTATCGGCACTGGTGTGGTCCGCCTCGACCGCTTCCGTCCACCAGACCTGGGTGGACGGAAATGTCTGCTACCGGGACGGCCGGGTGTTGGGCGTGGACGAGGCCGATCTTCACATTGAGGCCCATGGTCGGGCCGCAGACATCCGAAACCGGGCCGGTCTGATCCGCAGGGATATTCCATTGACCACCAAGCTCTACCAGTAATGGCCACCATCACCCAACCCCAGCAATTGGGCGCCGGAGATCGCCCTGCTCTGATCGGTCCGGTGATGGTTCTCGGACATGAGGGACCGCAGGTGATTTCTTTGGCTGGCGGTCTCATCAAGGGCATAGATGACGCACCCGGTCGTGAACATCTAGTGGGACAACCCTCCCATCTGGCCCTCCCCTCCTTTGCCGAGCCCCATCTGCATCCCGACCGGGCCTATGTTGGCTCCCCCCGGCCGCCCCGTTCATTGGAGGACGCCATCGAACTGGGGATCCGCCCGGAGGGCTACGTGGTCGAGACGGCCATTGAACGGGCCAAGCGCCTGTTCTCAACCCTGGCTGTCAATGGCGCCACCCGGGCACGCGGCCATGTGGGGCACCTTCCCAGCCACATAGCCCCGCCCCGCTGGCCAGTTATGGCGCAAGTCCGTGCGGAACTGGCTGATCTGATCGAGATCGAACTGGTGGCATTCGCTGTGGAGGGCGCCTTGAACGACTCCGAAGAGCTAAGACGGCTCCGCCGTGACCTGGCCGCCGGCAGTTACCAACTGTTGGGCGGGTCGCCGAATCACGACAGCGAACCCCGTAAAGCGGTCAGCGCCATCATGAGACTCTCCTCCGAAACGGGAGTGGATGCCGACGTTCACATAGACGAGACACTCGACCCTGCCCGTCTTCTCATGGACTTCGCCCTCGGAGAGGTGGAGCGGTACAAGTTGGAAGGACGGGTTTCATTCAGCCACTGCTGCCTGCTGAGCGCCCTGCCGGAGCAACAGACTCGCGCCTTGGCCCGCCGGATCGCCGGCCTGGGCATCACCGTCAACTGCATGCCCCGCACCAACCTGATCCTTCACGAATACGGCAACCACTCACCCCGCCGGGCTCTGGCGCCCATCAACCTGTTGATCGAGGAGGGAGTGCATGTGAGGTTGGGAGTCGACAACGTCGACGACACTTTCTGCCCCTTCCCCACCGCCGACCTTCTGGAAATCGGGTATCTCGCCAGACTGGCAGGTCATTTCTATGATGACGCCCGTCTTCTCTCCTCGCTCAGCGACGGACGGTCGACTCTCCGGACCGGCGAGAGCGCCGACATGACGTTGGTCAAGGCAAATACCCTCAATGAGGCCCTTTCTCTGAGGCCCGAACGGGTTACCATGAGGGCAGGCGTAGTGGTCGCCGCGGGCAAAACCTAGAACACGGACCAGGGGCCGGACAGATTTCCAGCAACAATCGTTCCAACAGCACGCTCATAGCTTTCGATAGGGTCAGCAAGACCTTTCCCGACGGGACCCATGCGGTGGATAACGTCTCTCTTTCGGTCAAGCCGGGCCAGTTCGTCACCGTGGTCGGCCCCTCCGGTTGCGGGAAGTCCACGTTGCTGAGAATGGGCTCCGGTCTTCTGCCGGTGAGTTCAGGCGAAGTGCGCCGCTCCGACGAGACGCTGGGGTATGTCTTTCAGGACGCCACCCTCCTGCCCTGGAGAACGGTGCAAAAGAACGTCGAGTTGTTCTGCGAACTGCGCGGCTTTGACCGAGGCGAACGCAAACAGAGGGCCAAGGACGCCATTGAGTTGGTGGGACTCAGCGGGTTCAACCGGCACTATCCCGCTGCTCTGTCAGGAGGGATGAAGATGAGGGTCTCCCTGGCCAGGTCCCTCACCCTGGACCCACCCCTGTTCTTCTTCGACGAGCCGTTCGGAGCACTGGACGAGATCACCCGGGAGTATCTCAACACCGAATTGCTCCGGATATTCGCCCTGGCTGGATTCGGGGCGGTGTTCATCACCCACAACCTGTATGAGGCGGTGTTCCTGTCCACCGACGTCCTGGTGATGTCTTCCCGACCCGGGCGCATCCTCAAGTCTTTCAAGGTGCCTTTCCCATACCCCCGCCACCTGGACTTGCGCTTCGATCCGGCCTTCGCCGAGTTGACAGGTGAGGTATCGGAAGTGCTGAGGGATGAGTAGATGAGTACGACCCGGCGCTCCTCCTCCCTCCTCCGTTCCTCCACCTATCGGTTGGGACCCCCCATTGTGGTGTTCCTGGTGGTGCTGGGTATCTGGTATGCCATCAGCTTGAGCCTCGACCCGGATCGGCAGTTCCTGCTCCCCACTCCCAACGAGGTAATCGATGTGGGGTTTGTAAACCAGGACAACCTCTTCCAGGTGCTGGAAGGCCTGCTCTGGACGCTGGCAGTGTCGATGAGCGGCTTGGTTATCGCCATCGTGCTCGGGATGACTTCCGCCATCATGATGAGCCAGGCAAAGTGGATAGAGACTTCCTTCTATCCCTATGCGGTCATCATCCAGACCGTCCCGATTCTGGCCATCGTTCCCCTGGTAGGCCTCTGGCTGGGATTCGGGTTCACCAGCCGGGTAGTTGTCTGCGTGATTATCTCCATCTTCCCGATAATCACCAACACCCTGTTCGGTCTGCAGTCGGTCCCCGCCTCTTTTCATGATCTCTTCACTCTTCACCGAGCGAACCGCCTCACCCGTCTGTTCAAACTGCAGTTCCCCAACGCTCTTCCCGCCATTTTTGCGGGGTTCCGCATCTCCGCCGGTCTGTCGGTGATCGGCGCAATTGTGGGGGAGTTCTTCTTCCGAAAGGGAATCCCGGGGTTGGGGAGACTGCTCGATCTATACCGGGCAAGACTGCTGACCGAGCAACTTTTCACGGCTCTGTTGTTCTCTTCCCTCTTGGGCATCCTAGTCTTTTGGGGGTTCGGAGTTCTGGGCAAGATGGCGGTGGGCAAATGGCACGAAACCACCTGACATCCAGTGTCGAACAACCTCATATCACGCTCAAGAAAGCTATGGAATAACGAGTTAGTTAGAAAGGAGAACCATCCTATGAAAACAATGAAGGTACCAAGGTGGCTTGCCGCCTTAGCTGTGCTGGCCCTGGTGGTGGCAGCATGCGGCGACGGCGATGAGGAGGCCGCTCCGGCCACTACCGCTGCGCCCGCAACAACCGCTGCCGCTGCGGAAACCACCGCAGCGCCTACGGAGACAACCGAGGCCGCTATGCCGGATGTGGCACTGGCTGATGTCTGCCCGAGCACCATCGTGGTCCAGACCGACTGGTTCCCCGAGGCCGAGCACTCGGAGTTGTATCAGTTGGCCGGCCCCGGAGGAACGATTGACAGCACCAACGGGACTTACACCAACGAGATCGGCGACACCGGCGTGATGCTGGAAGTCCGCGCCGGCGGACCGTATATCGGTTTCCAGAACGACATCTCATTGCTCTACCAGGATTCTTCGATCCATCTGGCGTACACCAACACCGATGAGCAGGTGCGACTCTCCGCGTCGCAGCCCACCATCGGGATCGTGGCACCTCGTGACAAGAACCCCCAGATCGTGATGTGGGATCCGGCCGTGTACTCCTTTGACAGCTTCGCTGACATCGGAGCCTCGGGCGCCACGCTGCTCTACTTTGAGGGCGCCACCTACATCGACTACCTGTTGGGCAAGGGTTGGGTCACCGAAGACCAGGTCGACGCCTCCTATGACGGGTCGCCCGCCCGGTTCATCGCCGAGGGCAACCTGGTCCAGCAGGGATTCGCATCGGCCGAGCCATACCAGTACCAGAACGAGTTCGAGGACTGGGGCAAGCCGGTTGACTTCATGTTGATCCACGACTCCGGCCTGGAGATGTACCCGCAGTTGCTGGCCTCCAAGCCCGACATCATCGATGGATACCGAGACTGTTGGGAGTTGTTCGTGCCCATGGTGCAGCAGGCCCAGGTGGACTACGCAGCCGACCCGGCCGCCACCAACGCCCAGATCGTGGAGATCGTGGCCGCGCTCGACAGCTTCTGGCAGTACAGCCCAGGAGTGGCGCAGTACTCTCACGACGCCCAACTCGAGTTGGGTCTGATCGGGAACGGTCCCAACGACACCATCGGCGACTTCGACATGGGTCGTGTCAACGAAGTGATCGCCCTCCTCGACGAGATCTACGGTCCGCAGGGACTGGAGACCTACGACCCGAACGTGACGGCTGAAGACATCGTCACCAACGAGTTCATCGATCCCAGCATCGGACTGCCCTCCATGGACATGGATATGACCATGGCCACTCTGTCCGAAGTCTGCCCGAGCACCATCGTGGTCCAGACCGACTGGTTCCCCGAGGCCGAGCATTCCGAGTTGTATCAGTTGGCCGGCCCCGGCGGGACGATCGACACCACCAACGGGACTTACACCAACGAGATCGGCGACACCGGCGTGATGCTGGAAGTCCGCGCCGGCGGTCCCTACATCGGTTTCCAGAACGACATCTCATTGCTCTACCAGGATTCTTCGATCCACTTGGCGTACACCAACACCGATGAGCAGGTGCGACTCTCCGCGTCGCAGCCCACCATCGGGATCGTGGCGCCTCGTGACAAGAACCCCCAGATAGTGATGTGGGACCCCGAGGTATACGATTTGGAGAGTTTTGAGGACTTGGGCGATCAGCTCAGAGGCAACGACGGAACCCTCCTCTATTTCGAGGGCGCCACCTACATCGACTACCTGCTGGGGAAGGGCTGGGTCACCGAGGACCAGATAGATGCCTCTTATGACGGGTCACCCGCCCGGTTCATCGCCGAGGGCAACCTGGTCCAGCAGGGATTCGCATCGGCCGAGCCCTACCAGTACCAGAACGAGTTCGAGGACTGGGGCAAGCCGGTCGACTTCATGTTGATCCACGACTCCGGCTTGGAGATGTACCCGCAGTTGCTGGCCTCCAAGCCCGACATCATCGATGGATACCGAGACTGTTGGGAGTTGTTCGTGCCCATGGTGCAGCAGGCCCAGGTGGACTACGCAGCCGACCCGGCCGCCACCAACGCCCAGATCGTGGAGATCGTGGCCGCGTTGGAGAGCTTCTGGCAGTACAGCCCAGGAGTGGCGCAGTACTCCCATGATGCTCAGCTCGAACTCGGGTTGATCGGGAACGGTCCCAACGACACCATCGGCGACTTCGACATCGGTCGGGTCAACGAGGTGATCGCCCTCTTGGCCGAGATCTACGGTCCGCAGGGACTGGAGACCTACGACCCGACCGTGATCGCCACCGACATCGTCACCAACGAGTTCATCGACCCCAGCATCGGCCTGCCGTAGCCGGGATCGAGAAACCGAATAACAGAGAAGGGGCTCCATCCGGAGCCCCTTCTTCTTTGTTCAACGGGTTGAAGTCTTGCGGTTGCGTCAGCCTTTCCTGGAGTCTCGCCAAGCCACCCACTCCTCCAAAGCTGTGAGGTCATAGTCGGGACCGACCGTTGGGACCACCAAGAACGTGGTTCCGGTGGCAACGTAGTCGTCTCCCGTCGAGATCGCAGACCCTTCAACATTGCATGATCGCTCGATGCTGGCCGGATCCCGTTCCTCCACCTCGCACCACTGGTCGATAACCGAGTTCTTGTGAGCCATGGTGTCGGGAGTGCCGAACCCGTGCCAGATGTCGGCATGACGCGCGGTCAAACGAAGGGTTTTCTTCTCTCCCATGCCTCCTATGAGGATTGGGATCTTGCGGGTCGGCAGCGGATTGAGCTTCTTCCAGCGGGCCTCGATGCGGGGAAGCGCCGCAGCGAGGTCGGCGAGGCGGCTTCCCACTGTGCCGAACTCGTACCCGTAAGAGTCATAGTCCCAACGGAACCAACCTGACCCGATGCCCAGGATCAACCGACCTCCCGAAATATGGTCCACGGTACGGGCCATGTCGGCCAACAGATCCGGATTCCGATAGGAGTTGCAGGTAACCAGCGCCCCGATCTCGATCTGAGTAGTGGATTCCCCCCAGGCTCCCAGCATCGTCCAGCATTCGAAGTGCTTTCCCCTGGCGTCGCCGTAGAGCGGAAAGAAGTGGTCCCAATTGAAAACCACATCGGCGCCGATCGCCTCGGCCCTCTGCACCGCGTCGCGAATGGCGGAATAGTCGGCATGCTGGGGTTGTAGCTGCAGCCCGATTCTGATCGGATAGTCGCTCATCTTCTCCTCTTGGTCTATATACCCCGCAACCCTAACCGGCCGCTAACCCAAGTTATCCGCAGTGTCGTGGGCAAGCATGTCCACCACCTGTTTAAAGGCCTCCTCCTGGGTGGCGCCGCTGTGCAGAGCTCTGCGAAACACCCATACCTGCTGCTCTGCAGATGTGCCATTCATCACTATCTGGCGTATGTGCTGAAGTTCATTGACACATCCCAATTCCTCGGCCTCCGGCATCAGCACCTCGATCATTTCCTCCACCAGTTCAGAAAACGGGACCAGGCTGCGCTTCCCCAAGTCCAGCAGGGACCCGGTGGAGCCGTACCGTTGGGCCAGCCATACGTTTTCCTCCAAACAGGAATGGCAGATAGGACCGCCACTTCTGGTTCTTGGTCCTCAGGCGGTAGAGCATTCTCAGCAGGCAGACGTAAACGGTGGCAACCGCGATCGCATCATCCACCTTGGTGCACACATCGGTGACCCTCATCTCCAAAGTGGGGTAGTTGCTGCTGGGCCTGATGTCCCACCACACCTCGCTGGGACTCTGGATGACGCCTGCCCCGATCAGGACCTCGATGTGGCGTTGATACTCACTCCAACTCTCGAATAGCTCCGGGTGGCGGGTGCGCGGCATCCCATGGCCGACATACAAGCGATAGCACTTCAAGCCGGTGTCCTTTCCTCCCCAAAAGGGGGAGGACGTACTCAATGCCAGCAGATGGGCAAGAAAGTATGAAACCTGGCCCATCAGGTCGATTCTCAGGTCCCGATTTTCTATACCCACATGGACATGCATTCCGCAGATCAACATCCGCCGGGCCAGGGACTGGACTCTGCCTTCCAGCATCAGATAGCGCTCTCCTACGGACACCTTCTGCTCCCACCACTGGGCGAAGGGATGGGTGGAAGCGGCAATCACACCCATCCCGTATTCCCGGGCAACATCGATCACGGTGCGACGAAGGTATCGAAGATCCTGCCCGACCGCCTGGATGGAGGAATACGGCCTGGTGCTCACCTCGATCTGGGCCCGCAGAATCTCATGGGTCACGCGCTCTCCCAAGACCTCCTGGCATCTCTCGAACATGTCCGGATCGGGATCTGAGATCAGATCCCTCGTCTGGGGATCAATCAGCAGATACTCCTCTTCAATCCCTACCGTAAACGAGGGTCTATCCCTTTCCGACCATCTTTTGCTGAGGAGGATATTGCGTGTCGGCACAACAAACCGTTATTAGTGGCGCATCATTTTCACATTGGCCCACGGGCCCGAACGTATACCTGCTATGCCAGATTGGCGGCAGTGTTGTCGGCCAGCATGTCTACCACCTGCACCAAGGCTTCCTGTTCCGTGGCGCCCCGGTTGAGCGCCCGACGAAATGATCCCAATTGGCGCTCGGCGGAAGTGCCGTCCATGACTATTTGCCGGACATGCTGCACCTCGTCAACGCACCCCATCTCCTCCGCGTCCGGGATCAGCATTTCGATCATCTCCTCGACCAATTCCGAGAATGGAACCAGGCGCCGCTGCCCGAAGTCCATGAGGGAGCCTGTGGAACCATACCGCTGGGCCCGCCAGACATTCTCTTCCAAGAGGAACGTGGCATAGGAGCGCCACTTCTGGTTGTCTGTTCTCAGGCGGAACAGCATGCTGAGAAGGCAGACGTACACCGCCGCGATCGCCAGGGCATCCTCGAGCTTGGTGCACACGTCGGTGACTCGCATCTCCAAAGTGGGATACCGAGCGCTGGGACGTATGTCCCACCAGATCTTGGTGGCGTCCTCAATGATGCCGGCTCCGATCAACACATCAACGTGCCGCTGATAGGCACTCCAGCTTTCGAAGACCTCGGGGAGGCCGGTGCGGGGCAGGGTGTGAAAAACGTTGAGTCGATAGCTCTTCAAACCGGTGTCCTTCCCGCCCCAGAATGGAGAGGACGTGGAGAGGGCCAGAAGATGGGCCATAAAGTAGGTGACCTGCCCCATCAGATCGATCCGCATCTCCGGGTCTTCGATACCGACGTGGACATGCATGCCATTGGTCACCAGGCGGTGGGCGACGGCTTGCATGTCTCCGGTCAGTACCTGATAACGCTCGTCAGATACCACCTGCTGCTCCCACCACTGGGCAAAGGGGTGGGTGGAGGAGGCGATCACCAACATCCCGTACTCCCGGGCGGTGTCGATCACGGCTCTGCGCAACCGACGAAGATCGTGCCCCAACTCCGACAGGGAGGAGCAGGGCTTGGTGCTTATCTCGATCTGGGAACGCAGCAGTTCATGGGTGACCCGCTCTCCCAACAGTTCCCTGCATTTGTCGAACATCGCCGGGTCGGGATCGGTTACCAGATTCCTCGTCTGGGAGTCGACCAGCATGTACTCCTCTTCAATTCCCATTGTGAAAGAAGGTCGTTGTAGGGTCATATTGCCTTCCTAGGTCTCACTGCCAGTGAGGATATCGGGTCCATGCAGTCACGAGGATGAACAGAGTGTTTTCCTGGAGTGAATTGTGTAAGGGCGCCCTCCGGGACCCATTTCGGGTCGGGGTTTAGAATCTCGGAAAGTGATCCCCTATCTTGACAAAGCGGCGCTGGCAAAGCTGGCGCCGTACGGACAGTTGGCCGACCACCTCTTCCAGAGCCACCTCAGCCCTAAGGCTCACATCCGCAGGGTGGTCTATTCACCACCGGACGGCGAGCAGGTCTTCATGGGTCTTCCCGCTTGGCAGCCGGGAGATTCACTGGGTGTCAAGTTGGTGACCGTGTTCCCCGAGAACCCCAGAACCAGGGGAATCCCCTCGGTGCAGGCGGTGTACGTGCTGTTTGACGGGGAAAGCGGCACCCCTGCGGCGATCATGGACGGGACCGAACTCACCTACCGGAAGACCTCGGCCGACTCGGCGCTCGGTTCCCGTCTCTTGTCGCGACCCGACAGCAGGACCCTCTTGATGGTGGGCGCCGGCGGACTCGCCCCCCATTTGATTGCGGCCCACCGGGAGGTGCGGCCCTCGTTGGACCGGGTGCTGATCTGGAACCGAACTCGATCCAAGGCAGCGGAATTGGCCGCGGCGCTCGGTGCGGAGGTCGCCGACGATCTGCACACCGCAATCGGTGTGGCTGACATCATCTCCACCGCCACCATGTCCTCTGAACCGTTGATTCCGGGAGACCTCCTCAGGCAGGGCACTCATCTTGATCTGGTGGGCGCCTTCCTCCCCCACTGCCGGGAAATAGACGACGAAGTCATCCGCCGCGCCGCCATCTTCGTCGACTCCCGTGATGCGGCGGTTGAGGAGTGCGGCGATCTGGTGATCCCGCTTGAGTCCGGTCTCATCACCGAAGAAGACATCAGGGCCGATCTCTTCCAACTGTGCAGGGGAGATCATCCCGGCCGGCAGAGTCCCGACCAGATCACCCTGTTCGAAAACGGAGGAGGAGGTCACCTCGACCTGATGACAGCCACCTTCATCCGCAGGCAAGCTGATCACTTCTAACCGCCAGAAGATCTCCATGCCCCACTCGTCACAGATCCCTGGGCCAAACTTGCGACAACAGCAACCACCTTCGGAGGCCATTGCAAGGTCACGGCCTGCTGGTGTTCCCCTCCCCCGCCGCTGTTGAGGTGACCCTTGAGCCGGCATGACCCAGGGGCGCGGCGCTCCCCCATGTTGGCGGTGGGGTCGGTGGCGTTGGCCACGTCGCTCATCGGGACGATCGGGACGGCGGCCGAACTCGGCCCTGACTCACTGGACGCCGTAGCCATGGGGTCTTGGCGGGCAGTGATCGGCGGAGCCGGACTCCTGGCTGCCTCGCTGATCCGGAAGGAGGCGCCGTGGCGGTACCCGCTACCGGCCCGATGGGTGGTACTCGGGGCTCTCATGGTGGCCGGCGTACAACTGTCCTTTTTCGAGGCGGTGTCCCGCACCGGCGTGGCCGTGGGGACCCTGGTGATGATTGGGAGCAGCGTCGTCGCCGGTGGCGGAATCGACTGGCTGGCCCACAAGCACCGGCCCGGCGGGCGCTGGCTGGTCGGGGTGGTCGTGGCAGTTGGAGGTGTGGCGCTTCTATCGGGAGGGTCACCGGACGTGGTGTGGAGCGGCGTGGCCCTGGCAGTGGTGGCCGGATGCGGCATAACGACCTTCGGGTTCTCCGCTCAACAGCTCATGCGGGACCGTCCGCTCCTCCCGGCCATGACGACGATTATTGTGGCAGGCGCACTCCTGTTGCTGCCGTTGGCGCTGACCTCCGTGGAGGCGGCATTCGCATCCACCGCTTCCGTTGTGACCATCGCGTACCTGGGACTGGTGACCGTGACCTGCGCTCAGACGCTTTGGGGATCCGGTCTGAAGCATCTTCGCCTGAGCATCGCCACGGTGGTCGGGCTGATGGAGCCGGCGGTGGCTGCAACCCTGGCGATGACCGTACTGGACGAGCCGGTCACCCCCGCCTTGGTCACCGGCATCTTCCTGGTGATCAGTGGCGTGGCGATCACCTCGCTCAACCCAGGGGCCTCCACCAGGTTCGCCAGGTCGGCAAGGATCCGAAGAATCAATTCATCCCGTTAGGCGTCAAAGGCCCACCGGCTCGGCGGCGGGATCCCTCCGCCTCCTCTCTCACCCAGCAGCCGTCCAGGTGATCGTTGACCAATCCCGTGGCCTGCATGAAGGCATAGCAGGTGGTGGGGCCCACGAACGTCCAGCCCCGACTACGGAGGTCTTTGGCCAGTGCCGTGGAAGCCTCGGTGGTCGCCGGGGGCGCAACCCGTAGCGGCGGACTGTCGAACTCCGCCCATCGCCAGAAGTAGGCGGCAAGCGACCCGTGAGAGCGGGTCATCTCCAAGGCTCGGCCGGCATTGTTGATGGTTGAACGGATCTTTCCTCGGTGGCGGATAATCCCGGGATCGGTCACCAGCCGGTCGACCTCCTCCTCGCCAAACTGCGCCACCACCTCCGGAACGAACCCCCTGAAAGCCGCCCGAAAGTTGTCCCTCTTCCGCAGCACCGTCAGCCAGGACAGACCGGCTTGAAAACCTTCCAGGCAGACCTTTTCGAACAGCCGGTGATCGGAAGTGACCCCGAATCCCCACTCTTGGTCGTGGTAGCGGCGGTATTCGGGAGGATCGACGCCCCACCAGCAACGGGACTCCCCGTCCGGCCCTTGGACCAGTAAACCGCCATCCATCCCGATCAGGGTGTCAGTTCGGGGAGGCTTAGGCGTTCACCGTCACGTCTATGGTGTGATAACCGGTGGCCCCGTCGGGGGCGGGAGGCCGGCGGATGTCGGTCTGGGTGACCCCTTCGCCGTCGGTGGCCCGCACGCGGAGTTTGTACCGGCCGGGTTCGGGGTCCCAGGCCAGTTGCCACTGCCTCCAGGAGTTGTCGGAGATCTCGCTGGACAACTCGGCGTCGATCCACGGTCCGTTGCCGATCTTCACCTCCACCCGGTCGACCCCCCGGTGCGGCGCCCAGGCCACTCCCGCGATTGCCCGTGGGCCGGCCGCGATCTGACCGTCGCGGGGAGTGTCGATCCGAGACTGGGTCTTGACCGGCGCCTCCTTGGCCCATCCCCTGGGAACCCAATAGGCGTCGAATCCATCCCAAGTGGTCAACTCCAGTTCCGACAGCCACTTGGTTGCCGACACGTAGCCGTAGAGACCCGCAACCACCAACCGCACCGGGAAACCGTGCTCGATGGGAAGGGGCTCGTCATTCATCCCCACCGCCACCAGGGCATCACGACCGTCATAGGGTATGGTCGACGGGAAGCCGACCGTGAAGCCATCCACCGAGCGACCCACGATCTGCTCGGCCTCGGGCCGCAGTCCCGCTTCGTCCAGGATCACGCTGAGCGGCACGCCCAACCACTTGGCGTGGCCCACCAGGGATCCTCCAACCGAATTGGAAACACAGGACAGGGTCACGTAGCGCTCCACGAACGGTCTGGTCAACAACTCTTGGAAAGTGATCTCGTAGGGGTTCTCCACCAGACCGGTCACCTTCAGAGTCCACTCCTCCAGGTTCACCTGGGGTGGACTGAGAGCGGTGTCGATCAGATAGAAGTCCTCGTTGGGGGTGATAATGGGACTGATCCCCGGGACATCCAGGGAGTGCCCGGCGGGAAGCGGTCCCGCTCCGTCGACGGTAGGGCCGGTGGTGGTGGTAGTCGCCTCAGCAGTGGTGGTGGTCTGCGCTTCCGCAGCGGTGGTCGACGGGCTCGCAGCGATAGTGGTGGGCGCACCGGTGGAAGCGGTGGTCTCGGTGACCTGGGGAAGCACCACAGTCTCCCGGCCGGCCAAAGCCCGCTTGGTGCGTTCCAACATGAAACGACCACCGGCCCCCATCGCCACTCCCAATCCAAGAACCGCTCCGGCGCCAACCAGGAACTTCCGACGGGTGAGATCGCCCGGCGCCTCAGTCTCTTCGACGACTTCCACGACCTGAGCTTGGGCATCCTCAGAGTCCAACACCGTCGCTTCCCCGGCGCCCGGGGCGGGCCCCACGATCTGGCGGTGAACCATCCTCAGGTCGCGGATTCTGCCCGTCCTGACGAATGGCCTTACAGCGAACCCGCCGATCAGGCGGTAGAGAATTCTCAAGACAACCAGCGCCACGGCCGCCGCTACCGCCGCGGTGGCAATGGAAGCCAACCAGTTGATGCCCGGCTCACGGCTCAAGGAGAAAGCACCCAGTAACCCGAACAGGCCGAATACCCAGAGGGCAACCGCCCACTGGCGGGCCGCCCACATTCCGACCAACAGCCCAAGGGCCACGGTCACCACCACCATGCCGATGATGAGAGCCAACTTGTCGTAGATTCCGAACACGGCGATGGCGAAGTCCTTGACCGGCGGGGGGACATAGTCAATGGCCAAGCCTCCTACTGCCTCGGTGAGGGAGACGGAAGCGGGAGACAATCCGGCGATCAGTTCACCGGCCGCCAGAGCAAGTGCGGCCGCCAGTGCTCCGGCTATCCCGTAACGGACTCGAGAGGAAGAAAAACGCATAATCTCAATATACCTCTACCAGGGAATAACAGTTACCGTAAATCTTCTTGATTGCTCGACTCAAGGAGGCCTCCTGAGAATCAGTGAGGAAGGGCTTCTCCGGGATGAGGACCGGTCACCACCAAGCCATCAGTTCTACTGGACCAGTCACTCCACGACCCCTCGTAGAGGAGTCCCCAATAGCCGGCCAAGTGCATGGCCAGAAGGTTGTGGCAAGCCGTCACCCCGCTCCCGCAATAGGTGACCGTGGTTTCGTGGTCCTCCACACCCAACTCCCGGAAACGTCGTCCCAGGTCGTTCGCCGACAGGAAGCGTCCCTCCGGTGACAGGTTCTTTCCGAAAAAGGCGCTGCGCGCCGTGGGTATGTGCCCGGCCTGGGGGTCGATCGTCTCATTCTCACCCCGGTAACGATCCTCGGACCGGGCATCAAGGATCAAACCCCGTCCCAGCAGGGAGAGAACCTGTTCGCCACTCACCACGCCTCTCCACTTGCCCGATGCCGGGTAATCCAAACTCGACACGGGTGGAATCTCTGCTGTGAGCGGCAATCCCGCTTGCTCCCAAGCCGGGAAGCCTCCGTCCAGCACGAAAGCCGAACCGTGCCCTATCGACTGCAGCATCCACCACAGACGGGAGGCGATGGCCCCACCCGAGGAGTCGTAGGCCACCACGGTGTGATCGGGTCCGATGCCCAACCGTCCCAGGGTCCGAGCGAAGGCCTCCACGGTGGGCAGAGGATGACGCCCGGGCCCTTCAGCGTCGGCGTCACTCAAATCGGTGTCCAGGTCGACAAAGCGCGCCCCGGGCAGATGGGCGCCTTGGTACTCCATCCTGCCCTGCTCCGGGTCGGCGAGATACCAACGGACGTCACACACCACCACCAAGGGGTCGGACAGTCTTTTGGCCAACTCCCCGGCCGTTATCAACGCCACTGGTTGGCCTCCAGGGGTCAGGACCCTTCGGGGTCTTTATCGGATGGGGTGTCTTTCTCGTCGCCGGTGGCCGAATCACCCTCCTGCGACCGGTGATCCGTGGGAGGGTCCTGGTGGTCTCCGCCCCTTTCCTCCAAGCGGGTTCGCAATTCGGCCGCCCACTCCGTGAACAGGGCGGCAACCGCGGAAACCGCTGTCCTGGTGGTCTTTTGGACTTGCTGCTTCACGGCGGGGTCCTTCAAGGTGTTGCCGGCGCCCGCCACCATCTGGGTTATTGCGCTTCCCAGCGTCCGAAAGGCGCTCGCCACCTCTTCCCGAGAAGGCCCTTCGGCTGCCCCTTCCTGGTAGCTGGAGCGAAAACTGCCGCGGAGAGAATCGAATTCCTCCCCGGTTTCCTGCCATCCGGACCCGTTGGCCCCTTTGTCCGGACCGGTTTCCGAGTCCACTTCGTCCGACTCGCCTTGACGTGGAGGAGAATCGTTCATACCATTTTTGGAATGTTCGTGCATCTGCTTGATGGTACCTACGAGTTGTTTCGCGCCTATTTCGGTTTTCCGTTCCGGACGGCGCCGGATGGTACCGAGGTCGGAGCGGTCTACGGGCTGTTGAACACCACCCTGTCGCTGCTGCGAGATCCTCAGTTGACCCATATCGCGGCGGCCACCGACACCGTCATCGAGAGTTTCCGCAACGACATGTACGACGGTTACAAGACCGGGGTGGGGGTTCCCGAAGACCTCATGGGTCAGTTCGGTTTGGCCGAACGAGCCTTTCAAGCTCTCGGTGTCACCGTTTGGGGAATGATTGACTTCGAAGCTGACGATGCCATGGCCACCGGCGCTCATCGCTTCTCTCCCCAAGCTGACCGGGTGATCCTGGTCAGCCCGGACAAGGACCTGACCCAGTGCGTGTCGGGACGCCATGTGGTCACCTTCGACCGCCGCCAGAACGTGATGCTGGACGCGGACGGAGTGGTGGCCAAGTTCGGCGTCGCCCCGGCCTCCATCCCCGACTATCTGGCCCTGGTGGGAGACTCCGCCGACGGGATTCCCGGCATTCCGGCCTGGGGCGCCAAGTCCTCGTCAACGGTGTTGGGGCACTACGGCCACCTGGAATTCATCCCTGCAGATCCCGCCAACTGGGAGGTGAAGGTCCGGGGAGCGGCGCGACTCTCCAAGAACCTGAACGAACGGCAGGAGGAAGCCCTGCTGTTCCGTGAACTGACCACCCTGCGTCGGGATGCTCCGGTGTCCCGTAACTTGGAGGAGATCGCCTGGCAGGGCGTCAGGAGGACCGAATACCAATCACTCTGCTCTGAATTGGGGTTCCGCAATCCCCCCTCGGTCCACCGTTGGGACCCCGAGACCTGAACCCGATCAGTTACCGGTGTAACGGGGCGGGCGGCGCTCCATGAAGGAGGCCACCGCCTCGTTGAGGTCGTCGGACTCCAGGAAAGCGGTGTTCCAAAGGGCCACATAGTCCAGGGCTTCGCTCACCGAGAGGCCTCGTTCGGCCGATAGCACTGCTTTGGCCCCCTGCACCGCCAGCGGGGAGTTGGCAGCAATCTGACCGGCCCAATCCGCGGCCCCCGAGATCAGAGACTCCTGGTCGTCATACACCTGGTTCACCAGACCCATCTGTTCGGCTCGCGCCGCGTCGATGTCCTTTCCGGTGTACACCAACTCGGCGACATGACCCGATGAAACCACTTTGGGGAGCCGCTCGAGGGTTCCCATATCTGCCACCATCGCCATTCGTGTCTCTCGCACCGAGAACACGGCATCGGAAGCGGCCAGTCGGATGTCGCAAGCAGTGATCAAGTCCATGCCTGCTCCCAGACACCATCCGTGCACGGCCGCTATCACCGGAACCGGGGATGACTCCAGCGAGGAGAAGGTCTCCTGCAGTTCTTTGAGGCGACGGAACAAAGCACGTTTTATGGCGGCGGGCGAACCGCCGGCGGGGGCCAATCCGGCAAGCATGTTGAGATCGATTCCCACCGTGAACGCCCGACCGCGGCCGGCCACCACTATCACCCGCACCTCGGAGCGAGCGCTCAATTCTCGTACCGCCCGGGGCAGATCCTCCCAGAGGTCGGGCGAGAAGGCGTTCATTTTGCGGGGGCGATTCAGCCACAGCCAGCCTACGTGCCCTTCGGTTTCGATTTGAATGTGTCGATAGCTCACAGCCATAGAGGATATAGGCCCAGATGAGGTAGCCTTCCAAGCGTCGTGCCCGTTCTTCCCACCAAAGTCGACCGCTCGTCCCCGGATTTCCAGGCCAACCGGGAGGCCATGCTTGACGGTTTGGCGGAGTTCGAACAACTCATGGCCAAAGCCCGGGAGGGGGGCGGGCCCAAATACGTGAAGCGCCACCTGGCCCGGGGAAAATTGCTGGCCCGCCAGCGCATCGAACTGCTGTTGGACCGAGACTCCCCTTTCTTGGAGTTGTCAACCCTGGCCTGTTGGGGAACCGACAAGAAACTGGGCGCCAACCTGATCACCGGCATCGGGGTGGTGGAGGGGGTGGAATGCGTGGTCTCCGCCAACGACCCCACCAGCCAGGCCGGGTCGATGCACCGCATCGGCACCGTGAAGGGCATGCGTGCCCAGGACATCGCCCGGGTCAACCGGATGCCGTTGATCAGCCTGGTGGAATCGGGCGGGGCGGTGCTTCCCGAGCAAGCCGAGGTCTTCGTGCACGCCGGAGCGACCTTCCGCAACCTGACCCAACTCTCCCAACTGGGCATCCCCACCATCGCCCTGGTGTTCGGCAACTCAACGGCGGGGGGCGCCTACCTGCCGGGGATGGCCGACTACGCGGTGATGGTGAAAGAACGCGCCAAGGTGTTCTTGGGAGGACCGCCGCTGGTCAAGATGGCCACCGGAGAAGAGTCCACCGACGAGGAACTGGGAGGAGCGGAGATGCACTCCCGGGTGTCGGGACTGTCCGATTACTTCGCGGTCGACGAACTGGACGCCTTGCGGATCGGGCGGGCGATCGTAGCCCATCTCAACTGGCGCAAGCAGGGTTACGGGCCCACCCATGCAGTCACCGAGCCGGAACACGATCCGGAGGACCTCCTGGGAGTGATCCCCCAGGACCTGCGGATTCCCTTCGACATGCGAGAGGTTTTGGGAAGGGTCCTGGACGGCTCTTTGTTCGACGAGTACAAGTCCCTCTATGGTCCGTCGATCGTGACCGGTTGGGGTTCGGTGCACGGATTCGCGGTGGGAGTGGTGGCCAACCAGCAGGGGGTGATCTTCTCGGAGGAAGCCCACAAGGCCACCGAGTTCATCATGCTGTGCAACCGATACGACGTCCCCATCATCTTCATTCACAACACCACCGGGTACATGGTTGGAAAGGACTACGAGCAGCGGGGAATCATCAAGGACGGCGCCAAGATGATCAACGCGGTGGCCAATTCCACCGTCCCTCACATCTCGCTTTTGGCGGGAGTCTCCTACGGGGCGGGGAATTACGGCATGTCGGGGCGGGCCTACGACCCTCGCTTCATGTTCGGGTGGCCCAATCACAAGATCGCGGTGATGGGACCCAAGCAATTGGCCGGGGTGATGTCCATCATCCGCCGCGCCGCTGCGGAAAGCCGCGGAGAGCCCTACGACGACGAACTGGACGCCGCCATCAGGGCCAAGATCGAGAACCAGATCTCAGCCGAAGAACTGGCTTATTTCGCCACTTCCCGCATCTGGGATGACGGGTTGGTCGACCCGCGAGACACCCGCACCGTGCTGGGAATCGCTCTGTCGGCAGTCCACTCCGGCCCCGTGAAGGGAACCAGTTCCTTCGGCGTCTTCCGGATGTAGTCAGGGGCAGGGCTCACAGGCGCCACAGTTCCATCCGGCGATGGCGTTCCACTTACCAGCGGTATCTCTTGTTCTGTCACAGGGGTCTTTCATAATGGATCCATTGACAAGCACCGTCCTGGGATAGGTTCCACCCAAGACGGGATCACCACAGACGGCACAACCCGTCCAGACTGGTTCCACCGGACCCAAGCCGTCTTCAACTGCCGGAAACGGCTTCTCCAACGGGGGCGGCGACGGCTGGCGTTAGCCTGCCTCCACCCCGTTCCATACCGGCATGGCGGCGGTGGGGGTGGGCCCGGAAGGGCCAAGTTGCAGGGTGAACGCGGCCGAAAGCCCCTGCTTCAGGACGGGGGTCGGCAGGCGCCACGATGGGAGGTTGTTAAAATCGCTTTTCAACGGGTCACCCCCACTGCTAACACCACCGGAACCCCATATATGCGCCGACTCGCCAACCTTGCTGCAGCGGGAGTTGCGCTGTTGGCCCTCTCAGCTTGCGCGGGTGTCGGTGAGGAGAGCACCCCCACCCCTGAAGCCCAGACCAGCTCCGAGGGCGGGTTCGCGGGGACGGTGCGGATTGGCGCCGCCCTGAGCGAGACTGGCAAATTCGCGGTGGAGGGTCGCGACTCCCGCCAGGGATACGACACATGGGTGAAATGGGTAAACGAGGAATACGGTGGCATCCAGATCGACGGGAGACGCTATGCCGCCGAAATCATCTACTACGACGACGAGTCCGATGCCGACACCGCGGCAAACCTGGTGCAGAAACTGATCGACGAGGACGGGGTCGACTTTCTGCTCGGTCCCTATTCGAGTGGCCTCACCACCGGTGCCAGCGCCATCTCAGAAGCGAACAACGTCATCATGGTGGAGGGAAACGGCACCTCCGATACCATGTTCGAGCGCGGTTTCCGCAACTTGTTCCTGGTGGCCACGATCGCCAGCGACTACACCAAATCCGGCATCGAGATGTTGGCTGGACAAGGGGTGCGGACCGCGGTGATCGCCTATGAGGACACCTCCTTTCCCACCTCGGTGGCTAATGGGGCCATCCGCCACCTGGAAGACAACGGCATCGCGGTGCTGGCAGTGGAGACCTATCCCAAGGACATCCAGGACGTTTCGGCCATCATGACCAAATTCCGGGACCTGGATCCGGACATTTTCGTGGGCGGAGGGCACTACAACGACGCGGTGCTGTTCGTGAACTCCGCCAAGGAGTTGGGATTCGCGCCCCAAGGCATGCTCATCACGGTGGGACCTTCCAACCCCAAGCTCATCGAGGAGTTGGGCGAGGATGTCAACGGCGTGCTGGGTCCCACCCAGTGGGAATCTGTCATGGCCTACGAGGGTCCTTACTTCGGAACTGCCTCCGATTACGCCGGCTATTACCAGAGCCTGTGGGGCGAACCGCCGGTTTACCAGGCAGCCAGCGCCACCGCATCGGCACTTGCTCTGCATCTCGCCATCGAGGCCGCCGGCAGCACCGACACCGACGAGGTGCGTCAGGCCTTGTATTCCCTGGAAGCCGATACCTTCTACGGTCCCCTGGCCTTCGACGACCGGGGAGTCAACACCGCCAAGCCGATGGGTACCGTCCAGGTACAGGACGGCCGGGTCAGAGTGGTGGCCCCGGCCGCGGCGGCCGAAACCGCCTTCACCCTTTCGACTTCGGCAGCATCCGGCGGGACCGCCACTGGCTTCGGCGTCCACCAGGTAGCCCAGGCTCTCATCAACGGTATTGCTTTGGGCGGCATGTACACCATCCTGGTGCTGGGTTTTTCGATCATCTGGGGAGTGATGGGGGTGATCAACTTCGCCCATGGTGAGTTCGTAATGATCGGGGCCTATCTGGCTTGGCTGGCCAACGACTTGTGGGGGGTGGAACCATTCCTGTCGGCACCCGTGGTCTTCCTATTAATGCTTGGTCTGGGCTACGCCACGCAAATGACATTGGTCAATCGGGTGATCGACCGCTCGCACCTGGTGTCTCTCCTGGTGATGTTCGGGGTGGCAATCGTGCTGCAAAACGCCATGAAGTTGATCTTCTCGGCCGACTTCCGACGCACCGACACCAGCCTGGGAGGAGCGTGGGAACTGACCGATCACGTGACTGTGCCGGTCACCCGATTCTGGATTCTGTTGGTGGCTCTGGCGGTCACGGTCGGCCTCAGTCTCTTCCTGATGCGAACTCGTCTCGGCAAGAGCATCCGGGCCGCTGCCCAGAATCGCGAGGCCGCCCGCATATTGGGCGTCAACGTCTCCGGCGTGTACGCCATCACCTTCGCGATTTGCATCGGCCTCACCGGGTTGGCGGGGGCGCTCATCAGTCCGGTGCTGGCCATCTCGCCCTTCCAAGGCCCTCCTCTCACTCTCAAGGCCTTCGCCATAACCGCCATGGCGGGCCTCGGATCAGTCCGGGGCGCCTTGGGAGGCGCCATGGTATTGGGTATTGTCGAGGCCGGACTGGCCGTCTTCATACCCCAGATAGGCACCAACCTGGCGGTGGTCGCCTCTTTCGTGATCCTGGTGGCAGCCTTGGTATTGCGTCCCCAGGGCATCTTCGGAGGCCTCCGGCCCGTGGACGCCACCGCCTCATGACTCCGGTTAGCCCAACAGTGCCGCGGCGGTCCGCAGGAACGGCCCACCCTTACCCGAACTCCTCCCCACGGGTGGAAGCATGAGACACAGGCTGGGCCAGGCGGGACGCGCCGTGTTGGGAGCGGGGTTGATCGTCCTCGCCATCCTGCCGCTTTTGCCCGCGGTGAGCAACGCCACCCTCTTTACGCTCACCCTGATGCTCACCAGCGTAGGCGTGGCCGTGAACTGGAACCTCACCGGGGGGTTTACCGGCTACGTCGACTTCGGGCACGCCGTGTGGTTCGGGATCGGCGCCTACACGACTGCCATATTGATGTCGTTGCAGAGCAATGGTCCCCAAATCGGCTGGGCGCCCATTCCCGCCATCGGACTGGGAGCGCTGGTGGCAGGTGTGCTGGCAGCAGCCATTGGCAGGATCACCATGCGGCTGAAAGGGCCGTACTTCTCCATTGCCATGTTGGGGACATTCGTGGCCATGCGAGAGATCGTGCGGGTGTCCGGAGGCTTAACCGGCGGGGGCGTGGGGCTAACCCTGCCTCCCTATCTGAACAGGCCGCTTTTCTATTACATACAACTGGTGCTGGTGGCTGCCCTGGTGACATTCACCTGGTGGCTGCGCAGGACCCGCTTTGGTTCGGCTCTGGTTGCCATCCGGGAAGACGAGATCGGAGCGGAGATGCGGGGCATCAACACCACCCGGTTCAAGGTGACGGTGTTCAGCTTGGCGGGACTCTCCACCGGACTGTTCGGGGGGCTGTGGGCCTACCAGAACACTTTCGTCGACCCCGATATCGCATTTGTGGAGGTGCGCACCATCGACGCGGTGATGGGCACGATGCTCGGCGGCCTGGGCACCGTGGCCGGGCCGGTGGTGGGAACGGTGGCGCTGTACTGGCTAAGGGAGGTTTTGTGGGCGAACCTGCTTGAGTACCACCTGATCGTCCAGGGAGGGCTTTTGATAGTGATAGTGCTGTTCATACCGAGAGGGTTGGTGGGTCTTGTCGACCGCCGTGGCACATCGGTGGCCACACTTTGGGAACGGTGGCTGCGACGAAGACCCGCCCCCGAGGAGAAGAGGGATAAGCCATGACCGCTTTGCTGGAAGCACGAGGGGTTGTCAAGCGTTTCGGCGGCCTCACCGCCGTCGACCAGGTGGACCTAAGCGTGGGCACCGGTGAGATGGTGGGGCTAATCGGGCCAAATGGCAGTGGCAAGACCACCCTGTTCGACTGCCTGAGCAGGGTGTTAGACATTGACGCCGGCTCGATCGGCTTCAATGGAGCTGACATCACCCGCTATCGCCCTCACCATGTGGCCCGATTGGGAATGTCCCGTACCTTTCAGCTGATCCGCGTCTATCCGGAACTCACTGTCTCCGAGAACCTGGAATTGAGCATCCAGTGGGAACGGATGGGCATGCGGGGCCTATTCTCCCGGACCGACGCCGCCACCCTCCGCAAGGTCGATTCCCTGTTGGAGTTCCTGCAACTGGCCCGGTTGCGAGATGAGCGAGCCGGCACCCTTTCCGGGGGCCAGCGGAGACTGCTGGAGATCGGCATGGCCTTAATGAGTGAACCCAAACTGGTGCTGCTGGACGAGGCCACCTCGGGCGTCAACCCCACCTTGGTGGCCGACATAGCCGATCGCCTCCTGGAGGTGAATCGCAATGACGGGGTGGCGTTCCTGCTGGTCGAGCACAACGTGCAGTTCGTTGCGGACCTGTGCGAAAGAGTGGTGGTGCTCAACCACGGCGCCAAGTTGGCCGAGGGAACACCCCAACAGATCATGCGAGACCCTGCAGTCATCGAAGCCTATTTCGGCGCCAAGGCGGAGGGGGCGACATGAGATCCGGCAGACGGCCGCTGCTGGAACTCCGAGGCATGTGCGCCGGGTATTCCCCCGGCCAGGACATTGTCTCGAACATCAACCTCAAGGTGGACAGAGGCGAGATGGTCTGCGTGATTGGACCCAACGGGGCAGGCAAATCAACCGTCTTCAAAGCCATCTACGGGTTGGCTCGGGTGAGTTCCGGGCATGTGCTGTGCGATGGGCAGGACATCACCAATCTCGCCCCCGAGGACATGTTGCGCACTGCCGGGATCGCCATGGTGCCGCAGTTGCGGAGCGTGTTCGCCCAGATGACAGTGTACGAGAACCTCGAACTGGGCATGTTCGTGGAACGCGACAAAGTGAGAATCCAACAGCGGATCGAATACGTCTACGCGTTGTTTCCGCGGCTGGCCGAACGGTCCAAACAGGCCGCAGGAACCATGTCGGGAGGCGAGCAGCGAATGCTTGAGATCGGACGATCGCTGATGCATGAGCCGCGCCTGGTGTTGATGGATGAACCTTCGGCAGGGCTGGCTCCGATCATCACCGGTCAAGTATTCGAAGCCATCCGAAGGCTCAACCGAGAGATCGGGCTCACAGTGCTGATGATCGAGCAGAACGCCCGGCAGGGTCTGGAAGTCAGCCACCGGGGATACGTGCTGGAGATGGGCCGCACCTCTTACCAGGGTCCAGCCGCCGATCTGTTGGCCAATCCCCAAGTGCGACGGGCATTCCTTGGCGCTCGCTGACCGCCCTGTCACCTCTATGTCTGGATGCGGCATTTGGCGTCTGTGATCCACAAGGAGACCGTGGCGGCCGGAGAATCGCCCTCTCCACTATTGACGTTTAGTAGAAACTGGGTTCCTCCACATTTACATAACCGGGGATCTTGTCGCCGATGCCCACCTCATCGCCCAGGATTTGGCAAGCTCCCACCAATGGTTGCTCATGATCGGCCATCATTGGCCGGGAAGACCCGCCACGACCACTTTGGTGGAGGTGTGGTTCACCATGGCAGAGAGGCTTGCTTTCGGGGAGCGCCTGAGAGGCAGTTGCTCGACTCGAAGCGGGAGAGTCAACCGAGCAGACCGCAGCCCGGGCCGGTTGCGGATCCCTTCATCCCTTCTCCGGAGTGGCGCTTACCACTCGCCGGACCGCTCGGCGTGCGCATGGTCGGGCAGTCGGTACGAGACGCCGGCATCGTCGTAGGCCGACGCCTCAAGAAGCGTCGCAAAAGTGTTCGGGCCACCTTTTTTCCGTAACCGCGCCTTGAAATGTTGAACTTTCTGATCCAGCCGGTACCAGAACAAGGGGAAGGGTAATCTTGTGGCCGGAAATCTCAGGTGGTCGGCGAGTTTCTTCCCTATTAGGGCACGGGAGACGGGGTAGATGACCTTATCTACCAGCGCCCGCCGTTGCTTTGGTTCATCGATGCCAGCCACCAACGGGGCGGAGTTGATCAGCGCATTTGTCATGATGATCGCCTCTGTCGTAGGAGGAGGCTCACACATAGACCCGATACGGTATATGTCCAGGGAATGCGTCTCGTCGGTGAAAAGGATGGTTTCGGGAATACCCATGAGATAACCGGCGTAGCGCCACACATCGTGGAAACCGGCCCGTTCCTCCGTGCTGTACCGGGCTCCCAGGGCTTCGGAGTAGTTGACGGTGCGAGTGGCGAAACAAGCGATGGAATAACCGAGGTGCGCCGCGCTGATCGGTACGCCCCAAGCGTCGTGCTCCCACTCTTCGGACTGTCCCAGCAAACGTCGGACCTGGGCATGCACGAACCGGATGCGGACAGACAGTTTCCACCCATCGCCATGCCTCCTCAGCCCCCCAGGCCAGAATATCTCCATCTGATGCCGATTGTTCTGTCGGAGCCGCCAGACGCCATCGTCGAATATACGCCCGGTTTGCACGAACGACTTGCTTATCAGAGTGGAAAAGCCGTCTATAAGGACACCGGTGACGAAAGCCGAAAGGACCGGAATGGAGTTTCTCTGGAAGGCGCGGACGCCCGGAGCGAAGGCTTCGTAGTCAAGCCAGTCCGGATCAGGCTGCGGCGCTTCAAGGAAAAAGTCGCGCAGGATCTGGGGGGCGTTCCGCATACCCTCTCGGTCTTGATCCATCCCGGCTTGCACGAACTTGTGAACCTGCTTCTGAGGCAACGGCGCTAACTCTTCCACCACCGCGTCCATGACAGGGTCTCCGATTTGGGTGTGGGCGAGGTAGTTGTCTGCGGTGACCTTGTCAACCAGACAGGCCCGCTCGTAACCCGCCTTGTAGTCATGTGGTACTTCCATCACAGCACGTCCGGTCTGCTTGGCAGGCTCCACCGTGGTCGTTGGCGGAGATCGCAGTTCATGTGGGCCGGTCCGAGCCGACTGCGCGATGGGAGTTGGCCCGCTGCAAGATGCCTCCACAATGGCAGCCCCAGACCCACCCAGCCTCCACATGGTCGGATGGACCCCGCCGACCCGATCCCGTTACCTGCACCAGCCATGGGCAAACCTACTCTTCCGCCTCCACTCGCAGGTCGGGCATCCAGCCGAGCCACGAGGGAAGATACCAGTTTCGAGCACCCAACACCTCCATACTCGCCGGAACCAGCACCGAACGCACCAGTGTGGCGTCGAGGAGAACCGCCACGGCCAACCCGAACCCGACCAACTGGTTGACTACTGTATCGCCTGCCGCGAATCCCCCGAAGACCGCCACCATGATCAGCGCCGCCCCGGTAATCATCGCTCCGGTGGACCGCAGGCCGTAGGCCACGGCTTGGGCGTTGTTCCCGGTTTTGTCATAGCGCTCGCGGATCCGGCTCAGCAGGAACACGTGATAGTCCATGGACAGCCCGAACAGGATGGTAAACAGGAACAGCGGTATCCATGCATCAATTACCTCGGCCTGCTGGAACCCGAAGAGATCGGCGCCGACTCCCTTCTGAAAAACCAGTACCAGCAGCCCATAGGTAGCGCCAACCGAGAGCAGATTCATGATGATTGCCTTGATGGGAATGGCAATCGAGCGGAATACCAGCATCAACAAGATAAAGCTGAGGCCCAGAACGAAGGCGAAGACAATGGGCGTGTACACGTCAACGATGCCGTAAAAGTCGGTGGCGGCGGCGGTCGCTCCTCCAACAAAGACCTCAGCCTCAACACCTTCAAAGGCCGCCGGGATGTGCTCGTTCCGGAGTCTGGTCAGCCGCTCGGTGGCCAAGCGACTATTGGGTTCGCCCGGAAACGGAAGGGACAGCAGGGCTAAATCACCGGCGTCATTGACTTCCAATAGGGGCGGCAGCGGAAAATCGGGGTCGTCCTGCAGAAGTTGTACCAGGCGAAGACCTGCCTGCTGCACCCCTGGGTCGGCGATGTTTGCATCCACAACAATCTCCGCCGGACTGAGCACCCCGGCGGGAGTGACCTCCCCGATTGAGAATTCTTCTTCAAAGACCAGGAACGTCTCTTTGGTCTTTGATTTGTCCGGAAAGCTGTTGACGTCGTTGAGCCCCGTCTGAATGTCAAAGTAGAAGTACGACAGGACCAGCAGGGGAACGCTGGTGAGAAGGATGCTGACAAGCGGATACCGAGTTACGACTTTGGTGACTTTCTCCCAGAACCCATGCTGGTTGGCCTGTGGGCTCCGAAGGGAGAACCTGGTCAGGAAAGGCACCCTCAGCAGGCCTACCTTGGGGCCGAGCAGTGAAAGCACGGCAGGCAGGAGGGTGAGGGTAGCCGCCAAGGCTGTAATCACCACCAAGATAGCCCCCAGACCGAGTGATCGGAAGAACGACACGGGGACGATCAGCATGCCAATAAGGGCGAGCACCACAGTGGTGCCGCTGAACAGCACGGTGCGGCCGGCGGTGTCGCCGGTCTTCTCCACAGCATCTTTAACCTTGAGGCCACCGTCCAACTCCTCCCGGAATCGGGACACGATCAGCAGCGAATAATCGATGCCCACGGCCAGGCCGATCATGGTGATCATCATCGTCACAAAGAAGATCAATTCAAAGAAGTGCCCGATAACACCCACCGCTCCCAGAGCCATGGCGATGGCAACAATGGCCAGGCCCAGCGGAAGCATGGTGGCCACCACCGAGCCGAACAGGGTCAGCAGAATAATCAGCGCCACCGGGATGCCAAACCGCTCACCCTTCTCCAGGTCTTCAGCACTCAACTCGTTGTTCTCGAACGCCACGCTTGCGTCTCCACCGAGCAGCACCCGGAACCCGCCTTCCCCCGCTATTTCTTCGACGGCGTGAACGACCTCCTCCACGTTTTCCGTCGCTTCCTTGTATTCACCCGCTAGGACAAAACTCATGATGGTGGTCCTGCGGTCGGCAGACACCAGGAGAGGTTCGTTGCTCAAGTAGTAATGCGACCCCGACTCAACTATCTGGGGCCCCAATGCAATGAGGCGGTCATGAATGGATTCGACCTTGGCCTGGAACTGGGGATCATCCACAGTCAGGGACTGGGACTGGACGATGACCAGTTCCGAAAGCGCCCTGGGCCCTCGAAGTCTTTCTTCCAACAGCGCAGCCGCCTGTTCTGACTCGTAGCTGGAGCCCAGCCGGAACTCTGTGGTGGTGGCGCTGGGAAGGAGGGCCCGGACCAGACCCAGGGCTAATACCAGTACTACAACCCATACGCCCACGGTCACCCATGGCTTGCGCGCACATACGCGTGCCAACCTCCTAGTCACGTTGTTCCTTCCCCTTACAAACTGATCCGTCAGGGCGATCTCTATAGATCATAACGATTGACAATAGTTGGCCGCCCTTGAGAGCAAGGATCTTCGTTGGCCCCGCATTGCTCCTTGCCACACGATTCTCTCCCGGTCATGCTGATTGGGACCTGTGGTCCGTACGGAGACGTAGCTTCTTTTCCGCTCGGTCAGAGGGCCAGACCACCACCCGTCGACCGTCCTGCCACTGGACGGCCACCACCTGGTGTCCAACTTGTAGACCCGTGACGGGATCGAGTGTGAAGGTCCCGAACAGGGTGCGGGTGGACAATCGGCCGGCCGCAGACTTCAGTGTTTCATCGTCCAGCGCGTTGGTGATCCGTACGCATTCCGACCAGATCAAGGCTGCCGCCAGAGCCTGGGCAGCAGGGTAAGGGGGGATCGTTCCCACCCGGCGACGGTAGGCCTCAACAAACCAACCTGCATCGGGGCCCACAGTGGGTCGAGGAGCATTACCTGGCATCCATTGAGCGGGCCCGATCAGGCCCTCGCGGCGGCGCCCAAGGGCTTCCAGTATCTCATCCACACCGGCCGCCACCGACAGAACGGCTCGCCACCGGCGCCGATCCAGGATCTTTACCAACTCCAATTCGTCCTCAAATGCCCCTGCCATCGCCAACACGTCGCCTCCCCGAATCCCAGATGCCGAATCT
This sequence comes from bacterium OM1 bin76, assembly GCA_002238785.1. GTDB lineage: Bacteria > Actinomycetota > Acidimicrobiia > Spongiisociales > ZC4RG35 > Bin76. The sequence goes on along the minus strand of MPNA01000002.1, from coordinate 8,192 downwards.
GCGGCCTTCCCGGGTGTGAAGACAGCATCGGAACACGAGATACCAAGTTCGGAAGCAGCGGCCATCGCCCCCCGGGCCACTTCTTTTGGGAAACCCCTTCCCGTGTGAAGTACCACCAACGAACGGACCTGTGGTTCGGCTCCACGGATGGCCGCTAACGCACCGTTCAGATACGAAGCCGCCGGCGCCAGAACATTCACAACATTGGGGAATCGAGACCACGACAGCCGGTCCGTAGCGCCGCCACCATTCCACACCAATCGGGAAGTTGCCCGGGCCGCGGCCAGAGCGGGTCCTCGACCATAGGGTCCGAACAGCACATCGAACCCTGCGGATTCGGCCCTTCTCACTGCCGCGGCAGGATCGGGGTGGGCGTCGTGAACCGTCAGGTCAACGGATCCCGATTGGGCCACCTTCTCGGACCACAATCTCATGGCCTCCCCGGCCGCTCGGCCATAGACCGCCAAAGGCCCCGACAGAGGGGTAACCATCGCTGCTCGAATTGGACTCACCTATCCCACGTTCTCGTCGTTGTTCTTGAATCAACTACCCATTCAAGATATCTTCGATGAGATCGAACACATTTCTCTGAGAGGGATAGAATTCTCGCCACATGCGGGGCGACAACACCCAGGCACAGTCGCCACTCCGCCCAGGCAGGTTAGGGCTAGCCAGCCACCGTCCTTACCGGCATCCGTTTGATGCCGTGTATGAAATTGGACTGAAGTCGCTCAACCGGACCGCTCAGACGAAGATCGGAAAGGCGCGGCAGCAGTTCCTCCATGGCGACTTTCACCTGTAATCTTCCCAGCGCCGCTCCCAGGCAGAAGTGGGGACCGCCCTTGCCGAAACTGACCTGCGGGTTGGGGCGCCGTTCGATGTCGAAGCGGTAAGGATCATCGAACACCGCCTCGTCGAAGTTGGCGGAGATGTACCAGATGGTGACCTTGTCTCCCCTGCGGATCTGCTCACCGGCCATTTCCACATCCCGGGTGGCGGTCCGGCGGAAGTGGTAAATGGGGGTCGCCCATCTGATGATCTCCTCCACCGCCCGACCCATCAGTTCGGCGCTGCCGTCCCGAAGCCGGCGCATCTGGTCGGGGCGTTCCATCAAGGCCAGCACTCCCTGGCTTATCGAATGCCGGGAGGCCTCCTGGCCGGCGATCATCAGCACCGTGAAGAAATTGTTGAACTCGGCGTCGGTCAGAGGCTCACCTCCCGGCTCGGCCTGTAGCACCAGGCTGATCATGTCGTCGCCCGGTCGGGCCCGCCGCTCTGCCGCCAGTTCGGCGGCATATTGGAAAGCCTCCAGACCGGCCGGACTCCCAAACGGAGCGAAGCGGCAGTCGGGGTCGGAACGATCCTCCCAGTACTCGGGATCGGAGTCACCCACCAGCATGCGGTCGGTCCACTCGATCAACCGGTCCGACATGTGCCGGGGGATACCCATGTGCTCGCAGAGCCACAGAACGGGAATCTGCTTGGAAATCGCCTCCACCAGATCGAACTCCCCCCGGGCCAGCACTTCCGATAAGAGTTCCCTGGTCATCAGCCGGAAGGCTTTCTCGTAAGCCCTCACCACCCTGGGAGTGAAGCCTCGTGACAACAGGCGCCGGATCCGGCTATGCGCGGGAGGATCGAGATCCATCATCGACCGGCGCGCTGCCAATTCCTGCGGGGTCATCTCCTCCAGTGTGGAGCCCCACGCCGAGGAGAAAGTCCTCCAGTCGCTGCTAACCGCGGCAAGGTCGCGGTACCGGACCACAGCCCAGAAGCCCGCTCTCCCATCCTCCTCGTCGTGCCAGGAAACCGCCGCGTTCCGCCTTAGATACCTGAAGACGTCATGGGGTACCCCGCGGGCATACCGTTTGGGATCCTGAATGTCAACATCTTCTCGCATCCGCTTCCCGATCATTCCAAACGCCCCGCCTGCCAGGCGAAGTGTAGGATTCGAGATTGGCAATCCTCGCTCGACACGGGAGCCGAACATAACCTCACCGTCCGGATTCCTCTTCCCGCAAAGCCCCACTGGCAGGGCTTCCCTTCTTCCCTCCCCTCCCTGGCACTATTCGGGGAGATGTTGACCATCGAATATCGCACCGACCCCGAAAACGTACGCGAGGTGCTCCCCCATCCCCTGGAACCGGCTGCGGAGGATCCCGGAGCGGTTGCGCTGATCTGGGCGGAGTGGCAGTCCTGTTCGGATTCGGGTGAAGAACTCCTGGATCCGGTCCGCTCCCAGTACAAGGAGTGCTTCTTCGTAGTCAGATGCCGTTACCAAGACCGGACATGGTCCCGTTGCGTCTACATCTGGGTCGACACCGACTTCTCGATGGTGCGAGGTCACCACCAGGGGTATCCGAAACGTTTGGGAGATATACGCATGACCCGCCCGGTCCTGGTCGGAAGGGCCGGTCCCCGACTGGAGAGGGAAGGCAGGTTCGGAGCGACGCTGTCCGCCAACGGCCGTCGGTTGGCCGAGGCCCGGCTGACCCTCACCGAACCCGGCGAACATGCCGGGTTTGTCAATGCCCTCCCGGTGCTGCATTCTCGGCGTTTTCCCACCATTGAGTCGGACGGAACCGCATCAATGGACGAATTGGTCACCATGCGGGGTTACGACATAGAAATCGCCGACGGATGGCAGGGCGACGCCGAATTGTCCCTGTTCCCCTCGCCCGCCGAGGAGCATCACCGCCTGATTCCACGGGAGATGACCGGCGGCTACCGGCGACGGGTGGGCATGTCATGGAAGAGAGGCACCACCCTCCGCAGATCCCCGGCCCCACCACTGGAGTAGCAGCGTGAGCCAAGACATCAGAGACGACCTTTCCATACGAGAACTCACTTCGGGGGACTGTGCGGCTGCAGTTGAGGTGATCAACATCGCCGCCCGGTGGTACCGGGAGTTCCTTCCACCAGAGGAACTCCATGACCCGGAGATGGACGAAGAGGGCTGGGAGGCCGAAGCGCAGCGCATGACCTGGTGGGGGGCGTTTGTCGACCAAACCCTGGTGGGGGTGATGGGAAGCGAGCCGATCGGAGAGGTGGCCTTGCTCCGCCATGCATACATCCTCCCTCGCTATCAAAGACAAGGGGTGGCCTCCGCGGTCCGGGAGTACATAGAAACCCAACTTGGGGGCATCAACCGATTCATCGTGGGAACTTACGCCGCCAACTACAAGGCGCGGGGGACATTGGAAAAGGGTGGTTACGTTCTCTCGCCCGACTCCCAAGCCGTTTTGCGGACCTACTACGACATCCCCGAGGACCGACTACTCACCTCGGTCACCTACGAGAAATGGTTGAACGGCTGAGCCCCTTGACGGCAATCACCCTCCAACCAAGATGCAACACCTCCAACGGGGTCCTCCTATCTCCCTCCCAGCCCCAGGTTGATAACGTCCCTGGCCCCAGCCCTGACAGCAGTCAACTGTCAACCAGAAGACAGCAACCTGCGGGTAACACAACTAATCTGAGACAGGACGAGTCTCTTTAGAAGGTCCCGGAAGTGGGACTGGCAAGAGGTTCATGGTCCTGCATATCTAGGCATTGGCCAACCGAAACTGCCAAACCCCGGAACCGGGAGAGGAGTCTTGATTGATGTCTACCCGACAAATGGAGATTGGGGACGCCCCGTTGCCTTCCCCATTCCCAGAAGGCTGGTACTTCGTGGCGAGCCGCCAAGAGGTACTGAAGGCCAAGATAATCGAGAAGACCTGGATGGGGGAGGACATCGTCGTCTGGTGCGACGACAAGGGGCGCATTTGCGTTGCCGAAGCCACGTGCCCGCACTTGGGGGCCGATCTGAGGCCCGCCGCCGGAGGCCGGATTTGCGATGGCCGACTGGTCTGTCCCTTCCATGGATTCGAGTTCAACGCGGATGGCGAATGCGTCGCCACACCCTATGCCAAACCGCCCAAATCCGCGCGGTTGCGAGTATTCGAGACCGAGGAGATCGCCGGCGTGATCTTCGCCTGGTGGGGAATCAACGGACGGGCGCCACATTGGACTCTGCCCACCGATTCTGTCGACCAGGCCGGATGGAGCCCGCTGGAGATAAGCACCATGCGGTTTGCCGGCCATCCCCAGGAGACCACGGAGAATTCTGTGGACTTGGGCCACCTCCGCTACGTCCATGGCTACGGCAGCGTGAAGCGTCCCGAGCGAGCCTCCGTGGAGGGACCCCGCCTGGAGAGCAATTTCGACTTCAGAAGAACCCAGAAGATAGCCGGGGTCGTGAAGTTGACCTTCGACGTCTCCGCCCGTACCAGCATCTTTGGCCTCGGCTACTCGTTCGTCGAGATTCGAGAGCATTCGGTCGGAATGGACATGCGCCTGTGGGTGCTGGCCACACCGGTGGACGGCACGCTCATCGACCTTTCCCTGGTCTCGCAGGTCCGCCGGATGCGCAAACCGAAGCGATGGGTTGTTGGAATGGGGTTTCTTCCGGTGGGGTTACGCGCCCCCTTGATGAACAAGTTCATGGCGGCTTTCCAAAGGCACGACGTTCGACAGGACCTGATCATCTGGAAGAACAAGCGTTATCTGCCCCGGCCTCGCCTCTGCCGCTCTGACGGCGAGGTGATGACTTACAGGCGCTATTGCGCCCAGTTCTATCCCGACTCAGAGAATTCGGCGACTCCGGTACGTGTCAAGACCGCAGGTACCGGACGATGAAAGTTAAGGATGGCTGTGAACACTTAGGGCCTTTGGGGCCAGCGGTCCCGATTGGAAGGAAATGGCTTGAGCAAGATACTTGATCGTCTGCGCATACTGGTGACGGGTTACCCGTGGATCACCGTCGGAATCCTCATCATCATCACTGTTGCCCTGGGCGCCGGATCGACGTACCGTGCAGAGCCGCCGGAGACTGCCGAAACCCTGCCCCAAGGAAGCGAGGTCGCCAAAGCCCTGGATGAGATCCAAGAACTATTCGGGGATGCAGAAGCTCACGTTGCGACGCTTGTCTTCCGCGGAGAGGCCCTAACACCCGAGGGACTCTCGCAAATGGACAATCTGATCAGTGAGATCCTTGACGATCCGAGCGTCAAAGACATGCTGGCCCCTCCGGATCCTGTATTCGCCCCCTCATTGTTAGTCAAAGCTGTGCTCGGAGTGGATTCCTTGGAGTCGGTAACCCAGGCGGAGATCGATTCCGTCCGCAGCGTCCCGGGGATTGCGGAGGTGTTCGACGCTATCACGGGAATCGACACCGATGGGACGTCGATCACCATCGCCAATATCAACCTGCGGGACACCAACGACGACCGAATCTATGCCGCCTCCCGAACAGTCCATGAATTCGCCAAAGCAGACGAAGGTCCGCTGAGTGTCAGCAGCGTCTCGCCCGTCGTGATCGAAGACGAGTACAAGAGAGCAACCGAGGAGGGAATGGCGCCCCTGGTAGGAGCGGCGTTTCTTCTGATCGCGGCGCTGATCTTGCTCTTCATACGCGCGGTTTCGGACCTGTTGCTCACCCTGGGAGGACTTTTCGTCTCGATTGTGTGGATCATCGGGACGGAAGGATGGCTCGGGCCGAACGCGCTGGATCTCATCGGCCCTCCGAATTCCCTCACCACGATGGTGCCCATCATCCTGATAGGGCTCACGGTGGACTATGCCATCCAAATCATCTCCCACTACCGAGAGCAACGCGTCGCAGGCCACGACGTAAGGGGGGCCGTCCAGGTGGGACTGCGACACGTCACCATGCCGCTTACGCTTGCCGCGGTCACCACGGTCGTGAGCCTGCTGGTGAACCTGTTCTCCCCGATCGGCATAGTCAATGACTTTGGCGTCATCGCGGGGATGGGCGTGGCCATGAGCCTGCTGGTGATGCTGACCCTGATTCCGGCCGGGCGGACAATCATCGACCGAAGAAAGGAAGCGAAGGGCAAGCTGAAGCCGGCCCGCCCCATCTCGAACTCCCTGCCTGGTGTCAGGCGTCTGGCGGAATTGCTGGGGAGAAGCGTTACCCGCCGGCCTACCCCCTACATCGTGGGTGTGGTTGCTGTAACGGTGGCCCTTGGATTCGCGGCGACCGATCTCGAGTCAGAATTCAACATCCGCGACATCCTTCCCAGAGGTGGGGGACTGCTTGAAGACATGGACACGCTCGATGCGACTATAGGTGGCTCAACGGAGATGTACAGCGTGCTGGTGAAATCCGAGGCGACGGAGACTCGAACGCTTCTCAACCTTCACGACTTCACCACCGCCTTCCAGGATGAAAGGCTTCGGCCTGGGGCCGCAGCAGGACCGATCCAAGCATCTTACAACCTGATCGTGCAAGACTGGACCACCGACAGCGGGGAACCCGGCGACAATTACCATCCCGAACTCGCCGCGCTACTGCAGGAAGCCTCTGTCGGAATCGAACTCGACTCACAACTGATGCAGGAATTGCTCGACAGAATTGAGGCATTAGATCCCGCTTTGGGGCGCCTTTTGATCAACGATCCTGACGGCGTCGATACCATGCTCATCCAATTCCCGGCTTTTGCAGGCGATACTGCACTTGCAAAGAACACCCAGCGGGAGCTTGATGAACTCTGGTTGGGTGACAGTGACGCCCTCACGGCCACCTCGTCCAGCATCATCTCTTTCACCGTGACCGACGCCATCACCGAGCAGCAGACCGAGGCCATCAGCACAACCATTGCGGTGGCTTTGACGGTCCTCGCTCTGTTCTTCTGGGTGACGGTGCGCCAGCCTGCGCTTGGCTTTATCGCGGTATTCCCGATTCTCCTGGTTCTGATATCGGTACTGGGCACGATGGCGTTGCTGGGCATCCCTTACTCCCTCATAACATCGATCATCACCGCGCTCTCGATCGGGATCGGAGTCGACTACACCATCCATATGATCCACCGTTATCGCGAGGAGTACGCACTGGCGCGCGATCCGGAACAAGCCGCCATCCGGACGCTGTCAGTGACCGGTTCGGCGCTGCTTGGTTCTGCTATGACCACGGCGCTGGGGCTCGGAGTGTTGATTTTCTCGCCATTGGTCGCATCCCAGCAGTTCGCCATAACCGCCGCGATCACGATCGCATACTCGCTGATAGTCTCCATCGTGTTGGTGCCACCTGCCATGACGATCTGGGGCGCGTACCAGAATGTGCGACTGCGTTCCAAGATGCAACGTTGGGAGAGCGAACTAGACGAACTAGACGAGGCGCTCGAGGCGGTATACGAGCGTTTCGAATAGGAACAGCCACCGTCACCCGACTTTCGAAGCGACCACTCAGGCAGGACCCCAAGAGTGAGTACTGGCCGCGGATACTCACATCTTCAACTGCGGAGGCTCCAAACGACCTTCCAACGTTTTCGGTGTAAGAATCGGAACAGAGAATTGGGGGGCCAGGACAAGCAGGTCCTTGTCGCCGGTGACCAGGGCATCCGCCCGCCCCACCAAAGCCAATTCCAAGAATGGGCGATCATGAGGATCCCGGCACTGTGGGACAGCCGGCGGCCTTGCAACTGTGACAGTCTCACACCAAGGCAGGTAGTCGGTGAGTAGTTCTTCACGCTCGTAATCGTTTAGACAGAACTTCGGATAGGAAAGAACCCGAATCAACTCCAAGGTGGTGTCATGACTTGCCAGGGGTAGAACCACCTTTGACTTCCATGCACTACGAAGCCAGGTCAACGACCCGGAGGAAAACAACAGGGCGGACAGCAAGACATTGGTGTCGATCACCAAACGCATTGGGTGTGATCAGCCCTTACGAGCCCATGCAACAGCTTGGGCCACGTCAGCTTCGCAAATGCCTAGTTCAGACAGCTTGGCCCGAACTGCGTCGGGACGGGCCAGGTGCACCGGGGTCAGCACCACCCGGCCACCTTCCGCGGTCACATCAAAATAGTCCACATCCTGAAAGTCGACCATGACGGCTTTAGGAAGAGTCAACTGGTTCTTGGAAGTGAGTTTGGCCAGCAAGGCGGCCCCTTTGCAATGTAGTAAGGATAAAAGGATTCCTTACTACATTTTAGGCGGGCGTGGCCACTCTTGTGGAGAGAATCCGGGGGGTGCGATGGGCATCAAGCACCCGAACCCTTTTAGCCTCAATCCACCGATTTGACCGTCCGGGGGTGGGGTGATGTGGGCTTTTTGGTTCTTCGGGAGCGTGAGGGATGGTTTTGTGCCGGGTGTGTGAGGGTTTGCTGGGTGTCCGCTCGGTTTGGGGA
>MPNA01000053.1 GCA_002238785.1 bacterium OM1 bin76 | reverse complement strand
AGGATCAAACGGGCAGCGTTCGGGTTCCGGAACTTCGCCAACTACCGGATCCGAGCACTCCTATACGCCGGGAAGCCCAACTGGACCCTCCTTGCCACCATCACTCCCCCCTAATTTCCGAAGACCCACCTAACCCAGGTCAACCAGCAACTCGCACATGCGCCTACCATCAATCTCCACAGGGTCCTCCTTTACGTGGATCGGGAGGACGCCTACTCGGCGACCCTCTTACCCGTTCGCCGCCAGCGGCCTCAGACTCCTAGCCCCTTCTCGCAGGTGCGAACAGTCTTCGGAGGAGTCGCCGAAGAACAAATCGGGGAGTCCGTAGTACTGAGACAACTCCATACCCAAGAATTCGGCTGCGGACTCCGTATAAAGCCCCTCGGCAGCAGTATTCGCGGTGCCTCCGTTGATAGCGGACACGCTGATTTCTGTATCCTCCGTCTCCGCTCCGGTTGCAGTAGCCACATAGGGAGGCATCCTTGGGAGCCACTGTCTCCACCTGATTGATGATGGCGACCTCAGTAACCGGGTTCGCGACAGTGACTGGTTGGATCACTGCCTCCTCCACACGCTCAATGGCTTTGATGAGAAGCCAAATCCCGACCGCTACCACGGCGATCAGGGCGACCTGCAGAGCCATGACGGCTGTTCGTCCACGGGCCGCGTGCCTCTTTTCCCCAGACTGCATTTGCGGTACCATTCGTAGGGGCTGCCTCATGCTCGGGGGTGGTATCAATGGGAGTGTCCATTGGTAGGTCCTTCCTGCTGACTCGGCAGGGAATTCTATGCCGAGTTCTGTACGAGAGCCCGGTTGGCCCAGTTTCCCGGATGATGGCGTGGGGAGGGCCGAGGGTCGCCCGCCTGATGCTCTTCCACTGGCGCGGCCGATCTCAGAAGGGGCCCACCACATTCCCAGACCTGTCGATGTCCACATTGAGGTAAGCAGGTGTTGCTGACAGACCCTGCATGGTGGGCACAGTCCCAATCAACGGATAGATGAACCAGGCCCACCGAGGCGTACACTGCCTTGGACGGGCAGGATTCCCGTCGCACTTACGATTCTCGCAATCAAAACCGCCGAACCGCTTTCACTGTGGCCTGAACTTCGGTCTGACGGTTCGGGTGCCCAAATGTGGAACCCTTCCGGTCTAACGTGGAAACCCCTACGGAGCCGCAGCTGAGGAGTGGTGGCCCACAGGCCACCACATCTTCTGCTAGCTGTCCCAACACCCGTCACCCGACCCAGTGGTCCTTGTTGTCCGTCAGCTCCACCCGACAGAGGAGCCTTTGCCCAGGTCAAAGGCTTTATAACCGTTTTGGTTATCAGTTGCGATACCGACTCTTGTATTTGTGGTACGAGCATGACTTCTTGGTAGATTCCGCTCTTGACTAGGCAGGGAAGTTTATATCGCCTGAGCACACCTGCTTGACTCCATGAAAGCGGGGGACCATCGCCTTCGGAAAAGGGCCGGGGCGGCTGCGGAGCGGCTGTCCAGGAAAACCCGATCCCCCTTGAAGCGGGCCAGAACCACCCAACACAGATGCTTCATGGGTCTGCAAAACCCCGACTCTTCTTGAGGCGTTTTGTCTGCTTCTGGTGGTTGACTGGGAGTGTGTATTCCAGTGACCCAGCAAGGGGAGGACCAAGAGCATGCTGGCGTAAGAACTACAGTAGGCGACGTGAAGACGCGTCAAAGCGCGGGTAGAATCGAACCGACCGCCTGCCCAGTTCGATCCATCTATGGCTAACGTCACATTCGCTCTGCACCAGATGGGATGGGCAGATTTCCAATCACTTTGCATCAGCATTATCCGGGAGACTCTTGGGCAGACCGTTGGCAACTATCTCGACAGAAATGACGGCGGTCGAGACGGTGCTTTCACGGGGTCATGGGAGCAGGAGGGTGGTGAGTCGTTTACCGGCGAATTCGTCATCCAGGTCAAACACACGACACGTCCTGACGGGACGCTGGGTCCGGCCGATTTCACCGACGAGTTCAACAAGGCTGAGCGACTGGCCAGTATGGGACGCTGCGACGTGTATCTGTTGATGACTAATGCCCGGATTACTGCTAGAACTGAAGAGATGCTCCACTCGGCTTTGCGAAGTCGTGGCATCCACCAATCGCGTATCCTAGGTGCGACCTGGATCAACAAGATCATCATCGAGAATCCGCGCTTGCGAATGCTCGTTCCACGACTATACGGGTTGGGTGACCTAACCCAGATCCTTGATGAGCGCGCCTACTCTCAAGCCCGAGCAGTCCTCGACAGCATGCGTACCGACCTGGCCAAACTCGTACGCACCACGACATACGAAAAGGCCGCCAAAGCTCTTGACAACCACGGATTTGTCCTTCTGGTTGGCGCACCAGCGACCGGAAAGACCACCATTGCCGCTCAACTCGCCCTAGCATCGGCCGACGCCTTCGACACCTACGTCGTAACACTCGACGACGCCGTACAATTCTCCGATAGGTGGAACCCCAACGAGAGGCAACTCTTTTGGCTTGACGACGCGTTCGGCGCGACTCAGCTAAGTCCCTATCTGGCGAGCTCCTGGCAACGCATCACCCCCAAAGTCAAGGCGGCAATCGAGGGAGGATCCAAGTTTGTTCTCACCACGCGGAATTACATCCTTAGCAACGCCTGGCAGCACCTCAAACCTGGCTCCTTTCCTCTCGCTGAGAGCGCACAGGTCATTGTCGATGTCGCTGACCTAGAAGCGAGAGAACGCCGCCAAATCTTGTACAACCACCTAAAGCACGGAGAACAGCCCAAGGCGTTTATCCAAGCGCTGGTTCCCTATCTCGATGAAGCCTCCGACCACCCCGGATTCGCGCCGGAGTTGGCTCGCCGAATCGCTGATCCAGCATTCACCACACATCTCAAACCCCCTACTGCCGCCAACGTCACAGCCTTCTTCGAAAAACCACAACAGTTTCTGGCTGACACCCTTGCTGGCCTGGATAATCAAAGCTTCTCGGCACTCGGACTCATTTTCAACTGCCGTGGTTGGTTGCCAAGCCCGATCATCTTTACTGATTCTCTCACCGAAACGTTGACACGTCTTGGTGGCACCATTGAGGGCGTCACCCGTGCACTCGAACACATGGAGGGATCTCTAGTTACCAACATCATCCGCGACGGCCAGAGTGGCTGGATCTTCGCTCATCCCACAATGATCGATGCATACGCCGAACGGATTCGAAGTCCCGAACTCCTCCATCTCTTCATAGAAGGTGTCGATATAAACGTACTATTGGACCAAACGACTTCCGGCGTTACCGGTCTGACAAACGCCATCGTCCTACCGGAAGCACTGTGGCCAACGGTGATCAAGCGTCTCGACGAAAAAATCCAGGACAGCAACCAAACCTGGAGGCAACGTCACCGGTGCCGCAGCTACATAGCGACACAATGTGCCCTCGACTTCCAACTCCTGTACCTGGACCACCACCCAGAGCTTCTAGACCAACTCTCCACACCAGGATCAAGCTTGGAATACGACCCCAACAACAAACTAATCACAAACCTGCATCAAAACGGAGTTCTACCAGAGCACGCCAGAGCCGTCTTCGTCCGACACCTAATCGACTACTGCATCGCTGGCATCGACTGGGCTGTCCTTTGGGCAACCAGATTCCGAGACATGCTCACTTCTGAAGAGGAGATGACTCTACGGATGCGTCTACGGACGGAAGTTGTCCCGGACCTGGAGTCGATCCTCCAAGGCTTCATCGACGACATCCCCTGGGATGAATACCCTGGCGACTTCACCGAGGAAATTGAGAGCTTCTCCAATGCACTCATTGATGAATTCAAAGGCGACGAAACCGTCCGCTCCGCAGCCGAAGACATGATCGAGGCATGGTGGGATTGGATCCTAGACCAGCCTCCACCGGAGGATCCACCGGACGACACGAGACGCTACCACACTCCAGCTGCCACAACACCACAGACCCAAGGACAACGAAGCGTATTCGACGACCTTGTTGGAGAACCTCCAGAAACCGGTCTCTTCCTCTAAAGTGATAGTCCCCCAATGGGTAGGTCAGAGACCAAAGCGTTTGGAGGGTAAACAGGTTCTTCGGATATCTCGGGGGAGTCGGGAATCAATCGATTGTGGGGGAGGGTCCTCCATTATCGGGTGTTGAAGGTATTCGCATCCGAGAGGAGGACCCTGTGGAGACTGATGGTAGGCGTATGTGCGAGGTGTTGGTTGGCCTGGGTGAGGTGGATCTGGTGGGTGTCGAGGAGTTGTCGGGTGACCGGTTGAGGGTGACGATCCGGTGTCGTGGTCCTCGTCCGGTGTGCGGGGAATGTGGTGGGAGGGTGTGGTCCAAGGGCGACCGGCTGGTTCGTTTGGTGGATTTGCCGGTGTTCGGTCGGCCGGTGCGGCTTGGGGTGGCGCATAACGCCGCTGGGTGTGCCCCAGACCGACGTGCGCGGTGGGGTCGTCTTGCGGAACAGGATCTGTCGGTGGCGCCGGAACGGGCCCTGTTGACGTCTCGCGCCGGTTGTTGGGCCACCGCTCAGGTGGGTCGGTTTGGTCGCACGGTGTCGGAGGTGGCCGAAGAGTTGGGCTGTAGTTTGGCATACGGTGAACCGTGAGATCGTCCGGTGGGCTGACGCGCTGTTGGAAGCTGATGTTTCGCGGTTCGGACAGGTGGAGGCGGTGGGGGTGGACGAGACCCTGCTTGTGGAGGAAGGGCCGGTGGAAAAAGAAGCAGTGGTGCACCTCGGTGGTGGACGTGGGCGGCCGTCAGCTCTTGGACATTGTGCCTGGCAGGTACAGCTGAAAGCGCCGCCTCATGGTTTTCGTTCCCAACCCCCTGGGTGGTGTGAGGCAATGTCGGTGGGCGGTGTCGGGGCATGTCAGGCCCCTATCAGGTGGCCTATGACCGGGTGTTGCCCCACGCCTGTCAGGTGGCCGACCCGTTCCATGTGGTCCGGTTGGCGAACCGCTGTGTGGACTTGGTGCGCCGCAGGGTCCAGAACGAGACCCTCGGTGCACCGCGGACGGAAACGTGATCCGCTCTATCGGATCAGACGCCTGTTGATCATGGCGTCTGAACGTCTCGATGATCGTGGTGAGAAACGTATCCAAGGGCTGTTGCGGGCTGGTGACCCCTAATGGTGAGGTACGGGATGCCTGGTACGCCAAAGAGGGGGTCCGGGACATCTACCAGATCGGAGACGCGCAACTGGCCGCCGAGGTTCACCCACCGGCTGTCGGGGGATCTCCAGGACCGGTCACTGCCACGGGAGGTGAACAGTCTCGGGCGCACTATCGCTCGTTGGGCCACCCAGATCGCTAATTGGCATCACTCGGCCGTCACCAACGGGCCGACGGAGGGATTGAACAATCTGATCAAAAGGATCAAACGGGCAGCGTTCGGGTTCCGGAACTTCGCCAACTACCGAATACGAGCACTCCTATACGCCGGAAAGCCCAACTGGAAACTCCTCGCAACCATCACTCCCCCCTAATTTCCGAAGACCCGGTAAACATGGGCAAGGCGAGCATTATGCCCGGGCGATCACTTCCGGCTAGGAACTGTTCAGCAGGCTTGGTACCCAACGACCAGACAGTCATCGAGAAGATGCTCAGACGTGCAGTTGTTTACGGTCCCGCGGTGGTCTTGGTGGGTTAGGGATGGGTGTGCGTTGGCCCAACCTCGGCGTTGTAAACGTTGAGCACTGCACACGCGACATACTGCAGGATATCAATCGGACCATCCGCAAGGCTCTCGGGATCGTCAAGGTACCGCCAACCCGTAAAGTCTCTGTTGTGCTCGGCGAGGATCTCCTTGAGGATCCCTGTCTCGGCCGGCAGCTCGGACTGCTTGATATGGTCGAACTCGGTCTCCAGTTCGTCCTGCACCCTGGGAGGTAGGTCGTCGTATAACTGGGAAAGCTCATGGTAGCGTGCAACCTGGTCGTCGTTGTGCCGCGCTATGAGGGCCTTTAAGGCGAGTTCCACGACGAACGGCGACAGGATCCTCGAGGCGTACAAACACCCCAGATTCGCCGTCTTGACTGCACCTGCCGCTGCCAACTGCGCTTCGGACAGAGCGAGGTGGACGACCCGACTGTCGCGTGTCGCATTCAGCAAGATCTGAAGCGCGTACTGAAGGGCTATAGCCTGTCCGTGTCGAGTCTTCTCTTTGGCTGTCACGTGTGGAGCACCCAAATCCCTAGCTTACGGATGTGCCCCTTTGGCAACAAGAGCCGCGAGCTACCCCCACCCATAGCTCCGCTGATCGCCATCACCGCCACTAAAGCCATCAAAAGGCGCGAAAGGACACCCCGAGGACGTGACCGAAAACAGCGACGGATGCTTGGAGTCCGTATTCCCAAGGCTAGCCGGTGTATGCCGGATTCTCTCTGTGCCAGCCACAGTCCCTTTTCCTGAGCCCACCGGCCACCCTCCCGGAGAGGACGGTTGAGGGTCATGCGCTAAATATGCCACACTAATCCTAGATTGATCGAGTATTCAGCGTGTGCCGTCAATGGCAAGCCCCACCTCCATCGGCCAGATGGCCAGCCGCCTGTCACAGCCATTTTGCCCGCTCAGGCTGAAAGCACATGCGCCTACTACTGAGAACCCTCCGATATCGGTAGAAATGGTGTGAGGCTGATGGAAGAGGTGGGGGAGGGGACATGTCGGAAGGAGTCGGGGGTGCGATCTCATCGAGGCGAGTTCCGAGTGTCCTTAGAATGCAGCCACTGCAAGTGATGACGATCATCGAAATTCCCCACCCTGGGTTGGTGGTTTTAGGTTAGCGGGTCTCCTTTCGGTCGTTGTTTTCTGGCTTGTGCTTGGTAGCTTCTGAGGCGGTAGCTGTCGCCGGTGATGGTGAACACCACACTTTTGTGCAGTAGCCGGTCGAGCATGGCCGCGGCGATGGTGTGGTCGGAGAAGATCTCTCCCCACGATGCCACTCCTAGATGCTCCTATGTTGTGCAAATCGGGTTTTGGGTGGTGAGCCAGGTTTGGTATCGGGTGGCGAGGTGGTGGTTGTGGTATTTGCCTCGTTCGAGTTGTGAGAGGCGTGTTGGGTTGGCGTGGAGAGCGGTGGCGGCCTGAGCGAGGGTGATGTGGGTGTTTTGGCGTAGGCAGCGCAGGTGGGTGCCTGAGGGTGTTTGGTGCGGGTTGGTCAACAGTTGGTGGACTTGGCGGGCGATGTAGCGATGCTCCTATGTTTTACAAATCGATGCTTGGGGGTGGGTGAGCCAGTGTTGGTATCGGGTGGCGAGTTGGTGGTTGTGTCGGATGCCTCGTTCGAGTTGTGAGAGGAGGGTGGGGTGGGTTTGGAGCGCTTGGGCGGCGTGGGTGAGGGTGATCTGGGTTTTTTGGCGTAGGGCGCGTAGGTGGGTGCCGTTGGGGGTTGGTGGTGGGTTGGTGAGCAGGTGGTGGATCTCTCGGGCGATGTGCCTTTTCAGGCAGCGGATGATCTCTCGGCGGGTTTTGCCTTCGGTCTGGCGTTTTTGGACGTATGCGATGGTGGCCGGGTGGTAGCGCATACGAACCGATGCGATGCGCCAGAGCGCGTTGTTGGCTTGGCGGTTGCCACCGCGGTTGAGACGGTGTCGTATGGTCTGTCCGGAGGACGCTTGGACGGGACTTGTGCCGCACAAGGCTGCGAAGGATGCTTTGCGATTGCATGCGGTGGGGGTTGTCACCGGCTGTGACCAGCAGCGCCGAAGCGGTGTCCGGGCCGACTCCTGGGGCGGCGAGCAGCGCGGGGTTGGCTCGGACGCAGAGACGGTGCATCTCGGTGTTGAGTTCTTCGATCTCCGAAGTGAGCGCCTGATATCTGCGGGCTAGGAGACGGAGGGTTTTCTTGGTGTAGGTGATGGTGGTGTGGTCTGTGTTGGGACGATAAGCGGCACAGACTTTGACGAGGGCTTTGGCGGATAGGTTCCCGAGCTGGTGTTTGATCTGGTCTGGGGCGGTGACTACCAGGGCGTGTAACTGGTTTATGGCCTGGGTGCGGGCTTTTATCGCGGAACGGCGAGCCACAGAGAGCATCCTGATTGCTTCGACCGGACCATCCCCGCTTTTGGGTAACCCGGTGGCCTGTCCGCTGAGAGCCGCCTGCGCCGCGGCCTGGGCATCGGTGGCGTCGGTTTTGCCCAACCTCCGGCGGAGTTGACGGTTCGGGGCGGTTCACTTCCACCACCTCGACACCAGTCTTGGCTAGGTAGCGGGATAGGCCGGCGCCGCAGGCTGCCGGTGCCCTCTATCCCGACCCGGGCAACGCTGCCGTGTGACCCCAGCCAGTCACCCAGTTGCTGATAACCGGCGACATCGACCCGAAACGGCGCCGAGTTCAACACCCGACCGGCCGTGTCCACCACCGCGGCGACATGAACATCACGGTGGGTGTCCACCCCACCGTACACAACTTGAGCTTTTCCTGACATTGTTCTCTGTCCTTTCCGAAAAGATAGACTCTCAACGACCACGGCCCGAAGGGGCGGCGGACAGAACACTCATGGTGGTGGAGAGCATCCAAGGCTCCTATCAGGTCACATCCGCCCCCGGGTCGGGGGATGCCCCCAGGCCGGAAAGCAGGCCGACAGATCGCTACCAAGGCACAAGGGCCAGTTTCAGGCTGGGTCAGACCCACCCCCGGCCAAGGGGACCCTTACAAGTATGAGTGTTTCAGGCAGCGGATGATCTCTTTTCGGGTTTTGCCTTCCGTCTGTCTTCTTTGGGCGTATTCGATGGTGCGGGGGTCGGCGCGTAGTCGTACCATGGCTATTCGCCAGAGAGCGTTGTTGGCTTGGCGGTCTCCGCCGCGGTTGAGGCGGTGGCGGACGGTACGGCCCGAGGATGCTTGGACGGGACTGGCGCCGCATAGGGCGGCGAACGACGCTTCGGAGGTCATTCGTTGGGGGTTGTCTCCGGCTGTGACCAGGAGGGTGGCGGCGGTTTCGGGACCGATCCCAGAAGCGGCCAGCAGCGCCGGGTTGGCCCGGGCGCAGAGCTGTGTGATTTCGGTGTCGAGTTGGTGGATCTCGGCGGTGAGTGCCTGATATCGGCGGGCCAGCAGACGCAGTGTTTTCTTGGCGTATCTGATGGTGGTCTGGGCTGTGCCGGGACGGAAAGCAGCGCAGACCTTCACACGGGCTTTGGGGGACAGTTCTGTTAGTTGGTGTTTGACCTGGTCGGCAGCGGTGACCACCAAGGCATGGAGTTGGTTGATGGCCTGGGTACGGGCCTTGATTGCTGAACGACGAGCCACCGACAGCATCCTGATCGCTTCGACTGGTCCGTCGCCGCTCTTGGGCGTCCCGGTGGCCTGGCCGCTGAGCACCGACCGAGCCGCGGATTGGGCATCGGTGGCGTCGGTTTTGCCCCATCGGCGGCGCAGTTGACGGTCGGCGTCGGTTCACTTCCGCCACCTCGACACCGATGCTGGTGAGGTGGCGGGACAGGCCGGCGCCGTAGCTGCCGGTGCCCTCTATCCCGACCTGGGCCACTCGACCCCAGGATCCCAGCCAAGTGCCCAGTT
>MPNA01000017.1 GCA_002238785.1 bacterium OM1 bin76 | reverse complement strand
GGGAAGGGTGAGCTCGGATAGAGCTCCAAAAGGATCTTTACTTCCTGAGGCCGACTATGTTCTACCGCTCCTCGAGACTCTTGTGGAACTTGATGGCTCGGCACCCATGTCCAAAGTCGTTGAACGCTTAGAGACAGAGTTGGAAGGCAAACTGACCGAGACTGACCGGAAGGTGCTCCGCTCTGGGAAGGTGCGATGGAAGAACCGGGTCCAGTTTGTCAGGCTAACGTTGATCAAGAAGGGTTATATGGCAAAAGACTCTCCCCGTGGTGTTTGGGAGATTACAGATGAAGGAAGGGCACACGTCCAAACTGCAAGGAGGACTTCATGAACAACGCTCAGTTGTGTCTAGCTCTCATGAGGGCAGACACCGAGGATACGGTTGTTGAGTTGCTGCAGGTGTCTGGGTACTGGGACAAACCAAGTGCCTGGCGGTATTTGGGCGACCAGGAGAACAACTACAGTTCCATCGGGAATCAACAGAGCAATGCGATTCCTGCTTTAATCGAAAAGTTGGTTAACGGTGTGGATGCGCGATTGCTCAATGCCTGCCTTGAACAAGAGATTGATCCTGAGGGTTCGTCCGCGCCCAACAGCATAAGAGAGGCTGTTGGGAGGTTCTTTGAAGACCATGGACCGACAATGCCATCTGATGCTGGCCTGATTTCGTCGTGGACCAACAAGAAAGCAACCAGAGAAGGACAACTCTTGACTCTTGCGGCGACAGGGTACGGACCGCGGGCTGGATCAAAATTGCCGAGCTTAACTATTGCAGATGCTGGCGAAGGACAAACTCCTGACAATTTCCCATACACTTTCCTCTCACTTCATCGGAGCAACAAACTCCGTGTCCCATTTGTGCAGGGCAAATTCAATATGGGAGCGACCGGCGCATTGCAATTCTGCAGTCCCAACCATCGTCTCCAATTGATTGTTTCCCGTCGGAATCCTTCACTGTTGTCCTCCCCTACGCCCAAAGATGAGGAATGGGGCTTCACGGTGGTGCGCCGCGAATCCCCGACAGGTGGGCGGCGAAACTCGGTTTTCACCTACCTGGCTCCGTTAGAAGTCAAGAAAGGAAGAGATGGTAGAGTGCTCTCTTTCGAAGCGGACATGTGGCCGATCTTTCCCCGTGTTGACAGCGAAGGGCGAGATGCATATGGCCGCGAGGCTGAGCACGGTAGTCTCATCAAGCTCTATGAGTACGGGTTAGACGGTAATCGATCCAATATCGTGTTCACTGGCGGCGGCCTTCTTCAACGGGTTGACTTCGGCATGCCGCAACTTGCCCTTCCAATCCGGCTCTACGAGTGTCGAGGGATTTATAAGGGTCACTCAGGAAGTTTTGCGACGAATGTTCTTGGTGTTGGTGCCCGTCTTGACCGAGACCGCAGAAACAAGCTGGAAGACAGGTTTCCTATTCATGAAGTCCTCAAGCTGGAGAATCGGGAATTGCGTGTTCGTATATATGCGTTGAAAGGCAGCGCTAAAGAATACCGGTCAGGAAGAGACGCCATAGTGTTTACGATCAATGGACAAGCTCATGCAACGAAGCCCAAAGATTTCTTCACACGGAAGGCTGTCGGCCTTAGTCAGCTGTCGGACTCTCTGATGGTGGTGGTGGACTGCTCCAACATTGAAGGGCAGCTACGAGAAGATCTCTTCATGAATAGCCGCGATCGTCTTCGTGATATACCGCTAAGTGCCCGGCTTGAACGGGCACTAGAGAAAGTTCTCAAGTCTCATCCTTACCTAAAGGAGTTAAAGAACCGAAGACGGGAAGAGGAGATTGCCGAGAAACTTCGGGATGAAAAACCTCTCGCGGAGGCTCTTGAGGTGTTGGTGCAGCAAACCCCCAACTTATCGAAGCTATTAACCCCGGGCCACAAGATTCCATCTCCGTTCCCAAACAGGGGTTCTGAGAACGGCCCGAAGCCGGACACGTTCTCCGGCAAACGATTTCCGACCTTTTTTCGGTTCCGTAACAAGGCGGACGGAGACATTCTTGAACGCAAAGCCCACCTTGAATCCACTTCCCGCATTAGGTTCGAGACGGATGCACAGGATGACTACTTCGGTCGCGACAGAGACCGCGGGTCCATAGATGTGGAAATACTGCGGGATTCTATTGAAGACTGGGAGCCGCTCGCTGATTTCCACTTGAATGGTCCATCGGCGGGCATTGCAAACCTTTCGTTTGATCTTCCTCAAGATACCGAGGTCGGTCAAGCCTTGATTCTGCGCGTTCGAGTTACCGATCCGTCGCGGGTTGATGCCTTTGAACTCGAGGCGGTATTGGAAATAGCTAAACCGGCCCAACCGTCTTCTGGTACATCTGGAAAGGATCGGAAGAGGAACACCGGTTCAGGTGGAGGCGATGACCCCGGGCCCGTTGGCCTTCCCAATGTCCGGCCGGTTTATAAAGCGGAATGGGATAAGCACGACTTTGATGAACTTTCTGCCCTCAAGGTGGTTGGACAGGGAATTGATGGAAAGAAAGAGATTTACGACTTCTACGTGAACTGTGACAACAAATATCTCTTGACAGCACAAAAGGACCCTCAGCGTGATCCCGAGATGCTGAGAGTACAGTTCCTGTACTCTCTGGTTCTCTATGCGATGGCCTTGTTGAACAGGGAAAGATCGAAAGCGGAGCCGAATGCAGACTCTCTTATATCAGAGGAACAGTTGGAATCATTCATCCGGGAAGTGACCCGTCGCCTGGCCCCCTTTGTCCTGCCTACGTTGGAAGCTATGGGTTCACTAGATGGGACCAGCTGATGCCCGAGGGACGAACTGACGCCCGCTAACGACGACGGTGGATCAAGATTACTTCCCGAGCAGTGTGAGGTGCAGTGCCTGCGCGGTTGCCCGCTAAGACCCACCACCTTCGCCCTGGCACTTCACGCCATAGGCGACCGTCGGACGAGTTAGCCAACTTTGGGAAGGTAATCTCCTCTAAGCCAAGTTCGCTCATCAGGCTCAGATACTGCATGAACTGGGCGTTCCCTTCACTGAACCCAACTGCCTGCACGAGCCATGTGTCTGCCGACATAAGGCTAACAATGCCAGCAAAAGCCTTTCTCAGTTTTTCGAAATATAGACGGAGGGAGTCCCCATTGCGAGCGGACAGGGTGTAATGGTTTATTCCCCGCCCATCCAAGCAATCTGCGAGCCAAAACGGCGCTGGCGTTTCTCTTCTACTTCGAACCTTCCAGCGGTGATATAAGACGTAAACTCCCGGATAAGGCGGAGAGGTAAGGACAAGGTCGGGAGGGCCGCTAGAAGTCATGGCTGGGTGTTGTGCAGAATCAGGCAACCCGCTGTTGATGATTTTGGGACGCGTCATTTGGCCTTCCCACTCATCAACTACGCTGCTGTAGTGATGGGATGCAGCCAAGACCATCGCTTTGATGTCTTTCGACAGCTGGGTTCTGAATTGGTTTACCGTCGGCACAACGTCACGCATGTCAAAGGCCCACTGTCCAGTGCGGAGTAAGGCGCATCTACCAAGAATCTGCGCATCATGTGTAGGCAAACCCCTAACGGCGTCGATGCCATTCAGGAGGAGATTGCGAATTCGCCACGTCTGCTGGGTTGAGATATTCCGCCAGTATCCATCCTGTGCCCACTTGTTCTGCAATGAGCCACTTGCCTTAACGGGCAGATTGTGTACGGTATCGGAAAGCTCTCGAAGTTGGTCAAGAGTGTTCTCGCTGTATAGGGTGGTTTTTGCTGTTGTAATAAAAGTTGCAAGGGGATTGGTATCTGCGGCAATGGCGTAACGTCCCAGCAGTTGCGCCTCCACTACGGAGGTCCCTCCACCGCTGAAGGGATCAATAACCAAGTCTCTCGGCTTGGTAAAGGTTTGGATTGCGGCACGGGCAAAACCCGGCGAAAAGCGAGCCGGATAGCGATAGAACTCGTGAACAGATGCTGTGCGCCGGCCTCCAAGCGAGACATAGCTGGTGTCCAAAGCGGCCAGGCGAAGATTCCTGAGGGCTTCCTGCTCAACGTCGACAGGCATCAGCACCGACGAAAGTATTGGAGGAAGGAGGAAGGGCATTCCCCTCGATCAGCAGGTTCTCCAGGGTTTCCGCCACGGTGCACTCCTTCGTCGTTTCTTGACTCGCTCCCCGAATTCGGGGGTGCTGAATTCGTTGGGCAGGCCGATGATTTCCCGATATGGCCATGGTAGACGGCAAATCGGCCGCGGCATGCTGCCCTCACCTGTGGAGCAAAAGGCAAGTGCCTGTCAATCGCTTAACGGTCTGGGGATACCACCAGTCCGATCCGTGTGCTTCATCCTACTGGAGCTACCGGTATCGCGGCGGGAACGAACCGAACGGCGTTCCGCTTATCGCCAGCGGCGTTTGTGCTCCTTATAACCCGGGGTGCCCGGATCCGACGAAGCCTTGGCGAGCAGGGACTCCGCCTTGGCGGCACCTATCTGCTCATGGGACAGGCACACCACTAGGTGGACGGGGCAATCGGCAACTTTTGGCCACTACTTAGAGTCACACGCGGTGCAGGAAGCAAGCGCCCAGGTTATGACAGTTCCCAACCTGGAGGTCATCATGGGACCCACAGCCAGTCTAGGTCCGAGAAGGCGAGTTCTCGGTTGAAGTTCTCGATGTTGTCGTGAACGTTGAGAATGAGGCATCGCTCATCGCCACCGTTCTTCGGTCCACGTAAACCTCTTCCGATCATCTGGAAGTAGAGGTTCGGGCTGTACACTGGCCGGGCCACGATTATGGCGCGGGTCTTTGGAGCGTCGAATCCTTCGGCGAATACGCCATAGTTGACTAACGCTTGGATGCGGTCGTCACGAAATTCTTGTACGATTCGTCGGCGGGTTGCTGGTTGGGTTTCTGCACTAACTGCTCTTGCAGTGGTTCCTCTTTTGTTCAGGAGGGCCGCAACGGTCTGGGCATGTTCCACCGATGTTGCGAAAATGAGGGTGGGCCATTCTGGTCGAATGTGCATCTCATACGCATCAAGGATGCGTATGGTGCGTTCGGCATCGCCTGCGATGCGGTTTTCGGCGCTCTGGGGAAGCCACACTTGGGAGAATCTTTGCTCTGGATCCCCTGATCCTCTCAGGAATCTTGACATTATTTCTAGTTCTTGAGGGGTGAGTTGGAAGGTGCTGCCCGGGATGGTTTCGTGGTCGGCTTGGGCGAGGACCTGCATGTCTTGTAGCTCTGTGACTACGGCTTGAGGATCGTTGTTTTGGAAGGCTCCCGCATCGAGGCGTCTGTTGCCGTACCGCCGAGTGAGTCTGGCTGTCTCTTTCACATCTCTTCCTCGATACGGGGTTGCTGTCAGGCCTAGGAGGAACGGTTCGTCCGCTCTTTGGTAGGGGGTCATGCCGATCTCCTGCATCACAGATGTTGAGGTTGGTGCCAATGATCGGTGCGCCTCGTCAAAGACCACTAGCCCAGTTTCCTGTAGGAATCGGTATTCGCGAGGCTGATTTGAAACTCTGGCGTGGAGTGTCTGGACAGTTGCAACAATTACATGTTGACGATCAGTTGGCAGCGGTCTGCTCTGCCCGGCCCACAATCTGGAGATGCGAAGCTGTTGTGCTTCGGCGCCTAAGCTGGCCCACACCTGGCGCCAGGCTTCCACCGCTTGCTCGCACAACTCGTCACGGTCCGCCACCCAGAGAACACCTCCGCGGAACCCATCTTCACGGATCGCTTCAACGATTGCCTGCACAGCCACGCGGGTTTTTCCGGATCCAGTTGGCAGGCTGATCATTCCACGCCTGTCAGTGCTCCTCCCCGCGCCGTTGGCCAGCACGGCGCGCACGTTCTTGGCAATGGTCTCCTGGTAGCTGTGCAGCGGTGGGAGGTGATGAGGGCCGTCGACCTCAAGATATGGAGATCGTCGCTTGTTTCGTTCTCCAGCCCACTCGCTGGAGAACCCTAGAGAACCCACAAAGGCTACTGCCCTTGTCGACGCAGCCCACTGTACCGGTGGGTCGAGGTGGCCTAGCCCCTGCCTGTATTGCCTTAGGGCGTCGGTGTGGTAGGTCACTATGGCGGCATCCGCTATATCGATCCCCGTTAAGGTGTCACCGTCGATCTCCAAGACCCGGATAAGCGAGCGGGGGAGGCCCCTACGTAGGGACTTCTCGCCCACTGCGGCCAAGAGACGCTCTGCATCTGTGGTCAGCTGTCGTATGGCCTTTCGCCGTTCCTCGACTTCACCGGGGGTGCGGCGTTGCAAGACAGCTTCGATTTCCTGGTCGTTTAGTCCGAGGTCCATTTCCTGGATAACGAGCCTTAGGGCCTTACCTTCATCGTCATCAATGCCGTTGGCTAGATAGATGTTGGGCGTCTGGAAGATGGCGGGGCGTTCCTGGCCTGCTATGAGGATGCTCTGACAGGGGACCAAATGACATGTCCTGTGACGAGGGGGTAGGTAATCCTTCAACCCGGGCCAGACGTCGGTCAGTGGGATGGGATCTTGTTCACCAAGCATCTCCGGCGTAGGGTCCGACAGGCGGAAGAGGGATTTGATCCGGTCGGCGTTGGGATGCTGTAGCAAGGCCAGCAGGGCTGACGAGTTCGCTGGGTGCGGTCCGAGAGCATCTGCGAAGGGCACGATGCCACCATGGATCCGAAGGCGACCATGCAACCGAAGCATGTGAGCAGTAAGCGACTCGAACGCCATCTTGGGGTACGAGTCCCGGTTGTGGCCCTTGTGCCACATTAACCACGGTTGGTATAACGCATCCGTTCTCAACGCAGCGTCGGTGTAGAGCGCCCGGCCTTCATCGGAGAGCAAGGTGACGACCTCTACTGGACCTACACCTATGCTCGACGTGAAACCCAGGAGTCCCCGCCGCGGTGTATGTGGAAGGTCATCTCGCTCCCGATATCCTTTTTCACAGCGTTGCTTATAGCGTCCGTAACTCGGTTCCTCAGCTAGGCAGCGCTGATTTTGCGGTTTGTCGGATGCGCCCAAGAGTCGAAGGAGTGCCTTATCTCTCGCATGGAACTCCATGTCCACGGCGACTTCGCTGTCGCGGCAGCCGTCGTCGGGAACGATGGCACCCGGCATCAACACCGAGTGAAGGGGGCGCCATTCGCCGGCTTTCGTTCGAACACGAATGCTTTTATTCCAATTGCTGTGTTCGCATATGACCTGGTAAGCACTCTGGGCTCCGATTCTGCGTGAGGCCATCCAGAATCTTCGGTTGAGGGTCCCGTCTGCTTTGCCGGAGAGTCCAATCAATTCTCTTGCGACTTGCCTGAAGATGCTCTCGCGCGAAGGAGGCCGCAACCCAAGCTCCCTTAAAGCTGCGAGCGTCTTAGGCTCCGACACCAGACTCGGA
This sequence comes from bacterium OM1 bin76, assembly GCA_002238785.1. Classification (GTDB taxonomy): domain Bacteria; phylum Actinomycetota; class Acidimicrobiia; order Spongiisociales; family ZC4RG35; genus Bin76. Next base: position 64,782 of record MPNA01000017.1, on the reverse strand, counting down.
TGGACATAGGACTGACGGTCCTCAAGGGCATGGCCGGTCTGTGACTCGGTACCCAGGAAGAGGGAGATGGGATCTGGAGACCGCCAACTGTGGTCTGACGTCAATACGATCTTCCCCAAGGCAGATTTGGATCGAATGTCCTCGGGGATGAGAACGGCGGTTAGGATCGCCGCCCTGGATGCTTGAATCCGGTCGGAGTGATCGGAGTCTTCTACGAGCGCCTCCAACCATTGTCCAACAGTTGCTCTCTGGGCTCCTCTGAACGGTCCAGGTTCGCCATCGGGATCAAAGAGCCGATCCACTGCTGCAATCCTGATACGGGTCAATGCGGTGTGGTGAAGCCATTCGGAGGGGCGTCTCGGATAAGATGCCCACCGCTCGAAGGCGGCTTCGCATGTTTGGGTTTTTGAGGTCAGTTGCTTGGGGGGAAGCGAAATCTCCTGGGCGACACGCAATTGTCCATCCTGATCGGGAACAATCTCACTCTCGTAGAGATGCCTAAAGAGATGCCTGCGTAGTCGGACAGCCTGAGCAGAATCGCCCCATTCCCGGCGGCGGGGCAAGGCGTCCAGATGTCGAGCAGGATCGTCGTCGGTTGCCATTTCCGGTAGCACCGCGGCGATCATCTCCGCGGCGACATCGATCAACTCACTGTTGTATGGTCCCGCCAACAGGTTCTGACGATCCTCGTTGGTCTTCCAAGGTGCATTCAAGATACCTGCCACGAGACTCGCGGTCTTAGTCGGAAAGAATGTCCAGAAAATGCCGGGACGATCGAGCCGGTCCACCGGCGCGGCCCACCATATCGGAACAGAGGAGCGTTCGTCGCCGGGACGACGGTCTGCACAAGCCCTCGGAGACAAGCTATGACTGCGGCTAAACAGTCTCCACTGACTTATGTCATCTCCATCTGCGAGGAGGTATTCGGCTCCGACCCTCTCCACTTCCAGCAGGCGTTTTACATCCGGTGAGCCACTTGTCAACGTGACACGCCCAACATGCGAGACAAAGAGGAGAAACTCCGCGGGGAACTCCCGCATCTGCTGAGCAAGGTCTTCGTGGGCTCTTGGCAGAAGGGGCAACCTAACTATGTTCGTCGCCCAACCCATCAACTCCTGAAGGACTTCGTCTTCCTCCCAACAATCGGCGGTGTCAATTGGCTTGGGGAGTCGGAGGAGAGGATAGGCGGGTGCATCGGGCACTATTCTTTCGATGCGTTTTCGCGATCCAGGGCCATCGAAGCGGAAGGATCCGGACCGGCTGAAGAACTCCGGCGCGTCACTTACACCGAGAACAGACTTGAAACCAAGGCCGAAGGTCCCGATCTGACCAGTCCCCCGCTTAGGAGACAAACGCGAAAACATGAGTGAAGTCACGCCCTCTCGGTCAATCGGGTCTCCATTGTCGGCGCAGTAGAGACTGGTGGATGTCAGCCGAATCTCGATACGCCCACGCTCCGGTTCGCCATTCCCTACTTCGGCGCTATCAGCGGGCCACAGCGCATCAGCGCCGTTCTGCACCAACTCGAAGAGTTGGCGGTGCTGGTAACCGCCGGCTGCTATGTCCTGTTCGATGCTTACGTGCTCCGCCACCAGATGCGGCTGCGCGGCATATGCGTCAAGGGTTCCAGCAGACTCCTCAGCGATGTATCTGCCCAAAGCCCCGTCCGGCCCAGCCCACTCATCCAACATCATGACGCTCCTAGGCAATACCAATAATGCGTTCAAAGAGTCCTTGACCTTGTGGGGCTTCTTCGATTACCGGGGAACCAGTGTGGGTGTTCGAATCCCAAGTCCAGACTTGGTCGAGGTTTCGGAACTCCAGGTCATCGAACAAAGGGAAAGACTCCCATGACCCGTGGCCGGTTTGATGCCTCGCCAACGCTGCTAGGTTCGCCAATGCTTCTTGGTGAAATCGAGCAGGTCGCTCCCGACTAGCCTCTGGGTCGCGTTGCCGGTTCGCACGTAGAAGAACTTGTCTTCACCGACGCTCTTGTTTCCTTTTGCGGGGTGTGCCGACTTAGTAGGTGTTGCGAAAACGGGCGCGGATCCTGGGTTGATCTTGATGTAAGCAACTGTTTTGCCATCGAGTTCACAGTAACGGGGTGTGACAGTCGTGGCTTCGATCTTGCCCAGGGTCATGCTGACCAGATTGCTCAACCATAGCTCCCATCCATCCCTGTTGTGCGACTTGACGAATGGGTAGTCTTCTTCGATCCCTACAGGCTGGCCCCTGTCGTCAATTCCTATCACCAATTCTCCACCATCAGTGTTGCTGAAGGCTGCAATTGTTTTGACGACCGACCACTCCACGGCAGGATCGCGGTGGCCGCTGTAAAGGTTCTTGCGTCCCGTTGATTTGAATTCAAGGGTGTCCCGCTCACCGGCTGCTATGAGACTGCCCACTCTTTCCTCCAAGGCTTCCCTTGACGCAAACGGGCTCTCGTCACGGTCGCGGTTTCGATTGGCAGCCTTGCCTGTTGCCTGCTCGATGAGTTCGATCATCCTCTCAAACCGCTCGTTGAAATAGGACGGAAAGTCGTTGCCGCGCAGAGCCGAAGGATTGATGTGATGCGAAAAGAGGATTGAATCCAGGTTATGGGTGTCGATGCTGTACTGCCCTTCTAACTTCCACAGGTACTTACTTGGCGCACTGCCGCCAATGAGACGGTGGGTGTGAGAATCAATTGGGGTCTTGTTGACAATGCTGTCTGCTACGCGTCTCTCAATGTCATTCCTAACACACCATCCCCTGGGAAAGACATGGCGTATGTCAATGCTGTTATCGAAGTAGACATTGGATTCGAGAGTCACGCCCGACTTGAAGTCGCGACTGCCGCTCTTCATCTGTAGCGCGTACAGACCTTTGTAGGCAGCGCTGATCCTCGTCCTCAGGGTTAGCAGTCGTTCAGCTTGGAACTGGGCTTCCGTCACTGTTCGAGGCTGCGTCCCCTCTCCCAGCACCCAGTCGACGCACTCTGGAAGGTCAAATGCGAACCGAGTCTCGGTGGACCCCCCATACATTTCCCCGAATACTCCACACCAGAACCACTGACGTATCTTCTGCAGGGCGGCATAGTTGTGGGCTTTGTTTCCCAGGACCGCAAAGATCGTCCCTAATGGGACCAATTGGGTGGGATAAGGTACATCGCGGGCCGTGAAAATGTACTCGCCGCGGAGGAACTCCACGGCTCTGCACAGGCCATCCGCGACTGGATCGGCCCACTTCTTGTAATCCTCGACCTGCAGTCGCAAGATGTCTCGCCTCTTACATGCCACTGCTGGCGGCACAGGATCGTCTAATTGGCGCATCCTACGGTTGTAAGTCGTAAGCAGCGTCACTGCCTGGAGGAATTGGGGTGCCTCGAAGTTGGCCAATACGGGGTAGTTGCGGAATCTGGCCTCCCGTTTTTGCCAATCCTCACGAAGATCAAAGTCATCAGCAGCGTATGTAGCTGTAAGCAACTCAAAGACCGTCAAGGACACGCCACCGGTGTTAACTTTCTCGAACACCTGGCAGACGGCTTCCTTCGAAGTGTCTTTCGACAGTTCGATCGTAGGAACCTGGTAGCGGCGAAACGGGGTGATGATCGTCTTATAAAAGGCCTTCCACTTCTCGATTCTGTTCTGGTCGTCAGGCGCAGACGACAGGTACTCCAATTGCCAATCCATCGTCTTATCTGCGTCGAACACGATGTCAAGGGGGAACATTTCGCCAGCAATCTCGTCTTTGCGGGTCCGCAGATCAAGAGTGATTCTGCGACCGAAGTCGGTGGTGACCAGTCGACTTTCCGGAATGCTGACAAGCCCTTCGTCCTCGCGGTTGGCATACGGATCGGGACCGATACACCGGTTGATGTCGGCGTAATAGTGGCGTCCCACCTTTCTCCCCCGCGTGTCTCGGGTGACCACTGCATCGGGTGACCGCAGAGCAAAGTAGAGGGAAGTAAGGCGTTGCTGCCCGTCAAGCAACAGGAGTCCCGGTTCCTTCGAATCGACCAGATTAACTCCTTCCAGCAACCTAGGACGGAACTTGACTCTGGGATTCCCGGTGGCCAGCGTCATCACAGCACCAATTGGAAAGGAAAGTGAAATGGATGCCAGCAGACTCACAATGTGCCTGTCGTCCCACACCCAACCACGCTGAAAGTCAGGGAGTTGCAACTCACCTTGAGCAGCGTGTTGCAACAAGTCGGCTAGAGGCACATCATTGATTTTGAACGTCTTCTCCATCTCTCTCAACTCTCTTTAGGCTGAACTGCCAGCCATTGCGTATTAATACGGAGCCACCATCCGAACAATAACAAAAACCACCAAAGCCGCGACACACTCCACGAAGGAGTGGGGGATCAGCCGACCGGACTACTCCTCGGGAGGCATAAGGGTGTCGGCGATCAGTGCGTCTACCACGGCCTTGATGGCTTCGTCGTCGGTGGCGCCGGAGGCAAGGGCCTTTTTGTAGACGGCTAGTTGGCGATCGGCGGATGTGCCTCTTTGGCAAATCACGCGGAGGTGGTCTATTTCCTCGGTGCATCCCAAGGCTTCGGCGTCGGTCTGTACCAAGCCGATGATCTCTTCGACCAGGTCGGTGAACGTTACGAGCGTGCCCTTGCTGAAGTCGATCATCTTGCCTTCGATGCCGTAGCGTTGGGCGCGCCATAGGTTTTCTGCTATCAGAAAGCTGGCGTAGCCCCGCCACCGGAGGTTCTCCGTCTTGAACCTCCACAGCATTCGGAGAAGGCACACGTACAGAGCGGCGATGGCTATGGTGTCCTCCATCCTGGTGGGTAGATCGGTGACTCTCATCTCCAGCGTGGGGTAGTGGTCCGAGGGTCTGATGTGCCACCAGATCTTGGTGGAGTCCTCGATGACTCCCGCTTTCACCAGCACTTCGACATGCCGTTCGTATTCAGCCCATGAGTCGAACTTCTCAGGTAATCCCGTCCGGGGTACAGGGCTGAACACTGCCGTGCGATAACTCTTGAGACCGGTGGGTGTTCCCTCCCAGAAGGGCGAGGAGGTGGAAAGGGCCAGCAGGTGAGGCAGGAAGTAGGTGACCTGACCCATGAGGTCGATTCGCAACTCGGGATCTTCGATGCCCACATGTACGTGCATTCCGGAGATGATCATTCGGTCTGTTAACGATTGGAGGTCCTCGGTGAGGGCTTGATAACGTTCACCCTCGGTGATCTGTTGTCCCTTCCATCTTGCTATGGGGTGGGTGGAGGCGGCTATGGGGGCGAGTCCGTATTCCTCGGCGGCCTCGTTGACGGCCCAGCGCAACAGGCCGACGTCGGCTCGAAGCTGTTTGACGTTGTGGCAGATCCCCGTGCCGATCTCGATCTGAGAGTCGAATAGTTCGTGGGTCACCTGCCCGTACCGAAGTTCTGTGACCCTGTCCATCAGCCCGGGGGGCTGTGTGGAGATGAGTTCCCCGTTCTCCCGATCAACGAGGAGGTATTCCTCCTCGATTCCCATCGTCCAAGCAGGTTCGTTCATGAGACGCGTAACTCCAATCTGCTGGTCAACAACCTCCAACCTGCCGATAGACAGTAGTGCGACAGGGGCCTGCAAACGAGACGGCAGGCTGCGCGACCCATGCCCGTCCATCTCCCCAGGCCCGTCCGGGGGGTTGTCCATCGCGGGAAACGAACTGTGCGCACAAAACAGGACGCTCAATAGCAGTGACGACGACACAGCGCTCTTCGGCAAACCCGCAGCGGGTCACCTACAATTGCCGCAGACCCCACCAGCGAACTACCGGGTCAGCCACCCACCATCAAACTTGTACCCCACTCTTCGTGGAAAGGACGCCTAGCGGGCGAGTCGAATCTCGCGGAGCAATCGTGATCATCCTGGCAAACGGCAAGACGAAAGAGGTTGCCCAACGGAGCGACGACACCGAGAATCTGTGGGTGCGAATCGGCGATCTTCCCCGCGCCACCGGGTGGCAGATGAAGCGGCGTGGCATGTGCTTCGGCGACCTGTGCGTGCCGTTGCCGGCGAACAGACTTGAAGAGTGGATCGCCGACGCCGAAGACTGGGTGTGGTTCTGCTACTCGGACTTTGCGGACATGATCGGCCAAAAGCACGTGCGCGACGGCGATGTGTGGAGCCTCGGCTCGGTGCCCGAAGTCCGCCGCACCGGGTTGGAATCCGCAATCGCCCCCGACTTCGAGATGACCGAACGCAACGGCAACACCTTGCGGTTGTCGGATTTGCGTGGCCGGAAGGTGGTGCTGTTCACCTGGTCGTCGTGGTGAGGGTGCCGCTTCAGCCTGCCAGGTTGGCAGGAGTTGTACGAATCCATCGGTCCGGACCGGTTCGAGTTGATCAGCGTGGCGCAGGACTCGGGGGGTCCCAAGGCGGTGGACAAGTGGTTTGACCGGGCGTCGCCCACCTTCCGGTGCGTCGTCGACCCGACCCACCAGATCAGTTCTCTGTTCGGCTGGGTGAACGTGCCGTCGGCGGCGTGGATCGACGAGGACGGGACCATCGTTCGCAGCAACGAAGGGGCCTACCCGGCTGAGTTGACCATCGGGTTCGGCCTCGGCAAGGTTCGGGTGGGCGACAACTCTTTTGCCCGGGCGACCCGCGACTGGATCGAGCGGGGCCCCGACAGTGAGCACGTCTGGTCGAGCACCGAACTGGCCGAGCGGCTCAAGCCCGTTGACGATGACACCCGGTTGGCAGAAGCGACCTTCAAGCTGGCGTTGCACTTTGAGGCGGTGGGCGACAGCGAGCGCGCCTTGAAGCACTTCGCGGCGGCGCATCACCTGGCGCCCGACAACTGGAACTACCTGAGGCAGGGCTGGACTCACAAGGGAACCCTCTATGCCAGCGTGCAGGTGCTGAAGCGGCAGAGCCACCTGAACAAGAACACCGACAAGAGCTTCTACGACCCCATGGGCCTGCCCGGCGAGAACCATCGCCGTTATACCCAGCCCGAGTGGCTGTGGACCCCCGCGGTCCGGGGGCTCAAGCGACTGCTCCGTCGGTAGAGAGGCATGCGACGACCGCCTGGAGTTTCCCGGGCCGGTGGGTATTGGTGATCGTGTGAGAGGCGTTCGGGCCTAACTGGAGCAGGAAGCGGAGAGCCGCCACCGGGAGGGGTGCAGGCATGGAACGATCATGGAACGCCAGGGACTGCCGTTGATCGATGACATCATCACCTGGGTGGATGAGCAGATCGGAGAAGGGCCGCGAGACGAAGAGCAAGCAGGCCGGTGCCGTTAGCAACAAGGCGCTTTTGCGTTAATGCACCCTGAACAGGGGATCCTTCAATTGTCGACCCATGGTTACCGGCAAGCGCCGTCGGGCTATTTCCCGTCGGTTTCCACATGCTCGGGTTCGGTGGGGGCTGCGGGGGGAACCGGGGCGAAGTAGCCGACGATCAGAAGCAGAAGGCCGACCCCGAGGAATGAGACCACCCTCGCCACTGTGCCGGTGTTGCTGAGGTCGAAGAGGAAGAGTTTGACGACCACCACCCCCATCAGGGAAGCGCCGCCGACCCATACCATCCGCCGGGCCGAGCGTCCGCCGACCATCATCCCGCTCAGGCCGATCAGACCCCAGACGATCGACAGGGAGGCCTGGAGGGTGGTGGATGCCGTCATCGACTCGAGGTCGAACGGGACCCCCTGCCAGTGGTGGACGGTACGCGCCACGGTCATGGTCAACAGGACGATGCCGGTGACGGCCAACCCCGGCGCCCAGTTTCCGCCGACGAACTCCTCGAGTGGATGGCCTGCCTCGGAGGCGGCCAGTCTCTTCCAGGCCAACGCTGCGACCACCGCCAGGACTGTGAGGATTTCCAGGGGATTCAGCAACGGCAGGTAGGTGAGCGGTGGCGCTTCGCCGTTGGATGTCAGGTTGATGAGCAGCACTGTGAAACAGGCGACCAGGACCACAGGACCCGTGCACCCCATCAGGTACGTCCGCCAAAGGGCCGCCAGAGGCCATGACAATCTGTCCCGCGCCAGCAGAGTCCCACCCACCAGGGCCAGCACCGTCGCCAGCGCCGCGGTGATCGGCCATACGCCGGAGGCGACTTGATCGACCTGCCAGTGGACCTCGGCGCCCAACAGGACCGCCAAGACCCAGTAGCCGGTGACGTGCATCGCGGTGACGACCTGGGGGAAGGCGCTGCTCCGCAGGCGCAGGACCGTGTAGTACATCCCGAAGGCCACGATCCAAGCGGCCCAGCCACCCGCCTGGAACGGGTGGTCTTGGAAAACCAGCGCCAGAATGAACGACAGGGGCAGCACGGGCAGCAACAGGGCGCCGCAGGCACCCAGCCTCGGCCAGCGCACCGCGGGCGCCGCCAAGGCCATGGCTCCAAGGGAGACCGCCGCGAAGGCCAACGAGGCGTTCACACGGGCATCCTCGGGGACCTGACCGACGATTTCCATCAACCCGCCCAGTAGCCACCATCCGGTCCCCCAGAAGAGAAAGAACCACGGGACGTCCTTGTTGCCTCCGAACAGGTTTTCTGCGCGGTCGACCATTCGAGAGGTGAACAGTCCCGTTACGGCCAGCAGGGCCGCTCCCAGGAAGTACCCGTTGATCAGAACGGTGGTGCCGTCGGGGTAGGGCAGCGCATCGGAGAGATGGGTGAGGAAGACGCCTCCGGAGAGAAGTTGCAGGACACCGCCACCCACCACGAAGATGAAGAGGCCGTGGCGAAGGCCCACCCAGACCATCATGGCTCCCTGCAAGGCCCAGACCACCGACGAGAACTGGGCGTCGAACGCCAACGGCGCCGCGATTGCCACGAAGGTCATCGCCAGCGCCCAATAGACACCCACCAGGGCCCGGGCCTCCTTGCCGAACCGGTGTGTTACCAGCGCGAACACCGCATGGATTACCGCTAGCGACGCTGCGCTGATTGCCGGCCCGAACTCGAAGTGGTCGGTGAGAAGAAACTGGAAGACAAGACCGATGAATGGGACGCCGAACAGCAGAGGGCTGGTCATCGGGTCTCCGATCCTGGGAGGTCGCCGCCGCGCCATCAAGAGCGGGATTGTCATGTACAGCAGTATCAGCAGGGCGATCAGCGGCTGAGTGGTTGCCCAGCCTTCTTCTTCGTACCTGAACAGCAACCAGAATGCCGTCAACCCCACGGTGAAGCCCAGGCCGACCAGGTTCAGCACCGGCCACACCTTGAACCACGCCACCGTCACAATGGCGATGCTCAGGATGACATAGAAGCCGAACACCAGAATGTGATCGCTGGCATCCGAATACGCCAGAATCGGAGCGAGAAAACCGCCGGTTATGCCGAGCACCGCCAGAGAACGGGAGTCCTGGGAGACCGCCAGTACGCCCGCTGCCACGGTGACGACTATCACCGCCGAAGCGGCGGCCGAGGCCGGCAGCAGGTCGTAGACCGCGTGTGCCGTGTAGGTGGTCAGGTAGAGGACCCCGATGCCGCCTCCCTGAAGGCTCAACCCGTAGACGGCGTTGCGGGGGCGCGCCCGCCATCCCATCACCAGCAGCAGCACCCCCACCAGGGCAACCAGGATGTGCCGCACTCCTATCGACAGGGTGATCCAACCCTGTTCCAGGGCCACGCCGAGCAGGAACCCCAACCCGATGAGCGAGAGGAGCACCCCCACCTTGACAGGTACGTTGCCGGTGGTCGCCCAGGTCTTGATCGGCTGGATGAACCGGGGCAGGTCCCCGAACGAAGGACGCTGGTAATAGGCCACGGGTGGTTGCACCGGTGTTGGAGTCTCGGCAGCGGAGGGTTCGGTAACTTCGACGGGTGCCGGCTCCGCCCGAGGGCGAGGGTCGGGTTCGACAGAGGTGGTGGAGGCAACGGCCGGCAGCCTGGCGCCAGGCGGTTGCTGTTCGTCCCGCACCGCACCGGGTATGGGCTCCCCGACGTGGGTGACTGCCTCGGAGGTGGCCCGGGTTGCTTCGATTTCTCGGATGCGGCGCCGCAGTTTCAACACCTGGGCGGTGAGGACCCCCACCAGACCACCGAACAGGAAGCCTCCGCCTCCATCCAGCAGCACAGCGCCCAGGACCAACCCAGCGAAAGCAAGAGCAATGGTCACGCTGACTGGTCTTCCACCCTCTTCACCTTACCGGAGAATGCCATAGCAACGGGCTGGAGCGTGGGTACGGTCAGACGATGCGACGGTTGCTCGCCCAGTGGGCCAGTTCGTACCTGCTGGACAGTTGCAGTTTCCGCAGCACCGCCGAGACGTGAGACTCCACCGTCTTGACGCTGATGAACAATCGCTTGGCTACCTGCTTGTAGGGATAGCCGCGGGCGATGAGCCGCAACACCTCCTTCTCCCGGGAGGTGAGCCGGTCGAGTTCCGGATCCGAGGGTGGCGGGACATTCACCGAGAAGGTATCCAGCACGAAGCCGGCCAGCATGGGAGAGAAGACCGCGTCGCCCTCGTTCACCCTCCGTATGGCGTCGGCCAGTTCCTCGGGTCCGATGGACTTGGTGACGTACCCCCTGGCGCCGGCCCTGATCATGGCGATCACATCCTCGGCGGCGTCCGATACCGACAGGGCCAGGAACTTCACGTCGGGATTGGTCTCCAGGACGTTCTCCACCACGGCGAGTCCCCCTCCTCCCGGCATGTGCACGTCCACGAGGGCGACATCCGGGGGGTCATCACGAATCTCCTCGATGGCTTCGTCGACGTCCTGGGCGGTGCCGCTGAGGGTGATGCCGCCCCGGCCGGTCAGTTCGGCTCTCACCCCGGAGAGGAACAATTGGTGGTCATCAACCAAGAACACTCTGATCATTGCGGTTCTCCAATCAGTTGGAGGTGTACTTCCGTTCCTTCTCCGGGTACCGAGGCAACCACGGCGGTCCCTCCATGGTTCTGCATCCGGCCGACTATCGACTCGGATATGCCCCGTCGGTCAGACGCTACCCGGCTGGTGTCGAAGCCCCGGCCCAGGTCTGCCACCCACACGTCGGTTGAATCCTCGGCCACCTCCGAGTAGATGGATATCTGGTCGGCGCCCGAATGTCGAGCGGCATTGGTGAGAGCCTCTCCCGCCGCCGCCACCATCGCCCGGACCTGGTCGTCCACCGGGCGGTCGCCGACGGTGACCAGTTCCACGGGAACATCGAAGGTGTTCTCGATGCGGTCCGCCTCCTTCTGCAGCACGCCGGACAGTACCTCCTGGCCGTCGGCAGGGGCGGAGTCGTACAGCCAGCGGCGCAACTCCCGTTCCTGGACTCGGGCCAGGGTGACCACCCGTTTGGGGTCGTCCGTCCGCTGGATCAGCGCCAGGGTCTGCAGGACCGAGTCGTGCAGGTGGGCAGCCATGTTGGCTCGCTCCTCCTCGCGGATTCTCTTGCCCCGTTCTGCTCCAAGGTCGGTGACCAGCCTCCACACCCATGGCCCGAACAGCACCGCCATCCCCACCGTGGTCACCACCACGGCCAGGATCACCGTCTCAACCGCGGGGACGGCCGCGGCGCCCAAGATCGACAGTCCCACCACCAGGAGCAGGATTCCCATCACGGCGCGGCTTCGGACCCGGCCGCTTTTCGGGTCGAAGAACGCCAGGATCGCCGAGCGGGGATCGATGTCTCCCCGGTCCATGAGGAACGCCACCCCCAGGATCACCGCTGCTCCGGGCCACACCAGTTGATCGGTGCTCCAGACCCCGATCGCACGAAGGATCAGCAGACCGCCCGCGAACATCAGAAAGTACCCGACTTTGCGTTGCTCGCCCAGGCGGGGCGCGGGTGGTGAGTGGTGGGTGCGGTCCAAGGTGACTGCCCACAGCACCAGGTAGACGATCGCCCCGACTCCCCATATCAGTGCCAGCACCAGGAATCCGGCGCGAACGTACAGGTCCACCACCCCCAGGCGGTCGGCGATCCCGCCCGCCACCCCGGCAACCACCCGGTTCTCCTGCCGCCGCGACATCATGCCTCCGATGCGCTGCAAGGGGGAGGATCGGGGGGTCCGCGTGCTGAACACTGTCTAACTGCAGAGTAGGCGCCAATAGACGGGATATGCCCGCAACAGGGCCGCTTTCAGGGATCAACCAGGGTGATACCCCATGGGAACCAGGGTGATACCCCATGGACAAGCGAAACCGGGCACCTCATAGTTAAAAGGCATGAGCGACAGAACCACATCACTTCACCGTCCCGAGGAGGGCCGCTGGTTAGCCGGAGTGGCGGCCGGTCTGGCACTCCGCCTAGCAGTCTCCGTCTGGTTGATCCGAATCGTCTTCGGCCTGCTGTGCTTCGCCGGGGGACTGGGCGTCTTCCTCTACGTGGCGGGATGGCTGCTGATCCCGTCGGAGGGCGAGACCGAATCGATCGCGCAGGGCTGGGTGGGAACCGGCCAGGCCCGGCAGTGGGCCGGCGTCATACTGGTTGGCCTCGCCATCATCATCCTTGCCAGCGAGACCAGGCTCATCAGGGGCGATCTGGCCTTGGCAGTGGTGTTGATTGGCATCGGGGTAATGCTCTACCGAGGAGACCTCGGTCGGGGCGGCCGCCGACCCATCACACCTCAGTCGACCGATCGGGAGGAACCGCCTGAAGCAACGGCAGAGGCGACGACCGCTTCCGAGAGTGCCGCGGCGGAGTCGTCGGCCGTGTCTGCGGTTGCGGCGGCGGAACCGGTGGCCGTGTCTGCGGTTGCGACCGCGGAACCGGTTCCGGTCCGTCCCCGGGAGCGTTCCTACCTCGGCCGGGTCTTTGTTGGAGTCGCCGTGATCGCCTTGGGGGTGCTCGGCCTGCTCGACACGATCTTTGTGGATCTCCGTCCTGACTTCTATCACTACGTGGCTCTGGCGGTCGGCGTGATCGGCATCGGTGTGGTGGTGGGCGCCTGGTTCGGTCGAACCGGCGGCCTGATCCTTCTCGGTTTTGTCTTGATTCCGATCCTGTTTCTTTCCCGGCTGGTGGCGGCGGGAGGGGTGGACGTCATGTCGATCGACTTCACATCGGTGGGGGACATCCGTCATCGACCGGTGTCGGTGGAGGACATACGGGAAAGGTATGAGCTGGGTATCGGTGGGCTGACCATCGACCTGCGGGAGGTTGACTTCGAGGGGCGGACAGTCCAGTTGGAGACAGAGGTGGGGATCGGCGAGGTCCACATCCGGCTTCCCGAGGGCGTGGCCGCCGACGTGAGCGGCCAGGTGGGTGTGGGCGCCTTACAGGTGGGCGCCTGGGACCACGGCGGAATCGGCGTCGAGGCCGACCTTCTCCTGGAGGGGATAGGGGGCACGCTGGTACTCGATGCACAGGTCGGCGTGGGCCAGGTCGAGGTTGACGGGTTCCCTGTGGATCGCTTGCTCTACCCGTCCCGCGTGGAGGATGCGGATTTCGAAGACGAATACCGAATCTCGGATCCGGCGGACCTTCGGAGTGACTACACCCTGGCTTCCGGTTCGCTTCGGCTGGACCTGGGAGGACTGGTGCTGGAGGATGACAGGAGCGTTCGGATCGCGGCGGGCCGCGGCGACGTGTGGGTGGTCGTCCCGCGGGACATAGGCCTGCAGGTCACCGGCCGGGTAGACCGCGGGCGCCTCACCCTGTTCGACGAAGTGCGAACCGGCTCCAGTATGAGTACGACGTACTCGAGGCAGGTATTCGGCGCCTCCCGGCTTACGCTGGACATTCGTGTCGAAGACGGCGACCTGACCGTGGTGGAGGAAAGATGAAGCGTCATCCATTGAATCTGTTTTCGTTGGTGTTTGGATCGGTGTTGATCCTGGTGGCTGCTTGGGCGGTGTGGATCGGCTTTCCGGCCCGGGGGTGGTTCTTCGATGCTTCCCATTGGTTGTTCCCGGCTGTGGTGATCGTGGTTGGTGTGGCGCTGATGAGTCCGTTGTTCACATCGATGCGGAAGAAGACCGGCGAGGATGAGACCGAGGAGGATCTGACTGCGGTGGAGGAGAGATGAAGCGTCATCCGTTGAATCTGTTTTCGTTGGTGTTTGGATCGGTGTTGATCCTGGTGGCTGCTTGGGCGGTGTGGAACGGCTTTCCGGCCCGGGGGTGGTTCTTCGATGCTTCCCATTGGTTGTTCCCGGCTGTGGTGATCGTGGTTGGTGTGGCGTTGATGAGTCCGTTGTTCACATCGATGCGGAAGAAGACCGGCGAGGATGACGCCGATGAAGACGCTTTTTCGCCGGCAACCGAGAAGCCTGCAGACCACCTGTAGCATGTCCCGTTCGTCCGCCATCTGGACCGGCGCACGCAAGCTACAGGCGATCCCGGACGGTTGCGATGCCCTTCCTCCTCGCCACAGGAGCACGATAGGGTCGGGACCCATACACGACGTGACTGACTTTTCTTGAACTTGAATCGGGTTCGACGGCGATTCGACACCGTTTGGAGTCGGTGCCGCCGGGTGGCCCAGACGGTCTGGAATCTTTGGATGCTCCTTTCGGTTCAAAGCCGGGCGAGTGCCGTCTCGGCCATCGTCTTGGCGACGAGTTTCTTTTTCCTGATCCGCCCGGCGCTGCAAGACCCGCTCGGTGTGTTGTTCTGGTACTACCTATTGATGCCAGTCGCGGCGGGTGCCTGCATGGGGATGTTCCCCTTCCTGTCGAAACGGTTCGGCCAGGTGATGGACGGCCACGGTCACAGTGTCTTGTGGGTCGGATCGGTGGCCACCGGCGCAGTGTTCGTCGGGGCATCTGTCTTCGTGAGTTTCGCTGACGAGGCGTGGGTGGACTGCCTGGTGGCGCAGGACCACACCGGGACCGGAACCCTGATTGTCTTCCTACTCCTGACGATGGGAGTGGCGACCTGGGCGACCTTCACGGGTTTGGTCCATCGAACTCTTCCTCACACCTGGACCGCAACCCGATCCTTCATTGCCGGCCTGGCCTTCGTCTCCGCTGCCTTGGCGCCGGTGTTCTTTGCGCTCCTGGTCTTTCAGGCTGCCGAAGTTGCAACTGCCCAGATACAGTGCTCGCCGGAGATCATCGAGGGTCTGTCACAGTTGAAAAAAGGTAGCGTGGTCCTCTAGAGCGGCCTCGAAGGCATCCGCTTTGGCGTGAGTCTCTTCAGAGTTCCAGGAGAGCTTGCTCCACGACCTCCGGCAGGGCGGGGTGGATGTAGTACTGTCCACCGGCCATCTGGTCGACGGTCAGGTCGAAGTGCATGCCCTGGATGAGTTGCTGGATGAGGGTGGGTGACTGCGGTCCGATTATGTGAGCACCCAGGAGGCGGCGGGTCTCGGAATGGGCGATCACCTTGGCAACGCTGTCAGTGTCCTCCATCGCCCAGCCATAGGCCGCAGCCCCGTAGGGCTGGACGTGGCTGACGTAGGGGATGCCCTGGCGGCGACATTCACGTTCGGTGAGTCCGACACTGGCGATCTGGGGATAGCCGAACACCGCATGAGGGATGAACCGGTGGTCCACGTTGGCCGGGTTGTCCGGGTTGGTGAGGTTGTGTCGCACCACCCGGGCCTCGTGGTTGGCGACATGCTTCAGTTGCACGGGGTTGGTGATGTCGCCCAGGGCCCAGACACCTTCGGTGTTGGTTCGCAATTGTGGATCGGTGACTATGAATCCCCGGCTGTCGACGGCGATCCCTGCCGCGGCCACGTCCAGTTGGTCGGTGTTCGGTCGGCGGCCTGTCGCCACCAGCAACTGGTCTCCCCGCAACTCGACCTGCGAGCCGTCCTCGCCGATCATGCTGACCACCACCTCGTCCCCGTCTCGGTTGACCTCGAGAAGCCGGGTGTGCATCCGCACGTCGAACCGGCGCGCATAGGCTGCCGTGAACCGGGTGCTTATGTCGTGGTCCTCCCGGCGCAGGAACGTGTCGCCTCGCAGGAGGAAGGTGACCTTGGAACCGAAGGCGCCCATGACGCCGCCCAGTTCCGCCGCTATGTAGCCGGCGCCGATCACCAGGAGTCGCCCAGGTAGGTCGTCCAGGCGCATAATCGTGTCCGAGGTGTGGTAGCCACTGTCTGCCAAGCCTGGCACCGGCGGCACGGTGGGCCGCCCACCGGCGGCGACGACTATGCGATCGGCGGTGATCACCTCGTCGCCGACGGCTACTTGCTTGGGTCCGACGAACCGGCCCGATCCGCTGTAGACGGTGACATTTGGGAGGTCCTCGCGGTAGGCGCGGCCCCCCTCGGCAATCGGGTCGATCCGGCCGAACACGCGGTCGCGTATCGCCGGCCAGTCGGCGCCGTCGAAGCGGGTTCGGACCCCCAGGCGCTCGCTGTCGGCAGCCAACTCGGCCATCTCGGCGGCGTAGACGAACATCTTGGATGGTATGCAGCCGACATTGAGACAGGTGCCACCGAAGGGACCTCGCTCCACCACCGCGATGTCCCAGCCGTCATGCTCGGGTCCGATCACCGAATTGCCGGATCCGGTTCCGATGATCATCAGGTCGAAGTTGCGCATCAAGCTGTCCTTATTAATGGTCGGAGAAAGGCCGCCGGCATGGCCACATTGTATTGGTATCTGGCGGCCGGGGGGCCGCAATGAGATGCTGGGGGTATATTTGGGGCGGCATTCGGGAGGTCCGTGGTGACCTTTCGTTCGGGAGGTGACAAGGAGGATCGATGGCGGGCCGTCTCCAAGACAAGGTAGCGATAATCACCGGCGGGGCCACCGGGATCGGCCGGGCCGCGTCGTTGCTGTTCGCCCGGGAAGGCGCCAAGGTGGCGGTGGGCGACCGCAACGTGCCGGAAGGTCGGAAGACCGCTGAGTTGGTGGAGGAGACAGGAGGTGAGGCTCTGTTCGTGGAGACGGACGTCTCCAAGGCAGCGCAGGTGAGCAACCTGGTGGAGCAGACGGTGGAGCGTTTCGGCAGGCTGGACGTGCTGGTGAACAACGCCGGGGTCCTGATCCGTACGCCGCCGCTGGCGGAGGTCTCCGAGTTGGTGTGGGATCTGACCCTCGACACCAATCTGCGCGGGGTGTTTCTCTGCACCAAGTACGCCATTGCGCACATGATGGAGCGGGGCGGCGCCATCGTCAACGTCTCCTCGGGCGCCGGGATCAGTCCCACTCCTCATGCCGTCCCCTACGGCGTCAGCAAGGCGGGAGTCATCCAGATCACCCTGACCACCAGCGCCCAGTACGCACCCCATGGAATTCGCTGCAATGTCATCGTTCCCGGGTCGGTCGACACGCCCCAGGCGCGGGGTAGCACCGGCAGCACCGAGGAGTTCGAGCGGATCACCTCGCAAATCGCCATAGGTCGGGTTGGGACTCCCCGGGACATCGCCAACCTCATGCTGTTTCTGGCCTCGGAGGAGTCCTCCTACATCACCGGATCCGCCTTCAGGATCGACGGTGGCGGGCGGTTGTAAGGCGAGCAGAGGGAGAAGGAGACCATGTCCCAGCAGGCACTGAGGGAGATCATCGATCAGGCAGTGGTCGACTACGGGTTCCGACTGGCTGTCATGTGGGGGACCGACGACATCGTGGCGCGCTCCGACCTGACGTCCCAGGAGGCCGGGGTTCTCCGCCGGTTGGTGGTGCCGGAACTCCAAAGACTTCCCAACCCGGTCGAACCCGACGACCACGCCGCGGTCCAAAAGCGACTGGCGAAGTTGGCGGACTAACTCCCTCTTTACCCCAACTCCCTCTTTACCCCAATCCTGACGCTTGCGATCCGAACGGAGCGATGGTGCCGTCACGGGAATGCCCGGCCCCAGGGGCTTGACGGGTCCCTTCCAAAGCACCTCAATGGCTTTCAGAGTCTCGTCTTGGAATATACCGATAGTTCTAGTTATAATAGAACTATGCTTTGGAAGATCGACACTCAGTCCTCGCAACCTCTGCACGAACAGTTGGCCGGCCAGTTGCGGCGTGGCATCGCCACGGAGGCACTGGAAGAGGGCGAGAAACTGCCGGCGGCGAGGGAACTCGCCAAGGGCCTGGGCGTGAACGTGCACACCGTTCTCCGGGCTTTCCAAACGTTGCGCGATGAAGGCCTGCTGGAGGTCCGCAGAGGCCGCGGCACATCTGTGGCAGCGGACGCCAAGTCGGCCACGCGGCACGTCGAACTGGCTCGCAGACTGGTCCGAGAAGCCCGTCGCTCGGGAATGGGTGATCGTGAGATCCTGAGACTTGTGGAGGTGCAGCTATGAACGAGAAGATGAGACGATTGGCCCTGGGTGCCGGAATCCCGCTGGCCGTGGCGGGGGTGGGACTCGGCCCATACCTGGCCTATCGCTCCGAGTTGCCCGACCGGGTAGCGGTCCACTACGACAGTGCCGGCCGCCCGGATGGTTCGATGGGAACGGAAGTATTCCTCCTGGTCATCGGAGGGGTCATGGCGATCGGACTGATAGCGTTGCTATCTATCGCCCTGACCCGCCGGAGGTTCCAACCGATGGTGGCGCCCGGCGTTTCGTCCATGGGTGCTTTCGTAGCAACCCTATTTGCGGGGATCCTGGCGCTCACCGCTATCGAACAACGAGGCTTGGACCGATGGCAGGATGCCACGCTTTCGCCCGTAGCCGTGATCGCCTGGATCGGCGGCAGCATATTGATCGCCGGCCTGGCGGCGTGGATCGCTTCGTCGTTGCCCTTCAAGGCGGACACCGGGACGGGCGCCGCTCCACCCTCGATGACGCTGGCGCCGGGGGAGCGGGTGTTCTGGAGTTCAACCCTGACCGCTCGGTGGCCGCTGCCGTTGAGCATGGTCCCTCTGGCGGTCGCCCTGGCAGTGGCGCGGTTCGTGGAGCCGTGGGTCGTGCTGCTCCTGCTGGTTGCCGCTGTTGCGTTGGCCTCTTTCGGTCGCATCCGCGTCACCGCCGACCGGTCGGGCCTGCAGGTGCGCTACGGGTTCCTGGGGTGGCCTCGCACGTCAGTGCCAATCCATCGGATCGCCACCGCCCAGGCCATAGACGTCCGTCCGGTCGAATGGGGTGGCTGGGGATACCGGGGCAGTCTGGCTGTTATGAGGCGCGCTGCGGTGGTGTTGCGCGCCGGGCCGGGCCTTCGCCTGGACCTGCACAACGGCAAGGTGTTCGCGGTGACCATCGATGATCCCGATGAACCGGCCCGCCTGCTCAACGCCGAAGTCGCCCGCCTTCCGACTTCCGGGACTCCGTTGGCGTAGCGAGCACCGGGGGATGAGCGGTGTGGAAGGGGATGGCGCCAGTCTGTCCACCACCTGAAAACCGCTACAATCGGCATCCTGGCTCCTTTCCTCGATCCGAGCCGCAGGTGGCATTCACATGATCTTTTGGGCCCTTCAATCCGGCGCCGCAGCCGAGGTGTGCGGCGACAGGGCGAGGTACGTCTGCGAAAGGGTCTACGAATGGTCCGATAACCTGCTCCTGGCCCGAATCGCCACCTGGCTGGTGGAACCCGGTTTGGCGGTGCTGCTCATCTTGCTGGGCGGATGGCTGGTGTCTCGTTTTGTCAAGCGGGCAATCGACCACTTCACCGAGCGCATAGACCGGCCGTCGCTTCGCGATGTGGGGCGGGATCCGGAGGTTTCGATAGAGGCCGAAAAGCTGCGAGCAAAAGCCAGAGCCGAGACACTCGCCGGAGTGCTTCGCAGTGTGGCCTTGATCTTCATATCGGTGCTCACGGCGCTTTTGGCCCTGGGCCAATTGGGCATCAACCTGGCGCCACTGATCGCCGGCGCCGGGATCGTCGGCGTGGCGATAGGTTTCGGCGCTCAGAACGCGGTCAGGGACTTCTTGAGCGGTCTCTTCATGATGATGGAGGACATCTACAGTGTCGGGGACGACATTGATTTCGGGAAGGGCCGGGGAACCGTGGAAAAGGTGACACTGAGATCCACCTCCATCCGCACCCGCCAGGGTGTGGTCTGGAACGTTCCCAACGGCAAGATCGACTTTGTGGGCAACTACTCCCAACTTTGGGCCCGGGCACAGTTGGACATCGAAGTCACGTACGAATGCGACCTGCGCCATGCCATGGAAGTGATCCAGCAGGCTTGCAGGGACATGTGGGAAGACCCGGAGTGGGGTGGGGACGAACTGTACGAGGAACCCCAGGTCAAGGGTGTTCAGGTGCTGGGCGAGTCCGGTATCGCCATAAGGGTGAGGGGCAAGACCAAGCCGTCGGTGCAGTGGAGGTCCGAGCGGGAGTTGCGCCTGCGAATCAAGGAGGCCCTGGACGCCGCCGGGATCGGGATGCCCTACCCGCACCGCACGGTGATCCTGCAGCGCGGTCAGGTTCCCGAAGAGAACTAACCGGCGTCCGGAGGGCTCCCCACGCGCTGGTCCGGCCTCCTGTCGACATGTCGAATGAGGCGCTCAAAGTGAGGCTTAGACCCCCGGATGTCAGTCTTTGGGGCATTCCTACTACAGTGCTAGGTAGGTAGAGTGTCGACATTCTCCACCAGAAGCATGGTTTGCAACTGGTGAGCGGCCGTCGGCAGCAGTGCTTTACATGGAGGTTTCAGATCCTTAGACCCGGCAAGAAATATTCCCGATCCGATGTCAGTGAGTTGCTAAGCCTTGGGAACAAGGCGAAGAGCGGAGTCTGGATCTCGGGGATTCGGGAACATGAAGGTGAGTTCTTCATCTTCACCAATGTTGGAACCGCAGGGACCATAGGTGGGGACAACAGCAACCGGTGGGACGGGGAGCGACTCAAGTGGTACCACAAGAAGAATTCTCACCGGGACTGGCCAAGTGTCAGAAAACTCCTGGATGCGGGCCGAGCGCACGTATTCTGGCGTCCTTCCGCCCAGGACCTGTTCGAATACGCGGGTTACGGACAGATCGCCGAGGTCTCGGGGTCCGCGCCCGTGGGCATCCTCTGGTCGTTCGATGGCTCGGCCGTCGGCAGCAGTGTGTTGCATAGTCTCGGCGTCCTCGCCCAGGAAGGAACGGCGGCGGACCGGCAGGGTCTGGAGATTGGGGACCGGATTCGGCATCCCGATCATGGATTGGGTCGTCTGCTGACATTCTCCGCGGACAGTGAGGTCGCCTCGGCCACCGTCTTCTTCGGCGGGTTGCGGGAAAGACGGGAGACGCCGCTCTCCGAGGTGGAGAAGGTGGCGGGTTTCGGTCCGGCCTGAAGGCGAGTCCAGGCTTACGGACTCCTTTTAATCGAGTTCCCGCCGGGTTGTGGCGGGACAAAAGCCCTTAGCGGCACCGTCCGGTATTGGCCAACCGTCCGCAGTTGGGGGCCCGGTCCGGGAGAGTGGGTCCTTGAGGGTGGTCCCTCAGGTCAGCGAGGATCGGGTCAACCCTTGCCGCGCCAGGGTATGAGCCGCTTCTCGGCCATGCGCATCACCACATCCATGGTGACTCCCAGGATGCTGATTAGGATCACCGCGGAGAGCATCAGGTCCAACCGGAAGAACTGACGGGCCTTGAAGATGGTGAATCCCAGGCCGGCGCTGGCGCCCAGGAGTTCGGCCGCTACCAGCGTCCCCCAGCACACCCCGATGGCAACCCGCACTCCGGTGAGGATCTCCGGTAGGGCATTGGGCAGGATGACATGGCGCAGTATCTGCGTGCGGGCTGCTCCCAACGAGTAGGCGGCATGAACCTTGCTGACGTTCACAGCCAGCACCCCTGAACGAGCCGCGATCACCATGATCCAAATGGAGGCGAACAGGAGCAGGTTGACCTTGCTCTCCTCGCCGATCCCGAACCACACGATGAACAGAGGAATCAGGGCCAGTGGCGGGATTGGCCGCAGCAACTCGACAATCGGGTCGAATATGCCGCGCCAGCGATTGGAGAGTCCCATGGCCAGACCGATCGGGACGCCAAGGACGATTCCCCAGAACAGTCCCTTGGCCATCCGGCTGAAGCTCAGCCACAGGTGGTCCCACATGGTGAACCCGCTGTATCCGTTGCGAGCGAAGTCCCAGGTGGCGTCCCACAACTGTGCTGGGCTGGGCAGGACCCGTTCGCTGATCCATTGCCTGTAGGAGCACTCCGGGAGACCCGGAAAGTCGGATGGGTTGGCTGCGGAGGCCACGCAGTCCCGCAGCAGGTCACGTTGAGCGTAGGCTTCATCCGGCCCCAAGCCCGCTCGCACCTGCTCCCCGTGGTCGCTCCACTCCTGTGGTAGACCCCAAACGTTGGTAGCGACGAACCACACTGCCAGGATCACCAAGAGGCTGGGGATGGTCCATGCCATCGAGCCCTTGACCTCGGCCGCGTCCCCGAAGGTGACCGTCTTGGCGGCGCTGGAAGACCCTCGGCCGGGCCCCAGTCGTCTGAAGAGGGCCCCCAGCGTGCCGGTGATGGTCCCCACGCCGCCCGTGGGGCGATCTCGGTCTGAAGCCATCAGCCGCCTCCCTCGGTTCCCATGATCTGTTCCTCCATCTCCCAGATCATCGAGAGGATCTCCTCGCGCGTCTGGATGAACTCGGGCGAGGTCTTCAACTCCCGTGCGTCGGTGTTGAGCGCCTGCCGGGCAAAGGGGAGGTCGTAGGTCCTCTCGATTCGACCGGGGCGAGGCGCCATCACGAACAACTGGTCACCCAGGTACAGGGCCTCTTCAACACTGTGGGTCACCAGGATGATGGTCTTTCCGGTCTTGTCCCACAGGTTGAGCACCAGCCCCTGCATCTTCTCTCGGGTCAGGGCGTCGAGGGCTCCCAGGGGCTCGTCCATCAGAATAATCTCGGGATCGTTGGCCAGGCAACGGGCCAGAGCCACCCTCTGTTGCATCCCACCGGACAACTCGTACACCGCCTTATCCCCGAATCCCTGCAATCCGACGGTCTGCAGCAGATCCTGCACCGCCTCCCGGGAATCAGGCCGGGACCTGCCGTTCATGCGGGCGCCGAAGCCTACATTGTCGTTGACGGTGAGCCACTCGAACAGCGCCCCCTGCTGGAATACCATGCCCCGGTCCTGGCCGGGTCCGGTGACGGGGGTGCTGCCGAGCTTGACCTCACCCGAGGTTGGAGCGATGAAACCCGCCGCGATGTTGAGCAGGGTGGTCTTGCCGCAGCCCGAAGGACCGAGCAAGGTGAGCAAACGCCCTGGCTCCAAGGTGAAGCTGACGTCGGCAAGCGCCTCCACCTGGCCGCCGTCGGGAAGTTGGTAGATCATGCCGACGCTGTCGAGCACCAGCGGATGGTCGGTGCGCGACTCGACCTCCGCTTCCGATCGGGAAGGCTCGAAGCGGACTTCCGGTCGGCTGTGAAGGAACCAGGCCCGGGCAACCAGCAGAGTCAGGCCGAGCAACGTCAGGTACACGATGGCGGAGCCGGAACGCACCGCAAAGGCAAGGGCGGTGGCAGCACCCACCGCAACGGCCAGTGCCACCCAGACGACACGCGTCAAGCGGACCTGCCGGTTTTCGTCGGAACGTCGGTAGATCAGGAGCACCACCAGCAATGCAGCGCCCCCCAGCAGGGCCACCACGGGCTGCCATGGCGAAGACGCCTCACGGAGGGCCAGCACCACACCGGTCACCAGGGACGCGGCAGCCATGAGTTGCCCGATCAGCAAAGTGCCGTCGCTGGGTCGCCCTGCCCGGTCGGAAGCGATGAAGCGGCGCGATGGCGTAAGCAACAAGTCAACGGTCATGGCAATTGCTGCTAGCGCAGCCACTCCCAACACCACCCAGGCAAGGACAACCGCGCCGTTGGCGACCGCGGCCGTCAGACCACCAAAGGCCTTTGCCAGTCCGTTAACGATGGATTCCACAAGTCCTCCTGAGAGTGGTGACCGGTGAGTTGCGGGTGCCGCCTAGGTTAGGCCGCCCTTCCTTTCACCGGTCACCATCGGTGGTGTTTCGATTGCTAGTTGACGGCTTCCAGGAAACTGGTGTCAATGAAATCGTCGTAACTGGCCAAGGCCGAGTCGATTTCGCCCTGTTCCACAAAGAAGTCCATCTGTTCCTTCATGACACTCTGAACGGTCCCGCCCAGCCATGCGTCGGAGAGTTGTGCGTCCCTCTCTGGGAAGGAGAAGGCATCCAGCAGCGCGATGGTGGATGCCCGGTCCATGCCCGCCGCTGTGGCGATTGTGTCGATGAACGGATCCCGGTCTTCGTTATAGGCCCGATTGGCGTCCTCTGTCACCTGCAGGAACGCGGTGATCGCGGCGGGATGCTCTGCAGCGAACGTGCCGGTTGTCGAGATGATGTCGAATACGCGGATGCCGATGTCCTCCTGCTCAGATCCCGTCATCACCAGGTTGCCTCCGTTGGCAATCATCGCGTTGACGGCGCCGCCGAACGCGCAGGCCATCGCCACGTTGCCGGTGTCCAGAGCAGCCACCGCGGCCGGTCCGCCTTCCGACTGGATCAACTCGACCGTGTCGGTGTCCACTCCGAGATGCTCGAGCATTTTCAGAAGTTTGAAGTGGGTCACGTTCCCCAGCGGGGTGTAGATACTCTGTCCGGTCAGAGTCTGGGCGGCGTTCTCCTTGGTGACACCGTAGTCCGGGTGGGCTACGCAGTTGTCGGCGTCGGCATACGCCACCGCCACGCCTACCAGCAACAGGTCTGAGCCTCCGGTGACAAAGTTGGCGAAGGGGGTCAGTCCTTGGGAATAGGAAATGTCGATGTCTCCTGATTCCATGGCTTGAGCCATGTCTCCACCGCTGGCAAAGGGAATCCAGTTCACCGTCACACCGAGTTCCTCGTCATAGGTCTTCTCCGCCTGAGCAACCTGGTTCGCCGTGGGCCATTCCAAGAAATATGCGACGTTGAGTTCGTCCAAGGTGATTTCGGACTCGTCATCGCCGCAGGCAGCGGCGATCAGGCCGATCACCAAGAACGCTGCGATAAGTCTTCTCATTTTGATCTGTCCTTTCTTGCTTCGAGTGGCAGGAGACCATGGGCATGGCCCACCCTTGGGGCATGGCCCACCCTTGGAGTGTGGTGAAATACTAACAGATGGCATTTGATGGGGTTCCGCCCGTTGACAACCGTGATGTGCGGAGAAGTTGTTTACAAAAGACGGAAAGCCTTACGAAATACGCTTGATTCTTGTTCCCTATCACCCCTTTCTTTGTCCGACAAGTATGAAGACAAGTATGAAAAGGTCTTACGCCATATTTGCAGGTCGACATTTGTAAAAGGCAATTGTTGTCTCTGAGCACCAAGAGCGAGTAGCGGGGGACAGGTCGACTGCCACCAACGTGCCACAGAACGAAACGCAGGCGAGGGTGTCGTAGTTGCGGCCATCCGAATCTCCAGCCCTGACTGCGTTGCCTTGCCGGCCGACGGGAAGCAATGATCCGGTTCCTGCGGATCTTCTCGCGTTCAAGCTGGGAGACACCTGGTGTCCGGCTAACAAGAGCCGCGGAGGTCTGTGAGGTTTCTTTGGGGCTTTTGGAGATGTGGCCTCAGCGCTGATGCCGAGGGCGTTCGTCCGGGGTTAGGCCGGCCAGCGCGGTGATGGAGGTGGGAGCAGCAGTGTCACCCCGCAGGTCAGGGGAGGCGACGGGCGGTTGGAAACGGGTCGTGAGGGGCACCAGGCCTGCCCACCACGGGCCTGACATGTCATCGGGTTCGTCCTTGGGACCTCCTTCCCGGACTTTCGCCGATGCTTCCGCCAACGGGAGTTCCACCACCAGGGTGGCTCGCAGGTCCGAGGCAGAGGGTGGGCGACTGGTGTCCCAGTTGGGCACGATGTGGTCGGTGATGAGCCGCAGGGCCCGCAGTTTTCTGTCTCCGTCCGCGATCCGGCGGGCCGGGCCGCGGACCACTGCCGAGCGGTAATTCATGGAGTTGTGAAAGGGGGTTCGGGCCATGACCAGGGCATCGAGATGGGTGACGGTGACGCAGACCTCTTGGCCGGCGCCCGAGCCGAGCAGATGGTTGGCCAAGGCGCCGTGCAGGTAGATGTGGTCCTCGTCCCGTCCGTAGGCCATCGGCAGCACCAGTGGACCCTCCGGAGTCATGACCCCGACATGGGCGATCAACCCGGCATCGAGGATCTCCAGCACCTCGGACCGCTGATACCGGGCCCGAGACGCCAGGCGGCGAACCCGCACCCGCTCCGAAGGTGGCCCGTTCTGTTCTGGAAGAGACTCAACCATGGTGGGCAATGCTAAATCAGCCCGAGGGACGCCGAAGGCTCATTTCGACGGTGACGGAGGCAGTGAGCGAGACGGCGCCGCGAATCAGCGCCGTCGGGTGAGACGGAACCTACCGGGAATAGGATCGAGCCCTCGGGTTGCTGCGGTTTCGCCGCTGGGGGCGACTGCGCAACGCCCGTTGGCCATTGCGATTCACCCTTGGAGAACCCGGCCGCCGTCGGCCATTGGCCGGTTGGTTCTGGACCTTGCTACGATTGCGGTCCTCACCGCGGGGGGGAGGCGCGGCAGTGGACTTCGTGTCGATCCGGTCCGGGCTGGTGATGGGTCCTTTCAGGTCAAGCTGACGCTGGATCTTCCTGGCGGCGGCAACCTGGTCGGGCTGGATCAGCGACACCACCAGGCCGGTCTCGCCGGCGCGGGCAGTCCTGCCGGAACGGTGCAGGTAGGTCTTTTGATTCTCCGGGGGGTCGTAGTGGATGACCGTTGCCACGCCCTCGACGTGGATACCCCGGGCGGCGACGTCGGTGGCCACCAGTGCTTCGATCTGGCCTTTGATGAACCCGCGGAGGGTTCGGGTGCGCCGACTCTGCGCGTGACCACCGTGGATTGCTGCCGCCCTGACTCCCCGCTGGGAGAGTTGGCGCGCCAACCGGTCCGATCCATGCCTGGTCCGGCAGAACACGATCGTGGAGCCCTCGGAGTTGATCAGGTTGACGCAAGTGGCGATTCTCTCCGCCTTGGCAACCCTCCAGAATCGGTGTTCGGCCGCCTTGATGTCGGGCTTGGCGTTGCCGACTCGGTGAGTGACCGGGTGGTGCTGGTAGTCACGGGTGAGTTTGGCCACGTCACGGTCGAGGGTCGCCGAGAACATCAGAGTCTGGCGTCGAGGGGAGGTCTGGTCGAGGAGACGCCGGACGGCGGGAAGGAAGCCCATGTCCGCCATGCGGTCGGCTTCGTCGATGACCACCTGATCCACCTCGTGCAGGCTGACGGCCCGGCGGTCGATCAAGTCTTCGAGTCGGCCGGGGCAGGCCACCAGGATCTCCACGCCCTGCTGCAGTTGCTTTGTCTGGGCGCCGTACCCGACCCCGCCATGGATGACCCCCACCCGGATACGAGTGGACAGCGTGCGCAGTTCCGATGCGATCTGGCCGGCCAGTTCACGGGTTGGTGACAGAACCAGGGCACGGGGCCGTCTCGATTTGGCTCGGGCCGCATTGGCGACCAACGGGATGCCGAAGGCGAGAGTCTTGCCCGACCCGGTGGGGGCGCGGCCGCAGATGTCGGCGCCGTCCATGGCGTCGGGGATGGTGAGGGCCTGGATCGGGAAGGGGGTGGTGATGCCGGCTCGCTGCAGCGCCCCGCAGATGTTTTTGGGCACGCCCAGTTGGGCAAAAGTGGGTGACATGATTTCTCCTCTCCTGTGCAGGAAGGCACGGGGATCGTTGATGCCTTGGAAAACGTCGGCGAGGCAACAACGCGGTATTCGGGCGGTTTACACAGGATCAGCGCCGAACTTGGCTGCGAACGCAACCAGCCACTGTTGGCTGGGCTAAGGGCAATGGTACCACCTTCAGCCGCAAATCATCGCATCTGTGGAACCGCCGGGGAATCGGCCGTGGTGGGCGCCGGCGCCGCGGCGTTCACCGTGAGTCGCGATCAGGGGAGGCGGGTGACCTTCATCCCGCCGTCAGGTGTCCATGAAACGACCAGCAGCGACGGCTTTTCCACCCGGACCAGCACCACTCGGGTGATGTGGGTGGTGAACAGTGCCATCGCCGAAGTGTCTTCGATCGGAAACCGGTGGCCTCTGACGAACAACGCGTACTCGCTGTCCAGGGCCGGCGCCACCCGGCCTTCAACCCGTGCATCTCCTTGCGACAGGTCTTCGTGGTCGGGAGCGCTATGAATCGAGAACCTGGGATCTCGCCGCAGGTCCTGCGCCATTCGTGAAGCGGTCTCCATGGACAGCCACAGGCGCCCGTCTCGGATGGGAGTCTCGATGCCCGACAGTCGAGGGGCCCCATCGCGGCGCAAAGTTGCTATCACCCCGTGCCGGTGGCTTTCGAACCTGTCTCGAACCGATGAGGCGAACTCGGGTTCGGAACTTGCGAAGTCCGCCCAAGTCACCCTTATAAGAAACTCACTTCTCCTGCGAAACATAGCAGGAGGAGGGCTTGGCAGATGAGGCCAACTGATAACCGGGCGGCCTGGATGCGTAAGGTATAAACTTCCATCAACGAAAAGTTTGAGAGAGCCTGGAAAGGGAGTGATCTGGTATGAGCAGAATGAGTCGGCAGGTTGCAGCCTTGCTGTTGGGTCTGCTTTTGGTTTCCTGCGGTGGGGGAGATTCCGAGGAGGCGGATGCAATCGCATCGAGGACGCCCCGGGGGACCGAGGAAGCTCAAGCGGCTCTCGACAGGTTTCTGGACAACCCCTTCATCACCGAGGAACAGGCCGAACAGAGCAAGGACATGGTGTGGAGAGCCTGCGCAGCCATGCAGGACGGAGTCGGTTACCAGGAGTTCGAAGCACAGGAATTGGCGGTCCTCGAGGAGGGCGGCAGAATCTTGACCGACCTCGAACTCGGTGGAATGCGCACCGGCGCCTCGCTGGGCATCTCCGCCTACTGCCCCCAACACGAAGACCAGTCGCCGTAGGTCGTCCAGGGGCGAGGGTCGGCAGGGCCTGGGTCGGCTCTTGCGCTAGAGCAATCGGCCCTGGCCATTCTTGGGTGACGCCGGGGTTCTCGGTTTGGGGGATTGGCGGGCCGGGTTCGACTTGCGGCGTCCTGAGGGGGAGGGGCGGGGCAGGTAGGAGCGGTTCCCGTACAACTGGTGGTAGGTTCCCACCAGATCGGGGAACTCCTCTGCCAGCCACTCCATGTAGTGCTCCTTGACGCCGGGGCGTAGATGAAGGCGGATGGGGGCGGCGAAGTCGGCGCCCGCGTCTCGGCAGGCCCGCATCACCTCGGCCACTTGACGGGGAGCATCGGAGATCCCGGGTAGCAGTGGCGCCACCAGCACCCCGGAGGGGATCCCGAGTCCCTTCAACTTGCGAACCGCCTCCAGACGCTGGCGGGGATGCGGCGTGCCGGGCTCGGAACGCTTCCACACGTCGGTGTCAAGGGTGCCCACCGAGAAACTGACCGTGACTTCGGCCCGGCGTGCAGCCTCTGCCAGGAGGTGTCGATCTCGCAGCACCAGGGGTGACTTGGTGAGCAGCGAAAACGGATTGGCTCGTTCCGCCAGCACTTCCACAACTCCTCTGGTGAGGCGGTACTTGCCCTCCGCGGGCTGGTAGGGATCGGTGTTGGTGCCCATGGCAATGGAATGCCCGGCCCAGTGTCGGGGCGCGGTCTGGGCCCTGGTCATCTCCACGGCATTGACCTTCACCACGATCTTTCGATCGAAGTCCTCCCCGATGCCCAGCCCCAGGTAGTCGTGGGAGGGGCGGGCGAAGCAGTACACGCAGGCATGAGAGCATCCCCGGTAGCAGTTGATGGTGTACTCGAACGGAAAGTACCTGGTCTTGGCCACGCGGTTGATGATGGTCTTGGACTCGACTTCCAGGAAGGTGAGGCCCCGGTACCTGCCCTTCCCCACCACCTGGCGACATGTCTCGAAAAGCCCGGTGGGTTTGTCCCCGGCCAGAGTCCAGCGTAGGTCAGAGGTCATCGGAACATCCACTATACCGAACATATGTTCGATGCCCAAAGGTTGGCGGACGCCAGGTCTGAGTCAAGTGTGAATGCACACCGGCACAACAGTCGTACAATGGAAAAAAGACGACGAGAGGAATTGGTTGGAGCCTCCCAGCATCTACGAGACCGAGGAGTTGGCAGCCATTCGTGTGGAGACGAGGAGGTTTGTCGAAAGGGAGGTGGTTCCCCACGGGGAGAAGTGGGAGGATGAGGGACGGGTGCCCAGGGAGTTGTTCACCAAGTTGGGGGAGATGGGGCTGTTCGGGTTACGGATACCCGAGTCCCGCGGCGGGGTCGGGTTGGGTCACCTGGCCTCGGCAACCGTCGCCGAGGAACTCGGCAAGAGCACTTTCGGTGGGGTGATGGCCAGCGTGGCGGTCCACAGCGAACTGGCGATGCCCTATCTGTACCGATATGCGTCCCCGGAATTGCAGGACAAGTACCTGCCCAGGATGATGTCCGGAGAGATGATCGGGGCCCTGGCAGTGTCCGAACCCGATGCCGGATCGGATGTGGCGGCGATGAAGACCCGGGCCATCGGCGACGGTGACGAATTCGTAGTCAACGGCACCAAGATGTTCATCTCCAACGGGTCGAGTTGCGATGTGGTGGTGCTTTCCGCCAAGACCGACCTGGCCGTGGCGCCGCACCGGGGGATAACCCTGTTCCTGGTGGAGAAGGGGACTTCGGGGTTCTCGGTCAGCCGCACCCTGGACAAGCACGGGTGGCGCTCCTCGGACACGGCCGAGTTGGTATTCGAGGACTGCCGGGTGCCGGTGAAGAACATCATCGGGGAGCGCAATCGGGGCTTTTACGCCATCATGCGCAACTTCCAGAACGAACGGCTGGTTTTGGCGGCCGCCGCCCTGGGGGAGGCCAAGAAGGCCCTGGAAATGACCGTTGAGTACGTCAAGACCCGGCGGGCCTTCGGGAAGGTGCTGTGGGCCAAGCAGGCCATCAGGTTGAAGCTGGCCGAACTGGCGGCGGCCGTGGAGGCCGGGTCGCAACTCATCTACCACTCCGCCTGGTTGCTGGATCAGGGGCAGGGCGCGGTCCGGGAGGTCTCCATGGTGAAGGCCTTCATGAGTGAGTTGGTCAACCGGGTCCTCTACAGTTGCGTGCAGTTCCACGGAGGGATGGGCTACATGCGGGAGTCGGCCATCGAGAGGATGTCCCGGGACGCCCGCCTGCACCCCATCGGCGGTGGCGCCACCGAGGTGATGCTGGAAGAAGTAGCCAAGAAGATGTGAGCAGGCCATAGGGCTGATTGAAATGGACCAGGAACGCCTCCGCACCCTTCGCACCGACTACGAGAGCGCCGGGCTGTCGCGATCCGACCTGACCGCTGACCCCTCGGCATTGTTCGCCCGTTGGTTCTCGGCGGCGTTGGAAGCGGGGTTGCAGGAGCCTCACGCCTTCATTCTTGCCACCGCCGGCGGGGACGCCAGACCATCGGCGAGGACCGTTCTGATGAGAGGGTCGGACCAGCGGGGAGTGGTCTTCTACACCAACTACGAAAGCCGCAAGGGCTCGGAACTGGCCGAGAACCCTCGGGCGGCCGGGGTCTTCTTGTGGCTGCCCCTCCATAGACAGGTGCGGGTGGAGGGCCGGGTGGAGAGGGTGGCCGCCGAGCAGTCCGACGACTATTTTCACTCCCGTCCTCCAGGTTCCCGTCTGAGTGCGGTCGTCTCACCCCAAAGCCGGACGGTGCCCGACCGGGTGTGGCTCGAGGAACGGATGGCAGACCTGTGGGAACGGCATCCCGACGGGGATGTCCCGCGTCCCACCGGGTGGGGCGGATACCGGATCGTCGCCGATTGCTACGAATTCTGGCAGGGCAGGCCCAACCGGTTCCATGATCGCTTCGAGTACCGGTTGATCGACGGCGCCTGGGTGGCGGAGCGACTCGCTCCCTGACACCCGGGGGAGGTGCGGACCAGGCTCGGTTACCGGAGGTCCTCGTCGGCGAACTCGCCCTCCTCGACCTGTTCTTCTCTCATCAGCAGGGCCGGCAGGATGGCTAACAGCGACAGGACTCCCGTGATCATGAACAGGTTCTGAAACACGGTGACTCCGGCGTCTATCAACACCGCTTCGGTCTGCTCGAACGTCGGTCCAAGCTCGAAGTCGCCGGTCAGGCTGTAGAAGCGCTCGATGCCCCAGGCCGACAGGGCGGCCAGTCCCATGGCCATCCCCACCATGCGGGATGCTGTGACCAGGGAGGCGGCGGCGCCCCAGTAGTTGCTGGGCGAGGCGCTCAGGGCACTGACGCCGATCGGAGGGATGACCAACCCGAATCCCAGGCCCGCCGAAACCAGGGGCAGGGTGAGCCGCAGTTCCTCCACCTGCGTCTCCCAGGTGCTCATGAACAGCAGACCCACTCCCATCAGCGCCAGGCCCGTTATGCACACCGATCTCACTCCGGTCCACCGGAGCACGTAGCCTCCGATCACCGCCCCCACCGGAATGGCCGCAGTGAGACGGAGCAAGTGGAGGACGCTCTCCAATGCCGATCTCTCCATAACGGTTCCTGCCATCAGCGGCACGGACACCAAGGCAATGATCAGGGCCACTCCCACCAGGAACTGGGTGCCGTTGGAGGACAAAAAGGCCCTGGACCTGTATAAGAAGGGGGCCAAAAGCGGCTGCTCCGTCCGTCTTTCAAGGACGACCAACGCTCCGACCAGGAGTCCCCCCATCGCCACCAGGAGATAGGGGTAGACGGAGGTCGCCGAGAACAGGTCTCTTTGGGAAAGGCCGGCGGTGAGGAAGATGAGCGCCCCTCCCATCACCATCGCCCCGAAGTAGTCCATCTTGGCCTTGGGGTTGGCGCGGTTGGGCAACAGGGCCATCAGCGCGATGAGAATGAAACTCTGGGGTATGTCCAGCCAGAATATCCACCGCCAGCCCAGCCATTCGATGATGGCGCCTCCATAGAGGGGGCCCAGGACCGACCCGGCTTCGGCCGCGGCTGCCACCAGTCCTATCGCGATTCCCCTCCTCTCCGCAGACACGGCTGCCACTGCCATGGCCAGGCCAATCGGGACGGTGGCGCCGCCGCCGATGGCCTGGACCACCCTGGCCGACACGATCCAACCGAAATTCGGCGCCAGGGCCACGAACGCCGATCCGATCGCGAACACCAGCAGGGCGGCTTGGAACATCTTCACGCGTCCGTGGACGTCCGACAGGCGCCCTCCCATCGGCATGGCCACGGTGTAGGCGACCAGGTAGGCGGTGACGATCCACGCCGCTCGGTCCAGGTCGGTGAGGGGGATTTCCAAGTCCACCATGACGCCCGGCAAAGCGGCGACCACCACGGTCTGGTCCAAGGCAGTCGAGAAGACTCCCAGGCAGAGAATGGTTAATACGACTGACTCGGATGAAGCTAGTGAGGTGAGACGATCCCTAAGCTCGCTCACGACCCGGATCCGAGGTCCGGAATCTGGATGTCGACGGGAACGTCAATGGCCGTGATGGAAAGAAGCCGGACGGTTTCGGGGTCGTCGTCGATGTAAACCTGGCCTGCGATTCTTATCTGCTGCAAGGTTTGCTCGGCCTCACTGATCCACAGGGTCAAGGCCACTTCAAGGCCCGGGTCCGCGGAGGTGATGAGGG
The DNA here is from genome assembly GCA_002238785.1 of bacterium OM1 bin76. GTDB lineage: Bacteria > Actinomycetota > Acidimicrobiia > Spongiisociales > ZC4RG35 > Bin76. The sequence continues at coordinate 31,523 of MPNA01000017.1, read as the reverse complement.
ACTGCAACTCGTCGGAGGTGAGTTCCGCCTCGACGAGAATGGTCTCGGTGTTCTGGACCGACTCCCGGCCTGCCACGGTGGCTCCGTCCTGGATGGTGTCGAGCAGATCGCGCAACGTGAAGCCCAACCCCGCGAAATTGAAAGGCACCTGCTCCAGGGGCAGGGCATTCCACGGCGCATCCTTGGAGAGCTTCAAGAAGGCCTCCTCTCCGACCGCCATCATCTCGATTTCCACGAAGCCGAAACCCGGCGCCTCCACATCCACCACCATCTTGAAGCTGTCGGGCGCCTCCACCTCGGCCTCCAAGCTCTTGAAGGTGGCCCCGAAGAACTTGGCGCCCGATTCCATTTCGTCCACCATGTTGAACGTAATGGTTGACATGGCGGCCAGATTCTCTCCCGTACTCGAAAGCAATGCACCCAAGTCGACGTCCGGAGCGGGTTCCGGCTCGGATTCCCCCCCACACGAAGCCAGCGAAACCAGGAGAACCGCCAACACGACGGTGGCTGACAACCCACTGCGCACTGTCCTGGACAAGTTCATCTCCTCACTCTCCTTGTTCGGCATCCTGTGAAGGTGGCAACCTTACGGGCACGGTGCAGTGACATGTCGAAGGCGCACACGCTGGGACCTGAGCACAAAGACCTGTCCGGCAGCATCGCCGCGAGAAGCAGTGGCGGGCGCTGCGTTACCCCAGTCATGACATCTGAGGTGACAGACGGTGCCCGTACCCTCTTTCATTGCCCTCTCACCTTAGCGCCCATGCCTTGGGGGAGCCTGTAAAGACCCACGCAGGGGAGGGCCGGATGTCCTGCGGCGTCACTTCACACCGGCTTGTGTTTAACCCGGGTGTCGGTGTATCCCGGTGTCAGGCCACCTAGTCTCTCCCACGATGCGACTCACCATCCTGGGATCAAGCGGCACCTATCCGGCGCCCTCCAACCCCGCCTCGGGCTATCTGATCGAGGCCGGGAGCACCCGCGTGTGGTGTGAGGCGGGTCCGGGGACCTTCGCCGCTCTCACCCGCCGCCTGGACTTGGCGTTGCTGGATGCGGTGGTGGTTTCCCATCGGCACCCCGACCACTGCATGGACCTGCTCTCTGCCTACCATGCCTTCGCCTACGGTCCGATGCCTCAGCGGGGGATTCCCCTGTACGCACCGGAGCAGGTCTTCGAATCCGTGCTGTCCTTTCTGGGTCAGGGCCCCGACGGCGGGTTCTCCAGCGTCTTCGAATTGCACACTGTCTCGGACGGAGACGAGGTCACCGTGGGAAACCTGGGGATCTCCTTCGCCGCCGCGGACCACACCGTGCCCACCGTCGCCTCCCGTTGGAGCGACGGACATCGGTCCATGGCCTATTCGGCGGACACCGGACCGAGGGGTGACTGGGCCAGGCTGGTGCAGGATGCCCATCTGTTCCTTTGTGAGGCAGCGATGGGCGCCGCGCCGTACCAAAGGGTGATACCCCATCATCTGACTGCCGAGCAGGCCGGGCAGATCGCTCGGGAACGGCAGGCCCGCAGGCTGATGCTCACCCACATCCCCCCCCACATCGAATCGCCGGAGGCGGTGGCGGAGGCAGAGAGGTCATTCGACCGGCCGGTGGCGCTGGCGGTGCCCGGGGCGGCGCATCGCATCTGATCGCTATACCCTTTAGCTGATGGCGAGAAAACGACCTTTCGATGAAATGCGCTCAGTGCGCCTGCACATGGGGTTCACCGATGCCACACCCGGCTCGGTGCTAATAGAGATGGGCGGCACCAAGGTGCTCTGCACGGCCGCGGTCGAGGAGAAACGCCCGCCGTGGATCACCGGACGGGACCACGGGTGGGTGACCGCCGAATACGCCATGCTCCCGGGCTCGTCCGATCGGAGGATCCGGCGGGACCATTACCAGAAGGGAAGGGCCCTGGAGATATCTCGGTTGATAGGCCGCTCCCTTCGTTCGGTGGTGAACATGAAGACCATGGGGGAGTGCGCCATCCGGGTGGACTGCGATGTGATCCAGGCCGACGGAGGCACCCGGACCGCGGCGATCACCGGCGGTTGGATTGCCATGACCGAGGCGCTGCGATGGGCGGCCGAGCAGGGCATTGCCTCCCGGTCGGCGGTGTTTGATCAGGTGGCGGCGGTGTCGGTGGGCCTGGTGGATGGGGAGGTGCTGCTCGACCTTGACTATGCCGACGACAGCAGCGCCGATGTCGACATGAACGTGGTGATGTCGGGAAGGGGTTTGCTGGTGGAGGTGCAGGGCAGCGCCGAAGGGGCGTTGTTCGACCGAACCGACCTGGACGTGATGCTGGACCTGGCTCATCAGGGCATCTCGGAGTTGCTCTCCGCCCAGCGGCAGGCAGTGGACTTCCCGGTGTCGTGACGGGGATCATCCCGGCGCCCGACCGGTTGGTGGTGGCGTCAGCCAATCCTCACAAGATCGCTGAAGTGGAGAGGATCTGGCTGGAGATCGGAGTGGGGGGAGAGATCATCAGGGGCCTGAGTTGGGAGGAAGTGGAGGAGACCGGGGAGACCTTGGAGGAGAACGCCCTGCTCAAGGCGTTGGCAGTGGTCGCCGCCACCGGACTTTCTGCCCTGGCCGACGACACCGGACTGGAGGTGTCGGCACTGGGAGGGGCGCCGGGAGTGCGTTCCGCCCGGTACGCGGGAGAGCATGCCAGCTACCAGGACAACACCGACCGCCTGCTCGAGGAGATGGACGGCCGCCAGGACAGATCGGCTCGGTTCCGCACCGTGGCCGCCCTGGCCTGGCCCGGCGGTCGGCGGGTGGTGGCCGAGGGTGTGCTGGAAGGCAGGATCACCTGGACGCCCCGGGGCACGGCGGGATTCGGATACGATCCGGTGTTCGCAGTGGGCGACCGGACTCTGGCCGAGATGACTGCCGCGGAGAAGAACAGCATATCTCACCGGGCCAGGGCGCTGCGTGCGCTGGCGGCCCTGCTGGGCGGCTGACGGGTAGGACGACTTAGATCCGCCGCCTTTCGGGGGGTCCGGTCAGGCTTGGTAGGCGTCGGGCGTCGGCGGCAGGGGCCTGCCGAGCCATCGGGGGCGTCGCAGGCCACCGGGGCCTGGTCCGGGGCGGGTGAGGTCCATCCACTCCCGGTAGATCTGGTGGGACTGCTCGGTGTCCACGAACACGTCGCCGTACCGGTCCTGCGGTTCGGCGGGGGTGAGGCGGACCCGTTGGTGCCAGGCGTGCATGCCCGACACCGGGTCGGGATGCACAGGGAAGGCCAGGTTCTGGTGGACTCCGGGATCCCGCCACCAGATGCGCTCGCTGTCGGGGTCGTCCGACTTGAAGGGCTCGATGCCTGATTTGTGCCGCAGAAGCCACCCGCCGTCGTGGCGCCCGATGTCAACCAGGGCCGACGACCACCGCTCGTTTCCCGTGTTGGGGTCCAATCGCCAGCGGCCCATGTGGTGGGAGGCGGCCACCACTCCGGGTCGAAGCCCTTCGGTCCGCCAGGCCCGCATCACGAAGTACCCGATGTCGGTGCTGATCCGCACCAGGTCGCCGGTGTCGAAGCCCAGTTGGTCGGCGTCGATGGGGTTCATCCAGAGGGGATGGCCGTGGCTGATCTCGTACAGGTACTTGGCGTTGCCCGACCGGGTATGGATCAGGGTGGGCAGCCGGAAAGTGGGAAGCAGGATGCGCTCGGTGCCTTCCAGGTCGAGATCCCGCCAGTGGACATGGGACTTGAGGTAGGTGGGGATGGCCGCGTCGGGCCAGTTCCAGTCCACCAGGGTCTCGGAATGCCATTCGAGGAGGCGGGAGGGGGAGGTGAATCCGCTCTTTCGCTCTCCGTTCACGTCGATGCCGGGCTGATCGGAGGCCACCGTCGCCTCGTTCAGAAGGTAGCGGTCGCGGTCGATCTCGAAGGCGCCGTACTTGCGCATGTACTGAAGAGGGGTGAGGTCTTCGTCTGCGGCCGTTCGGGGCAGTCCCGGGATGGAGTTGTCGAACATCCACCCGTAGTACTCGTCGACGTTGATCGGCCGGGACGGGTCATCGGGCGACTCGTACCACTGCCGGATCCCCAGCGACCCGTCGGGGTCGATTCGCCACGACAGGTCGATCCAGAATTCGTTCTCCTCCCACACCTCTCCCGGGTTGGCCTCGTAGGTGCGCTGGAACTGCTGACCGGCCCGCTCTCCCGCCACTCGCAGGACCGGTTGGCGGAACCCCAGCCACCGGGCGGCGTGGGTCTCGTAGGAGTGGGTGTCGTGCCGTTCGGCGCCCACCCCCATGGGGAGCACGTAGTCGGCGAACCAGGCCGACTCGGACCAGGTGGGACTGAGGGCCACATGCAGTCCGACCCGGTCGGGGTCGGTGAGCGCCTCGATCCAGGTGAACCCGTCGGGGTTGGTCCACACCGGGTTGTAGACGCGGGTGAAATAGACCTCCAGTCGCCCCCTTCCCTCCTTGAGGAAGTGGGGTAGGAGATAGCTCATCTCGTAGTGACTCAGGGGAAACTCGCTCGGCCAGATCAACTCGTTCCAGCGGTTGGCCGGGGGAGGCATGTTCCAGTGGTCCGGCTTGAACTTGTCCCAGGCACTGGGGGAGGTGCCACCCTCGGTGCCCACCGATCCCGTCAGCACATGAAGGAAGAACAGGCAGCGCGCCACCTGCCAGCCTCCCAGGTTGCCCGATCCGGCCGACCTCCAGGTGTGGGACGCGAACCGGGAACCGGCTTCGGCGATGCCCTTGGCCACGGCTTCGATGCGCCAAGCGTCCACGCCGGTCTCCTCGGCGGCGAATTCGATGGTGTAGGGGGCGTAGGTCTCCTTGAGCAGTTCCACGAAACTGCGGTAGGTGCGGGGCCTCTCGGGCGCCCGGGCCTGCAGCGAATCCTCCCAGTTGACCCACCTTCGCATGTAGTCGTGATCGACGGCGTCCCATTCCAGCAGTCGGGCGGCTATCGCCAGCAACATGGCCGCTTCGGTGCCTGGCCAGGGCGATAGCCAGTAGTCGGACATCGAGGCGGTGTTGGAGAGGCGAGGATCAATGGTGGCCACCTTCCCGCCTGCCTGCCGAGCCTCGATGATCCGCTGGGCGTGGGGGTTGAAGTAGTGACCGGACTCCAACTGGGCCGACAGCAGGAGAATGAACCGGGCGTTGGCGAAATCGGCCGAGGGGCGGTCGTAGCCCATCCACATGGCATAGCCGGTGCGTGCCCCGGCCGAGCAGATGTTGGTGTGGCTGTTGTGCCCGTCCACTCCCCAGGACCGCAGGATCCGGTCTATGAAGCCGTCCTCGCCGGGTCGCCCCACATGGTAGATGACTTCATCGTGACGGTCCTCTGTGAGGGCTTTGCGGATTCGCGATGCGATGTCCTCCAGCGCCTCATCCCAGGAGACCCGCTCCCACTCGCCTCCGCCCCGAGGTCCGGATCTGCGCAGCGGGTGCAGAATCCGCTCCGGGTCATACATCTGGTTGAGGGTGGCGGGGCCCTTGGCGCAATTGCGACCCCGCGAGCCGGGATGCTCGGGGTTGCCCTCGAAACGGCGGACCGCCCCGCTGTCCTTGTCGACGTAGGCCAGCAGCCCGCACCCGGCCTCGCAGTTGAAACAGGTGGTCGGCACCAGGCGGTAGCGACGCTTGACCTTCTCCGGCCACGCCTTGGCGTCGTACTCCTCCCAGTCATCCCACCTCTCGGTGGGCGGGAAGGACACCAGACCCGTTCCGGGAACCAGCCTGGGCAGGCGGTCGGAGGGCGGTTGGTCCGGGGTGGGGTTCACCTGCGGTGGCCTCGGCTCTTCTTTCACGACAGCGGCACGCTCTGTCCGGCCCTCACGAAGGCGTCGTCGGCGAACCAGATGCCCACCAAGGCTGCCAACCCTCCCAATTGAGATACCCACAGGGGGACGCCGGCGCCGGCCAGGAACACCACCCCCAGCACCAGGGGCGCCACCACTCCGAGCACCTGTCCTCCCAGCCACCATTCCCTGGCATGAGCGCCTTTAGTCAAGTGGTACATGCCGGCGGCGTGGTTGCGGGTGGGGTGGCTGGAGACCAGTTCGACCGCCGCAACCAGGGCGAGCGCCGCTGCTCCTGCCACCAGGGCCCAGGCAAACGCCTCACGGGACGGCGCTCCCAAATCGAATATTGCGGCGGCCAGCAATCCGGCGCCGCCTCCTACCGCCAGGGCGGCGGCCAGCATGTGCCATATGAGGGTGGGCGCCTGCCACAGGTCCCGGCCCTCCGCCTGTCCGAACAAAAAAGCGGTGTAGCCGGCTACGCCCAGGCCCACGGCCGCCGACGCCCAGATGAACACCGGGACGAATCCGGCGCCTGTCAGGCCGAACAGGAACCACAGGCCAAGGATCACCGCATGGGCGCCGAGGATCCAGGCGCCCTTGACCAGCCAGGATCCGGGATTGCCCTTGGTGAGCAGGTAGTAGAAGCGGTCGGGACGCTTGAGGTCGGCCACCAGCAGCACGCCGGTGATTGCCAGGAAGACCCCGGCGATGAGCGGAGCGCCCCACCGGGCGAAGGCACTCTGGGAGTCGGCGCCGAACAGGAGTGACAATGCCAGGGCCATGACGATCCCTGCCGAGATGCCCTTGGTGAGAAAGTAGCTTGACACCCGCCATCCCCAGGGCATGGGATGGTCGGTGTTGTAGACAACCCGGGGAGGGCCGTCAGCGCCACGGTCAGCGGACGGGGGACTCTGGTGGTTGCGGCCGTTTTTCCCTTTGGGGGTCGGTGGGGTCAGATCGACGGTCATGAACGACGGCGCCGGGTCCCGCCAGATCCCCCCGTCTCCGGGATCGACGGCGCCCAGGGGGTCGATAGCGGCTTCATCCACTCCCCGGTACCACAGGTTGGGCCGCGTGCCTTGCTCGGGGGACCGCTGAAGCAGGGCCTCGCCGTTGACGAAGCGCGAGATGGGGGTGGTCGGATCGTCCAGGTCACCGGAGATAATGGCCCCTTCGGGGCACACCACAACACAGGCGGGCTCCAACCCCACCTCGACGCGGTGCACGCAGTAGTTGCACTTCTGGGCGGTTTGGTCCACCGGATCGATGTAGAGGGCGTCGTAGGGACAGGCTTGCATGCAACTCTTGCATCCGATGCACAGGCTGGTGTCGAAGTCGACGATGCCGTCGGGCCGGCGGAACAGGGCGCCGGTGGGGCAGATGGAGACGCAGGGGGCGTCGCTGCAATGGTTGCATCGCATCACCGAGAAGGACCGCTTGGTGTCGGGCCAGGTGCCGCTCTCGATGTACTTCACCCAAGTGCGGTTCACTCCCAGGGGAACATCGTGCTCGGTCTTACAGGCCACCGTACAGGCGTGACAACCGATGCACGCCGTCTGGTCGATGACGAAACCGTACTGCAAGGCGCTCCTTCCCGGTCCGCTTGTGAAGCCCATCGGAGACTTCTGTTTGGCAGTGCCCAACGATACCGGCCGGAAGACGACCCGGAGTCTCTTCTCCTCTCCCGATGACAGAGGCGCGATATGGATCGAGGGGCCGGTTGCGTTCGAGTCAGTCAAGCGAAGGGTCGACGTCGATTCCTTCTCGGGATGACGGTCTCCCGGTCCTCTGGTGCTCAATTCTCTTGGCGTCACCGGGGAATAGACGCCAACGCGGTCCCTCTGCTCGGCGCCGTGGCTCGGAGGGTTTGTACCATCGGAGCAAGACAGTGCGTTCCCATAAGGAGGAGACCCATGGCAAGCGCAATCAGTTCGGAGACCCACCGTGCCGGCGACTACTTGGAGGTGGATCCGGGTGTCGCCATTTATTACGAAGACGAGGGTGAGGGGCCCCCGTTGGTTCTGGTTCCGGGATGGACCTTCACCACCAAGGTCTTCGATCATCAGTTTGCTGCATTCTCCGAGAGCCACCGGGTCATATCGTTTGACCCCCGCAGCCAGGGTCGCTCCACGGTGACGCTTGAAGGCAACAATTACGCAACCCAGGCGGGGGACCTGTCAAAACTGCTGGATCATCTCGATGTCGAGAATCCGGTGCTCCTGGGTTGGTCGACGGGATCGACGGCCACCTGGCACTACGTCCGGGACCACGGAACGTCGGGTCTGGTCGGGCATGTGTCGGTGGACATGCCGCCGATCGGTATGAGCTGTGATGAGACCGACTGGATGGAGGGCTCGATTGAGGAACTGGCCGGGTTCTATCAGGGTGTCCAGACAGCACAGGGACTACGCGGCGTGATCATCTGGTATGCCGACAACGTCATGATCGAGCAGGAGATGTCGCCTGAGCTGACCGCATGGATCGTGGAGCAGTCGCTCTCCACCCCACCCCTGATGGCGGCCTCGCTACTCGCTGACGCCTGCTTCGGTAACTATCAAAACGAGGCCGTAGCGGTGGATGCCGACATTCCCTCTCTGTTCGTGGTTGCCGAGCACTGGGCGGAGGCGGCCAGGCCCTATCTTGCGGAGCACTGCCCCAATTCACGGGTTGAAGTCTTCGGCGGCCACATGATGTTCTGGGAATACCCGGAGAGATTCAACGCCGTCCTTGCGGAGTTTCTCGCCGGAGTCGGATAAGGCCTCGGGCGACTGCGCTCGGTGTGCCGGCTTCCGATAGGGATAGGGCGCCAGGTCTTTCGAGGCGGTGGGGAAGCGAGGATGAGCCGGTCCTTACCGGTCGGGAAACTTGGCTCACGCCCTGGTGACAGGGTTAGCCGGGTGACAGTCCCTGCTAGCGGCGCGCCGCGGCCAGCACCGAGACGACCTTGTCGAGATCGCCGGGAGTGTGATCGGCGTTGACCTGCAAGCGAATCTCCTCATCGCCCCGGGGTACCACCGGGTAGGCAAGGCCGGTCGCCAGGATCCCGCCGTCGAAGAGGGCCGCCACCAACCTTCGGGTCTCCCCGGTGTCCCGCAGCATCAGGGGCACGATGGGGTGTTCGCCCGGGATGACCTCGTAATTCAGACCCGTCAACTGGGACTCCAGTCGTCGAGTAATGCGTCGCAGGCGTTCTAGGAGGGTCGTCCCTTCCGGACTGTCCAGGATCCCTAGGGCGGTGAGGGCGGCGCTTGCCTCGGCAGCGGTGATCGGGTTCGAGTAGATGTAGAAGGGTGAGGTCTCCCGCAGGTACCGGATCACCGTGCTACGGGAGACCACGTACCCTCCGTTGACTGCAAGCGCCTTGCCCAGGGTGCCGATCAGGACGTCGGCGGGGGGACTCGCAGTGTATTCCTCCGTGCCCCGGCCCGTGGTTCCGATGGCGCCCACCCCGTGCGAGTCATCCACGACCACCACCACGTTCTCAGGAAAGTTGTGATCGTGGCGGCGAGCGATTCCCACTATCTCGTCCAGCGGAGCATGGTCGCCGCGCATGGAGAAGATGCCGTCGGTCACGACTATCGCCCGTCTCGCCCGACCGGCCGCGTCAGCCAGTTGTCGGTCAAGCGCCTCCATGTCCAAGTGGGGGTATACGGATTTGATCAGGGGCCGGCTCAGGCGGATGGCGTTGATTATGGAGTTGTGATTCAGTTCGTCGGAGATCACCGCCGTGGTCGGGTCCACGAGGGACACCAGAGTCCCCATCACGGCTGCATAGGCCGATGAGAAGATCATCCCATCCTCCCGTCCGTGGAAGGCGGCCAGGGCGCGCTCCAGTTCCACATGGGGAGTGTGAGTGCCCACGATGAAACGCACCGCGCCGGGCCCGGTTCCCACCTGTTTTGCGGTGGTCTCCTCAGCACCGATCACTTCGGGATGCAACGCCAGCCCGAGGTAGGAATTGGAATTCATCCGGATGAAGGCCCGGTCCCCTCGGCCTTCCAAGAGGTACCTGGGACCCCGCTCCCCCTGCGCGGGAAGGACCTGCCGTATGACAAGTTCGGCACCCTTGGCCGTCCCCTGTTCATCGAGTTGGGCCACAAGGCGGTCCAGTTCAGGGATCAATCGGTCCAGCGGCACTCCGGCCTCACGGCAGCGAATCCCCATCAAAGAGTATCGCCGGCAGCCGAGAATGCAGTTCCAGCACGGAACAGTTTCCTGATAGCCGCTTCGCTTCTGTGACTGCGTGGGCCAGATGGGAACGTGGGGTTGAGCTAACCAGGTTTACGGGCGTGGACGAAGTGCATCAGCGTGAATATGCCGAACCGGCCCGCCTCGGCCATGGCATCCGCGCAGAGATTCAAGGTCTCCGACACGGTGCGCCTTGGGAGATAATAAGCGGTAGGAGGGTATTCACCTTATACTGACCTTTCGCTATGGATGACTCTCAACATCGGTCAATGGAATGGGTGTCTGGGAGGTCCTGGGTGTGAGGCGTCGGCGGGGGCGGTCTGTGATTACGGTCGCGGTGACGGCTGTGGCGGCGGCAGCGATTGGTCTCCTGGTCGGCGTTCCAACGATTTTTTCGCAGACGGCGCCCGAATTCGAGGATGTTCCTGAGGGTCATGTTGCAGCAGTTGCGATCGACTGGGCAGCCGAGAACGGGATCACCAGTGGGGTGGGCAACAACCGTTTCGGGGTGGGTCAGACTCTTGACCGGTATCAGATGGTCACCTTCTTGTGTCGGGCATACGACCCCGGCAATTGCCGCAGCAGCCGGGGTAGTGACCGGTTTGTTGACGTGCCGGCTGATCACTGGGCTGACTACTCGGTGGGTTGGGCGGTCAACCGAGGAATCACCAGCGGGGTGAGCGCCACTGAGTTTGGAGGTCCCCGGACTCTCACCCGCGAGCAGATGATGACGCTTATGTATCGGGCCAGCGGATCGCCAACCGGAGGATCCGTGGGCAGCGCAGTCTACGGAGATCTGCCAGCGGACCGCAGCCACTGGGCGAACGTTCCGATAGGTTGGGCCTTCGATCAGGGAATCACCGGTGGTATCGCACCGGGCGTCTTCGGGTTCGGCGCCAACGTCTCACGAGAAGAGATGGTGCTCTTCCTGTGCAGGGCATTGGCTCCCGACACTTGCCGGCCGTCACAGGCTCCGCTTCCGTCAAGTGTGGTACCCACCGCCACCATCAGTGGGGAGGGCGCCGGATCGGTCGCTTCGGAAGTTGCAGAGTCGGTCGGCGGGGTCGAGTTGGAAGTGCGGTTGGCTAACGAGAGCGATGGTGGTGTCTCATACAGTCGGAGCCTGTACGGGTCGTGGACCCGGGTCAGGTCGCAATGCAACACCCGGTGTGCTGTGTTGGAGGAAGAACAACGACCTGACGGTACGTGGTTTTCATGGTACGACGGCCGAACGATCAGCAACTCGTCCGAATTGGACATTGACCATATGGTGCCGTTGGCCGAAGCGCACTCTTCGGGAGGGTGGCGATGGGATGCTCTTCGCAAACGACAGTACGCCAACGACATAGCCCACCCGGAGGCGCTGACCGCGGTCAGCGCCTCTTCGAACCGTTCGAAGGGATCGCGTGACCCGGCGGAGTGGAAACCGTCCGACCAGGACGCCTGGTGTGATTATGCGATTGACTGGATAACAGTCAAGACCGTTTGGAACTTGACTTCCGACCGGGCCGAGATAACCGGACTGGAGGTGATGCTCGGCACCTGTGATCACCCGGTGACCCTTCACACCACCACCGTCGCCGCCACGGGGGACACAGCCGGATCGGGCGCAGACACCGATGGCGCCCGGACCGCCAGCCAGGCCTGCCCGTACACCTCCGCAGTCGGTGATCCGTGCGAGGAAATCCCCGCCCTGGGTAACACCAGCAACGATGTCAACTGCGGAGACATTCCCCGCAGGTACAAACCCCTGACCGTGGTTGGAAGAGATTACGATCGCCTTGACGGAAACAACGACGGAGAGGCCTGCACACCTTAGGCGCCCAACCCGTGAGGGTGGCAGGGATCAACGGTCTTCAACGTACGAGGACCGACTGGGCGCACCCCGTTCATCGTCACCGAGTGGCTGGATGGTCTCAGATAACCGGGTCACGCTTTCGGAACCAACGGGTGTGACAGGTTGGGCTTTCGACGCCCCGGGCAGTGGCGAGTCCGGGCCTGGGGGTAGGATTCTGAGTGGATGGCGCCATCGCATCGGGATCAGCTTGTGGATTTCCTGCGCTCGTTCTCGCTGGTGGTGGTCGTCATGTGGCATTGGGTGTTCACGATCCTGGTGGTCTCGCCGGAGAGGGTGTCGCCCGCCAACCTGATCGGTTTCACCCGGGGCCTTTGGGTGGCCACCTGGGTGCTGCAGGTGATGCCGGTGTTCTTTTTCGTGGGCGGGTACACCCATCACCGGTCCTTCCGCCATTACACCCCTGGGACCTCTCGTCGGTTCCTCAAACGCCGGATGGGAAGGCTGTTGGGGCCGGCGATCGGTCTGGTGGCGGTTTGGATGCTCATCGGTTGGTTGCTGGAGGTCACCGTCGATCCGGCCTGGGTCTGGTCGGCCGTGATCCTGGTGCTGTCGCCGCTGTGGTTCCTGGTCGTGTACGTGGTGATGGTCCTCATCGCTCCGATCGCGATCCGGGCTCATCGGCGGTGGGGGGAGCTTGCCGCGGTGTGGCTGCTGGGGCTGGCCGGTGTGCTGGACGTACTCCGGTTCGCCCACGGTCAGGGCTGGGCGGCCTGGGTCAACTTCCTGGTGATCTGGGGGCTGGCTCACCAACTCGGGTTTTTCTACGAACGGCTGGTAGCCGCCCCTCCCAGAACCGGCTGGATGATGTTCTGGGGAGGCCTGTTCGGCCTCATCGCACTCACCAATATGGGCTTCTACCCGCGTTCGTTGGTGGGCGTACCCGGCGAGAGCTTCTCCAACGTGGGACCGCCGACCCTGGCAATTGTTGCCCTGACTTTTCTGCAGGTGGGGCTGGTGCTGGTCATCCGGCCCAGGGTGCTGATCTGGCTGGAACGGGGTTCGGTGAATCGGGTGGTCGGTTGGATCAACGAGCATGCCATGCCCCTCTACCTCTTCCACTCCACCGGAATGGCGGTGGTGGTGGCGATCCTGTTCGGATTCGGCTACGTGCCGCCCGCCGAACCCACCCTCCATTGGTGGCTGACCAGACCCATCTGGCTGATCGGTCCCGCCATCGCCACCTGGCCCCTCCTGGTCCTCTACCGGGTGACCAAGCGCTCGCAGACGAAAGATGTTCCCAAAACGGCGGGTTAGATCCCCCTGAGATGGGTCCGTCCGATGTTGACCTGGATTCAAGTGACGGATTCGGGATCAATGTAGCCGAATCAAGTAGTGATGCCTTCGGCTGGTGCCAGGACAGGTTGATGACCGCTCAGTTTGTCCTGTCGGAGGTCGGTCCGACGGGGGTTTGAAGAATCAAAGGGCTAATGGCTAAGCAGTTGTTGGGGGTTCTTGACCAGGATGCGTTCCAACGTTGTGTGGTCAACCCCGCAATGACGTAGGGCAGGCACGATGTTGCGGAGGATGTGTGCGTATCCATAGCCTCCGTACCGTCTGAGTTGGGTCTTGTAGCAGGTGTCCTGGGAGATCAGTATCTGATCGGCGTACCCCAGAGCCAGCAACCGGAGTAGGTGTTCGTGGCGCTGGGAGTCGTGGCTGTTGTAGCTGAAGTCGATGGAGTCGTAGTAGTTCTCCAGGCCGAAGTTGTCGAATGAGATGAACACGCCAAGATCCGCCACGCTTCTCTGGTAGTCGAGGTTCATGTAGCCGTCCATGTGACACATGTTGACTTTCTGTGGGTCCACCCCTCCACGAAGCACGAACCGGGCGACCTCGGGGGCGATCCTGCTCCTCGCTCCGAAGTAGGGGTGTATGTAGAGCGGGAGGCCCGTCTGTCTCTGCGCCACGCAGGCAGCTTCGAGCACCTTCCACTCGTCTTCTTCAACGGGTTGGCTCAGTCCGATCTCGCCTATCACACCAGGTCTGATGCCGGTCCCCTTGATGCCGTCCTCTATCTCGGAGACGATCCTCTCGGCCAGGGACCCGGGACTTGACGTGCTCACATACTCAGGATGGGAAGCCTGGATGTAGTACCCGCATCCAGCGATCACATTGACACCCACAGCTGTGGACACTGTCCTGAGGCCGGCCGGGTAGAGGTGCGGGCTTCGAGGGCGAGGACCGATCGGAGTCGCATCCACGATGGTCTTTCCGCCGTACTCTGCGAATTCGGATATCTCGGAGATGGCCACATCGACATCGTCAAGGACCATGAAATCCGGAAACTTCGAATAGTCGCGGCGCCATTCTCCCAGCATGTGAATCTGCGGTGGCCCGTACTGGGCGTCGGGGTGGTCCTCGGTGTAAGCGTGCCGCATGTCGAGGAAGATGTGCTCGTGAACCAGTGTCGTCCCAATGTCGGCGGCGGCCACCGGGCCCGTCACCGTCATGACGGTTCCCTGCCGTTCTCCTGGAGGGAGTCCAGATGCCGGCATTGAAGATCCTTTCAGGGTGGTGCAGGAGGTGTCCAATGGTATTCCTCACCGCCGCACGACTACTTGAGGAACCTACATCCCATCGAGGAGATTATCCACAAGGGTTCCTTTGGCTGTGGGCCAAACGCTGAAGGGCGGAACCTTCCTTGATGACCTGAATTGCCAGGTGGTCAGCGACTCTTCAGTATGTTGCGAATTCGTGCCCGAACCGACGCAGCTTCCGAGTCGCCGGCCCTGGTCAGCATGCGGTCCACCTCTTCCCGGTATCGCGGGAAACGAAGCGCTAGTTCGTTGAATCCGTTGTAGGCCCACGCCCTGAGGAACTTGTTGTCGCTCTCGAGACAGGAGTCCAGAAACTGCTCAAGGCCAATGCTCTCGTCCTCAGGGATATCGAGATAAGGAAGGCATTGGAGGACATGTAGTTTGCTTACCCAATGCTCCTGATCAGAGAGTGCCCGGAGGATCCCACGGGAACCGCCGGGAGAGAGGGAATTGCCCAATTCAAGATGTCTCTTCAGCAGCCAGGTTGCCGCCCGTTGCAATTCGACATCTGCAATGTGGTCCAGGATCGTCGCCAGGAAGTCTTCTTCATCGCCATGGCGCTCATATGTCGACTGCAACGCGGTGGCGGACTTGTTGTCCCAAGAGGCAATCTCTTCCAATAAGGGCATCACATTCGATTCCTGATATAGCAGGGCACACTCCTAGGGATGAGAGCCAGGCTACCGACCAAGGCGCTTCGTGGGAATCGGCGATGCGGACGGATGGAGGTGAGTAAGGCGCAAGGATGGGTTCCGCTGTTCTTCCGGACCCACGATCCAATACTGACTTCTGGGACGCTGCATCCGAGGCGCTGCTAACGAGATCCAGAACCCGTTGCATGCGGAATGTCGAATAGCTGGCAACTGTCACAAGCCTTGCTGATCGGTATCGGTTGGTTCTGCTTTTCGCAGAAACTGCAACCGCGAGCCCCGAAAAGCCACAGAGCAGGATCGAGAGCCGCGCAGGTACCGGCGATCTTAGGCGGTCCACCGAAATTGGCGGCGGTGACTGCTTCCTGCCACGCCGACTGAATCCGGCGTTTCACGGCCACACCTAGGGGTGGGCCCTCGGGTATCGGTGACTCCCAGGTTCTCGGTAACCCTGCGCACCTGCACATCAACCGCTACCGGATGGTCTCCATGTGGCCTATGACTGCTCTGCCCGGTGCGGCCATCATCCGCACCCACATCGGGGGTCCGGGCACGCGAGGGGAGGTGGCTCGGCTCATAGAGATGCCTCCGCTGGAGCAATCAGGCGGTGTCGCCCCTCGACATGGGTGAGGAAGGAACCTTGTTCATGGGTGCCCTCAGTATTGGACGCGTATTGTATCCAGTTCCTCGATCCGCTCATTCCGCGTATACCGCCAGATGCCGATGTAGCCCTGAAGCAGATCGCCGTTGCTGTCCCAGTCCAAGGAGTTGGCGGCCCCTTCGTAGTCGATCTGGCGACCCGCGGCGAGCAGACGAAGGCCCTCGGCGACTCCGTCGGGAGTCCCCAAGACCGTCTCCCCGGGCGGACTGCCAATGGCCCGCAGCTGGTCCCGGATGGCGGCGCCGTCGAGGCTTCCGGCCGCCTGGGCTGCCAGGGCCAGGGCAACGGTAGCGTCGTAGGTCTCCTTGACGTAGGGGATCTGGGGCGGCCCACCATAGGCGGCCGCGAAGGCCGCTTCCCACGCGGCGGTGGCGTCGTTGTCCGGAGCGGGCGCTCCTGCGGTGCCGTGCATGTCGCCCAGCCGCTCGCCTCCTATCTCCGTGACCAGGCTCAACCTCTTGGCGGCATCGCCAAACACGAACTGGGTGTAGATGCCCTCTTCCAGCCCCTCCCGGACGATGTCCAGCGCCTGCTGCTCGAAGGTAATCACCACCAGCGCCTGGGCGCCGGCGCTGGCGCTCTCCTGGAGGTCAGCGAGATGGTTCGTCTGATCGCGGTCGACGGGAACGGAGCGCAACTGCCCGTCCCACGACTCCTCAAAGCTGCGAAACAACCCTTGACCGTACGGGTCATCGATGTAGACGAGGCCCACGTTGTCGAAGCCTCGCTCGCCGGTCAAGCGGGCGAGGACCGGGCCTTGGGCGGTGTCGGAAAGGGTCGTGCGGAAGAAGTAGCCGTTGTCGGCCGCCACGGTTAACTGGGGTGAAGTGGCCGAGGGGCTGATGGTCGGCACGCCGGCCGGCCCGGTGACCATCTCCGCAACAGGCAACGCGATGACGCTGGCGGTGGGCCCCACGATGGCATGGACACCCTCCGACTCCACCAGGCGCCGCGCCGCCTCGACCCCCACCTGAGGGTCTAGCGTGGAGTCGGCCTCTACGCCCTCCACGGGCCTGCCAAGCACGCCGCCGGCCTTGTTGACGTGCCGTATCGCCAGATCAAAGGCGCGCTTCCTATCAGCCGCCGTCTCCGGGGCGCCGCTGAAGTTCAACATCAGCCCGATCTTCATCGGCACGGAAGCCCCCGGCCCCTCCACAGAGCCGTCATCGCAAGCAGCGGCGGCGAAGAGCATGCTAACCGCCACCAAGAGCCGCCCCAGGTTCGACATGGCAGACAATTGGGCCCCTCTATTCGCTCTCGTACTGGAGAATATAGCAAAAACGGGGATTAGGGGCCCTGGCCGGTCTGCTGTTGGGCTGGTAGGAATCACCACTCCCTCCCCGGTCGAGACCCGGGCGTTCGGGATGCTGCCGTTGCGATTTTGTCCGTTGTCAGATTTGAAGCCCGGACGGGGGACTCTCCCGAAATGGCGCGTAGGGCTGCCACAATGCTTCGGTGACTCCTCTGGGTCTCTTCCAGAATGTACGGGATAGCCGGTTCGCCGAGACTCCGGATCTGCCCGTATGCCCGGTGTCTACATATCTGATGGGGAAGGAATAGAAGCAGGTTTCTCTCTCCCATTCGTCAAACAGGTGGCGAAATCCTCGGCGTACTTCCCTCGGAATCAATCGGAGACTTCGACCGAGTCTCCGATTGCCAGGTGCTGCGGGACGCTGGTGCCAGGGCGGAAGTGGACGACCTCGTAGCTTTGACTGTAGGAAATGCCGCACGTTGTGAGAAGTGAGATTGATGGGGGACCGGCCTGCTCTCGTCTATCTGTGACGAGGGAGGTCCTGACGCCTCTCGGCGGATGTAGCCAGCCTGTCCAGTATTAGTCTTGACAATGACCGTGGCTTATTTTAGATACCAAGCTATATTTAGACTAGGAAGTCATAACGACTAAAGGACGATGATCATCAGACATACGGAGTTCAAGAATCCCTATCGACCGGGGGCTGGGCATATGCCACCCCACCTCGCGGGAAGAGAGGATGCGTTCGCAGAGTTCGTGAGGCTTCTGGGGCAAGACGTGATTCTTGAGAACATGGTCCTGACCGGGTTGCGTGGCGTCGGCAAGACCGTCCTGCTTGATGCCTTCAAGCCTAGAGCGATCGACCTGGGTTGGCTCTGGGTGGGGACCGATCTCTCCCAGACGGCAAGCCTGACAGAAGCGAATCTCGCCAATCGCCTCATGGCCGACCTGTCGATGGTGACGTCAACCTACACGATACCCGCTTCGGCCAAGATCGGCTTTGGCGTTGGTTCCGACAGGTCACAGGATCAAGTTCCCCTCAGCTATGAGAAGCTTTGTGACCTCTACCGGAGTACGCCCGGGCTGGAGTCGGACAAGCTCAAGGCGGTTCTTGAATACGTTGCGGCGACTCTTGCGGAACAAGGACATGGCCGCGTTGTCTTCGCTTATGACGAGGCGCAGAACCTGTCGGATCACCCATCGAAGGAGAGATTCCCGCTGTCCATGTTGCTTGATGTCTTCCAATCACTGCAGAAGAAAGGCGTCCAGTTCATGCTCATCCTGGCGGGTTTGCCGACTTTGATGCCGAAGTTGGTGGATGCCCGAACATTTGCGGAGCGAATGTTCCGTGTGGTGACATTGGATCGTCTGAACGATGATCACAGCAGGGAGGCCATCACTAAGCCGTTGGATGTGGCCGAATGTCCGGTTCGATTTACCGAACGCTCAATCGAGATAGTCATAGAACAGGCTGGCGGCTACCCGTACTTCATCCAGTTCTTTTGCCGAGAGGTGTTTGATGTCTTCATTCAGCAGATATCAAACGATGATCAGACACCGATCGCCGTGGGGCCGATTCAGCGGAAGCTCGATATCGACTTCTTCTCGGGTCGCTGGGCAAGGGCTACCGATCGACAGCAGCAGCTACTGTGGGTGATCGCTAGCCTCGATAATGCCGATGGCGAGTTCACTATCTCCGAACTCCTCGGAATGGCAAGGGTCCTGTTGGAAAAGGGTTTCTCGGCAAGTCACGCCAGTCAGATGCTGTCAACGCTTGCGAATCGCGGACTGATTTACAAGAACCGCTTCGGGAAATACGCCTTAGCGGTGCCTTTGATGGCGCAGTTCATTCGTCGGAACTATGACGGTCCTACAGTTCTAACAAAATGAGCGACGAAACGACCAACAACTACGGCGCCTTCATCTGGTCTGTGGCGGACTTGCTGCGGGGGGTGTACAAGCAGTCCGAATATGGCCGGGTGATTCTGCCTCTGACGGTGTTGCGTCGGTTGGACTGTGTTCTGGAGCCGACCAAGGACAAGGTTCTGTCTGTCGCCGCCACCCTTCCTGAGTCTTTGGAGAACCGGGGTCCGGTGTTGGAGCATGTGGCGGGGGAGTCGTTCTACAACACCTCCCAGCACACTTTCAAGACTTTGCTCGGTGACCCGGACTACGTGGCCGGGAACTTGCGCAACTACGTCGCAGGGTTCTCGGAATCGGCCCGTGACATCATCGACAAGTTCAACTTCGACGTTCAGATCGACCGGCTGGCCGAGCACAACCTTCTCTATCTGGTGGTTTCGAAGTTCGCCGATCTTGATTTGGGAACTGATGCGGTGTCGAACCTGGAGATGGGCTACATCTACGAGGAACTGATCCGACGGTTCTCGGAACTGTCCAACGAGACGGCGGGGGAACATTTCACGCCGCGGGAGGTGATCCGCCTGATGGTCAACCTCCTGTTTGTGGAGGACGATGATCTGCTGACCAGGCCGGGGATAGTAAGGACGATGCTCGACCCGGCCTGCGGTACCGGTGGGATGCTGTCGGTGGCCGAGGAGTACCTGCGCAAGCTCAATCCCGAGGGTCATCTGCACGTCTACGGCCAGGAGGTGAACGCCGAGACCTACGCCACCTGCCGGGCGGACATGCTCATCAAGGGCCACGACGCCTCGCGGATCAGGTTCGGCAACAGCTTCGACAACGACCAGCACCAGGGGGAGCGGTTCGACTACCTGCTGGCCAATCCGCCGTTCGGGGTGCAGTGGAAGATGGTGGCCGACACCATTAGGGCGGAGCACAAGACCAAAGGCTTCGCGGGACGGTTCGGGGCCGGTCTGCCGCGGATCAACGACGGGAGCTTTCTGTTCCTCCAGCACATGATCTCCAAGATGAAACGCCCCGACGAGGGCGGCGCCCGCCTGGCGATCGTCTTCAACGGGTCGCCCCTGTTCACCGGTGCGGCCGGATCGGGAGAATCAGAGGTGCGGCGGTGGATCATCGAAAACGACTGGCTGGAAGCCGTGGTAGCCCTGCCCGACCAACTGTTCTACAACACCGGCATCTCCACCTACTTCTGGGTGGTTACCAACCGCAAATCACCCAAGCGCCGCGGCAAGGTCCAACTCATCGACGCCCGCGAGTCATGGACCAAGATGCGCAAGAGCCTCGGCAACAAACGCAAGCAGATCAGCGAAGACCAGATCGCCGAACTCACCCGCCTCTACGGCGCATACAAGGAAGGGCGGCGGGTCAAGATCTTCCCCAACGAGAGCTTCGGCTTCCTCCGAATTACCGTCGAACGCCCCCTCCAACTCCGATGGGAGATCACCGACGACACCCTCGCCGCAGTCGCTACCGACAAGAAGGTCGCCAAGCTGCCGGTTCAGGATCGTAATCTGCTGGTTGAAAAACTCCGGGCGAGCCACGGCAGCCAGTTCAACACGGAGAAGGCTGTCAATGCCGTGGTCCAGGAAGCGCTCGTGTCGGTGATGGGCAGAAACCCGACCCCCCTGGTCAGAGCCGTCACCGCCGATCTCGCTATCCGCGACCCCGATGCTGTGGTAATCACCGACCACAAGGGCAACCCAAAACCTGACCCTATACTGCGAGACTACGAGAACGTCCCGTTGCCAGCCAAGCGGGTAACTTTCGAACCCGATACCACCGCTCGGGTTGACGTGAACAAGTACCAGTCTGCTATTGACGACTATCTCCGCACCGAAGTCCATCCTTACGTCCCCGACGCCTGGCACGAACCCACCAAGGTCAAGATCGGCTATGAGGTACCGCTCACCAGACACTTCCACACCTACACTCCGTTCCGCCCGCTTCAAGAAATCGATGCTGAGATCAAGAGTCTCGATGCGGAGATACGGGCACTCCTCTCAGACATCACCAAGTAATGGTCCGGTTGAAGCATCTTGCGGAGTTCCGGTCGGAATGCACCTCCACGGGTGAGCGTCCATATGTAGCGCTCGAACACATCGCGACTTGGGAGGGCTCACTCATTGAGGGCAAGGACCTGCCGAAAAGGACTCAGTGTCGAACCGGTATGGCTTCAGTTGAACCTGGCGATGTCCTGTTTGGGAAGCTCCGACCTTATCTGGCGAAGTCATGGGTAGTGGATAGACCTGCCCTGGCTTCGACCGAGCTGATGTGTTTGCGACCTCTGGCTGGTGTCCACTCTCAGTGGCTCGGCTATCTGACCGTGACCTATCCGTTCGTCCAGTGGGCGGTCGCAACGTCGGAAGGGACCAAGATGCCTAGAACTAGTTGGGAGAAGGTGGCTGAGTATCGAGCTTGGGTTCCCTCGGAGGTGGAGCAACGGACGATCGCTTCCTACCTCGACATTGAAACCGGCCGTATTGACGCCCTCATCGCTAAGAAACGCCGCATGATGGAAGTCCTAGAAGAGCGGTTGAGGGTTGTCGCTCAAGTATTCACGACCCAACATGGTAAGGTCGCTCCTCTTCGTCGCTTTGCTCGCGCTGTGAAGACTGGGACAACTCCGCCAGCAAGCGCGTTGAGGGAGTTACGAGGTAGTGAGATCAGTTGGTACTCCCCCGGAGACGTTGGGGCCAGTCTGAGGATGTTTGCTCCCTCCCGCAGATTGAGTAGGCGAGCCGTGTCCGAAGGGTGGGTACCGATATTTCCTCCAGACTCCACCCTAGTTGTCGGTATCGGGGCCACAGCGGGGCGAGTTTGCCACAATGTCGAGGCCTCCACCGGGAACCAACAGATGACTTGCATCACACCCAATGCGCGGGTGGTTCCGAGATTCCTCTCATGGCAACTTTGGGCAAGAGCTGAGGAGCTACGAGCAACAGCTCCTTATACAACCTTGCCAATCATCAACAACGACTTCTTGCGGTCGATCCTCATCGCTGTACCTGCTTGGCACCTACAGCAGGAAATGGTGGATAGGATCGATCAAGCCGCTGATCGCATCTTGGCGATCACCGCCAAACTCCAAGCACACATCCACCTTCTTACTGAACGTCGTAAGGCCATTGATCACGGCCGCCGTAACCGGTGAGTTGGCCGTTCCGGGAGGGGCGGAGTGACTTCGGTAGATGAGTCGGCGTTTGAGATCCGGTTGGTATTAAGGGTTTGAAAAAGATCGACTCGATGCCGAAACGGCCGAAGGAACTGTTGGCCAGGTCTGGTTTTCTCTGTTCGGGTTGCGGGTCGGATGAGGTTCGCACCAGCTTGGTGGATGGTCATTTCGAAGGTGACGCTCCGATCGCCTTGTCTGCCATGGGAATCTGACCAGCTCTGGCCAGGCCCGGGGTGAGTCAAAGGAGGCCCGCGGCAGTGTTGCATCCCACTTTCTGCACTATGGCTATAATAGGTCTGACTAATCTAGCCACATGGTCAGGGAACGATAAGATGCCGGAAGTCGGGATCAGAGTGCTGCGAGACAATCTGAGTCGCTACCTCAGCAGGGTACGGGAGGGTGAGGAGGTGATTGTGACCGACCAAGGTAAGCCGGTGGCCCGAATCGCGCCCCTCGACCGACCGGGCCTGCTGGAGCGACTCATAGCCGAGGGGGTGGTTACGTCTCCACTTAACAGAGAACGGACCTCGCCTGGCAGGCGGGTCAGACCCACAGCGCCCGCGTCTCCTCTGATTATCGAAGACCGGCGGTGATCGCCTACTTCGATGCCTCGGCGATGATCCCCCTTCTTATTGATGAGCCTTTGTCCAAACTCGCGGAACGGATTTGGCAGGGGGCATCATGGGTGGCGAGTGCCCGCGGTTCCTACGTTGAGGCTCGTTCCGGCTTGGCGCGCGCTTGCCGGATGGAACGTATCTCGCCGGCTCAGTTGAGGGAAGCTGTGGAGGGTCTGGAAACACTCCACCGTCAGATGCATCAAGTGGAAATCACCGCGGACTTGGTGGAAAGGGCCGGCCAGTTGGCCGAGGAGTTGGCACTGAGAGCCTATGACGCCATCCAACTCGCCGCAGTGGCATCCCTAGACGTTGATGACCTGGTCGTGTTAACCGGCGATCAGCAACTTGCGGCGGCGGCGCAAGCTCTGGGGCTTGCTTCCATCTCCGAGCCGGGAACGCCGAGATGAACCCGGCAAACGAGTTGGCTTTCGAGGCCCACGTTACGGGGTGGCTACTCAAGCACGGTGGGTACCGGCGGGTAATAAGAGGCCGCGCGGGTAGAGGAAATCCACCAGTTGAGGTGTTGTCTCCGTTTTCATACGGAGTTGTGATAACAACCCCCAACTGGTGGAGGACTCATTGGAATCTGAAGGTTCAGGAAGCTTATCGGCCGTCGGGGCTTCGGCTGTTTGGAATGGTGAAATCACAGGGCCGGTTTGTTATCAGAACACCCTTCTACGACTCCGAGTGAGAGCCTCGACAGATTACCGATTCCTCTCCTGGTGGTGCCGGTATGCTCATGCAGATGGTCTGTTCGCCAATGTGGCTACCGGAGCCAATATCTACCGCATCTCTGCTGAGCGAGTTCGGTCTATTCCTATGACCTATCTTCCATTAGACAAACAGAGGAGAGTTGCTGACTATCTGGATTCCGAAGCGAGTCGTATCGACACGGCGATAGATGGGACACGTCGCATTGTCAAACTCCTTGGGGAACGCCGTCAAGCTCTAATCACCGGAGCCGTAACAGGGCAACTCGCCCCAACCCACATGGTTTCATGATGGTTCCCATGTTCAATGGCAAGAATGATCTCGGACTGGTTCGCGGCAGAGCGGATCAAGATGCTTGTTGTGAGCGCGAGTCACGTTTCGTGATTACGATCTCGCCTACTTCGGTTTCGTCGATGTCCAGTGTCAGGGCAATAAGATCCCTTGCCATCTCCTCTACTTCCTCAAGTGTCCTGGCTTGGGTGTAGTTGGCGTCTAAGCCGGGTACCCTGACCACCCACCAGTCGCCTTCCCGATTAGTTTCGACTTCGTGAGCTGTCAATGTGACTGCAGATGTTATCGTAGACTCTTCCTTGCCCTCTTGATTATGCTGGCGGCTACACCTTCACTGATGTCACGGTGGCGTGGGATGTATACCCTCTCGCCACCTAGACTCCATGTTTACCTTCCCGTAGAAAGATGAACTCGGTATCGGCTGATTTAGCGATTTCTCGAAGGTACTTGACCAGGTCACGCCTCTTCACGTCCCGTGGAGTATACCGAATGCACGGTTGGTGGACCCGTTAAGGGCTTCAGGTTGATGGGTTGCCTGATGAGGGTGCTATGGCTATAATGGGCCCCACTAATCTGGCCACATAGTCATAGGAAACGATGAGATGCCGGAAGTCGGAATCAGGGTGCTGCGAGACAATCTGAGCCGCTACATCAGCAGGGTACGGGAGGGTGAGGAGGTGATTGTGACCGACCACGGTAAGCCGGTGGCCCGAATCGCGCCCCTCGACCGACCGGGCCTGCTGGAGCGACTCATAGCCGAGGGGGTGGTTACGTCTCCACTTGACAGAGAACGTACCTCGCCTGGCAGGCGGATCAGACCCGCAGCGCCCGTCTCCCCTCTGATTTTCGAAGACCGGCGGTGATCGCCTACTTCGATACTTCGGCGATGATCCCCCTTCTCATTGATGAGCCTTTGTCCAAACTCGCGGAGCGCGTTTGGCAGGGGGCATCATGGGTGGCGAGTGCCCGCGTTTCCTATGTTGAGGCTCGTTCTGGCTTGGCGCGAGCTTGCCGGATGGAACGTATCTCGCCGGCTCAGTTGAGGGAAGCTGTGGAAGGTCTGGAAACACTCCACCGTCAGATGCATCAAGTGGAGGTCACTGCGGACTTGGTGGAAAGGGCCGGCCAGTTGGCCGAGGAGTTGGCACTGAGAGCCTATGACGCCATCCAACTCGCCGCAGCCGCATCCCTGGACGTTGATGACGTGGTCGTGGTGACCGGCGATCGGCAACTTGCTGCGGCGGCGCAAGCTCTGGGGCTTGCTTCCATTTCCGAGCCGGGAACGTCGAGATGAACCCGGCGAACGAGTTGGCTTTCGAAGCCCACGTTACGGGGTGGCTACTCGAGCACGGCGGGTACCGGCGGGTCAAGATCGGCAATGTCGGCGGCGAGTCCGACTTCGATCCGACACATGGCGTGGACAGCGTGGACCTTCTTGAGTTCATCACGGCGACCCAGCGAAAGGAGTGGAATCGGCTGGTCGACTCTGGGTATGGCGGGGATCCGGTTCTGACACGAGCCAAGTTTGTGCAGCGGGTGGCTTCACAGCTTGATAAGCGGGGGACCGTGGATGTGTTGCGGCGGGGAGTGGTGGATCGCAACGTGACCTTCCGGTTGGCGTTCTTCAAACCGGCTCACGGATTGACGCCCGAGTTGATGGAACGGTACGAGGCCAACGTGTTGTCGGTCACCCGTCAGCTTCGATACGAACCGTCGGGCAGCCGGACCATTGACGTGGGCTTGTTCGTGAACGGGATCCCGGTGGCCACAGCGGAGTTGAAAAACCCGCTGACCGGCCAGAACGTCGAGCATGCGATAGCTCAGTATCGCAAGCGCCGGGACCCGAAGAATCGCACGCTGAGCCGGGTGGGGATGGTGCATTTCGCGGTCGATCCGAACTCGGTGGCGATGACCACTCATCTGGCTGGAGGTCGGACTCGTTTCCTGCCATTCAACCAGGGCCACGATCTCGGGGCGGGCAATCCCCCAAATCCCAACGGGCACCGTACTGCTTATCTGTGGGAGCGGGTGTGGTCCCGGGACGCGTGGATGGACATCCTGGCTCGCTTCATTCACATCGAAAAGCCGTCTAAGGGTTCCAAGGCTCGTCCGAAAGTGATCTTCCCTAGATTCCACCAGTGGGACGCGGTGCGTCGGCTGGAGAGCGACGCCAAGAAGACCGGCGCCGGAAAGAACTACCTGGTGCAGCACTCGGCGGGGTCGGGCAAGTCGAACTCGATCGCGTGGCTTTCTCATCGGTTCTCGTCGTTGCACGATGCCGATGACCAGAAAGTGTTCGACAAGGTGGTGGTGATCACCGACCGGCTTATCCTTGACCGCCAATTACAGGACACCATAAGCCAGTTCGAACACGCCATCGGCGTGGTGCAGCGGATCGACAAGTCGTCGGCTCAGCTTGCGGAGGCGCTGGAGGGAGAGCAGGCTCGGATCATTGTCACCACCCTGCAGAAGTTCCCGTTTCTCGTTGACAAGATACAGTCCCTGCCGGAGCGGACCTATGCGGTGATCGTCGATGAGGCTCACTCGTCGCAGACCGGTGAGGCTGCCAAGGAACTCCGGCGCTTGTTGGGTTCCGCCGTCTTGGACGATGACGAATTCCAGGCCGCCACGGGTTCTCTGATCAGCGCCACCGAAGCGGCGACACTTCTGGCAGAGGAGGTGGTGGCGAGGGGTCGGCAACCCAACCTGTCCTTCTTCGCGTTCACAGCTACCCCCAAGGGCCGGACGTTGGAGTTGTTCGGCGAGTTGGGCGAGGACGGCAAGCACCATCCGTTCCATCTGTATCCGATGCGCCAGGCCATCGAGGAGGGATTCATCGAGGATGTGCTGGCCAACTACGTCACCTACCACCAGTACTACCACCTAGAAAAAGCCATTCGGGACGACCCTCAATACGAGACCGACAAGGCCCGCCGGGCACTGGCGCGGTTCGTCGTTCTGCATCCTGAAAACCTGGCTCAGAAAGCCGAAATCGTGATCGAGCACTTCCGTGCGAAGATCGCCCACTGCATGTCCGGACACGCCAAAGCCATGGTGGTCTGCTCGTCGCGGCCACACGCGGTGCGCATGTGGGAGGCACTGCGTAAACACATCAACAACAACGGCTACGACCTGGGTGTGTTGGTGGCGTTCTCAGGTGAGGTGGAGGACCTAACTGAGTCCAAGGCAAACGGGTTTCCCGAATCGGAGACCGCCACGCGGTTCGACACCGACCAGTATCAGATCATGGTGGTGGCCGAGAAGTTTCAAACCGGTTTCGACCAGCCCAAGTTGGTGGCCATGTATGTCGACAAGACCCTCACCGGCCTGGCAGCCGTGCAGACCCTGTCGCGGCTGAACCGGATCCATCCCGACAAGGACGGCACGTTCGTGATGGACTTCGTAAATGACAGCGACGACATACGTGATGCCTTCGCTGTGTACTACGGCAGGACCGTGGCGCCTCCCACCGATCCGAATCTGCTGTTCGACACCCGCGATGCCCTGCACGACTTCGGCATCCTTGAGCCCGGAGAGATGCAGGTCGCTGCCGGTCTTCTGCTGGGTGATGGAGACAATGCCCAGATCCATGCCGCCCTCCAGCCTGGAGTGGAACGGTTCCAGGCCCTCGACGAAGAGGAACAAGCTGCTTTCCGGGACGCGTTGACCCGTTTCGTGCGCGTGTACGGGTTCCTGGCCCAGATCGTGCCGTTCGCCAACGTCGATCTGGAACGCGATTACATCTACTGCCGAGCCCTCGCCAAGCTGATACGCGATCAGAATCCGGGTGCCGGCATAGATCTGGGCGCCGAAGTCGAACTCACCCACCTCCGCCACGACAAAGTGTTCGAAGGTTCTATCTCTCTCCCCGGCGACACGAGCGAAGTGCAGACCATCTACTCCGGTACCGGGCCGATGGGCGACCCCGAAGAGGAACGCCTGTCGGAGATCATCGCCCGCCTCAACCAACGCTTCGGAACCGACTGGACCGAGGAAGACCGCCTGGTCTTTGAAGCCGCCGCTCTCGATATGGTCAACGACGAAGAGATCCAAAACCAGGCCGTCAACAACGACTTGGCCACCTTCCGCGACCATGTGTTCCCGGCCCGCTACGAAAAGGCGCTCCTGTCCCGCCTCGACCGCAACTCCGACGTCGTCTTCGCTTACCTCGACGACCAGGATCTCCAAGCCGACGTATCAGCCCTTTACGCCGCCGCTGTCCAGAAACGAGCAACGGTTGCCCGCCAGCGAACCTGCCCCATCGGAGACCTCCTCGGTCCTGACCACGAATCCCAATTCCTGGAGTACAAGTCCACACTGCGCTGGGACATCAAACAACAGCAGAAGTCCCGAACCATCGAAGACGCCACCATCAAAACCATCGCCGGCTTCGCAAACTCCCCGTACGGAGGCACCCTCCTAATCGGAGTGACCGACACCGGCGCCACCCACGGCCTCGAAAACGACTACGCCACCTTCACCAAACGCGGCCAAAGAGGCGACCGCGACCTATGGGGCCAACACCTCCAAAACCTAATCCGCCACCGCCTAGGCGACGCCGCCCTCACCCTCATCAACTGGGAATTCCACAAAACCAACGGCGACGACCTAGCCCGCATCAACATAGAACCCTCCGACTACCCCATCTACGACCACAAAGCCAAAACCGAAACCTTCTGGCACCGAACCCCCGTAAGCACCATCTCCATAACCGACCCCAAAGAACGCACCCGCATAATCTCCCGCCGCTGGAACCGCGAAACCCCCTAACGGATCCACTGTCCCATCTATCCCGTCTAACGTCACGTTGACTAGGGAATGGGTGACCCTGCTGGAAACTCTGGGGGAGATCCGGCTGAGGTGTGGCAGGTAAAAGGCTAGACACGGCTTCACTTCAGGATCCGATCCACCAATCCCTCCCCGCGAGGGGTGTCAAGTTCCTTCACGAAGTCCTCATATGGGGTTTCCTCTTGATTCGAGGAGTTTTGCCACTCAACCCCCTCCACGACGGCGGGCCAGTCTGTTGTAGGAGTACGACCCGGACATCGACTTGGTGTCGACACGGACCAGATCCGTTGCAGGAGGGAGGGGCATTGATGGAATTCCTGCGAAGCGAGGGTCTTGCTCTATGCTGCTGACGCGTGGCATTAGCTAAGCACTGTGAAGATCGGCTACGAGATGGTTTCGCCCGCTGCTTTTCCAAGCCGCAGCGATTGCGAACCCCGGAGAAGGTCCGATCTGGCATCCTGGGGTCACGGACAGGGACACAGGGTCTGCTCGCCGAGATTCTTGGAGTCCGCGCATTGTGAAGGCCACCGAAGCAAGGTTGCTGGAGTTTCTTAAGAAGTCGCCGCAGTTTGTCATTCCCATCTACCAGCGAACCTATAGCTGGAGGGTGCGGGAGTGTCGACAACTTTGGGATGACATCGTGCGAACGGGAAAGAACGACGCCATCTCGGCCCACTTCGTAGGCTCGATTGTTTACATTGAACGAGGGCTCTATCAGGTCTCCAGCCAATCTTCGCTCCTAGTCATTGATGGCCAACAGCGTCTAACTACGGTGATGCTTATCCTTGAGGCTTTGGCCAGGCACCTGGGTGACGAGGAACCAGTCGCGGGTTTCTCGGCTAAGAAGCTTCGTAACTATTACCTGCTCAATTCCCTGGAAGAAGGAGAGCGCGGCTTCAAGCTGATACTCACACAAACTGACAAACAGAGCCTGCTTGCCTTGTTGCAGCAGAAACCTCAGCCAACGGAACACTCAATTCGTATCGCTGACAATTTTGCATTCTTTGAGAACCAGGTCGCCAGGCTTGGAGACGACCTGACCCACTTGTGCAAAGGGATGGCGAAGCTCGTGATCGTGGATATCGCTTTGAATCGGGACCAGGACAACCCCCAACTGATCTTCGAGAGCATGAACTCAACGGGCCGCGAACTCAGTCAAGCTGACTTGATCCGCAACTTTATTCTGATGGGTCTAGATACCAATCAACAGCAGCGACTCTATAAGGAGCACTGGCGTCCCATGGAGGTCGCATTCGGACAAGAGGCCTATGGTAAGCACTTCGATCGTTTCATGCGTCACTACTTGACGCTTAAGACCGGTGAGATCCCAAAGATACGGGCTGTTTACGAGGCCTTCAAAAGACACGCGCGAACGCCCGAGGTGGTAGAGGCTGGCGTGGAGGTCATCGTTGCCGATATCCATACCTACGCTGGTTACTACTGCGCAATGGCCCTCGGTAAAGAGCAAAACAGGGACTTAGCGGAAGCATTCCGGTATCTCCGCCAGCTTAAGGTGGACGTCACTTTTCCACTTCTCTTGGAGCTATATCGCGACTACGACCAAGAACAACTCCCGACGGAGGACTTTATTCAAGCGGTGCAGTTGGTTGAGGCCTATCTGTTTCGCCGGGCGGTATGTGCTATTCCAACCAATTCGCATAACAAGACTTTTGCTACTTTTGGTCGATCGCTGAGGAAGGGCCTTTACATAGAGAGCATTAAGGCCCATTTTATGAGTATGGGGTCTTACCGACGGTTCCCAACTGACCGGGAATTTGTTAAAGAACTGTTCAGGCGTGATCTCTACAACTTTTCGCGGCGTAGCTACTGGCTTCGTCGCCTTGAGAATCACGGTCGGAAGGAGCTCGTGCCGGTGGATGAATACACCATTGAGCACATACTTCCACAGAACGAGAATCTCTCTGCCGAGTGGAAAGAGGAGCTCGGACCAGAGTGGCAGCGAGTACAAAAAACCTGGTTACATACACTCGGAAACCTGACACTCACGGGTTACAACACCGAATACAGCGACCGGACCTTTGCCGAGAAACGCGACATGCCAGGCGGTTTCAGGGAAAGCCCGTTGCGGCTGAATCAAGGGTTAGGCTCCCAGGAAACGTGGAATGAAGACGCGATTCGGCAACGCGCCCTTCGCCTCGCAAAGCAAGCACTACAAGTCTGGGCTCAGCCCTCCATTTCCATAGAGGCATGGGATGCCTTCATAGTAGAGGATGACCAACCCCCCGTTTACACTCTCGATCATCACACCCATCTTCGTCCTGGCAGCCTGATGCGACCACTGTTCGATAGGCTCCGCAAGGAGGTGATGGACCTTGACCCCTGCGTGACCGAGGAGGTTCTCAAGCTCTACGTTGCCTTCAAAGCCGAGACCAATTTCGTGGATGTTGTGCCCCAAAAGAACCGCCTGCGCCTCTCCCTAAACATGAGCTTTCACGAACTCCACGACCCCAGGGAAATCGCTAAAGACGTGACGAACATCGGCCGATGGGGCAACGGCGACGTGGAGGTCATCCTGCGCACGCTGGAGGATCTGCCCTACATCATGGGGCTTATCCGCCAATCCTTCGAGAAGCAAATAGGCAACGGAACAACCGAGGCATGATCGCCAACATCTGTGGAGAGGTACGTGATGCCTGGTACGCCAAGGAGAGCGTCCGGGACATCTACCAGGTCGGCTGTCCGCAACTGGCTGCGGAGTTCACCACCCAGTTGTCGGGGGGATCTCCAAGACCGGTCACTGCCGCGGGAGGTGAACCGTCTCGGGCGTACTATCGCTCGTTGGGCCACCCAGATCACCAATTGGAACAACTCCGCGGTAACGAACGGGCCCACCGAGGGTTTGAACAACCTCATAAAGCGGATCAAACGAACGGCGTTCGGGTTCCGGACCCGAGTTTGGCGGGTGGTTTGGTGTTTTACCAGGTCAGGGGGCATACGCGAAGAGGGTGTTTCCACTACATTCGGTGTTTGAGGCCGATTGTGGGGTTAGGTGATGGTGGCTTTGTCCCAGGTGCGGGTGTCGACTCCGATAGCGGCGAGTGCCCGGGTTTGTAGGGGGGTGCGTCGGGTGGTGAGCGTGATCCGGTGGTTGTTGGTGGTCAGTTCCACGCGGCGGA
>MPNA01000016.1 GCA_002238785.1 bacterium OM1 bin76 | reverse complement strand
ATCTCGACACCTTCGCGGCCGTGGTCCGCTACTGGCTCTGGAAATGCCGGAGAACCGGTCTCTGAACACCTGCGCCAGGCGATCTCCGCCGCGGTCCCAAAGCAGTCGGCAGGAATAACTCCCCCTGAATACCGACAGGTGGTGAGCCGGGGAAGTTCTGCGCTGGGGGGCTTGGATTCTGTCAGCGAAACGCGCTTTTGCTGGCTCTGGCCTGCCGCAAGGGTTGCGTTGCAGTGGAGTGTTGTGACCGAGGGACAGCGATGATCCTGGGTGTGCCGGCTCACCCGGGGAGGTTCCCCAGTGGGGCAGAATCGGCCCTGTCACCGAGGGATTGTGAGAGTCCTGACAGCCCTGGCAAGGAAGCCCTTTGGACGGGAGACTATCGCTGACGTAGCCGCGAGCCGCCGAACTGCCCCCAACCACGACTGCCGGAATCTTGAAAATACTGAAGGATGGCGATTTGGTCCGGTTTGACGTTGGGGTGTCCACCGGGAGAGGAAGGGGGAGTGAGGGCAGATAGGTGCTGAACTATTGCCCCACAATGATGCGCATGTTGCCTGACTCAAGCCTGGGGGCGTTGCCCGATGCGGCCGAGAACGGAGTTTCGGGACCCCTGAGGATTCCCCACCGCTTCTGGAGACACTTCTGGGACACTAATCCACGAAAACTGATCTTGCCCCATGAAGCCCATCAGGTGGCAGACCGACTGATTCGCAGTCGGTACCCCGAAGCATTCCGCTGGGCCAGACTCAATCTGCCGGTTGAGTCTCTGTCGAGATTCGCCGGTACGTCAGCGGTAGACGCCCGTACTCGTTCGATGAGGGTCAGGACGCCCAGGACTGGTCGACCGGGACGTACCCTGGTCGCCTGGTCGCGGAGATGAGATCCCGTTAGGCTCACCGCTCATGTATCGGATGGTCTTGCTTCGTCATGGGCAGTCAGAGTGGAATCTGTCCAACCAGTTCTCCGGATGGACAGATGTCGACCTGACCCCCCAGGGGGAAGCCGAGGCCCGGTCGGCCGGGAGACTCATGAAGGAGGAGGGTCTGCGATTCGAGGTGGTGCATACCTCGCTGCTGCTGCGGTCCATCCGTACTGCCGAGATCGCCCTGGCCGAGATGGGGCTGTCCTGGCTGCCGGTGATGCGCCATTGGCGGCTGAACGAGAGACATTACGGAGCCCTGCAAGGATTGAACAAGAAGCAGACTGCCCTCCAGCATGGGGCCGAGCAGGTACAGGTGTGGCGGCGCAGTTATGACATCCAGCCTCCACCGCTGCCCTCGGACGATCCGCGTCATCCCCGCTTCGACTCGGCATACGCCGATCTGGCCCCCGAGGTCCTTCCCGCCACCGAATGCCTCAAGGATGTCGTCGCCCGCTTCCTTCCCTACTGGCATGACCGAATAGTCCCGCAGTTGCGCCGTGGACTGTTGCCGCTGGTGGTTGCCCATGGCAACAGCCTGCGCGCCCTGTTGAAACATCTTGAGGACATCTCGGACCGGGAAATAACCTCCCTGAACATCCCCACCGGGATTCCCCTGCTGTATCACCTGGATGGCGACCTTCGCCCGGCGGGGTCCAGATACCTGGGTGATCCCGAGGCGGCGGCGGCAGCAGCCGCGGCCGTGGCCGCTCAAGCCGCGATAGAATAGAGATCATGGCAATCTTGCAAGTGGTAGTGATCACCATTCATGTGCTGCTCTCCCTGGGTCTGATCCTGCTGATCCTGTTGCACTCCGGGCGGGGCGGCGGCCTCTCCGATGCATTCGGCGGTGGGATGAATTCCTCCATGGGAGGCTCTGTAGTGGCGGAACGCAATCTCAGTCGCCTCACCGTCATTACCGTTATCGGGTTTGCGGTCACCACCATCGCTCTCATCTGGATCTTGGCCTAGCGCCCCCAGCGATTCTCGGACCGGTGGCGGATAGCTTCACCGACTGGACCGTACTTCTCAATTCCAGGGCAGGACGGGGGAGGGTTTCCCCGCAGGCGTTGGGTGACCTCCTCCTCGACCGGGGAATCAGGGGCCGTGTCGAGTCGCCTCGATCAGCTGGACAGATGGCCGACCGGGTGTTGGAAGTGGTCTCCTCGGAGGGCCGAGTGGCGGTCTCCGGGGGAGATGGAACCCTCAGCCTGACTGTGAACGCCCTGTGTGGCGAGCAGTGGGCGGACCCACCTGGGGTGGCGATGCTGCCCAGTGGTAGCGCCTGTGATTTCATCCGCACTTTCGGTCTGTCCCGTCATCTGGGGGAGGCGGTGTCACGACTGGGCACGGATCAGTGGTACGATATCGATGTGGGAAGCCTGGAGGGGGAGTGGGGGAGGCGGTTTTTCATCAACGTGGCCGAGGCTGGAGTTGGCGCAGCGGCGGCGGAGACCGCCGCCCGGCTTCCAGGCTGGGTGGGTGCGGCCCGCTACGGACTGGCCTTCGCAGCGCGCCTGCCCCGGTTTCCCCGGGCCACCGTAACCGTGGAAGGGGTCCGGCGGACTCTCAAAGCCGAGGCACTGGCGGTGATAGTGGCCAACGCACAGTTCTTCGCCTGGAAATGGAACATCGCTCCCAAAGCCAACCTGGTGGACAACCGTCTTGACGTGCAGATCTTCACCCCACGCAAGAGCCAACTACCGGTGGCCGTTCCGAAGATCATCAAGGGTATGCACTTGAAGGAACGCTGGGTCCAGAGGCGCAGTTGGGAGAGTTTTGAGGTGATCACCGACCCGCCCTGGCCCGTGGAGGCGGACGGGGACATGGTCGGATACACCCCCATGAAGGTCTCCAGCATCCCCGCAGCGATTCGCTTCAAGATCTGACCAGCCCCACACCATGGACGATGAGCAGTTGGTGAATTGCTCCTCAGGAAGGACGAGTAAGAGTGCGGCGCACCGATAGGGAGGCTGCCGCAGCCAGGACGATCCCCATGCCTGCCAGCACGCCCAGGTTGTCGGCGATGTCGATGAGCGAACCGTCCCACTGCAGGTCGTGGAAGCCCAGCATTGCCCATCCTTGAGGGGTGAATCGGGCTACGGTCCTGATCGCATCGGGTAGCAGTTCCAGGGGCACCATGGTGCCACCCAGGGCGCCCATTACCAGTCCGGCGGTCACCCCTATCCCGATAGTGGCGGCCTCGCTCAGCCGGAAGGACCCCAACAGCATCCCGGCACCCGCCCCTGCCAGGGACAGAGCCATCATGAGCAGCACCGACCCACCCAGATTCTTCCAATCAACGCCGAAGATGGCCAAGCTCAGCACCATGATGTAGACGCCCTGGAAAAAGGTGACCCCGAACTGTCCGGCGACGTAGCCCGAGACGAGGCGGACGACGGAGGTGGGAGTTGAGACGATGCGGGTGTCAAGACCCATCTCCCGGTCGGTCACCATGGCCGTTGCGCCGGTGAGGGCGGTGAGGAACATGAACAGGACCAGGTTGGAAGCGGCGCCTCCGTCAAACCGGCCCAAGTCGGGAGGAAACAGTGCCTCGCCCACCGTCTCCAGGTTGACGGTGGCCAGTTCGACCTCAGGCACGACGGTGGTGGCCAGCGACCAGCCATCCTGGAATCCCACCCCCAAGATGTCGACGGCGAACCTGGCTGCCCGGTAGGGCATGAGGACCTCGGTGAGGGCATCACGGACCGTGGCCTGCAATTGCGGTCCCAGCCCGGTCGGGGCGGAGACGAACCCGATCAGCACAGGCTCTCCCACCGCTATTCTGGCCGCCATTTGCGGAGGAAACACTGCGCCTGCCGCGATGGCGCCCCGTTCCACGGCTCTCAACATCTCCGACTGCTCTTCATAGAAAACCAGTTCGAGGGCTTCGTTGGCGGCCAGGTTGTCGGTGATCTTGTCGGTAATGGATTGGGTGGTGTCCCCGGCGATACCCAGTTGCACCCTCCCGCCCTGGCCGCCGAACTGGATTCCGATTATGAAGACCATCAGCATGGGGAACACAAAGAAGAAGAACAAAGAAGCGGGTTCCCGCAGGATGCGAAGTACGTAGACCCATCCGATCGCCAGCGTCTTCATGTCCGCAAACTCCGTCTGGCGCCCAGGACGCTGAAGGTGAGCGTCACCACCGTGATGCCGCCCAGCACCAGCAGCGGGGTGGTAACTTCCTGAAGGCCTCCCCCGCCGCTGAGATCACCCAGACCTCGCATGAACCAGGCGTGGGGAGTCCCCAGGGAGAGAGCGTTCAGGAGCGTGCTGCCACCCGCGATCGGAAAGAAGGTTCCTCCCAGAATGCCCATGGTCACTGCCACCACCGATTGGAAGTTCTGGGCCTGCTCGGCGTTGCGGGCCCATCCGGCCACCAGAGAGACGATGCCGGCGGAGGCGGCTACTGCAGCCATCACCAGCAGGGCGGTGACCGGCAGGTCCACCCAGTTGGCGCCCAGCAGAAGCCCGGAGAACACCATGAACAACCCGACGCTGCCCACCCCCACGACGAAGGACAGGATGAACTTTGCCGCCAGGATCCTGCCGGGGGTGATGGGAGTGGAGAGCAATCTGGCCAGAGTGTGTCGCTTCCGCTCTTCAAGCAGGCTCAGGAGGCCGGTGCCCACCACAAACATGGTGAAGAAGATGGCGGCGCCCGCCGAGTAGTAGGTAGCACCGTCCAGTTGCCGTACCTGGGTCTCCACCGCGGCCAATTGGGCGGTGGGCGGCGCTTGAGAAGCAGCCATCCCCAGTTCGATCATCTGTTGGGGGCCGAGGCCTGCCAGGATGGCGGCAGTGGCGCCCGCCACACTGGCCGAGGCGACCTCCAGGGTGAATTGCCTGGCGATCGAAGCGGCCACACCGGTGACCACCGAGGAACTGGGGTTGGCGACCACGGTGATCTGGGCGTCGGCTCCCTGGATGACTGCCTGGCTGAAGCCTTGGGGGAGGAAGAATCCTGCGTCGACCTCGCCTTCCTCCACCGCCTCGTCGAGCGAAGTCCGATCACGGTAGAAGGTGATGTCCACCAAACCCTCCTGTTCCAAGGCCGTCAGGGCTGAGCCGAAGCCCTCCGATATCGCCCCTCCCGAGTCAGCATTGGACACCCCGAACTTGAATGTCACCGCTTCGTCGTTCTGGAAGAAGTCTCCAAAAGCCAGGCTGAGGGCGGCAGCGATCGCCAGGGGAGCGATCAGTCCGAATATGAAGATGGTCCGGTCTCGAATCTGCTGGCGTAGGTCCTTGAGGACTATCCAGGCAATGTCGCGCATGGATCAGTCTCGGAGGGCGCGACCGGTCAGGTGAAGGAATACCGCTTCCAGGTTGGGTTCTTCCACCTCAACTCCGGTTACCGTGACCCCCGATCGGGTTAGGGACTCGATGATCCGGGGGAGGAGGTGGGCTGCGTCATCCACCAGCATCTGGATCCCATCAGTGGTTGCTCCTGCCTCATGTACACCGTCGAGGGCGGTGATCTGCCCGACGCCAGCATTGATCTGGCCGTCGGCAGCGATCGTGACGCGATCCCTCTCTCCGACCGTCTTCACCAACTCGGCCCTGGTGCCCTCGGCGATCAATACTCCGTGGTCGATGATGCCGACCCGCTGGCACAGTCTCTCGACTTCCTCGATGTAGTGGGTCGTGTAGAGCACGGCCATGCCCAGGCTGGTCATCTCCGCCACTTGGTCGAGGATGCGGGTTCGGGACTGGATGTCCACCCCCACTGTTGGTTCGTCCAGGATCAACAGGTCAGGCTGATGGAGCAGGCCGATGCCGATGTTGAGCCGCCGGCGCATCCCTCCCGAGAATTTGATGGTCTTGTCCCCGGCCCGGTCGACCAGGCCGGTCAACTCCAGCACCTCCGAGACCCGAGTGGCCAGCGGCTTTCCCGACAGTCCCTGCATCCGGCCGAAGAAGGCCAGATTCTCGCGGGCGCTCAACCGGTCGTACAGAGCGATTTCCTGGGGAACCCACCCGATGTGGGATTTGACAGTTGTTGTGCCCGTGGTTAGCTCCTGGCCACATACTGTCACCCGCCCACCGTCGGCCGCCAGCACGCCGGCGATCATCTGGATGGCGGTCGTCTTCCCGGCGCCATTGGGACCCAGCAGCCCGTAGTTCTCTCCTGGGGCGATCTCGAAACTGATGCCTGTCACTGCCTTGATCTCGCCATAGCTCTTGCGGAGGTCCTCGACTCTCAGCACGGGAGGGGATTCTCGAGAGCTAAGCGAGGAGAGAGGAGAGATCATGATGAACGCCTGGACATCAGGCAAAGCACAGTGTACCCGTGGGCAAGGCCGGGCCACGCCCAAGGGAGATGGTGCCATTTGTGGAAGTCGTTGGATTGGTGATTGCCTTTGTCGGACTCCAACCGGGATGCCGGCTCGGAGGACGGCGTTTGTCGGCCGCCGGCGGGGCGTCAGGCTCCCTTGTAGTTGATGCGGGCCACCAGTCTGTGCTCGGACACCACCAGATCCTCCTGGTCCTTCATGACTTGTTCGATCGGTTTGTACGACCAGGGTGATTCATCGACGAGTCGGCGGGCCTTGTGTTGTTCCCAGACCTTGTCCTTCATGGCCTCGGTGAGTTGTTCGGCGGTGAATCGCTTCCTGGCCTGGTTTCTGGAATGCACCCGACCGGCGCCGTGTGCCGCCGAGCAGTAGGAGAGCGGGTTTCCCAATCCCTGCACGATGTAGGAATCGGTTCCCATGGAGCCCGGGATGACGCCTCGGTCGCCCCGTCCCGCCCGAATGGCCCCTTTTCTGGTTACCCACAAGGTGCGACCGTCGTGCCTCTCGTCGGCGGCGTAATTGTGATGGCAGTTGATCATGTCCACCAGTTCCACACTGCCCATGCGTCTGCGCAACGCCTTCCAGACCACGTCCAGGATGAGTTCCCTGTTCCTCCATGCATAGGACTGCGCCCACAGCATCTGATCAATATACACATTGAAGAGGCTGTCGGCGGCGAGGTAGTAGGCCAGGTCTCGACTCGCCCTTCTGTCTTTGCGGGCGCACACCTGGGCCGCGGCGGCCATGTGATAAGTGGCAATGCGATTCCCGATTCCCCGGCTTCCGGTGTGAAGGACGATCCACAGGCGATCAAGTTCGTCCGAGGAGATCTCGACAAAATGGTTTCCTCCTCCCAGGGTGCCCATCTGCTTGCCGACCCGGGCGGGGGAATTCTTTCCCCTGGGAAGTTGGCGGGCATGGGGGATAGGGTTTTCTTCCAGCCATCTCGAGGCGTCCCGAGAGACGGTTTGGTGCCAATTGAACCCCGCCGGCACTCCCCGCCGGATCTTATTCAACACGCCCTGCGGGTGCTCCAGGTCTCCCATCCGCCGGTTGGTCAGGGCGGCGATCATCCCGCAACCTATGTCGACTCCCACCGCCGCGGGAATGATGGCTCTGTGGGTGATGATCACCGATCCCACCGTGGCGCCCCTCCCCAAATGCGCATCCGGCATCAATGCCACCGGCCCGGCCAGCACCGGGCTCCGGGAAGTCACCAACGCTTGATCTCTGGTCTTGTGGTCGAGTATCGATGCCCAGTTCCGGACCCCGACACCGCCATATCCCCGAGGAATCTCCAGAAGAGATCCCCCAGGAGTCCCGTTGGAAAGCTCCATGCCCCAACCCACGGTAGTAGAAGGCGCTGAAGTGGCCCAACAGTGTTTTCCGTCGTGGGTAACGGATTCCGCTCACCCATAATCTGGTTCACCGGTCCTGCGGGACCTGGGTGGCGCAACTTTCCCGGCCCGCCCCTTTTGGGTGGATGGCCCTCTTTCGGGTAATAAACCAAACACCAATAGCATCCAATGGGATGTCTCTTACGTCGTCAAGGCATTCCGAACCCGGTTCTGCCGTCCAAGCGGAAGGAACTAATGGCCGGAAGGCGGGAGCGTTGCTGCTCCTGACCGCACTGATGAGTGCCATATCCGCCGTTTCGCGGGTCTCGGCCGATGCCGATCAAGCAACGCTGCAGGAGTCTTTGGATGCCATTTCACTACATCGGGGTCTCTATGGGATGGGTGGTGCAGCACGCTCTGTCTCAGGTGTCATGCTGGTCACTGCGGCGTGGTTTCTCTTGCATACCTGGATCATCCGCCGGCGCCCGGGGTCACCTCTGGTCCCGGTCCTTTTGGCAGTCTCCGGCGCCTTCACGGCCATTTCCGGTTTGTCGGCGCTGGTGCTCACCGCGGCGGCGCCTGATGTGAGTCCTTTCATTGAAGCGTCGGAGTTGAGCCGTTGGTTCACCGGCCAGATCGGCTTCACAGCAGCAGGGCTGGCGTTGATCATCGCATCCCGATATCAGTGGAAGGTGGGAGGGACGCTGCGCTTCATCGCACCCCTCTCTGCCATCCTCGGTGCCGCCATGCAGTTCATATGGATTGACTCCGCCACGGCAGTCCACCCGGTGGTGGGAGCCGTCTTCTTTTTATGGCTCCTGGCGATCGGAGGCATGCTATTCACCGGCCGCACCGAGAAGCTATTCATCCGGATGGTCGACTCCGGTCACTGACAGACCTTCCGCCGGCCCTTAACCAACTCCGTTTGAACAGCTAGGCCTCCGAAGGGGAATCAAGGACACACTTGCGCGGCCCATCTCCCAAACCCACAGTTCCAGAACATTCTTGTATCCGCGGCACTATGGTGAAGATGAGTCCCATGATGTTGCCTGAAGGTCGTTCCTTTGAACTGTCTCAAGGGCTTCTCCAAGGTGCCATAGACATCCATGTGCATGCCACCCCGCACCTGCCGAGCAGTCCCAGAAGACTCGACCCGATTCAAGCTGCCATCGAGGCTCGCGATGCCGGAATGCAATCAATAGTGTTGATGGATGTCTTCCAGATGACCAACGGTGTGGCCTGGATTGTCAACCGAGCCGTCCCTCACTTCAAGGTGTTCGGTGGCTTGATCCTCAACACGGCATACGGCGGACTGAACCCCCGGGCTGTCAAGACGGCGATCCGATACGGCGACGGCGCCAAGTTCATCAGCTTCGGCGCTCATTCCACCTACTTTCAGGCCTCCAGGGAGGGTCGAATAGTCGACGGCAAATTCACGCCACTGAAGGACTTATACCCCGACTTCAACAAAGAGGAAGTCGATCGAGCCATCAGCATTCCTGTGGAAGGGCCGATAGGGGATGAGTTGGAAGAGATTCTGGGATTGATCTCTGACAACCCGCAGGTCTTTTTGAACACGGGCCACGTCTCGGTGGATGAAGCGATTCGCCTGGTGGACCTTGCACAGGAGTTCGGGATTGAGAAGGTGCTGGTCGCCACTGCCGTCACTGCGATTGCATCGACAGAGCAACTCCAGTACATGGCCGGGAAGGGTGCCTTCATCGAATACACCATGGGGGCCTTCACCCACACCACGCCGATTCCCAAGACCCACTATTACGTGGAACTCGAGTATGCCGCCGACGAGGACATGGCAGGAGCGGTGGGAGGCGGCATCAGGAAAGCTGCCGAACAGATCCAAGAAGTGGGAACCGAGCGTTGCATCATCGCCACCGATTTCGGTGGGTACACGCTTCCGGCTCCGGTGGAAGGCATGCGTGGGTTCATCGCCTCTCTTCTGGATCTTGGGATCAAGGAGGACGGTATCCGCCAATTGGTGAAGAGCAATCCCGAGAAACTACTCGGCCTCCACCAGTAACGTTTCCACCGGCAGGGGAGAGGGGTCCGGTTTGCCAGGTTTCCCACGGTTCTGACCCTGGCGCAAACTTGAGCGGGTTGGCATTGCAGGTTAGAACTACGGGGGTGTGTTGTCTTCTAGGAAAGCCCCCTGAGGGTGCATCGTGTGGCTCCCGCCGCCACGGTCCGCAACGAACGCGGCGAGGGTGGTGGTGATCGGCACGGCCGCCACCAAGCCAACCGATCCGCACAGGGTCCGAACGATCTCCACCGCTATCAACTCGGAGTTCGCCACCATGACCATGGACTGGTCGGACACGGCCAACAGCATCAGCAGGGGGACGCTGGCGCCTGCATAGGCCAGCAGGAGGGTGTTCACAGTCGAAGCGATGTGCTCCCGGCCAACCCGGATCCCGGATGTAACCAACTGGCGAATAGTTAGGCCGGGGTTTCGATAGCGCAGTTCAGCAACCAGAGCGGCCTGGGTCACCGTGATGTCATCCAACGCGCCGAGTGCGCCTATGACGGCTCCGCCCAGGATCAGCGAGCCGACATCCAGACCTGCGAAGATGAAGGGAAGGGTGAGGGCATCCTCGCTGGCCAGTCCGGTGAAGTGGGCGAACTCGAAGAAGGACCAGGACAGAGCCAGGGTCAACCCCAGCGAAGAGAGCGTTCCTGCCAGAGCCACGGTGGTTGTCGAATTGAACCCGTGCACCAGGTACAGGCTGACGAAGGCAATCGCCGAAGCGGCGACCACCGCCACCAGCAACGGATCGTTTCCGTCGAGGACCGACGGCGCCATGAACGCAACAAGCACGATGAGGGTACCGCCCATGCCCAGCAGGGCGAGCACTCCCCGCCGCCGCCCCAACGCAATCACGAACAGGGCGAACAACGCGGTGAGCCAGGCAAGGGGCGCCCGCCGGTCGACATCGGCATAGAAGTAGAAGTCGGTGGACTGCTCGTAACCCAGGATCACCTTCTGACCCACCGTCAGTTTGGGCGCCGTGGGGGCGAAGGAGAGGTCGAACTCGGGTAGGACTATGACCTCTCCCTGGTTTGGACCTTCATCAAGCACCGCCGACACCTGGCGGCAGTTGTGGGTGGTGTCGGCAGTCGAATAACTGCACGGACCATCGTAGATCTCCCGCACGGTGGCTTTGAGGCGCTCGGTGACCAGTCCGATCTCGTCAGCGGTTGCGGTGGCCTCAGCTATTCCCTCACCGGTTGGCCACAGCGCCGCCACTCCGACTGCGGTTGCCAAGGCGGCGCCAGCCACAAATACCAGCACTGCCCGCAGACCGCGGTGCGACCTCCAAGCCCGCCAACCGTTGTCCAAGCTGTGTCGCCCTCCAAGACTGGCGGTGGGCCTGTGTTCCTTATCTCCAGACGGATCGGGTTCTTTCATCATTGCCATCGGGAGCTTAGGAAGGCAGTGGTGGGATGGCTTTTATGGCGGCCTGATATAGTCCCTGACAGGTCTTCGATCGGGAGGACGACATGCCGGCCTTAGCGTACGCAAGCGGTGACACAACGACACCCCTGTTACGGGAAACCATCGGCGAGAACCTCGAGTCGATGGTCGCCCGGTTTCCGGATATGGACGCCATGGTCTCCGTACACCAGGGAATCCGCCAGAGCTACCAGGAGTTCGATGATTCGGTGAACCTGCTGGCGATGGGCTTGCTCCGTCTTGGCCTGCAGGTCGGTGACCGGGTGGGTACCTGGAGCCCGAACTGCGCGGAG
This sequence comes from bacterium OM1 bin76, assembly GCA_002238785.1. Taxonomy (GTDB): domain Bacteria; phylum Actinomycetota; class Acidimicrobiia; order Spongiisociales; family ZC4RG35; genus Bin76. The sequence goes on along the minus strand of MPNA01000016.1, from coordinate 63,280 downwards.
TGGGTGTGGCTCCAGTACGCAACCGCCAAGGCCGGGGTCATCTTGGTGAACCTCAACCCCGCTTACCGTACTCACGAGGTGCGCTACGCGCTGGCGCAGTCGGGATGTCGGGTACTGGTTTCGGCTCAGAAGCACCTGTCATCCGATTACCGGGCCATGGTCTCTGAGATACGGGACGATCTTGACGATCTTGAACGGGTGATCTTCCTCGGTACGCCGCAGTGGGATGCTCTGATGGAACCAGGCAGCGAATCCTTGGAGGAGACTCTGGGCGAGCGGATGGCCGGGTTGCATCACGACGACCCCATCAACATCCAGTACACCTCGGGTACCACGGGCTTTCCCAAGGGCGCCACTCTCAGCCACTCCAACATCCTGAACAATGCGTTGTTCATCGGCGAGGCGTGCGCCTACACCGAGATAGACCGGGTGTGCATCCCGGTCCCGCTTTACCACTGTTTCGGGATGGTGCTGGGCACCCTGGCGTGCACCACCCACGGGTCGGCGATCATCCTCCCGGGCCCTGGATTCGATCCCGAGGAGGTTCTGACCGCCGTGCAGGGGGAGAGGTGCACCAGCCTGTACGGGGTGCCGACCATGTTCATCGCCGAGCTTGCCCATCCCGATCTGAAGTCCTTCGACCTGTCGTCCCTTCGAACCGGGATCATGGCCGGATCACCGTGCCCGGTGGAGGTCATGAAGCAGGTCATATCCGACATGAACATGACAGAAGTGACCATCGCCTACGGCATGACGGAGACATCCCCGGTGTCAACCCAGACGATGACCACCGACGACATCTCCAGACGGGTCTCCACCGTCGGGCGCGTCCACCCCCACGTTGAGATCAAGATCATCGATCCCGGCAGCGGCAAGACGGTGGAGCGGGGCAGGGACGGCGAACTCTGCACCCGTGGCTACTCGGTCATGCTGGGCTACTGGAATGATCCGGAGAGGACGGCGGAGGCGATCGACGCCGAAGGCTGGATGCACACCGGTGACCTCGCCACGATGGACTCGGATGGCTATGTGAACATCGTCGGGCGGATCAAGGACATGATCATCAGGGGAGGCGAGAACATCTACCCGCGGGAGATCGAGGAGTACCTGTACGGGCATCCGGCCATCGAGGACGTTCAGGTAATCGGCGTGCCCGATGTCAAGTACGGAGAGCAGGTGATGGCCTGGATCAAACTGCGGGAAGGCGCGCAATCATCCGCGGAGGAGATCAAGGACTTCTGCCGGGGTCGCATCGCCCACTTCAAGGTCCCTCACTACGTGAAGTTCGTCAATGACTTCCCCATGACCGTCACCGGCAAGGTCCGCAAGGTGGAGATGCGGGAGGCTTCGATCGCCGAACTCGGCCTGAAGCAAGCCGCCGGGATTGATTCGGCCTAGTAGATCCCCTGTTGCAGGGCCACCCCGGCGGCGGGATCATGGCGCGTCTGCACCCAGGTGGCGGTTCCCGTGCCCTTGCGGGTCAGAAAAACCGCACCCTCTCCCACGCCGGACTCAAGCGGGTACACACAGTGCGGGTCCCACCCTGCCACCCATCGTCGCTCACCTTCCGCATTGAACAGCGGGAATGCCTCCGCGGCCGACATGGCCATGGCCACCACGCCTGCCTTCTCGATGTGGATTCGCATGCTGGACTCAGTCGTCATGCCCGCCCGTTGTGGAGTGAGGTACACCTTACAGCATCCTGATCCCGGCCGGAACGCCACCGCCGACCGGGGACAGGTTGGTGGCAAGAGGTGAGGTCGATGCTCTCCGATCTTTCCTCCGGGCAGGGCCCTTTCTTCCTCCGGCTATTTCGAGGACCGTCTTATGAAAAGCTGTTTGTGTCCACTGATTGCCCTCTCACTGGTTTCAAACTTGTTAGGCGCCGACTTGACGAGAAGCGACAATCGCGAGTATCCATAGGTGCGGGGATCGAATGCCGGATCCAGTTTGCGGATCTGGCTGCCGACGATACTGAGCATCACCCAGCCGTCTTCTTCGTCACCGGTCTCTATAGCTGTCTCCACGGCAAGCCCGACCGTGGTGATCCACTTCGCGGGTTGCGAGGGTGCGGCCCGCTCCTTTGGTTCTTGGTCCGAGGAAGTGAGATTCTCGGTGTAGACGAACACCTCACAGGCGTTGACCAGGGAACTCGGTGTCTGCATGCGGCCTATCCCCATCACGAAGAGTCCCTCCTCCCGTATGCGTGTGGCCAACCTGGTGTAGTCGCTGTCGCTGGACACTATGCAGAATCCGTCAACCGTTCCGGCATGCAGCAGATCCATGGCATCGATTATCAGGGCGCTGTCGGTGGCGTTCTTGCCCACCGTAAACCGGAACTGCTGAATGGGTTGGATGGCGTAGGTCTGCAGAACTTCCTTCCAACCGGACATATGAGGTGTTGTCCAGTCTCCATAGATGCGCCTGGTGGTGATACTGCCGTGCCTCGCCACCTCGGTCAATATGGGCTCGATGAGAGACGGTTGTGCGTTGTCTCCATCCACCAGCAACGCGATGTGATTGGGGTGCGAATCCTGCGGTGGCATGGTCGGTAGTCTTCTCAAGCGGTGGCGGTTCACCCATCCTACCACTTGGTGGGTGGTGCTTCGGGCGGGGAGGTCATCATCGGAGTGAAGCCCCAACAGTCCGTCACGGGTGGTGTGGCAAGGCACTCTTGGGCGAGTGGTGCACTCGAAACGGTACAGCACACCAAGAGGTGTCACGCTCAAGGGATAAGCTAAAACCATGGTGGTTTACCCGAACGCTGCCGAAGCCAAAAAGCAGGCCGGTCGATACCTCGCGCAATTGGCGACGGAGAGCCAATTCGAATGGAGATCGATCGGATCATCGGCCCTGTTCTGCGAACCTGTTCCCCAGGCGCCCTGTCAGGTGATGGTGTTCGTGGTCCCGGTTGAGGGGGGATTCGCGCCGGTGTTCGGATTCACTGTGGGCATAAAACACGAGACCAGGTATTGGCAGGGTCGCATCGTCGACGAAAACGGTCGTCCTTACCCCCCTGAAACGGCAACAGAGCGACTGCAGGAGATCCTCGGGGTGCTGATCGACTCTTCTCGAGTGTCTGTCTCCATATGATCCGGTACCAATCGGGTTTCGACGCCACCACCGTCGGAGCGGTTGCTGTGCAAATCCGCCAAGTCATAGGAGACCTGGTGGAGGGCGAGTGGGCGCACGGGTTGCTGTACATGATCAGAGAACTGGTGGACAACGCTGTGTTCCATTCGGGAACAAACGGGGGTGACTGTCTGATGGAACTCTCCGAGACCCATCTGCATGTCGTCATCCGAGACCGGGGATGGGGAATCCACCACAGCCTTCAACAGGCTTATGGAGCCATGGATGAGGGCACCGCGGTCCGATGGGCATTCCAAGGAGTGTCCGGCACCGCCGATGATCAGCGGGGCATAGGGCTGCCGTCGGTGCTTCAGCGTACCGAGACAGGAATCGGTCTGCTGTTGGAAACGGGAACCGTGGCATTCGTGGGTACTCAAGGAGAGGGTTACCTGATAGGAAAAAGCACCCAAGGAGTCGAGGGGGTGGTCGCAACGCTCAATATTCCCCGATGGATGCTACGACCTGACGGGGACATTGGGTGATTTGAATGACCGATCCTGGTGGCGCCGAGACGAACCAACCGATCAACACCCGGCCGTCTGCGGCCAGAGACCCAGGTAATGCCGCCGCTGATGGAGAGAACAAGTAGCTGGACTATGCCGAATGGTTCAGACTGCACCTCCCCGGAACCCCTGTCCGCCGGTGGTACCCCGCATGTGCGGGGGAACCGACACGACATGGCCGGGAGATTGGGGAATGGGAAGGTCTATCCCCGCCTGTGCGTGGGCAAGCATCCCATGGAAAGACTAACTTAACATAACGGTGATTATGGGACATATTGACTACAGTGACGGAGATTCGGCCCTTGCGTCTATTGAACCCACGCTAGTCGCCCCCCTTCCGATTTGTTTCGCTTCTCCATTTCGCAGGTCTCGACGTTTCTTTCGATCCCAGGTGCGTGTGGGTGCCGGTCTCTTTGCCCAGTTGCGACGGGTGGCCTTTCACCGGTACCGGACCTGTCGGATCGAACGCCGGGCGGACAAAGATCAATTTCAGCCGAAGTGCTGGGGTTGGCCAGGCAGAGGGGCTGACAAGGGTAGAATCAGGCCGGACGAACTGCGGGGATTGGCAGTTACGTTATGTTAAGTTGGCCCCTGCAATTGACGGGCCTTGCTGTAGGGGTGAGAACACCGTGACTCGGGAGCATCCGACGCTTCACATCAAGGCCCACCGGGGAGTTCAGCGTAAATGAAGAGACCGATACTTGCAGGTCTTCCCATCCCCCACCTCCTGGGAATGGATCACCCGCCGGGGAAGTCCTGGCTTCTCCTCTATCCCACTCCCGACTGATCTGGGAGTGAGGCTCCCTGGAGCTGTCAGGCACCCCGGTCCTAGAACCCGCTGCCTAGGCCTCCTATAAGACGTAAGGACGGTGTCTCCGTTACTTCCGGAGAAGGTTCAGAATGCAAGTACGCCGTGGATTGCATCCAAACGGTGGATCCTTTCATTCTGAAGGTCGGATGTTCCCTCGGTCAGGGCCTTGGTTTCCCGTAGCACGGAATCAAGCGAGAAAAGCCTCACGAAGGCGTCGCTGGTGGCCTTCCCATAGTCGGACACCGACCAGCAGACCATGATGCCTGACTCCCCCGCCAGAATCGACTGGACCGCAACCAGGGCGAACCGACTGGCCAGCAACCTGTCACGGAATGTGGGGTCGCCTCCTCGGACGATGTGTCCCAACACGGTTGCTCTCACCTCGACATCTTCCATATCCGAGACCGCGGTTGAAAGATCGTCCACCAGGGTTTGGGTGGGGATCTTGACCCCTTCGGCTTTGAGGATCAGGACCTTTTTCTTCTCCCGATGGTCCGAGAGTCGATGCCGGACTATGGTCTCCAGCTTCTTCAAGACCTGGTGGAGCTCGGGATTCTTCTCGGGAAGGAGGACCGCATCGGCGCGGGTGGCCACTCCTCCCGCCAACGCAAGATACCCGCAGTCGCGCCCCATTACCTCCACGACGAAAGCTCGGCGGTGAGATCTGGCGGTGTCACTGATGCGATCGCAGGCATCCACGATGGTGTTGAGGGCTGTGTCCACCCCCAGAGCCTCTCGGGTGTGTCCGATGTCGTTGTCGATCGAGGCGGGAATACCCACGGTGGGCAGCCCGTGCTCCGACCACAAGGCATGGGCGCCCGCCATCGAACCATTCCCACCAATGACCACCAGCCCCTCTACGCTGGCAGCCCGTAGCCACTGCACGGCAAGGGCTCGATAGGTGGGATCTCGGAAACGCGGGCAGCGGGCCGTTCCCAACATGGTTCCCCCTTGACCTCCCACCCCGGTCAAATCGGGGATCGGCGCCAGAACTCCGGTACGTGGATCTGGTTCAACGAGAGGCCGCAGGGCACCGTTGATCAGCCCTTCGTAACCATCCTCAACCCCGACTACGTTCACCCCGGCCATCGCTGCCACCTTCACCACTGACACGATGGCGGCGTTCATACCGGGAGCGTCTCCTCCTGAGGTCAGGACGGCAAGTTTCCGAATGGATCGGATTGGATCAGCAGACGGCATAAGTGGTTGACATACTCTGCGGGACTCTTGCAACTCTACAAGGATCGAATTCCTCGAATCCTTTCGGTGGGATTGGATCGGGATCCTTTGTAGATGGGGGGCTTCTATGAAGCCAGGTCGAAGGCTCTTACCAGGAAGGACGCCATCTGATCTCGATTGACGGGACGATCAGGACAGTAGATCAACGGTTCCACTCCGCATCCCTTTGTCACGTCTGCCGAATACAAGGCTTCAACCGCCGGTTTGAGGTCTGGATCTTCGACATCGGCAAACAAGCCGGCAGGCTCGGCCACCGGATCCAATGACTCGATCGCCCGAACCATGAACCATGCCATGTCGGCCCGGGTCACTGGACCGTTTGGATCAAAGCCGATCCTGGAGCGGGGAGGAATAATCCCCAACTCGGTGACTTTTGCTACATATGGCGCCAACCTGCTGGTGGGATTCACATCCTCGAATGCGGTCTCCCGCTGGCTGCGGTCGACTTCCACTCCTAAAGCTCGAAGGATGAATGCTGCCATCTCCGCCCTGGTTACTGTTTGATCCGGGCAGAACCAGGTGCCTGATCGGTTGCAACCAACTGTGACCCCTGCGCCGGCGAGCGTCTCGATGTCCTCTTTGTGGCTCCTGTGAGCATCTACCACGTCTACGAACCGGCCATCGAATAAGGTAGTTACTTCCAACACGAAGCTGTTGCCGTCCCTCTCCACTACTTCCACTCTGAATTCGTCCAGATCGATTGAATCGCCGACATCGAAAAACCTCGGACCTTTCGGCCACCATTGGGAGCGGTATGTCTCCACGCAGAGTGTGGAGTATCTATGTGCCCAATCCGGACAAGCGCTCCCGCGCTGGTCTACACGGGTTATTTCGACCCCTTCTCTGGTTAGGTTGGCGTCGTATCCCTGCTTTAGGCGAACACCCAAGGAGTCAAAGACGTGTGGACTGCTCGAGGAAGGGAATATCAACATCTGCTGGTGATCGCTTCCGAGGGCGCCAATCCGATACCTGGCGTTCCCGCCACCATGAACGGTGACGTCCTCAGGGTCGATCCAGCCCAGTGAATACCGATTGATGGCTGACGTACCGAGGTCATACCCGGAAAAGAAGTCTGTGTCGACGGGGGTAAAGGAATAGGCCCCTTCCACCACAGGGAAATCGGTTGCTGTGGACGGTATCTTACCTCTACCGGACAGCATCCTATTCAAATGCGAAATGCTCTCTCCGAAGATCGCTGGAGTGACGTACCCCGCCCACGCCAGATTCGCCACCACCGGGTCCTTTGCGAAGTCGACTGCTGTGTACAGGGAGCCGCGTATGTTCCCGCGATATCGCAACACCGCGTGTCCGGTCCACGGACTGTCGACACCTGCCCTCTCGGGACGGCCTTCACACCTGTATGTATAGAGGCCCGACCAACTGTAGGGAATTGCTCGTACAGTCGCGGCGGCTTTGATCTCAAGGCGATAGCGTCCCCCTGAGATCCAAGACAGCAGAGGAGCGTGTTCAGTCTCCAAGACCCTTACCGCCTCATTGATGTCGATGACATTGTCATCGTCTGGGAGGCCGCAGATCCACACATTGACGACAGTGGTCCCAACCGGTAGGTTCTTCCCGCGAAAGGCGACGAGGCGCAGAGGGTCCGAATCGTAGGGATCAGTGGCTTGGTAGGCACCCGCCGGAGAAACGGTCAGGATCAATGTCAACCCCGCCAGAAGGAGGAGAAGGATCTTACGTATTATTGTCGAACACCTAACGGGTCTGGTCGCTTAGGGTTCAGGATAGCCTGCTGGGTGACTCCCTGTGGTAGGCAGCCAGTGTTTTCATGCCAGCCATTATCTTCATGCAGATGCAAGCTCAGATCTCGGCCCGAGTGGTAGTGGTTTTCGCCGGTGGTGATCCACCTTCCGTAGAGGTTGTTAGCTGGATTCCCGCCGGGGCGTTTACTATCGCCGCCGATTCGGGACTGGATCATGCCCATCGCCTGGGTTTCGAGGCTGATTTGCTGGTGGGCGACCTGGACTCGGTGTCCCTGAATGCCGCCGAGAGGCATGATGGCGATGTTCAGAAGTACTCCGAGGACAAGGATTACACCGACCTGGAGTTGGCCATGGAGGCGGCGATGCCAAGGGCAGAACAGGTCGTGGTGGTCGGAGGCCACGGAGGGAGGTTGGATCATCTGCTGGCCAACGCTGAACTGTTAGGGGATCACCGGTGGTTGACCGCCGGGATCGTTTGGTTGGCTGGTGAAGATCTGGCCACGGTGGTTCGCCACCAGGCAACGATTCATGGAAAACCTGGAGATCTGGTTTCACTCATACCGCTGGGCGGACATGCCATCGGAGTGACCGCCGAGGGTCTCCAATGGTCATTGGAGAACGCAACGCTGGCGGCGGGGAGCACCCGGGGCGTCTCTAACCGTTTTACAGAAGCGGATGCGCACATATCGGTTCGTCAGGGTGCCTTGCTGGCAGTCCAACCCGGGGCCGTTCTCACCGGTCGACCCCTTATCTAACTCTCCTATATAGCCTTAGAGAAGCCCTGAGCCTTCCCGCTGACGGATGTTCTTCGCCGGGAGTATGCGCTTGCTCCCTACAGCGGGTTCAGGGGTGGTAGACGTCGGGATTAGCGCACCACGGGACCCTTCGTTTGTCCAATCCGGCCAGGAGGTTCTCAACCGCTCGGGTGGCCATTGCCAGGCGCGTGCCGTGGCTGGCCGAACCCAGATGAGGTATCACCAGGCAGTTGGGTAGGGTGAGAAGCGGATGGTCTGCTGGTATGGGCTCCGGTTCGGTCACGTCGAGGGCCGCCGCCCAAATCCTCTCCGACCGAAGTGCCTGATAGAGGGCCTGCGGGTCGACCAGAGGGCCGCGGGCGATGTTCACCAAAGTTGCTGTCGGCTTCATCCGATCCAAGGCCGCCGAGTTGATGAGGTGGTGGGTCAGTGATGTGTAAGCGGCGGTAATGACCACATGATCGGCCTGCACCAACAGGTCATCCAACCCGGCATAGACCGCGCCTGCTTCCTCTTCCACATCGGGTTTGGGTGTTCGGGAGTTGTAAAGCACCTTCATAGAGAATCCCCTGGCCCGTCGGGCCACCGCTGCTCCGATCCGTCCCATCCCCACGATCCCCAGGGTGGTCCCCCACAGGTCGTTGCCCAGCAGCAAGTCAGGATCCCACTCCCCCCAGTGACCTCCCAGTACGTAGTCCCGTCCCTCCGGGATCCTCCGAGCCGCGGCGCCCAGCAGCGCCCAGGCCATGTCGGCGGTGGTCTCGGTGAGGACATCCGGAGTGTGTCCCACCGGGATCCCCCGCCGGGTGCAGGCCGCCAGATCCACGTTGTCCACTCCCACCGCCATCTGGGAAACCACCCGCAAATCGGCTCCAAAGCCCAGGAACTCGTCGTCTATCCGGTCGGTGAGCATCACCAGAGCACCATCGGCCTTGCCAACGCGGTCCAGCAGCAATGCTCGGGGCATCGTGCGGTTCTCCGACCAGGTCCATACGTCATGTCCGGCCAGTTTCTCAGCCGCCAGAGGATTGATCTTTCTGGTTACCAGCACCCGCGCCATGGCACCGAAAGGATAACTCTTCCCGACGGTTGGAAGGCGGGAAGAGGACGGGCCTTAGCTGCGGGCTACTTCCTTCCAGGGAAGCTCCAGGTCAACCCGGGGTTCCCGCGGCAGTCCCAGCACCCGCTCCCCTATCACATTGCGCAGGATCTCCGAAGTGCCACCTTCGATGGAGTTGGCTCGGGAGCGGAGGAACTGCCATTGGGGGCTGTGATCGGTCTCCAAGCTGTCTGGGGTGCGGAATTCGTAGGCCTCGGGGTAGAGCATCCCGTGAGCGCCCATCATGTCAACCGCCCAGGCGAAAGCCTGTTTGCGGAACTCAGCCCACTGCAGTTTCAGTGTGGAACCTTCCGGACCGGGGGTGCCCTTCATCCGGGCCATCCGGTCTCGGATGCTGGTAAGCCGGATCGCTTCCGCCTCCACCCACAGCTTGACCAGTTGGTCGCGACGAGCCTGATCATCGGAGTCGGAATTGCGCCACACCTCCACCGCGGTGGCGATGGCGCCTTCTCCCCGGGGGCTGACGTTCTCTCCAATGATCACCCGCTCGTTCATGAGGGTCGTCACCGACACTCTCCACCCCTCCCCGACACCGCCCAGGCGGTTGCGGTCGGGAACCCGAGCGTCGGTGAAGTAGATCTCGTTGAACTCAGCCTCACCGGTGATCTGGCGGAGGGGCCGCACCTCCACTCCGGGCTGATCCATGTCGATTATGAAATAGGTGATACCCCGATGTTTGGGAACTGCGGGGTTGGTCCGGGCGGTGAGCATCCCCCACTTGGCGTTGTGTCCGAGCGTGGTCCACACCTTCTGCCCGTTCACCACCCACTCGTCACCGTCCCGGACGGCGCTGGTTCCCACCCCGGCGGCGTCCGATCCGGCCCCCGGTTCGCTGAACAGTTGGCACCAGATTTCCTCGGCGGTGAACAGCTTCCGCAGCCAACGCTCTCTCTGTTCGGTGGTTCCATGGACCGCCACCGTGGGGGCTCCCATGCCGTATCCGATCAGATTGCGGGCCACGTTGTCGGATGGTGCTCCTGCTTCTCCCAGCACCCGGTTGACGGAGGCTGCCTCGCCGGGAGAGACGCCCATTCCTCCCGATCCTTCGGGAAGAGACGGCCAGGCCAGTCCCATATCGAACTGGGCGCCCCAGAATTCCACCGGGTCGGTTTCAGTGGGCGGGTGGGTGGAGATCAACTTGTCCAGTCTCTCATCGACCAGACTGCGGACTGCGGTCGGCGCCATTTCTAACCCTTCCTCTCTAGTTCATCCAGAGGGCTGCGTTGGAGAGAACCGTCGCATTGCGTTCCTCTACCTCTGCTTCCAATAGAACCTTGTCGTCCTCCTCCCACATTCGGGTCACGACGGTCTCTCCCGGAAAGACCACCCCGGTGAACCGAGCCTGGTAGCGTGCCGCGCGTTCCGGATCTCCTTCCAGCACCGTGTCGACCGCCGCCTTGCAAACCACCCCGTAGGTGCACAAACCATGAAGGATCGGACTGTCGAAGCCACCCAGGGCCGCAAACGCCGGATCGGCGTGGAGGGGGTTCTTATCCCCCGAGAGCCGGTACAAAAGCGCCTGCTGCGGGAGGGTGGCCGAGCGGACCACATGGTCGGGAACCCGGGCGGGAGCATGGTTCGAGGCCTTGGGACCGGAGTCTCCACCCCATCCCCCTTCCCCACGAACGAACAGGGAAGATCGATTGACGAACAGGACCTCACCACTGCGGTTGTCGGTGGAAGTGATCTCCACCACAATCAGGGCGGCCCGGCCCTTGTCGTAGATGTGGGCGATGCGCGGCTGGCTAGTCACCTCGCCGCTTCCGGGAATCGGCCGGTGGATCTCCAGGTCTTGCTCTCCGTGGAGCAGCAGGGCCCAGTTGATGTCAACTCCCCGGGCCATGGAGAGGGTGGCCATGGAAGAATACGCGGCCACCGTGCCGAAGGAGGGAAGAACCGAGAGATTGCCCTCGTAGGTGTAGGACAGTTCCAGAGGATCGGTGGGAGGAGCGCCTGCGCCCAGTCCCAGGTGATAGAGGATCACGCGGTCCTCGTCCCAGGCGAACTGCCGGGAAGGGAGGCTGGAACCCAGCGCCGCTTCGACGTCAATCGGCATGGATCAACCCCCCATGGCCTTGGCGATGAGCATTATCTCTTCGGTGGAACTCATCGGGATCTCGTATTGGGAGATGTCCCTGATCTGGTCGAGATTGTCGCGGATCTCCTCCACCGAAGGCACCACCTTCATCCCCGAGAACCACCCTTGGTTGGTGCCGACGAAGATGCGTCCGTAGCGGCCACCCCCGGCAGTGAAGATCTCATGGGTGAACTGGTTGGTCTCCGAACACAGATACACCACCATGGGCATGACCTGGTCGGGATCCAGAAAGTCGGTTAGAGGCCCTAGCAACTCCTCGGTCAGCCGGGTCCTGGCCACCGGTGCGATCACGTTGGATTTGATGTTGTACCTGGCGCCTTCGATGGCGAGAACGTTGGAAAATCCCACCAGTCCGGCCTTGGCAGCCCCGTAGTTGGTCTGGCCGAAGTTGCCGAAGATACCGGCATTGGAGGATGTGAACACGAACCGGCCGTACGCCTTCTCCTTCATGATGGGAAAGGCTGGCATGGAGACGTGAAACGCTCCCAGCAGATGTACGTCCATCACTGCCTGCAGTTCGCCGAGCGTCAGGTTTCCGAAGCTGCGATCCCGGAGGATTCCCGCATTGTTGATCACCACGTCCACCGTACCAAAGGCATCCACGGCGGTCCGCACGATCGCTGCACCCCCTTCGGGACTGCCCACCGAGTCGTAGTTGGCGACTGCTTCACCGCCTCGCTCGGTGATTTCCTCGACAACCAGGTCGGCCGGTCGACTGTCACCGCCGGTGCCGTCGATGGCGCCTCCCAGGTCGTTTACTACCACCCGGGCGCCACGACGGGCCAGTTCCAGGGCGTAACTTCGCCCCAAACCCCCGCCTGCCCCGGTGACAATCGCCACCCTCTGATCAAAAGTGATGTCTGACAACGCAAAGTCTCCTGTCTTGGTCGTGCTCAGGCTCCGGTGGGTGTGTCCTCGTAGAGTTCACTGATAACCCCAGCGTACTTGTTCAACACCACATGCCGTTTCACCTTCATGGAGGGGGTGATCTCTCCGGTGTCGGGAAGCCACGCGTCAGGAACGATGGCGGTTTTCTTGACCTGCTCGGCCCGGGCCACCATCTTATTGGCGCCCTCCATTGCAGACTGGATCTCCGCCACGATCGCTGCGTTATTGGTTAGGGCCTCCCAGTCGTCACCCCGAATCCCGTTCTGCTCTGCCCACCTGGGAGCTTCCTGAGGGTCGAGCGAGACCAGCATGGTGAGGTACGGGCGATTGTCTCCCACCATGCACACCCCCCCGACCAGCGGATGGCTGGACACGGCGGTTTCGAGGCTGGCAGGAGCGACGTTCTTCCCCGAGGAGGTGATGATGATCTCCTTCTTCCTTCCTACTATCTTCAGGTTTCCCTGCTCGTCCCACTCGCCGAGGTCTCCTGAATACAGCCACCCGTCTTCGGCGAAAGTGCTGGCGGTGGCTTGCGGTAGCCGGTAGTAGCCGTCGGTGACCACCCCTCCCCGGATCCTGATTTCTCCGTCGTCGATGGTTTCCACCTCCACCCCCATGAACGGTTTGCCCACCGTTCCCAGCGCCAGGTTGCCGGCAGTGGTGCAGGTGGCCGGTCCGGTGTTCTCACTCATCCCGTAGATCTCATAGAGGGGGATTCCCAGGGCATGGAAGAAGACCAGGAGGTCTCGGCTGATCGGAGCAGCGGCGGTGACCGCCAATTCGAGTTCTTCCATTCCCAGACGCGACCTGATCTTCGAGAAGATGATCCGGTCAAACAGGGCGTGCTTTAGGCGCTTGCCAAGCGAAGCGTGCTTGCCGGACACCCGGCCTTCGACCACTACCCGGCCGTTGGCGATGGCCTTGTGGACCAGATCCCGGCGCTTGGGATCCGCCTCCAGTGCCTCTAGGAGCCGAGCTTGGAACTTCTCCCATACCCGCGGCACGCCCAGGAACGCCTGCGGTCGGCAGGCTCGGGCATAGTCTGCCACCTGGGTGAGATCGGGGCAGTAGTAGACCTCCCCCGCGGTGTAGATCGGCGCGTAGTGGGTGCCCGCCCGCGCCGCGATGTGCGCAAACGGCAGATAGGCTAGGGTCCGCACATGAGAAGGCATGTTCATGGTCCGCGATACGGACTCGGCGGTCCACACCACGTTGCGGTGCGTGACCATGACCCCCTTGGGGTCTCCGGTGGTTCCTGAGGTATAGATCAGCGTGGCAAGATGGGAGGGCGTGACCGCCCCGGCGGCCCGAGTCACCGTCTCAGGATCACTTTCCAGGTGGTCCCTACCCTGTTCCAACAGCGTCTCCCAGGAGATGACGTCATCGGGCAATCCATCGTGGGCGGTGTCCATCAGCACGATTCTCTCCAGCCGCGGTAGCTGGGAGCGCACGGCCTGCCACCCTTCCAAGGCCTGCTCGTTCTCTACGATGGCCACTTTCACCCCGGTCTGCTTGGCGATGTATGCGATTTGAGGTGGAGCGAGAGTCTCGTAAAAGGTGATCGGCACCGCTGCGGTGTGGACGATTCCCAGGTCGGCCAGGGCATGCTCGGGGCGGACTCCGGCCGTAATACCCACGAAGTCACCTGCGCCTACTCCCAAGGTCTGCAGTCCGGCTGCGATCTGATGGGTCATCTGCCGCATCTGGTCCCAAGTCAGGCTCTGCCACTCTCCACCTGCGGATTGCCACCGGGCGGCGGACCGCTCCCCATGGTCGTCCGCGGCACGGTTCAAGAGATCCACCAGCGTCAGGCCATCCACAGCTTGGTCAACCTGCCGGCGTTCGGATTGAAGATCACGGTTACTCATTGCTTGCTCTTCCTTCTAGATCAATTCACTACACCCTCTTGGCGAAGTTTATCTATTTGGTGTGGTGAGAACCCGACACCGGTCAGGATTGCGGTGCTGTGCTCACCCCTGGATGGAGAAGGCTTCGGGGTGGCAGTGCCGGTCTCTGAGAACCGGGGCGCTGGGGCCGGTTGCCGCCATCCGTCCACCTCCACGAAGGTGGACCGGGAATGCAGATGGGGGTGCTCGGTGGCTTCAGAGAGGCTGAGGACCGGAGATACGCAGGCGTCGCCCTCGGCGAATTCCTGCGCCCACTCATCTCTGGTCTTTTGCAGGAAGATCTCTGATATCCGGCGCCGCAACTGCGGCCATCCACGAGGATCAAACCGATGAGGCAGATCGCCCCGTTCGATGCCCAACCGGGAGCACATCTCATCCAAGAAATGCTCTTCCAGGCACCCCACCGCCACATGCCGGCCGTCGGCGGTCTCGTAGACGTCGTAGAAGGGAGCGGCACCGTCCAGGAAATTGGATCTGCGCCGGGATGCCCACCAGCCTCCGGCTATCCCAGCGTGCATGATGGCGGTCAGAAGGGCAGCACCATCCACCATGGCGGCATCGACGACCTGACCCCGCCCAGTGGTGCGGGAGGAGACCATGGCCGCCAACACCCCCGACACCAACAGCATCCCTCCCCCACCGTAATCGGCGATCAGGTTTAGGGGAACCGCGGGTCGTTCGGCGGGGCCGATCGCATGGAGAGCCCCGGTTATGGCTATGTAATTGATGTCGTGCCCGGCTGTGGCGGATAGCGGTCCCTCCTGCCCCCACCCGGTGATCCTTCCATACACCAGGCGGGGATTCCGCTCCAGGCAGACATCGGGTCCCACCCCCAGGCGTTCCGCGACACCGGGTCGGAACCCTTCGATGAGTATGTCGGCGCGCTCCACAAGGCTGAGAACTACCTGCTTGCCTTCCGCCGTCTTGAGATCAACTGCGATCGATCGTTTTCCGCGGTTGAGAATGACCTGGCCGGCCGCGTAGTCGACGCCACCACCGGGCCGGTCAACCACAATCACATCCGCGCCCCAGTCCGCCATGACCATACCGGCGAAGGGCCCGGGTCCCAGACCGGCCAATTCCACCACCGAGACTCCCGCCAGAGGGCCGCGGCCAACCGATGAGTCAGAATGGATCGGTGTCTCGGAGGCCGCTTTATTCCTCCGATTCATGTTCTTTGCCTGGTTTGTTGAAACCCTCCACCAGTTCATGACGCCGGCGGGTGGTGGAGATCAGGGACTGCACGATTGCCGCCACCGGTAGCGACAGCACCGCTCCCACGGCCCCCATCAGGGAGCCCCCCGCGATGACGGCGCCCACCGAGACCGCCGGGTGGATGGCCATGGTTCGGGCGGTGACGCGGGGTGCGATCAGCAGGTTCTCGATCTGCTGGTAGCCGATGATCAAGACGACCACCCACAGTGCGGTGCTGGGCTTTTCGATGAGGGCGATGAATACCGGGAGCGCTCCGGCGATGTAGGTCCCGACTACAGGTATGAACTGGGACATCACCCCAACCCAGATTCCCAGGGCCACCGGGTATGGCACGGAGAGTAACGCCAACCCCACCGCGGTGACTACCGCTGACACTGCCGAGAGGATCACCCGGGAGTAAACATATCCACCGGTCTTTTCTATTGAGACCTGCCAGATCTGCAAGAGGAGGCGCTGGCGGGAGGCGGGAAAGAATGAGAGCACCAATCGCAGCATCTTGGGGGTTTCCGCCACCATGTAAAAGGCGAAGAGCAGAATGGTCACCCCTTGAAAGACCACGTTGGCCAAGGTCGTCCCCACCGCCAGAGCCCCGCCGGCCACCTGCGCTCCATATTTCTGAAGGAGGGACCCAAGGTTCTCCAACTGGTTGCGAACCTGGCTGTCGAGCAGGTCGACGTCTACGAAATCGTTGAGCCACTCCTCAGTGGCGGTCAGATAGTCGGGCAGTTTCACGGTGATCGCCGCGGTCTGGTTGATGAAAAGAGGCAGCAGGGTACCCAGGAACATGACCATCAATACCATCGCACCCAAGAAGACCACCAGGGTCGCCCACCGACGATTCCACCTTCGTCTCTCCAGCCAGTCGACGGCCGGAATCAGCGACACAGCCAGGAACAGGGCCAGGAAGATTATCAACAGCAGCGTGGTCAACTGTCCGATCACCCATATAGTGGCTGCCACTCCCAACAGTGTCAGGGAGGCGGTCACCAACCATCGGTTTAGCCAGGGGGGAGGCTGGGCAGACTCTGAGGAGTTACGTTCCAGCGCCACGGAGAAAAAGTCTAACCCAAAAAGGGGTCAACCGGGGAGGGAACCGTCCCGCCCCGGTTGAATGAGCTTTGCGGATGTGGGATCCGTCAGGGCTTTTCGATGGGGACCCCCACCGTGTTTCCGTACTCGGTCCAGGAACCGTCGTAGTTACGAACACTCCCGTAGCCCAGCAAATGGGTGAGCACGAACCAGGTGTGGCTGGACCTCTCCCCGATCCGACAGTAGGTGATCACGTCGTCGTCGGCTTGCAGGCCGACCTCGGCTTCGTAGATGGCCCTCAGTGCGTCAGCGTCCTTGAAGGTGCCGTCGTCGTTTGCCGCCCGCTTCCAGGGAACATTGCTGGCGTGGGGAATGTGCCCGCCTCTGGTAGATCCCTCGTTCGGATAGCCGGGCATGTGGAGACGCTCCCCGCGGAACTCCTCGGGTGAACGGACATCCACCATGGGTTCACCTGCTTTGGAATGATCAAGCACCATGGGGAGGAAGGCCCTGATCTGCGAGTCGTCGCGTTCCACCGCCGGGTAGTCGACGGCAGCGCGCTGGGTGGCTTCTGTGGTTAGGGGGCGGCCCTCGGCCTCCCACTTCATGCGCCCTCCATCCAAGATCCGGACATCGCGGTGACCGAACAGCGAGACCACCCACAGGGCATAAGTGGCCCACCAGTTGAAGTTGTCTCCATAGAAAACCAGGGTGGAGTCGGGGCTGATGCCTTTGCTCCCCACCACCGAGGAGAAGTCGGCACTCTGCAGGTAATCCCTGATCAGGGGATCGTTGAGATCAAGATGCCAGTCGAGGTTTACCGCTCCGGGGATATGTCCCGTGTCATATAGCAACGGATCCTCGTTCGACTCCACAGGAATGACGTTGGGATTGTCCAGATTATCGGCGAGCCAATCGGTGGTTACCAGCATTCCGGGATGGGCGTAGGCGGCGAACTTGGGATTGTCAGTGTCAGACATGCAGTTACTCCGGTTTGATGAGCAGGAGGAGAATGGAAAGTACTCCTATGTTATAACGTTTAAACCCCACCGAATAGGGGGAGTATTCCACCACACCCCCACTGTTATCCTCAAGAAGGATGGCCCTTCCCGAGCGTCTCGAACGGATTCTCACCCTGCTGCAGAGCACTCCCCGCTCTATCAGGGGTCATGCTCTGCTGGATCTGTCGCGCACCCTGCCCCCTTTGCCTCCCGAGTATCACGGAGACATGAGAGACCAGTTGGAGAGAGTTGTCGAGTGCCAAACGCCGTTCTTTCTTGCCACCCGCTTGGAGGAGGATCAAACGGTGAGGATGTTCTTCGACGCCCCCCCTCAGGCGCCCACCATTCGTGGTTACGCAGGACTCCTGTCGGTGGGGCTTGACGGCGAACCGGCCCAGACCGTGCTGGATCTCCCGGAGGACTTCTACTACGGAGTGGGCTTGGAAGAGGTGGTGTCCCCGCTGCGCCTTCGAGGCATGGGGGCGATCGTGGCTACCTTGAAGAATCAAGTCAGAAGGCACCTAGAGCGCGCCGCGGCCTGAATTCTGGAAACTGTGTCCGACCGGTTGGATCCCTGGGACCGTTCTCTCTACGACCTGTTAACTGAATCCGGGAGCGATGCATCTTTGGACCTGCAGCAACTTGCGTCCGCATCGGGATTGTCGGTCACCGTGCTTGAGGCTCTCGCACGGCTTGGAATTCTCATCCCGGAGCGGTCGGTCCCCACCCCTCTCTACAACAGCAAGGACGCCGATGCACTCCAGGCGGGGAAGATGCTGCTCGAAAAGGGCCTGCCGCTGGATGAACTGCTTAGCCTTGCTGGAGAGATGGACGAAGCCATGCGTCCGGTTGCGGCCCGGGTGGTGGAAGTCTTTGCCCGGTTCGTCCGGGATTCGGTCGAGTTCACCGCGGGTTCGGAGATCGAAGCCTCGCAACGCCTGGTAGAGGCCTATCAGACCATGATGAGCGCCACCGGTGAGTTGGTAGCCAGCCACTTCCGGAGAATCCTGCTGCAGACTGCCCGCGACACCTTGGAAGAATCCATCAGCCCGTGAGGCCAGTGATTCGTTCGCTTCCCCTCGAAGGGAGCGGGTTCTCGCCTCAAAGCCTCTCCTCACCCACCTTTGCGTGGATGCACGGCGACTTCTCATTGCGAGGGTTCGGCGAGGCGTGGCGATTTGACCCCGGAGTGGGGAAAGGCCGATTCAGCCGAGCCCGCCATGCCTGGGAGAATTGGCTGTCCGGAGCACAGGTGGATGACCGGGTGGGTGAAACGGGTGCGGGCCCGGTGGGCTTCGCCTCGTTCACCTTCGATCCGCAGGCGCCCGGGTCGGTGGTGGCGGTTCCTCAGATTGTGGTGGGGCGCAACGGCGCCCAAGGTTGGATAACCACTGCGGGAGACGCCGATCCCAGATTTGAGGCTGTTCTGCCCACCGAGGACTCTCCCGACCGCCCTCGTTACCTGGGACCCACCAGTCCGGACTGGCAATGGATGGACTCCGTGGCGAGGGCACTGGCGCTCATCGAAGCCGGTCACCTGAAAAAGGTGGTGATGGCTCGGGACGTAAAGGTGTGGAGCAAGTCGCCGTTCGATGTGAAGTTGCTGTTGGAGAGGCTTCACCGGGCCTTTCCGGAGTGCTTTACTTTCCTGGTGGCCGGTCTGGTGGGCGCCAGTCCAGAGTTGCTGTTGCGGCAGGATAAGGGCACGGTGGAGTCGGTGGCCCTGGCGGGGACCGCCCCCCGTCACGCCGATCCCGTCCGGGATGAGAGGCTGGCTCGGGGGTTGCTCGCCTCGGAGAAGAACCGCCATGAACACGAGTTGACCGTGGAGTCGGTGGAGGATGGCTTGGCTCGGGTCTGTTCTCAACTGAGCCGGGACGCCGTGCCGACCCTTCGGGAGTTGGGGGACCTGCGCCATCTGTCCACGGCTTTCGCCGGTGTCCTGGCCGAGCCGACATCCTGCTTCGATGTCCTGGAGCACCTCCATCCCACTGCCGCCGTGGGAGGCGTTTCCCGCCGCGCCGCTCTGGATGCCATCCGACAACTGGAGGGAATGGAGCGGGCGGGGTATGCGGGTCCGGTGGGTTGGTTCGACCAGCACGGG
Source organism: bacterium OM1 bin76 (assembly GCA_002238785.1). Lineage (GTDB taxonomy): Bacteria > Actinomycetota > Acidimicrobiia > Spongiisociales > ZC4RG35 > Bin76. Next base: position 43,757 of record MPNA01000016.1, on the reverse strand, counting down.
GATGGCGAGTGGGCCATCGCCTTGCGGTGTGCGGAATTGATGGATACCGGGGCGCGGCTCTTTGCCGGAGCAGGGATCGTTGCCGGATCTCTCCCAGAGGAAGAACTGGCTGAGACGCGCCTCAAGCTGCGGGCGATGACAGACGCCCTGGACTTGCGCTAGTCCAACACCCCGGCCACCCGGCGGGAGGTTTCCTCTCCGACCCTGCGGTGCAGGTGGAGGTTTTCTTCCCGATCAGTGCGAACCTCCACCAGCCAGACCCCGCCTTCCCCCAACGAGGAGTCGACGACGGACGCCAGGTCCGAGGCGCGCTCCAGTCTCCGGTACCCCAATTCGTGGAAAGACGCCAACCTCTGAAAATCGCGTCCATGCGGGGTCCCGAACAGTTTCTCGAAATGGGGATAGCGGGCCTGGGGAAGGAAGTTGAAGATCCCTCCGCCGTTGTTGTTGATCACCACCAGCACACAGGAGGGCCTGCGGGCCAGCAGGAACCCGTTGGAGTCGTGAAGCAGTGCCAGGTCACCGGTGAGGCAGACCACCCGATCCGGATGCTGCCAAGCCGCCCCGAGCGCGGTTGACACCAGTCCGTCGATCCCCGACGCTCCCCGGTTGCCGATCACATTCGGGGGGGTGCGGTGGGCGAACCAGTCCACATCGCGGACCGGCATCGACGAACCCACCACCAGTCCGTCCAGGGGCAGGGCTGCCAGGTCCCGGGCGGTACGGGGCTCGCTGGGGACGTCATCGCGGTCCAGGATCTCGTCGACCGCCATCCGGCAAACCCGTTCGGCTTCCATCCATCTCCCCAACCAATCGTCATTGCCGGTTCTCTCCCCCAAACGTTCCAACAGGGCTTCGCCCACGGCGGCTGGGGCGCCGCTCACCATCTTGGAGACCGCCCGATCCGGATCGGCCCACCCTCCTCGGGACCCGATCACCACCTGGGTGATGGAAGGGTCCGATAGAAGTTTCGACAGGTTGGGGCTGAGTCCGGTGGTGCCGAAACGGAGTACCAGGTCGGGTCGTAAGGCAGGTGGGGAGCCTTGCAGGAGGTGGTGAAAGGTGGAGATCGACGGTGGTCGCCGAGCACCCGAGAGACCCTCGGCGATCAGCGGCCAGCCCAGTCGTTGCGCAAGTTGCCCATAGACTTCTGATCCGTCCGCTCCCTCCCCCACCACTATCACTCCCCTCTGGGCCTCCTCCAGTTCTCCCAGACAGGACAGGTCCACGCCGGGGGTCCCTTGGGTTTGTACCCAGGGTGTTCCTCCGGGGCGTCCCTCGGTGGACGAGCGGAAGCGCGTGGTGCGAGTGCGCCCATCGTCAGCGGCAGGGACAGTGGGTTCCCGGAATGCCAGATTGAGGTGGACCGGCCCGGGACGACCACTCCATCCCCGCGCCTCGGACACCCCCCGGGCCACCGAAGCCCTCCAATAGGCATTGGACTCCGGGCGATCCTCGGCAGGTCCGGCGTCCCAGAACCACCTGACCACCTCTCCGAACAGCTTAATCTGGTCTATGGTCTGGTTGGCGCCGGTCAGCCGGAGTTCGGGTGGCCGGTCGGCGGTGAGCAGGATCAGCGGCACCCCGGAGGCATCGGCCTCCACCGCGGCGGGAGAGAGATTGGCCACCGCGGTCCCAGAGGTGGTGATCACAGCTGCGGGTGACCCGCTCATCCGGGCGGCCCCCAGGGCGAAGAAGGCTGCTGAACGCTCGTCGATCATCACGGCCAGCGATGTCTGCGGATGCTCTTCCACAGCCCGGGCCAAAGCAGCGGAGCGGGAACCCGGCGCCAGCACGAACCTGGTCACTCCCCCCCGCACCAGTTCGTCCACCACGACGGTTGCCAGGCCCACGGAAGCGTTGGGATGGGATGAACTCATTCTCTCAGCAACTCAGCAACCCGTTCCAGCCGGGCAATCATGTGGGAGGTTACCTCTTCTTCCGGTTGCCACCTTTCCAAGAGTTCCGGCGCGGGGGAAGGCCGGTCCAGGCGCATCTCTCCATCCTCTGCAGCCAACGGCCGCCGGACCACATCTGCGGCGAGCAATGAGGCGGTGGCCAGTCCGCAGGCGTAGGGGAGTTCCGGAAGGGCTGCGGCCGCCGCCAGTCCGGTGGCCAGGCCCACGGAGGTTTCCAGGGCCGAGGAGGGGATCACGGGCAAGCCGGTTCGGGAGGCCCAGCCCAGCATCCGTGTCACGCCTCCCATCGGTTGCACCTTCATCACCAGCATGTCAACTCCGCCTGAGTCGAGGACCTCTTCCGGTGTGGCGCCGGAGCGAATGGACTCGTCGGCGGCGATCGGGATGGGGGTGCGTGGTCGCAACTCGGCCAACTCCCGCAGGGTTGCGCAGGGTTGCTCAACGTACTGAAGGTTGAATTCCTCCAAGGCCCGGAGGCGGTTCGAGGCTTCCCCCACTCCCCAGGCGCCGTTGACGTCTATTCGCAGGAAGCCGCGGTCTCCCAAGGCCTCGCGCACCGCGGCGACCCGCGCTACATCATCCATGAAGCTCTGGCCCTCCTCTGCCACCTTCACCTTGGCGGTCCGGCAACCCGACGCCGCTACCAACCGCTTGGCGGACTCGGGCTCAATGGGTGGCACCGTCACATTAACCGGGATGCGGTCTCGCCGAGGTGAAGGAAGTGGGTGGCGGGCCGATTCAAGCCCTGAACCAAGCCAACGCGCCGCGATTGGGTCGCGGTACTCCTCGAACGGAGAGAACTCTCCCCACCCCGCCGGGCCGCGGAGCAACACAGCCCTCCTCTCCTGCAGTCGACGGTACCGCAGTGCCATCGGGATTGCCACCGCCCATGCTTCCAGCCCGGCCAGGGGGCCTCGGTGGTATACCCTGTGCGGCCGAGGGCTCATCCGCCGCCCTGAACCTCTCTTATGTAGGAGACCAAGCGGGATATCTGAGTGTCGCTCAAGTGGTCGAAAGAGGGCATCGTCCCTATCCCCCTTCGTATCGAAGTCACCAGGTAGTCGTCGGGCAGTGACGCACTGGGGCTACCCGGTCCCAGGGGTGGGCCCACCTGGCCTTCCAGTCCGGCGCCGTGGCATGTCGAGCACAACTGGTTGAACAGGTCGGGTCCGGTGGCGTCCGCCGGAGGCGGCGAGGAACACGCGGTCAGAACCACCAGCCACAGGAGCAAGGCGACCCGAAGCGTGCCCGCTCGCAATGATGCCTTACTCGAGGTCTTCAAGTTGTCTGACCGTCTCACCCGTTTGGTCCCACATGTCGCGGCTGGCCACCAGCACCCGATCGTTGGCCACCACCACCACCACGTCGGAGACTCCCACCACCGCGGTCTTGGCGTTCTGGGAGAGTATCTGCACCCCTCGGGCCGCCTCCACCACCGCCGTTCCACTTATCACGTTGTTCTGATCGTCCGGTTCCAAGACCTCTCGCAGAGCCGCCCAGGAGCCGATGTCCGACCATCCCGCCGCCAACCGCACCGCCTGCACCTGCTCGGCGCGCTCCCACAGCCCCTTGGCAACCGAGACCGAAGGGGCTTCTTCGAATTCCGGCCCCAGTACCACGGTTCCGTCGGAATGGCGGCGTGCGTTCGCATATGCCTGGGACGTTTTTGCGGCCACCTCCGGGAGTAACCGGGTGATGGCTTCCCCCATGGCCCGGGCCTGGGCCAGGAACATGCCGCCGTTCCACAGGTAGTTGCCCGACTCCAGGAACTGCCGAGCAGTCTCCACATCTGGTTTTTCCACGAATCGGCGGATGTCGAGCACTCCGGGATGGCTGCCCGGGGCCACCTCCATGTAGCCGAGTCCGGGATGAGGCCGGGTGGGCTGGATCCCAAAGATCACCGGATTCCCTTGTTCGGCGGCCGGCACCGCCTGCCGGATGGCGGCCTGGAAGGCATCCACGTCGGTCACCAGGTGGTCGGTGGGAAGACCCAGCAGCAGGTCGTCGGGTTGGGCCCACAGAGCGGCTGCCATTGCGGCAGGGGCGGTGTTGCGGCCCACCGGTTCGGTCAGAACCGCGGCAGGGGTGCAACCGATCTCTTCGAGATGCTCGATCACCTGCGGGCGCATGGAGTTACCGGTCACGACCAGGGGCGGCCCCACTTCCTCCATCCCCATCACCCGCTGGGCGGCAGCCTGCAGCAGCGACTCACGACCGAAGAGTCGCAGGAACTGCTTGGGCGACTCCGGGGTGGAGAGAGGCCACAGACGGACGCCGATTCCTCCGGAAAGGAGAACGGGAATAATCATCGCCACAGAGGTTACCGACGGGGCGGTTTGGGTCTGTTTAGAAGAACAGCATCCGCAACGCCACCGCCACCGAGGCCATGGCCAGCAGCCACCGGATCAGCCTGGCGCCCTTCTCTATGGCGAGACGGGTACCCAGGTAGGCGCCGATCGAGTTGCCGATCGCCATCACCAAGCCCACCGGCCAGTTGATCTGGTCGGCCCACACGAAGATGAGTACTGCCAAGGCGGTGAAGACCGCGATCAGGAACATCTTGGCGGCGCTGCCCTTGACCAGGTCCAGGCCGCATCCCAACACCAGCCCGCTGATGAGCAGGAAGCCCACCCCCACCTGGATGAAGCCTCCATAGAAGCCAATGCCCAGAAAGGCTGCTGCCCTGCCCCACCTACCCAAACGGGGCTCCAACTGTTCCTTGAGCCAGGCTGACGGTTTGAAGAGCACCGACAGGGCCACACCGATCAGCACCACCCCGAATGCAGTGCGGATAGTCTCCGGGGAGACACGGGTGGCGACCCAGGCTCCCGCCCCGGTGCCGACCATGGCGGGGATGACCAGGCTGAATGACATCTCCCAGGGAACCAACTTCTTGCGTGCGAAGTTGGCGGTCCCCAGGATATTGGCGAACAGAATCGCCACCCGGTTGGTGGCGTTGGCCTCTATGGGACCCAACAGGGGGACAAGAACGATCAGGCTCACCGCTGATCCCCCACCAGCCATGACATTGATGAAGGCGGTTGCCAGACCGGCCAGCACCAGCAGCACCCCCGTTAGGAGGTCCAATTCAACGGTCAAATCGTGCGGGGCCGCGCCGACATAACCCAAGCATCTTACCCAGCCGTATCGGTACTCTTAGGTGTTGAGACGCTAAGGAGACTGTGCAATGAGGCCGTTTCGCTCAATCCCATGCAGGAAGAACTCATGATCACTGATGCCGGTGGGTGGCCTGTTCATGGCAACCAACGCGCCGCCTGGGACGCCGGTTGCCGGTTTTATTTCGACAACCTCGAACATCGCTGATAGCGTCGGACTCATGGAGCAACAGTCCATAGAAGAAGCCCTCAAGGCGGCAGAGGAGGCGGTTGCGGTGGGCTCCGGATTGGCCGGGACCGGCTTTTGGAAGGCGGTGGCGACCGTCAAAGCCAATCCCCAACTGGTTGAAGGCTATGCGTCGCAGATTGCGGAAGTCGATCGCAGGGCATTTTTGCAATGGGCGCTCTTCAGTGTCGGCGCCGGGGTGGGTACCACATTGATGGGGTTGCTCACGCTGCTGGGTGTCGTCTTGGTCGCATGGTCTCACAGCCTGCCCGATCCCTGGAACGGGCTTGTCCTGCTGGGCGGCGGAGGAGGCGTGCTGGTGGCCACTACCCACGGTTTGGGTCACCTGGTGGTGGGCCGCATGGCCGGCATCCGTTTCACGCATTGGTTCGTGGGCTCGTTGGGGAGACCGCAGCCGGGCGTCAAGGTGGACTACACCACCTACCTTCGAGCCAGTCCCCCAGGCCGCGCCTGGATGCATGCCTCCGGGGCACTGGTCACCAAGGTGGTCCCGTTCCTGATTCTGACCCTGGCCCTGTCTTCGGACTTCCCCTCGTGGGCTGCCTGGTTGTTGCTGGCGCAGGGCGTCTTGCAAATCATCACTGACGTGGTCTGGTCGGTGAAACTGTCGGACTGGAAGAAGTTCCGCCGGGAGATGTCCTACGCCTGAGAAGTTCGCTCGGCTCGGCCTTGGAGTTGCGAATCAGCCAGCCCCGAATTGATGAAGTCCCACGTCTCCTTCACCAAGTCTTCAAGTCCCAGCTCTCCGTCCGGGCGGTACCAGCGTCCCACGGCATTGAGGATGGAGAGTATGAAGATGCTGGCCATGACGGGATCGACGCGGTTGTGGAATTCGCCGCTTCTGACGCCTGCTCGGATCACCCTCCTGAAGATTCGTTCATAGCCGTCGCGAGCCGCGATCACCGCTTCCCGGTACCGGTTATCCAATGCTCGAGCCTCGTTCAGGAAGGTGCTGGCCTCGTCGCGATGGTCGAGGATCACCTCCAGATGACCCTTGATCAAGGCTTGGAGGCGGGCAGCCTCTCCCGATGTGGTGTCGAGGGCGTTGCGGGCCGACTCATTGAACAACCGCTCGGCGCGTCGCACCACCTCGAGCAGCAGGTCCTCCTTGGATGAGACATGGGAGTAGATGGAGGACTTGAGCAGACCCAGTTCATCTCCCAGGTCCTTCATGGACGTGCCGTGATATCCACGCAGGGCAAACAGTTTTCCCGCCGCCTGGATCACCGTTTCACGGCTGTTGCGGTTTGTGGCAGTCATCGGCGATCGAAGTCCACTATCAAACGATCAGTTCGGGGAACCGCCTGACATGTCAGCACGAAACCCGCTTCCAGGTCTTCGGCCACCAAGGCATAGTTGTGCTCCATGGCGACCTCACCATCCAGCACCTGGGCCTTGCAGGAGGCGCACATCCCTCCCCGGCATGACCACGGCAACTCATGGCGGACTGTCAGGGCGGCGTCCAGAACCCGGGACTCCCTCCCCATGCGGACCATCGAAGTGCGTCCGTCCAGCGTGAAGGTCAGTTCCACCGCGCCCAGGGGGTCGTCTCCTTTCACCGAGGCACTGTCCGTGGCCGGAGGCGGGCCGGCGAAGAACAGTTCGTCCCGAATGTCCGCGGGTCGCACGCCGCGCTCTTCCAGGGTCCCTCGCACCACGGTCACCATCTGGTACGGGCCGCACAGGAACCACAGATCCACCGAATCGGGATCCACCAGAGAGGCGAAGATGGCTTCCAGCCGGGGGCGGTCGATCCGGCCGCTGAGAAGGGGCGAAGCCTGCTGTTCTCGGCTGAGCATGTGAATCAGGTGGAACCGGTCCGGGTATCTGTCCTTCAGCGCCGAGAGTTCCTCCAAGAACATGATCGAGGATGCCGAGCGGTTGCCCAGCAGCAACGTCCACCGACATCCCGGTTCGACCCGCAGGGTGGTGGAGATCAAGGACAGCACCGGAGTGATCCCGCTTCCCGCCGCCACTGCCGCATAGTGGCGAGTCGAACTGGGATCGGGGTCGATGGTGAACTCTCCCACCGGAGGCATCACATCAAGGAAATCGCCCTCGTTCAGGCAGGAATTGGCATAGGTTGAGAACTTTCCTCCCCGTAGTTGTTTGATGCCCACCCGCAGTTGTCCGGTGCCGGCGTCTGCGCACAGGGAGTAACTGCGCCGCACGTCCTCACCGTGGATCTCGGTTCGCACGGTTACGTGCTGCCCGGGCAGATAGCGAAAGTCGTGCTTGAGACGGGGAGGCACTTCGAATGAAACGGCCACCGACTGGTCGGTCTCACGTTTAACTTCAGCTACACACAGCCGGTGGAAGACGGGCGGGGTCTCCATCACAGTTCCTTGAAGCGGTCGAAGGGCTCCAGGCAACTGCGGCACACCATCAGGGCCTTGCACGGAGTGGAGCCGAACTCGCTCACCTGGCGCACTCCCGTTGACTGGCACCGGGGGCAGAGGGTCTCACCCAACGGTTGTTCGGCAGGTCTTCGGGGAGGGGCGATACCGGCCTGGGCCAGTTTACGACGGCCGGCGTCGGTGATGTCGTCGGTGGTCCACGCCGGACTGAAAGTGGTGTTGATCTCCATCTGCTCAGGTGTGAAGCCGGCTTCGCCCAGCACCAAACGGATGGATTCCCTGATGGCGTCCATGGCCGGGCATCCCGACCAGGTGGGGGTGACTTCCACCACAGCTCGTCCTAGTGCGATGTGAGTGCTGCGCAGCACCCCCAGGTCCGAGATGGTCACCCAGGGAAGTTCGGGGTCCGGCACCGCCTCCACCCGGCTCTGCACGTCCCGAGCGTCGATCACCACTGCATCCCCGGATAGGAGCGTTGCATCCACTGCATCTCGGCCAGCAGGTATCCCAGATGTTCGGTGTGGAATCCTGACCGGCCTCCTGAACGTGAGAACCGGTCGCCGGGGATCTGCAACCCCGCCGATGAAAACGTGTCCCGCACCCGCCTGATCCAAGCAGGTCGCAGTTGCGATGGAGACACCGCTACTTCAGCCTCGGCCAACCTGTCACAAGTCTCCTCCGATTCGAACATCTCGGGAACGAAACGCCACAATTCCTCTACGGCCTGCCGGGTGCGACGGTGGCTCTCCCTGGTCCCGTCACCCAACCGCACCAGCCACCCTGAAGAGTGACGCAGGTGGTACCGCGCCTCCTTCAGTGCCTTTCCGGCAATGGCGGCCAAAGTGGTGTCCTTGGAGTCTGCAAGCGCCTTCCATAGTCCCAGTTGGTAGGCGTCGAAGAAGAACTGGCGGACCATGGTGTAAGCGAAGTCACCATTGGGCTGCTCCACCAGCAGCAGATTGGTGTACTCCCGCTCTGAGCGGAACATGGCCAGTTCGTCTTCGGTGCGGCATTTCCCCTCCAGTTTCCCCGCATATTCCAGCAGCATCCGGGCCCGCCCCAACAGGTCCAGGGCGATGTTGGCCAGGGCGATGTCCTCCTCGAGGTCGTGGGCTCGGGAGATCCAGGCCGACATCCGCTGGGCCAAGACCAGATTGTCGTCGGCTTGATAGAGCACATACCGGAACAGGGCCGAGTCGCGGGGTGCGGAGGGGTTCTCCGTAAGCAACCCGGAAGTTTCGGTTACAGCCATTCGACCTCGGTGGGAACCTGGTAGAAGGTGGCGTCCCGGTACGGCTTGTCGGCGGTCGGTTCGAACAGGGAATCAGCCTCGTCGGCGTCGGAGGCGGTGATGTCAGAGGACCTCACCACCCACAGGCTCACTCCCTCCCCTCGGCGGGTGTACACGTCGCGGGCCGACTGCAGGGCCATCTCCCCGTCGGGGGCGTGCAGGCTCCCGGCGTGGATGTGGGACATGCCCCTCCTCTGCCGGATGAACACTTCCCACAGAGGCCAGCCGGAGGACCCGTCCCTGCCCTGCGGAGAGAAGTCACCGTCTCGCTCCTCGGGCAACCGAGGAACCGAATAAGACATCAGGCCACCGCGTCCCGCCGGCGGGCGGCGTAGGCTGCGGCGGCTTCCCTCACCCAGGCGCCGTCTTCCCAGGCGGCCCGCTTGTGGGCGATCCGTTCCCGGTTCATCGGCCCGTTGCCCTTGACCACCGCCCAGAACTCGTCCCAATCGATCTCTCCGAAGTCATAGTGGCCCCGCTCGGCATTCCAGCGCAGGTCCGGATCGGGGATGGCCAGCCCCAGGTATTCGGCCTGCGGGACCGTCATGTCCACGAATTGCTGGCGAAGGTCATCGTTTGAGACCCGCTTGATCTTCCATTCCATGGACTGCCGGCTATGGGTGGAGGCGGAGTCATGGGGACCAAACATCATCAGCGACGGCCACCACCACCGATCGAGCCCGTCCTGTGCCATCTGCCGTTGAGCGGGTGTCCCCCGGCTGAGGGTGGCCATGATCTCGAAGCCCTGCCGTTGATGGAAAGACTCCTCCTTACAGATCCTCACCATCCCCCGCGCATACGGACCGTAGGAGCAGCGGGTCAGCATGACCTGGTTGGTGATGGCCGCCCCGTCAACCAGCCAGCCGATGCACCCTATGTCGGCCCAACTGAGCGTCGGGTAGTTGAAGATGGATGAGTACTTGTGCTTGCCCTCGTGGAGGAGGCGCATCATCTCATCCCGGGTGATGCCCAGGGTTTCGGCCGCCGAGTAGAGGTAGAGACCATGGCCGGCCTCGTCCTGGACCTTGGCCATCAGGATGGCCTTCCGCTTCAGGGTGGGCGCCCGGCTTATCCAGTTGGCTTCGGGTTGCATCCCGATTACCTCCGAATGGGCATGCTGGGCGATTTGACGGATCAGCGTCTTCCGGTATCCGTCGGGCATCCAATCGGGAGGTTCCACCTTCTCCTCGGCAGCCAGAAGCGCCTCGAAACGGGCTTCTCCCCGGTGGCGGTCTGTCATGCACCACATACTAACGAACGACCGTTCGTTAGTCAAACAGTAATGTCAAGGGTGTATGACAATTCAAGGAGAGAAACATGAGACTCGATGGTATTGAGATCACCTGGCTGGGACATGCCGCCTTCCGCTTCCGCCTGGATGACGGCGTCACCCTTTTGATCGACCCGTTTCTGGCCGGCAATCCCCTCTGTCCCCCAGAGGAGAAACTCCCACACAGGGCCGATGCCATTTTCGTTACCCATGGTCATCGCGACCACCTGGGAGACACGGCATCCATTGCCCGGTCCGCCGGCGCCACGGTCTTTTCGATCTTCGAGATAAAGCGGTGGCTGATGCAACAAGGTTTGGAGGACGACCAGACAGTTCCCCTCAACAAGGGCGGTACAGTGTCGGCGCCGGGCGGGGTGAGCGCCACCTTCGTTCACGCCGTGCATTCCTCCGGCATCTACAGCGAGGAGGGAACTATCAATGGTGGCGCGGCCGGTGGCTGGGTGCTGGACTTTCCCTGGGGACCCACCGTTTACCACGCCGGAGACACGGATGTCTTCGGGGACATGAAGTTGATCGGAGAGCTTTGGGACCCGGACATTGCCTGCTTGCCGATCGGTGGCCACTTCACCATGGACCCCCGGTCGGCGGCCAAGGCGGCCGGCCTACTGGGAGTCGAGACGGTTATACCCATGCATTTTGGGACCTTTCCCGTGTTGGCCGGTCGACCCGACCACCTCCGAGAGCACGGTGGCGGAACATTCCAAGTTCAGGAAATGACGGTGGGGGCCCCCGAGAAGTGACCTGATCACAGGCGACGGGGTAAAGCGGTCTCAGCCCTCCACTCGCCGGTAGGTCGCCCCGAGGGTCAGGTACTCTTCGATGCCCATCTCGGCCCGCTCAATCTCCTGGGGCCGAAGCTCCCGCAGCGGACGGGCAGGAGTGCCCACAGCGATGCTCCAAGGGGGGATCTCTTTTCCCTCCCCCAGCACCGAGCCCGCCGCCAGCCATGATCCCTCCCCCATCACCGACCCGTTCAGGGCGATGGCGCCCATTCCGATCAAGCAGTTATCTCCCACCACCGCTCCGTGCACTAGCGCCAAATGTCCCACTGTCACCCGCTTGCCGATCAGCGTCGGATATCCATAATCGGTGTGAAGCACGGTGTTATCCTGCAGATTGGTCTCCTCCCCCACCACGATCCGATCGGTCTCAGCCCGTATCACCACCCCAAACATCACCACTGCCCCCGCCTCTATCGTCACATCGCCGAAAATCCGGGCGGTGGAGGCGACAAACGCGGTGGGATTGATGACGGGAGCAGCCAGTCGACGGGGAACACGGTCCATGCAGATTCTCTTCCTTGAAGGGTGGGTAAAAGCCTACCGATGGACGAACGCGTAGGGTCAATCCACCGCCATGACCAATGGTCAAGCCTTACGATGGCTGTGGAATCTGCTGGGCGTGATCAAGCCGCCGGTGCATGGCACTGATGAATGCCAGCCACTCCAACGCCGACCCAGCGCCCAATCCGTAGTTGTCATGGTGTGTGAGAACGTTTCTTACTGCCTGGGTCAGTCCCACCGCAAGGAACCGATATCCATTGTGCTCATCCCGTTCTTTCAGGTTTTCCCGATCATTGAATTCGAGCAAGGGTGATTTCTCTGAAAAGGAAGTGTTCATCAGCCCGACTCCGTCGAGATCGGGTCGATCCGCCAACTCCTGCACCCGATTCACAAAACGCTGTGATGCCTTACGCACTGCGTCGTCGTAGTGCCCATCTCTGAATAGGCCACTAGCGATGCCAATTTCAGAATGGAGGCTGTCGAATGAAAGCGAAGCTGGCATTGATGGTTGAGGAGCATTGGCGGCCGCGAGTTCATCGTCTCCGCCCCTCCCTTTATCCGGGGAATTCAACTTACGATGCTCTGCGCGATGTGCTGTGCCGCTTCGGCGCCGGAGACTTTCATGCGTATTAGCCGATTTGGTGATCGGGGCTTTCCCAACACCGACATTTCCTCAAGGTTTGTCAGGGTTGTCATGAAGTTGCGACTGTCCAGTTTCCCGTAGTCATCAGTCACTTTTCTGATGTGTGAGGTTGTGGTCGGCAAGCCGACCGCGGTGAGAGCACCTGCCAGCAGCAGGGCGATTTCTCTAGTAGCGTGGGACTTGGGACCCGCTAGATGTTTAGTCGGAATGGCCAGTCTGGGTTCTTCCTCTGAGGTGTCGAAAATGTGTTGGACATCTTCGGGTGGAATCTTGAAGTAGCGGGCCAGGGCATCTATGCGCTGTTGCTCGCCGTACAAAACGCCATCAGCCTCCTGCGCTTCTTCCGCGGCAGGTTCAGAGGATCCTTCCAAGGCGGACGACACCGAGCTTGATCCAACGCTATTCGTGAGGAGGTGGTCCAGCACCCTTTCAAATGCTGGCAACCGGAACTCATCGTCAAGACTCTTGGTGGCCTGCTGTGCCATGGCTACCAAGCTCTCTAACTCTCTTGTGTCGGTAGGTATCAAGACAGCCCTCCTCAATGTTCTTACTTACGAATCATGCTACTGGCGGGGTGTGACAGTTTTAGTCCGTTTCGATGTTGGAACACTCTGCTTCTAACACAGCACCAATCCCCGACCCGGCAGGCTGTTCACGGACCTTCTCTGCTACTCATGCGTCGAGGTAGGACTCGATGGGCGGGCAGGAACATTGCAGGTTCCGGTCACCGGTGACCGAGTCCACTCTGCCCACCGGAGGCCAGTACTTGTCGGGAGCAAGGCCGGGTACCGGGTAGGCCGCGGTGGATCGAGGGTAGGGATGGTCCCAGTGGTCTGCCGTAACCACCCGGGCGGTGTGGGGGGCGTGATGGAGAGGATTGTCGTCCCGCGGCCACTCCCCTGATTCGATCCGTCGTATCTCCTGGCGAATGGAGAACATCGCCTCCAGGAACCGGTCCAGTTCCGCCAGCGGTTCGGACTCGGTGGGTTCGATCATCAGGGTGCCTGGCACCGGGAAACTGAGGGTGGGAGCGTGAAATCCGTAGTCGGTGAGGCGTTTGGCCACATCCTCGGCGCTGACCCCCGCCGACCCTACGTATTCCCGCAGATCGATTATCACCTCGTGCGCCACTCTGCCCTGTGCCCCGCGGTATAAGACCTGAAAGTGCTCGGAAAGGCGTTCGGTCAGATAGTTGGCCGCCAGAACGGCGGTCTCGGTGGCTCTCTTCAGGCCGGGTCCGCCCATCATCCTCATGTACATCCAGGGGATGGGAAGAATCCCGGCGGATCCCCACGGAGCGGCCGAGATGGGTCCGATCCCGGTGGCAGGACCGGCGTGGTGCTGCATGGGATGATTGGGAAGGTAGGGAGCCAGGTGTTTTGCCACCGCCACCGGACCCACTCCGGGACCCCCGCCGCCATGGGGAATGGTAAAGGTCTTGTGGAGGTTGAGGTGGGAGACATCGGCGCCGAACCCTCCCGGTTGAGCAAGGCCTACCAGGGCATTGAGGTTGGCGCCGTCCACATACACCAGACCGCCGGCGTCGTGAACCATTTCGCACACCTGTACCACCCCCTCCTCAAACACTCCGTGAGTGGAGGGATAGGTAATCATGATGGCGGCCACATTGTTACCATGATGGGCCAGTTTTGCCTTCAGATCGATCAGATCAACGTTCCCCTGGTCGTCGCAGTCCACTACCGCGATACGCATGCCGGCCATCACCGCAGAGGCGGCATTGGTCCCGTGTGCCGAAGAGGGGATCAGGCACACCCGGCGTTGATCCTCGTCTCGGCCTTGGTGGTAGGCGCGAATCGCAGCCAGTCCGGCCAGTTCGCCTTGTGACCCGGCGTTGGGCTGCAGCGACACCGCCGCATAGCCGGTAATCTCCACCAGCCAGTCTTCAAGATCGGTGAAGAGTTGCAGGTACCCCTGTGCCTGGTCGATCGGTACGAACGGATGGATGTCGGAGAACTCCGGCCAGGTGACCGGGATCATCGACGATGCCGGGTTCAGTTTCATGGTGCAGGAACCCAGAGGAATCATGGTCCGGTCCAGGGCCAGATCACGATCGGACAGTCGCCGGATGTACCGAAGCATCTCGTGTTCGGAGTGGTAGGTGTTGAAGACGGGATGGGTCATGAACCGGGTTTGCCGCGCCAGTTGCTCTCCGAACGCCGGACTGACACCCGCTTTCGGAAGTTCCGCCCCGAAGGCGCGCAGCACTTGCGAAGCCGTTTCCTCATCGGTGGTTTCGTCCAGGGAGAATGCCACCGTGTCCCGGTCGGCCCGGCGAAGATTGATCCCAGCCGCCAGAGCGCGGTCCATGACCATGTCGGCCGACTCCCCCGCTCTCACCGACAAGGTGTCGAACCAGGCGCTGTTGACCAGTCCCCAGCCTGCCGATCGCAGACCCGCCGCCATCCGGGAAGTTAGGTCGTTGATGCGCCGGGCAATGCCGGTCAGACCCTCCGGTCCGTGATATGTGGCGTAGAAGGAGGCCATCACTGCAAGCAGTACCTGCGCCGTGCAGATGTTGGAGGTGGCTCGCTGGCGCCGGATGTGCTGCTCGCGTGTCTGCAGCGCCAAGCGAAGGGCGGGATCACCGTTGGAGTCGATAGACAACCCTGCCAGCCGCCCCGGGAGGGTGCGAACGTGGCGTTCCTTGGTGGCAATGAACCCGGCATGAGGGCCTCCGAACATCATGGGCACCCCCAGACGCTGCGAAGATCCCACCGCGATGTCGGCTCCCCAATCCCCCGGCGGGGAAAGCAGTGTAAGGGCCAGCAGGTCGGTGGCGACCACCACCACCATGCCGGCCGCCTTGGCCTCTTCCACCGCGGCCACCAGGTCTGCAACCTGGCCGCTGGCCCCCGGGTAATGGAACAGGACACCGAAGGATTCCCCGTCGAGGTAGTCCATGTCGTCGGGATGGTCCGTCTGCACGTCGATGTCCATCCAGCGGGCCCGGGCGCGGA
Organism: bacterium OM1 bin76; assembly: GCA_002238785.1. Taxonomy (GTDB): domain Bacteria; phylum Actinomycetota; class Acidimicrobiia; order Spongiisociales; family ZC4RG35; genus Bin76. The sequence continues at coordinate 28,632 of MPNA01000016.1, read as the reverse complement.
TCACGTCGATGGTCTGGGGGAAGGTGTCGGAGTCCACCCAGAACCGATGCGCCTTTCGACGGCGGGAGATGCGGCGCGCCATGGTCATTGCTTCGGCGGCGGCGGTCCCTTCATCTAAGAGGGAGGCGTTGGAGACCTCCATCCCGGTCAGGTCAGAAACCATGGTCTGGAAGTTGAGCAGCGCCTCCAACCGGCCCTGGGAGATCTCCGGCTGATAGGGGGTGTAGGCGGTGTACCAGGCCGGGTTCTCCAGGACCGTGCGCTGGATCACCGATGGAACATGGACGTTGTAATAACCCAGCCCGATCATGGAGGTGAGAACCTGGTTGCGGGAGGCGATCTCCTTGAGGTCTCGAAGTGCCTCGGGTTCTCCCAAGGCCGAGGGAAGGGCGAGTTCCTCTTGTTGACGGATGGATGCCGGAACGGTCTGGGCCATCAAGTGCTCAAGAGAATCGGCTCCCACCACCTCCAGCATCTTCGAGATGTCCTGGCTGCGCGGCCCGATGTGGCGGTCTGTGAAATCAAGGGGCTGGCGGACAGGCATTGCACCTCCTCGGGACGTGAATAACAATCCTCCCTGCTGTCCCGTTTGCCTGAGAGTTTTCGCCCCTTCAAGGAAGGAACTTGCTCCTTCGGCGGCGGTGGTGCCCGCCCTCTTCAGCACTGCCTCTTCAACGCGGTCCATTTGCCTGAGAGATTCCTGGGAGGACTTGCCCCTTCGGCGTCTCGACGAGCGAGACTCTCCCGCGTTGCATCAACGGCTTTACTTTTCGTAAGAGTACCACAGGGTCTGAATTGGGAGGGTGAATACCAATGCAGAAATGTGTCCGACCCGTCGGTTAGGCTCCTGACAGTGAGTGCCGCGGCCGTTGTCCTGTTCGGTTTACTGGGAGGAGTAGTGGCTGCCGTCCAGAGCCAGATGATGGGACAGTTCGAGCAGAGGGTGGGGATGATGGCCGGCACCGCCGCCAATTTCATTGTGGGGGCAGTGGTCATGGTGGTGATACTGCTGGCGATCCGAGGCCCGACCCTGGCGGAGTGGGGGGAGGTGCCCCCTTACCTGTTTCTGGCAGGCGTCACCGGGATCGTGATCATCAGCAGCATCGCGTTCACGGTTTCCAGGGTGGGGGTGCTGGCCGGTTCCATGCTGCTGGTGACCGCCCAGTTGACCGGAGGGACGATCATCGATCACTTCGGATGGTTTGGGGCCTCGGTTCGGGAAGTCTCCCTTACCAAGTTGTTGGGCATCATGTTCCTGATTCTGGGCGCTCGATTGGTGTTGCGGTGAATCGGGCCGTTGTCTCAGAGAGCTATCAGGGACAGGGCGACCAGGGATAAGACAAGACCCACAACCCGGTGGGGAGGGATGCTTTCCCTGTAGACCAGGAAGGCCATTATTGCTACCACTGCAGGAAACAAGGACGACGCTACTGCCACCAGTCCCAGTGGCCCGATCTGCACCGCCAGCAGGTAGGTGAGGTTCGCCAAGACAGTGCCCCCGGCAGTGAAGGCCAAGAAGAGTTGCTTCCTTGGCAATTCAAGTGGAACTCGCCGGACCTTCACCAGAACTCCTGCGGCGGCGAGGCCGGCGACTTTGAAGGGAATCAGGGGCCACATCCCGGCTTCCGGTGATATTTGCGCCATTCCGATGTAAACCAGGGAGAAGCCCAGGCCGGCGGCGAGTCCGTACGCCGCCTTCCCCGAACCGCGGTTCGCCCTACCCGGCCGGTTGTGGCGGCGTCGGGTCGCCACTGTCATCCACATAGCCGGGGCGACCAGAATCACTCCCATCCACGCCAACGGGCCATAACGCTCTCCGATCAAAGTCCCGAACAGGAAGGGAACCAATGACAGGGTGACGGCGGACACAGGAGAAACCACCGCCATCTTGCCCTTTGCCAGGCCCTGAAAGTAGAACATCACCCCGATGACCCCGGCCAGGCCACTTAGTCCCCCCCAGGCCAGGTCCGGGAGGGTAAAGGAAGCACCCACCACCATATGGTGGCCGACCGCGATGGCGGTGGAGAGAACCAGGCCCGTGGTGTTGGACCAGAAAGCCACCGCGAAGACGGGACTGCGGCGGGTGGCCATTCCCCCGGTGAAGTCGAACACCCCGTACAGGACGGAAGTCAGTCCGGCCAGGAAGATGGCCATAGGGCTACGTGACCGAGGGTGGCAGGTGGGGGCATGAACATATCATATGCTTGGGGGTGGCGCTGAAAAACGCATTCCTCGAACCGCACATCTAGAAGGTGTTGAAGGGTTGGCCCCCAATGGGGTTCCAACCCGGTCAGGGTGTTTGACGTCCATCGGTGGGGTGCGGAGGTGCCCGACCTAACCCTCAACTCGAGGTTATGAGAGCCAAGGCAGCCACCGAAAGGGCCAGTCCCGCCATCCGTTGAGGGGAGACCTTCTCTTTTGCTACAACCAGGGCCAGCAGAACCGTTACGGCCGGATAGAATGATGCGGCCAGTGTTACCAGGCCGAACGGTCCGATGTGGACCGCCGCCAGATAGGTGACGTTCGCCAAGGTGTACGCGCCAGATGCAAGCGCCAGTGGGCGAGCATTGGGAGGCAGGGTTGGCAGTTCCCGGCGGGCCAGCAGCAGGATCCCCAGGAGAAGGAGGCCGGTGCTTCTGAGTGTGAGGATCGGCCACAGTCCAGCTTGCGGCGAGGTCTGCGCGATGGCAATGAACCACACGGAAAGAGCCAGGCCCGCGGCCAGTCCATACAATGCCTTGCCCGGGCGATCCTGGTCCTTGCGCCGATGGACGGTCAACCACAGGGCGGGAATGGCCACTGACACCCCCAACCACGCCATCGCCCCATGCTGCTCCCCGGTTACTACCGCAAACAGAAACGGCACCACGGCCTGGGTAACTGCCGAGACAGGCGCCACCACTGCCATCTGACCTTTTGCAAGACCCTGAAACTGGATGACCACCCCCACTATGCCAGCCACCCCGGTCAGGGCCCCCCAGGCCACATCGGTCAGGGTCATGGAGGCGCCGATCACTTGATGGTGGACGATTGATGCCAACGCAGCTATGCCCAAACCGATGAGGTTGGCCCAGAAGGTCACGGCCAGGACCGGGGCGCGACGGGTTGCCGTTCCCCCGGCGAAATGGCAGGATCCGTAGATGAGGGCGGTCAGTCCTGCCAGGGCGAAGGCCATGCGTCAGAGTGTGATCAAGACCAGGGAGACCATTGAAAGGGTGAGACCCAGGATCCGGGTGGGTGACATCCTCTCCCTTTCCACGAACCGCGCCAACAGGGCGATCACCACCGGATAGAAGGAAGACACCACGGCCACCAGGCCGAACGGGCCGATCCGAACCGCCAGGAGATAGGTGAGATTGGCCAGGATGTCCCCGCCGGCCAAAAACGCCAGCGGACGCGCCCTTCTGGGGAGGGTGGGTGACGTTCTACGGGCTCCCATGATGAATGCCAACAGTGTCAACCCTCCAACGCGCACTGCCACCAGGGGCCAGAATCCCGCGTCGGGTGAGGTTTGGGCGATACCGATCAGGAACAGCGAGAAGATAAGACCCGCCGCCAGACCGTATATTGCCTTGCCGGGTCGTTGGTGATCGGTCCTCTGCTGAACGGTGAGCCACAGCGCCGGAAGTGCCACTGCCACTCCCACCCACGAAGAGATGCCGTATCGTTCTCCCGTGGCAACTCCGAAGAGCAGGGGAACCACCGCCAGGGTCACCGCCGACACCGGCGCCACCACCGCCATCTGGCCCTTGGCCATTCCCTGGAAGTACATGGCCAGGCCGCCGACTCCGGCGACGCCGCTCGCCAGGCCCCAGGTCAGGTCGGCAACGGTTGGAGAATCTCCTATCACCACATGATGGATGGCCGAGATGATCACGGCGATGCCCAGGCCTACCACATTGGCCCACAGGGTCACTGCCAGGACCGACGCTCGGCGAGTGGCCAGTCCTCCGGCGAAGTCACAAAACCCGTAGAGAAGTGAGGTTAACCCAGCGAGAATGAAGGCCATGACTCTTAGGGACTGTGAAGGCGTCGAGATACAAGGGTCATAAAAGATGCCCGGTGCCGGAACGGGGCAACGGGCCGGGCGGAGATTAGCAGAGTCAGCCGGTGACCTACTGGGAGGTGTGTGGCTATTGCTGGGATGCTAAGCGCGGTGGGCGCCGATTGGTAGTGTTCGTTTCCAGATGCGAAACGATCAACGCACGATCTTCGGGTGGGCAATGTACGACTGGGCCAATTCTGGTTATGTCGTTATCGCAGCGGGGATCATTCCCGCCTACTTCGCGTCAGTGATCGTTCCCGAAGAAGGCTGGATGGGTTTTAGCGCCGAGTCTCTGTGGGGATACATGGTGGGGTTGATCTCCCTTGGGATGTTCTTGATAACCCCGGTGCTGGGAGCAATAGCCGACTACAGTGCCCGGCGCCTCATGTTTCTGAGGGTTTTTGCCTTCGGAGGGGCCCTGTTTGTCACGTGTTTCGCTTTTGTCTCCACCGGGGATGTGCTCCTGGCCATTTTCATGTTCTTGATGTCACACTTCGGACTCGCCGCCAGCAACGTCTTCTACGACGGCATGCTTCCCAATATCAGTACCGACGACACCATTGACGGGATCAGTTCCAAGGGCTATGCCTACGGGTATGTGGGAAGCGGCGTCTACCTGCTGCTGGCCCTGGTGTTCATCTTCTACTCCGAGAACCTGGGATTCGGGGAGGATCAGGCTGCCCGGCTCGCTATTGGTGGGTCCGGGTTGTGGTGGGCAGGTTTTGCCTGGTACGCCTTCCGGAGAATGCGGGAAGTTGGGGAAGCCCGGGAACCGCTGGGAACCGGAGCAGGCGAGAGTCGATTGCTGGCTTACATGCGGCTGGGTTTCAGCAGTACCTGGGGTACCTGTCGACGCCTTTCCGGACACAAGCAGTTGTTGTTGTTCATTGTGGCCTACATGTTCTATATCGACGGGGTTCAGACGGTCATCAGCATTTCCGCCATTTATGCGGCCGAGACACTGGAGATCAGCACTACCTTTATTGCCTTCCTGCTGCTGGTCGTGCAGTTCACCGCGTTCCTCGGCGCTCTGATGTTCGGACGATTGTCCGATCGGATCGGACCGAAACGCTCGGTGTTGATCGCGTTAGTGGTCTGGTCCTTCGTCCTGGTGGCCGCCTACTTCCTTCCGGTGGGACAGAACTATCCCCTGCTGGCCCTGGGAGTGGTCATCGGTGTGGTGATGGGTGGCACCCAGGCGCTGAGCCGCAGCCTGTACGGATCGATCATCCCCGAGGAGGCATCGGCCGAGTTCTTCGGGTTCTTCTCCGTGTTCACCAAATTCTCCGCTATCTGGGGGCCGATCATTTTCGCCACTTTCCGCCAAGTGACCGGATCCAGCCGACCCGGGGTGCTGTCGCTGGCGGTCTTCTTTGTGGTGGGATTCGTGTTGCTGAGTCTGGTTGACGTGGATAAGGCACGCGCCGCCCGTACCGAATGGAGTACTCCCAGTAGTTGACCCACCGGCCAACCCTTGGGGCCTTACCTGATGGCGATGCCTGTCTCGTCGTCGAAGAAGTGGAGCTTGGAGATGTCGAGCATCAGTTGGATCCGATCTCCCCCGGTCGGCGCCAGGTCGGGATCCACCCTGGCCACGAACTTGGTGGTGTCTCCCAGCGATGCGACGTCACTTCCCTCGTCTTCAAGCAATTCCCGGATGTCGGGAGTGATCACCGGAGGGGCCTGCTTGCTGAAGTGAACATAGGCTTCCGAGCCCAACTGCTCCACCAGGGTGGCGTCAGCGGTGATCATGGCTCGCCCGTCGGCTTCCGAGGCCGGGGAGTAGATGTCAAACGCTTCGGGTCTGATACCCACCACGATCTGGCGGTCCTTGTAAGAGGCCAATTGGGAATGCTCGGTGAGCACCGAACTGGAGAGGGCGACCTCCTCGTCTGCAAAGACCAGTGATACCTCTCCCCCCTGGGCCTTGACGCGGCCATAAACGAAATTCATCGAAGGGGAGCCTATGAACCCGGCCACAAAGAGGTTGGCAGGGTGGTCGTACAGCACTCTGGGAGTGTCGATCTGCTGCAGGTTGGTCTGGTCTTCGCTGGCCTTGCGCAACACTGCCACCCGGTCTCCCATGGTCATCGCTTCCACCTGATCGTGGGTCACGTACAAAGTTGTGGTCTGGAGACGCTTGTGCAGTATTCCCAACTCGGCCCGCATCTGCACCCGCAGTTTTGCATCAAGGTTTGATAGAGGCTCATCCATCAGGAAGGCGGCCGGTTCCCTCACGATCGCTCTTCCCATTGCCACCCGCTGGCGCTGCCCGCCCGACAGGGATTTGGGCTTGCGGTCCATCAGTTCTGATATCTCGAGAACGGAGGCTGCCTCTCGCACCTTCTGTCTGATCTCTTCACGGGGCATCCGGCGCATCTTCAGGCCGAAGGCCATGTTGTCGAACACGCTCATGTGGGGATAGAGCGCGTAATTCTGGAAGACCATGGCAATGTCACGATCTTTGGGGGAGACGTCATTCACTACCTTGTCGCCGATCCGAAGAAGTCCCTCCGTCACCTCCTCCAACCCGGCAACCATCCGCAAAAGGGTTGACTTCCCGCATCCCGACGGGCCGACCAGCACCACGAATTCCCCGTCGTCGACCTCGATGCTCACATCAGTTATCGCCCTGGTCCCCCCCGGGTAGACCTTTCCGACTCTTTCGAAAGTGATGTTGGACAATCTGCTCTTCCTTCCGGTCCGGTTTTCCTGAGGCAACTTGAAGGATAACCAATCGCTTCGGGAAGAGGGGTCTTCAATCAGGGCAAATCGGCGGGGAGATTGGGTCCTCCACCTGGTGCGTCCCGACGGCCGACGGCCCGTCTCCGCTGGTCGGTAGTCCCCCGGACTCCCAGGGGACAGTTTTCCTGCCGGTCGGTTGCCTGGCGACTTGAGATTCAGCTCCAGATGATGATGCCGGCGTTGACCATCAGCGAGATTGCGGTGGCCGCTATCGCCACTCCCAGGGCGATCAACCCGAAGGCCTTCCGGAACGGCGCCCCGAACACGTAGGAGGCCAGCACCCCGGTCCAACCTCCGGTCAGCGGGATGGGGATGACGACCAGTCCACCAGGGCCATATCCCGCAGGCGGACGAACAAGGCAGTGTGACGGCGCCGGGTTCGGGCATATAGCCGGTCGAGGAAACGGCGCATCCAAGGTAGCCGTTGGGTGGTGCAGTACCGGTCGCACACTCCCGGAAACCAGAAGAGAACTGGCAGAGGAGAGAGGTTGCCGACCACTGCCGAGATCCAGGTGGGGAAGGGATCCATGCCCAGGACCAGGCGACCCAGTGGTTTGCCGGCCCGCATTTCCACGACCGGGAGGGTGGATGTGATCGCCACCGCCTTGGGATTGGTTACCCCCACTCCCCTAGTGGTATGTCGCGGTTTTGGTTGGGTGGTGGAGGGTTGCGCGTCCTCGTTGGACTTTTTTGATGATTTCTTGGGCGGTTTTGTGCCAGATGAAGGGTTTGGGGTCTTGGTTCCAGTGGTCTGTCCAGGTGTTGATCGCCCCGATGAGCTGACCCACACTGGTGAAACTGTCCCGGCGTAGCCGCTTTTGGGTTAGTTCCCGAAACCATCGTTCGACCAGGTTCAGCCACGACGCCGAGGTGGGCGTGTAATGAACATGCCAACGGTTCCCACGGCGGGGATGTTCCAACCAGCGGGTGACGTTGGGATGTTTATGAGCAGCGTAGTTGTCGATCACCAGATGCACGTCCAACTCGGCAGGGACGTTGCGTTCGACCAGCCTCAAAAAGCCCAGGAACTCCTGGTGACGATGGCGGGGTCGGCAATCTGTGATCACTTCTCCCGTGGCGGTGTTCAACGCCGCGAACAGAGTGGTTGTGCCATGCCGCTTGTAGTCGTGGGTCATGGTCCCCGCCCGCCCGGGTTTGAGAGGAAGCGACTTCTGGGAACGTTCCAACGCCTGGATCTGGGACTTTTCGTCCACACAAAGAACCACCGCCCGTTCGGGCGGGTTCATGTACAAACCCACCACATCCACCAACTTCTCCTCAAAAAGGGGATCGTTGGACAACTTGAACGTCTCGGTTCTCCACGGTTGCAATCCCCGCGCCTTCCAAATACGAGCAACGGTGTCCTTTCCCACCCCGTGACGGGCGGCCATCGTCCGGGTCGACCAATGCGTCGACCCGTCCGCCGGACGGGTATGCAACGTGTCAGAAACTATCTGTTCCACCACCTCTTGCCCGATCACCGGTTGACGGCCCCTGCCCGGGCGGATCACCCCCACCCCTTCAACGCCGTCCTCCAAAAAGCGTTTCCGCCAAGCCCGAACCGTGTCGGCCTTCACCCCCACCCGCCGGGCTATCGCCTGGTTCGGTGTCCCATCAGCCGCCAACAACAACCCCCTCGCCTGCCGAACCTGCCGAAACGGCGCCGATTCCGACCTCGCCATCACCTCCAACGCAGCACGCTGCTCAACCGACATCTCCAACGGGGGCGCAATAAACACAGGCATACCCAAACATTAACCCACCCAACTACCAAACCGACGGACCACTAGGAGGTCGACCAGGAAGTCTCGCACACCGGATCAGTGGGGCCGGTACCGGGAAACGATGTCGGGAATTGCCACGATGACCATGGGAATCGTTACGTATTTGAGAATGTAGGACATTCCATAGCCAAAGAACGGTCGGTTGGTAAGAGGTCGGCTGGTGGCGCCCATCACCAGAAGGTCCCAGTTTCCGGTGTTGGCGGTTTGCACCAAGTCTCCCTCCGGTTGCGCCACCGGTTTGACGTCGGCGTTCACCCTTGCTCCCAATCGTTCCCCGAACGTCACGGACTCCTCCAGCAATTCCATGCCTGCCATGTAGTTCTGGGCGCTGCTCAACATGTCGAAATGGAAGGGACCGTCGGCGGCCTCTGCAATCAGATGCAAGGCAAGGACCAGCCCGTCGTTGTGGGCCGCCAGAGAGTAGGCAATCTCCTCGGCGGCGCGGGACGCCCGGTTCGACTCCACAGACAACAGCACCCGGTTGACGTCCAGCGAGACCGAGTCCGGGATGGCGCTTTGCTGATCCGCGCTGGGATAGCGGAAGATGAGGGTGGGCAACCGTAGCTTCGCCAACACCCGGTCGATCACCGAAGAGAAGACTTCGCTCTCCTCGGTCCGCTCGGTAGCCCCCAGCACCACCAGGTCATAGCCCAGTGCGGCCTCGTTGAGAATGGCATCGGCCGGGTCCCTTCGTTTTCTCCGGATCAGGCGATGCCGGTCTGACCCGAGGGCTGTCATTACTTCCTCCGGCCCTTGACTCTGCTCCTCATGGGCGCCTATCAGCCTCTTGACCCAACTGCCCGGCTGGCCGGCCACCGCCAGGACCGTCACTTCGGCCTCGGGGAACAGGATCTTGATCTGGTTGGCTGCATAGACACTGTTGGCGCCCCCTCGGGTGGGTAGGAGGATGCGCTCCGACCCCAGGATCTGCGCCTGCGATCGTATGGCTTCGGATTCCAGCCGGGACTGCTCTTCTTCTCCGGCTTCCATTTCCCGCACCGCCAACTTGAGCATTATGGGGGCCACCAGCGAGGTGATGATGGCCGCCAGCACGATCACCGTGTAGCCGGTGTCGCTGAGAACACCCAGACTCAAGCCAACCAGGGCAACCACGATTCCCATGGCCCCCAGTGCCGACAGACCCGAGCCCAACGCCAGGCCTTCCCGGAAGCTCAGACCGGCCCGGCGGGCGCCCACCAGGGTGCCGAATACCTTGGCGGCCACTGCCAGCACGATCAGCACCACCGTCCAGATAATGGCGCTGGGGCTGCCAAGCAGGGATATGTCCACCCGCAGACCGCTGAAGGCAAAGAAAATGGGAGCGAAGAAAGAGTCGGTCATGACTTCGAGGACATGACGCACTTCACCGATCTGGTAGCGAAGCGTGGCGAGAATGATCCCGACTATGAAGGCGCCCAGGATGGCCTCAAGGCCCAGGACATGGGTGATCGCACCCCCACCGATGGCCGCCACCAGGCTCACGGTGAGTGCCGCCTGCAGGTTCCAGCCGCTCCGCAAGGCCAAGCGCATGGCATGGTTGAGCGCCCACTTGCCGATGGTGGCCGCCAGCGCTACGAACAGAACCAGGCCTCCCAGGGATGTGAGTAACCGGGATGGCTCGAAGCCTTCCTGAGCTACCCCGGCCAGCCCGGCCAGGATCAACCATCCCACCGAGTCCATGGTCATGCTCACGGCCAGAGTTACTTGGCCGAAGTTGCGGCGCAGCATTCCCAAGTCCAGGAGAATCTTGGCTACCACCGGAAGGGCGGCCACCGACAGGGCCAGCGCCATGAAGGCCGCGTACAGACCCCTGCTGGTGTCACCGATGAAAGAAGATGGGGTCAACAACGCCACCAACCCGACAACGACCAGCGGCACTAGGAAGGCTCCCGCGGAAACGTTAATGGCGGCTTTGCGAAGGCGCATGATGATGCCCAGATCCGTCTCGTATCCGATCACCACCAGCACCATGATCACCGCCAGCCATGCCAGGCCGTAGATCACCGAACCCACAGTGGAGTCGGAGAAGATCCACTCGAAGGTGTCCGGATAGAACTGCCCCAGGACGCTGGGGCCGATCAACACTCCGGCTACCAACTGGCCCACCACCGGGGGCTGACGCAGTTTGTTGGCGATCCCTCCCAACAGGCGCGCCGACCCCACCAGAAGTGTCAACTGGATCAGGAAGACGAACACCTGATGTTCGTCCAAGAGGGTTAGCCCACCCGATTCAGAAGCCGCCAGTACAGGTATCACGTGTCGGATAACAATACAATTATCGGCGCTGGAACCTTGGGAATCTACACCGAGAAACGGATCTGGAGCACATCACTGGGCTGGACCGCATAATCACGGCCTTCGACCCGCAGGATCCCCTTGCGGCGGGCGGCATCCCACCCTCCGGCCCCGATGACACTGGACGCACTGGCCACCTCGGCCCTTATGAAGCCTCTTTCCATATCGGAGTGGACCTTGCCCGCCGCCTGCCTGGCGCTGGAGCCCAGCCGGGTCAACCAGGCCCGGGTCTCCCTGCGGTTGGCTGTGAAGAAGGTGCAAAGTCCCAGCGCCTCCAACGCAGCCCCGCAGATCGCAGCCGCCGCGCCATCACCCAAGCCGAACGCCTCCCGCATCTCAGCTTGGTCCTCGGGGTCCAGGGCGGAGGCTTCGGCTTCCAATGCTGCAGTGACCGCCACGACCGGGTCGCCAGTGGGTGTTGCCTCTTTCACCCTGTCCACATGGTCGCCAAGGCGGTCCTCCTCGGCGTTGATCACCCAGACCACCGGCTTGAGGGTCAGAGGGGCAAAATCCCCCAGTGCAGTCAACTCGGCTTCCGACCAACGCACAGATCTCAACAGTCTCCCCTCCCGGGTGATCTCGGTGGCCCGGGCCACTGCAAGACAAGCCAGGCGCCGTTCCGGCCGGGAGGTTGCCTGATTGCGCAGACGAGGAAGGGACCTTTCGAAAATGTCGGCGTCGTGGATCGCCAGATCCAAGATGGTCTCTTCGACCTGCTGGGCAGGGTCAGCCTCCGACTCCGTCGCCACCGCGGCGGGGTCCGGGAACGCCTGCAGGACTGCCACCAGACAGTGGGCCTGGCGGATCTTGCCGATTGTCTCTGTGTCAGCCTCGCCTCCAAAGCGATTGCGGGGAGGGGTGTCGGCCACTTCCAGTGAAGCCCGTGTTATGCGATCCGAACCCTCCAGTCGCCCCAGTTCCTCCAGCACCGGGTCTTCGATTGCAAGCATCCCCACTCGCATGGCGGTGGTTGAGAAGGGAAACGGGGCGATACCGTCATGGCGTCCGGTGAGGGCGGCAAACACCGAACTCTTCCCGCTGTTGGGCATTCCGGTGATTGCCAGGGTGGTCATCGACACCGGAGACTAGGAACCCTGGGAGCGGGTGGCGTCCAGATTCCGTCCAAGATGAGGAGGGCTAAGGAAGCAAAAGGCCCCTCCATGCGCAGGAAGGGGGTTGTGAGCGCTTGGACCACCTCTGATATATAGCCGCGTTTGTCACTCCGCCATGCCAGAATTGCAGAGAGTGCGGACAGTAGTGATCTCCGGCGGGACCGGTTGGCTGGGACAGGCTCTCACAGCCAGGTTGTTGCGCAACGAAGATGTCCGCTTGGCGGTCACCTATCTGATCCCCGCCGAGGCGGCCGGTTTCGAAGACCGATTCGGCACCTACCACGACCGGATCATCCTGCGCCGGGTGGATGTGACCGATTCGCAGGCTGTGGAGGGATTCTTTGCAGAATTGAATGAGAAGTGGGACGACCTGTCGGGCGTGGCCTGCCTCGCCGGCAACTGGGCTGGAGGCAGGAACATCGAACAGACTTCGGATTTGAGGCTGGAGAGGATGCTGGACAGCAATCTTCGCTCCACATTCACGGTGGTGCGCGCCGCCCTTCCCCATCTTCACCGGGCCGACTGGGCCCGGATAGTGCTTACCGCCAGCCGAGCAGCTTTTCTGACACCCCCCGGGCAGGCTGCTTTCAACATTGCCAAAGCGGGAGTGGTGGCGTTGGGCCGCAGTCTGGCGGCCGAACTCCAGAACACCGGTGTTTCGGTCTCTGTTCTTGTTCCGGCTGTGATCGACACCCCGGTTGCCCGGGCGGCCTTGCCGGATGCCGACCACAGTCGTTGGCCGACACCCGAGGATGTCGCTACCGTTGCCGACTTCCTGCTCACCGAGCAGGCTTGGGTGCTCAACGGCGCCGAGGTACCGGTCTGAACCGGACGGTTGATGCGATGCACAAATGTTTGGATATTCAGGTAGCCTGATGGGCATGCAGTCTGAGCAAACCCTGCGTCCCGATTTGGTTGAGGAGATGGCCCTGGCTTCACAGATGGGTGACTCCGAAGGTGATGACTCATCCTCTGGTGATGCCGGCGCCGAGGTGACCGAACCAGCCAAGTTGATCCGGATCGCCACCATGACCAAGGCCATATTGGAGGAAGTGCGCACCGCCACGCCCGATGAGTCCGGGCGGAATCTCATTTCCAAGATTCATGATCGTTCCCTGCATGAATTACGCGATGTACTCAGCGACCATCTCCTCAGCGAGTTCGACCGCATGTTCGAACCGCTGTTGGGTGACGATCCTCCCACCTCCTCGGAGGTGCGGATCGCCCAGGCGCAGTTGATAGGTTGGCTGGAGGGTCTGTTCCAGGGGATTCAAGCGAGCCTGGTTACCAAGCAGATGGTCGCCCAGGCTCGGGCCGCCCAACGCGCCAAGCTGATGGCGGGGCGACGCGAGCCTGAGGATCGCCCGGCCACCGGTCTCTACCTGTAGGGATTACCCATGAGACCCCTGCGGGTGGCAGTAATCGGAGGGGGGATCGCCGGGGTGGCGGCGGCTTTCCATCTGGCTGAACGAGCCGATGTGACACTGCTGGAGGCTGAATCCACTCTGGCTTATCACACCACGGGACGGTCCGCAGCGCTGCTGTTCGAGTCCTACGGGTCTCCGGGCATCCGTCCTCTCACGATGGCCAGCCGGGATTTCTTCGATAATCCTCCCAACGGGTTGGCGGACTTTCCGTTCCTCTCCCAACGGGGTGGGATGCTGGTGGGTGGAAACCACCAAAAAAAGGCGCTTGAGGATTGGGAGGCTGAAGCTCACCGGACAGGCACTCCCGTCGAGCGTCTGAATCCGGCAGCAGCTCGGAGAATCTGTCCCGCCCTGAGAGAAGAATTGCTGGCGTGGGCAGTGTGGGAACCCGATGCTGCCGATATGGATGTGGCGTCCATCCATCAAGCCTTCGTGAGGGGAGCCCGGCGGAGGGGCACTCAGATCCGGGTCTCCTCTCCGGTCGACGCCCTTGAAAAGACACCGGCGGGTTGGAGAGTCAAGGTGGGCCAGGAGTCGCTGCAGGTCGAAGTAGTGGTGAACGCAGCCGGGGCTTGGGGTGATGAGATTGCCCGTTTGGCGGGGGTCACGCCGTTGGGACTCATTCCCATGAGGCGGACCGTCTTCATGGCCCCCGGATCGGACGAATACCAGGAGTGGCCGCTGGTGGCCAACGTGGCAATGGAGTGGTATTTCAAACCCGACGGCGTCCAATTGCTGTGCTCGCTTTCCGAAGAAAACCCCTCGCCTCCCTGCGACGCCCGACCCGAGCCACTTGACATAGCCCTGGCCATTGAGCGAATCAATGAAGCTACCACCCTTGGGATCCGTTCGGTACGTTCCTCGTGGACCGGACTTCGCACCTTCGCTCCCGACCGGGAGATGGTGATCGGCTTCGATCCACATTCGGAAGGGTTCTTCTGGCTGGTGGGGCAAGGCGGGACCGGCATCCAGACAGCTCCGGCGGCCGGAGAGTTGACTGCCTCATTGGTGTTGGACTCCCAGGTGTCGTCGCGGCTGGTCGACCATGGTTTGGACAGCGATGTTCTGAGCCCAGGGAGATTCGCCTAATGCCGGCGTTCCGGGTGAGCGTCACCCGCCCCCTGGACCTGGAGCAATTCACCGATCGCGTTGCCATGACCTGCCTGTTCCTCTTCGGGGCGGCGGGTTATTGGTGGAGTGGATGGCCGGAGGCAGTCCAGGCGGGGTTGGCCGCCTATCTGACCTGGGCCTTGACGCGGGAATTGGACCCGGATCACCCCATCTCGGCCAACCTGGCTGCCCTGGCGGGGGGTGGCCTTGCCCTGGCGATGGACACTCACGCTGGGGTGCTGTTCGTGATGCTGCTGGTGGTCAAGGTGACGGTGGGAAGCAGCGGCCTCTCCCCTGCCCTCTGGGAAGCGGCAGTCTTGGGATTGGGCGCCATCGTGTTCGCGGGGACTTTGACCGGGTGGTGGGCGGCGATGGCTATGGCCGCCGCCCTGGCGCTCGACACCTGGATGGAACCTGCAGCATCTGCCTCGCATCGCTGGGTCGCCTTGGGGGTTTGCCTGGGAGGCTCGGTTTTCTACGTGGTGGTGGGGGACGTGGATACTGAGTGGTTGGTCTATCCAGGCTTGGTGATCGTGGCGGGTTCCCTGTTGGTCTTCGCAAAGTTCGATCTGAGCAGGAGAGCGTTTGTGAGGCTGGCTACGATTGCGCTCCCTGCTGTGCTGGCGCTGCTCCTCGCCGGCAGCCCGGAGGACGGTTCGTTACCGGCGTATCTTCTGCTGGGCGGCGGCCTTTCCCTCGGCATTGCATTGGGCGCCATCCGCGCTGATGTGAAGTCTCCCACAGACCACGCTGACCATCCGATTTCCTGGAAGCGGGTCAACATGGCCCGATGGCTGGTGACTGTCTTCGTGATCGTCGCCTGGGCCTCGGTGGAAAACACTTCGGTGACCGCAGCGGTTGAGCCGGTCGCTCCCCTGTGGGCGGTGTTGATTCTCGTGGGACTGCGGGAGGTAATGCTCCGGATAGGGTGGATGACTGGGAGAGGCTCCTGATGTCCCGGCCCGGGAGGCGACGGGAAATCATCTCATCGCCCACCAACCGCAGGGTGAAGGCCCTGGTGAGATTGCGAAACCGCCGGGAGCGAGACCGAGAGTCCCTGTTCGTGGTTGAGGGTTGTCGGGAGGTTCGGAGGGCCCTGGCGTGGCGATCGCAGATGTTGGAGGTCTACCGTTGTCCTTCCCTCCTCCCCCCTGAAGGTGACCAGAAGTTGCTGGCAGGTCTGGGGGGAGCAGTGGAGATAGTGGAATTGTCGGAGCCGGTCTTTCACAAGGCCTCCTATCGAGAACGCCCCGATGGCCTCCTGGCGGTGCTGCGCCAGCCGCCACTGCATCTGTCGAGCCTGCGGCTGGGGTCAGCTCCCCTGGTGCTGGTGGTGGAAGCGGTGGAAAAACCCGGGAACCTGGGAGCGATGCTCCGCACCGCCGAATCGGCCGGTGTCGAGGCGGTGGTGGTGGCCGATCCGACCACCGATGTCTTCAATCCCAACGTGGTACGGGCTTCTTTGGGGTCTCTCTTCACCCTCCCGTTGGCGGTGGCCCCAGGACCGCAGGTGTTGGAATGGCTTCGCCGGCAGGGCATGTCGGTGATCGCCACCAGTCCGGCGGCAGAGCGGTTGAGTTGGGATGTCGACCTTCAAGGGAGGGCGGCGGTGGTGATCGGATCGGAGCATCGGGGTCTGTCGGACCTGTGGCTGTCAGGCGCCGATCGGCAGGTACGAATCCCCATGTCGGGCACGGTGGATTCCCTCAATGCGAACGCGGCGGCGGCCGTCGTGCTGTTCGAGGCGCGCCGTCAAAGGTCCAACGGCTAGGTGGAGGCGGAGAGGGCCTCAGCCAAGGTGAATCGTCTCTCGTAGAGGGCCCTGCCCACTATCACCGCTTCGCATCCGAGTGTCGCCACCGCTTCCAGGTCGGCGAGATCCCCCACCCCGCCGGAGGCGATCACTGCCATCTCCGACAGCGCCTGCACCCTTCCCAACAGTTCCAGGTCCGGCCCGGTCATCGCCCCGTCCCGCTCGATGCCGGTGACCAATAGCCGTCCCACGCCCGCCTGCCGCAGACCGGCCACGGCCTGTGAGACGGAACGACCCTCGTCCATCCAACCCGCTCCCCTGGCCCGACCCGCCCGGATGTCCAGCGCCGCCACTACCCTCTCGATCGGTCCCACTTCCCCCAGGGCCTCCGGATTCCACACCGCCGCCGTCCCCATCACGACTCGCCGAGCACCTGCCGAAAGCGCCGCCCGGGCCATCGAGGCGTCACGGATCCCCCCACCCACCTGAAAGGGAATACCGGCCGCCGCCATGACTTCCCAAATGCGACGGTCGGGATTCCCCGATCGGGCGCCGGACAGATCGACAACGTGCACCAGGTCGGCGCCCTGGGAAACCCACTGGCCCGCCACCTCCACCGGATCGTCAGAGTAGCGGGTGACCCTGTCATAGCGGCCGCGAAGCAACCTCACCACCCGGCCTTCCAGTATGTCGACGGCCGGTATTACTTGCAAGACATGTTCCCTTGCTCCGATACTGAAACTGGTGTTGGCATGTTTCCGGATTGTGTTATTGTGTTAGTATGCTAGCATGATAGAGTAAAAGAGCATGGGCTCGAAAGCAGGCGACTGAGATCATATGACTCTGGATAGATCATGGAGAAACCGGGAGACCACGGAACTCTTCACCGCCATGCTCTCCCTGAAGACCTTGGATGAGGCAGAGCTTTTCTTTCGCGACCTCTGCACCCTCAAGGAATTGAGCGACATGAGTCAGCGTTGGGCCGTGGTCCGCCAACTCGACCGGGGTCTCTCCTATCGGGAGATCTCCGCCGTCACCGGGGTGGCCACCGCCACCATCACCCGCATCAACCAGTGGTTGCGCCACGGGACGGGCGGTTATCGGTTGGCGCTTTCCAGATGCGAACCCGAGGCGGAATCGGGAGGAAAACCTTGAATAAGCAATCACTGACGCTGGCCATTCCCAACAAGGGGCGTCTACGGGAACCATCCCTGCGGCTGCTGAAAAGCGCCGGGATGTCTTTCGAGGTCACCGATCGGGTGCTCTCCCTACGAGTCCGCAACGTGGAGGTGGACCTGGTGCTGGTGCGTACCGAGGACATTCCCGGGATGTTGATCGAAGGGGTCGCCGACGTGGGAATCACCGGCTTGGATCTGATGGAGGAGGCCAACGGAGCCTCCGGGTTGGAGCCATTGGTCAAACTGGATTTCGGATTCTGCCGCCTGGCCGCCGCCGTTCCGAACTCCTCTGCCATTTCCTCCATGGCCGATTTGAAGGGATTGCGAATCGCCACTTCCCATCCCCGCGCCACCACTCGCTTTCTGGCCGAAGAGTCGATTCCCGCCCAGGTGGTGGCTCTGAAGGGATCGGTGGAGGCGGCCACCAAGATCGCCTTGGCCGACGCGGTGGTTGATCTGGTCTCCAGCGGCTCCACCCTCAAGCTCAACGGACTTCGGGAGATCGGCGTCATCCTGGAGTCCCAAGCCGTACTGGCCGGCCTTCCCGAGGTGAGGGAACATCCGATGGTTCGGCAGTTGGTCACGGCTGTGAGGGCGGTGAACGCCGGACGGCGCAAGCGTTATGTGCTGCTGAACACCACCCCCGACAACACCGGGGAGATAAGCCGGATCATCCCCGGGCTCTCGGCGCCCACTGTGATCCCCCTGGCCGAGGAGAACATGGTGGCCATGCACTCGGTGGTGAACGCCACCGACCTCTGGGAACTGCTTCCCCGGCTTGAGGAGGCGGGCGGCCAGGGAATACTGGTGCTCGATGTGGGACAACTGATCCCGTGAGCACCCCAACCGGCAACCGCCTTCGCCTGGTGCACCTCACGGAAATGACCGAAGCAGAACGCGCCGGCCTGTTCCGGCGGTCCGCGGTGCCCGACCCGCAGGTACGCAAGATCGCCCAGACTATTTGCGAGGAAGTGCGGAGGGACGGTGACCGGGCGATGAAGATCCTGGCCCGCCGGCACGGAGGGGGATACTTCCAGGTGCCGGAGTCGGAACTTGCAGCCGCCGCCCGGCGCATGCCGATCGCGGTGGAAGCCCTGGATGGGGCTCGCCGCCAGATAGAGGCCTTTCACCTCCGCCAGATTCCCTCCGATGTCCACACCGAGACCCTGCCGGGCATCGCTATTGCACGTCGCTGGTCTCCCCTCCAGCGAGTGGGCGCCTATGTGCCCGGGGGCAAAGCCGCCTATCCCTCCACGGTCCTGATGACGGTGACCCCCGCCAAGGTGGCGGGAGTTGCCGAGGTGGTGGTGGCAACTCCCGCCGGGGCTGACGGGTCGGTGAGTGACGCCACGCTGGCAGCATGCTGGGTGGCCGGAGCGGATGAGGTCTGGGCGATGGGAGGAGCAGGAGCGGTTGCCGCTCTCGCCTACGGGACCGAGCAGTTGCAGCCCGTGGAGAAGATCGTGGGACCGGGCAATCAGTGGGTGACCGCTGCCAAGCTGGCGGTGTTCGGAGACTGCGGGATCGACCTCCCCGCCGGGCCGTCAGAAGTGCTGGTGCTGGCCGACCATTCGGCAGATCCGCGCCTGGTGGCCGCCGATCTGCTGTGCCAGGCCGAGCACGGACCTGATTCTCCGGCCGTCCTGGTCACCACTGCCCCGCAACTCGCCGCCCGGGTAGAGGTGGCCTTGGAAGAGCAACTCGCCACGCTGGAGCGCCGCGAGATCCTGGCCGAAGCCCTGGCCAATCATGGGATGACGGTGATCGCCTCCGACATGGCGCAGGCCATCTCATTCGCCAACCAGTACGCCGCCGAGCACGTCTCTCTCCTCACCTCCGACCTGGACACCCATGCCAAGGCGATAACCGCGGCCGGTTCGGTCTATGTGGGGCGGTGGTCGGCGGAGTCCGCAGGTGACTACGCCACCGGGGCAAATCACGTCCTGCCCACCGGTGGATTGGCCGCCTGCTACGGACCACTGTCGGTGGAGGACTTTGGCTCTTGGAGGCAGGAACAGCGGTTGACTCGCGATGGCCTGGCCGAGATTCTTCCGATCATCACCCGCCTGGCCGACATGGAGGGTTTCACCGCCCACCGTCGAGCCGCCGAGATACGGTTTAGCGCACAAGGAGCATGAGCACAGATATGCCTGACAGAACCGCACACCTAACCCGAGAGACCCAGGAGACTTCCGTAGAGGTCCATCTGGACCTGGACGGATCGGGGCAGGCCGCAGTCTCCACGGGAGTGGGCTTCTTTGATCACCTGCTCACTTCTTTGGCCCACCATGCATTGTTCGATCTGACGGTCAACACCAAGGGCGACCTGAACGTCGACGACCATCACACCGTGGAGGACACCGCTTTGGTGCTTGGTTCGGCCATGGCTGAGGCTTTGGGCGACCGGGCCGGCATCAACCGGTTCGGAGACGCGGCGGTACCCATGGATGAGGCTCTGGGTTCCGCGGCAGTGGATGTGGGCGGTCGGCCCTATGCGGTGATTGACCTTCCACTGCAGAATCCGATGATCGGCAATCTCACTACCCAAAACCTTCCCCACGCGCTGGAGGCGATGGCCCGTGCCGCCGGCTTCACCCTCCACCTGCGCTCCGAGGGTCTCAATGACCATCATCAGGCGGAAGCTGCCATCAAGGCCCTTGCCAGGGCGCTGCGGCAGGCGGTCTCCCAAGATCCCCGACGGCAGGGTGTGGCCTCCACCAAAGGGACGATTTGACCATCGTCGCCGTGGTGGATCACGGCGCCGGCAATCTGGTTTCGATCACCCAGGGCCTCGAACGCGCCGGCGCCGAGGCGTTCTTGGCTGGTGAACCCCACCAAATTGAAGGGGCCGACGGGGTGGTGCTTCCCGGAGTGGGGACCACCGGCGCGGCCATGGAGCGGTTGGAAAGAGTCGGTTTCATCGAGACGTTGGTGGAGTGGCAGGGGCCGCTACTGGGAATCTGTGTGGGACTGCAGTTGTTCTTCGAAGGTAGTTCTGAGGACGACAGCACTTGTCTGGGATTGATGGGAGGCCGGGTGGAGCGGTTGCAGGAGACCCCCAGGCTTCCCCACATCGGTTGGAACGATCTGCTGATGACCTCCGATGACCCCCTTTGGAGGGGCCTGCCTCCTGATGCCACCTTCTACTTCGTGCATTCCTACGCGCCGGCTCCGACCGATCCCGGGGTGGTGACGGCGGAGACAGAATACGGACGCCGCTTCTGTGTGGCGGTGCGAGACGGCCACCGGGTGGGAGTTCAATTCCATCCCGAACGATCCGGCGCCAACGGACTCAGGGTCCTGTCCAACTTCCTGGCTGATTGCCGAGCGTGGACGGCCGGGCAGGATCACGTCGCCGGCTGATGCTTCGTAAGAGGATCATCCCCTGCTTGGACGTGGCCGCTGGCCGCGTGGTGAAGGGCGTCAACTTCGTAAACCTCACCGATGAAGGGGATCCAACGGAGTTGGCCGCCCGGTACGCCCAGGAAGGGGCGGACGAGATCTGCTTCCTCGACATTGCGGCCGCTCCCGAGAACCGGGACACCATGTGGGACGTGGTCAGGCACACCGCCTCGGAGGTCTTCGTTCCGCTCACGGTGGGTGGCGGTATCCGTTCTCCGGCCGATATGAAATCGGCGCTTCGTGCCGGGGCTGACAAAGTGAGCATCAACACCGCCGCAGTCCGTCGTCCCGAGTTGCTACAGGAGTGCCGCCGCCAGTTCGGCCGCCAGTGCGTGGTGCTGGCCATCGACGCCCGTCGTCGGCCCGCCGGTGGATTCGAGGTGGTGGTGGTGGGAGGCCGAGAACCGGTGGGTTGGGACGCCGTGGAATGGGCCACCCGGGGAGTCGAGTTGGGCGCTGGGGAGATCTTGCTGACATCTATGGACAGGGACGGGACCAAGGTCGGTTACGACCTGGATCTCACTGCAGCGGTTACCGAAGCGGTGGAGGTTCCGGTCATAGCCTCCGGTGGGGCCGGGACTCCTGAACACTTCGTTGAGGTTTGCCAGAAAGCCGGGGCCGAGGCAGTGCTGGCGGCTTCCATCTTCCATCGCAAGGAGGTCGAGATCTCCGAGGTCAAGCAGGCCATGGCTCAAGCCAACGTCCCGGTGCGCCTGACATGACCGCGTCGCCGATCACCGACCCTCCCCCGGCGAAGAAGCTCCGGTGGGATTCCCAGGGCCTGATACCCGGTGTGATCCAGGATGCCCTCACCGGCCAGGTCCTGATGGTGGCCTATCTCAACTCGGAGTCTTATGCACTCACCTTGGAGACTGGCTACGTCCACTTTTGGTCCAGGTCTCGACGGGAGTTGTGGTTGAAAGGGGCCACCAGTGGCTCCCTCCTGGAAGCGGTGACGATAGCGGCCGATTGCGACGCCGACACTCTGCTGATCACTGCTCGACCGGCCGGCCCCGCATGCCACCGCCAGACGGTGACTTGCTTTGATGACGGTCCCCGAGGCCAGGGCTTCCACTGGTTGGAGCGTCTGTGGGAGGTGATCGCTTCCCGGGCGGAGCAACGACCCGCCGCTTCCTACACCACTCGATTGCTGGAAGGCGGGGCGGATCTCACTGGCCGAAAAGTGGTGGAAGAAGCAACCGAAGTCCTGATGGCCGCCAAGGACCACGCCCACGGAGAGGCGGACAACCTACGATTGGCCGAGGAGATAGCAGACCTCATCTATCACCTATTGGTTCTGGCTGCTGAGCGAAACGTCTCACCGTCGGAAGCCATCACGGTTCTCAATAAGCGGTTCGATACCTGACGCCTAAATGTCCTCTGGCATGGGGACCAAAGGCGCGACCCGGCTGAGGGGCAGTGTTACAAGATCCGCAAGACACCCACCCCTGGTCTGCATTAGGTACCGTTCCGATAATGATTATCATTACTAAAGGTTAGGAGGTGATGGAATGAAGGCGTTGCATCGGATCATCAGTGCCTTTCTTGCGGTGATGGCGGTTTGGGTCGCGGTGCATTTCCTCGAACATTCCTTTTTTGAGGACGCCGTGGAGGAGGCTTCTTCTGATGGGGGTGATCGATTAGCGACGCTGGACCTGTTCATGGCGGTAGCCCTACTACTGACCATGGTCACCGCCTTCCTGTCAACCAGACGTGAAGCCAGCAAGTCCCCACTTCCGATGAGTTGGTTCGTGTCCAACATCTTCTTTTACTTCACCATCTTGGTGGCGATCCCCTTCTTCCTTAATTGGTTCGCTTCATGGGGACACACCGACGACGGGATCCTGTGGATCTATGTGGAGACCGCCGGGCCCCTGACATGGGCATTTCAGGCTGTTCGGCTATGGCGCCAGTCGGCGCCCGCGGAGAGAACCGCTCTGGGTACATCTCCCACGTAAAGCGCAACTGACCCAAGTGCGAAGCGACGGTTCCCGAGACCCTTGAAAGAAGACTCATCTCGATCCTGGATGGCTTCAACCTACACTTGGATGCCGGGGTCCTCTCTGGTGTACCGCACGTTACCCACACTTCTAGGTGCGGAACCGCGATCGACAGTTGTCAAGGGCTCTTGCTGAACGACAGACGCTGGGATCTAATGGATGTCCGAATAAGAGCCGCCGAATCCGGGGACGTCCCTGCCATGGCCAGAGTCTATGTTGATGCTTGGCGGACCACCAATGCCGGAATCTTACCGTCGGAGTACCTAGATGGTCTCTCCTATCGCAAGGCAGAATTGAAGTGGTACCGTGTTCTGGCCGATCACCAAGACACCCCCAAGTACTTCGTTGCAGAGACTCATGTCGGCAAAGTTGTCGGCTTGGCAGGAGGAGGACCCGAACGGGAGGGCAATCCCACCTACCGTGCCGAACTGTACCTCATCTACCTGCTGGCGGGATACCAACGCCAAGGTTTGGGGCGGCTTCTTGTCTCGGCTGTGGCTGAGGAATCGCGGGCCAATGGATTCCATTCCATGCTGGTTTGGACCTTCAAAGACACTCATGGAGCCTGCCGTTTCTACAAGTCACTGGGAGGTGAGTTGATTGGGTCGGGGACGATCACCATAGGAGGCAGGGACGTCACGGAGGTGTGTTATGGATGGAGGAACATCGCCGACCTTGCTGCCAACCAGTCCCAGGAACACAAGGGACTATGGAATACCCCACATCTTCAAGACGGCCACCGGCAAAGCCTCGAGACATCATCGTCAAACTAGACGGCCCGACATAGTCGTTAGGGGCGGAGAGGACCACCCCACTACCATTAACCACAACAACTGCCCGCCACATTACGCGCCACCCCCCCCGCCCTTGTGGCGCTGGCGCGAAACGCCAAACCTCCAGATCACGGCATCGAGCTAACAGGGCGTTGAAACTACTTTTGCCCAATTCTGAAACTAGTTTTGGCACTCTCCTCAACCGTTGGGTTTGCTATGTTCCACAGAAGGGTCAGTGCGCATCCCACTGACCCTTGGCGGCATCCCGAACTCACTCATGCAGACTACGAGCACTAACATGTATCCGATGATATCGGCGTGGTATTGGGCCCTTCCAGCTCATGTGTCAAACCGTTTTCTAACTGGGATTGGTGTCCATGAAGGTAGCTGATGCGATCAAGCAGATGTCGAAACTCCCGTTACAACGCATCGTGGACAGCTTCACTAAGGACTTCCCGAAGCCTGACGAGAACCAAGCCCGGGACATCATTCTGCGAAATGTTGAGGAACTGACCGACCCGGAACGAATCTCGACCGTTCTGCGGTTCGACGGTCCATTCTCGGAGCAGATTCGGCAGACGTGCATGCTGGAGGCGTTCGTAAACCGTCCCGACTGGTCGGCTTCGGAGCAGGACATTGTAGAGGGCCTTCACCAACTAGAACAGGCTGTCCTCGCCGCCGCGGGCGACGAGGACAGCCTGCAGTACGAGGATTCGCAGCACGTCGAAGTCTTAAGGGACGTCCTCATGGTGGCGCTGGAAGATGACCACATAACGGTCAGCGAGTTGAACCTGCTGCGCGCTCTCCGCGACAGCCTGGGGCTGTCCGAGGCTGTCTTGCGGATCGTGCTCGCCCAGTTGGATCACTTCCCCCAGCCGGGCAACGTCCTGCACACTCCGAGCGACTGCCGCGACGTTCTCAACAAGCTTCAGCGAGGGGGCATCGTTTTCCATTGCAACAAAGCCGATGGCTCGCCCTACATGATCCCGGACGAAATCCAGGCTTCCGTGATGGAAGCACTCGGCCTGGAACTCGGGCTGCATGCGTGGGAGTTGCTCCTCGAAACCCTTACGGTTGTTCAGTTAAAGCTGGTGCTGGCCAAGAAGAACCTTCCCACTTCGGGTACAAAGCCCGAACTAAAGAGCCGGGTGATATCCTCTGGCATGAGACCTAGCCGAGTGTTGGGAATCCTGTCCACCCAGGAGCTGCACAAGCTGTGTTCCTCGCTGCCGGGTGTACCGGTGAGCGGCACGAAAGCGGAGCGAACCCAACGGATCATCGGGTACTTCGCCAATCTGATCACAAAAGAGGTGTCCGACGAAGCCTCCCCCGGCGAGCGTCTTTACAAGTATCTCCCGGAACTTGCCCGGCGCGACCGCGAGAACCTGCTGGCTAACCAGATCATCACCAAGGACAGCGACATTGAGCGTGGGTTCGAAACAGCAACTCGATTCCTCTTCGAATCAAGGCTGGGCGCCACACTGATGGAGATGGCGGGCAGCGAACACCCCGACGGTTGCATACGATTCGGCGGGCGTCGGAAAACAAGGGGGGACGTGCTGATGTGGGACAACAAGAGTACGGAAGACACCTATTCGTTTCCGCCCTCCCACCTCAGACAGTTCAAACGCTACATCCGCGACGCGAGGGACCCGGTTGCATGCTTCCTGGTCATTGTTGCCAAACCTGATGACTCCGCAATGGACAGAGTGTGGCAACTCGCAGCCCAGTGCGACAGCACCAACATAGCCGTGATCGCCGCAGAAGACCTTGGCTGGGTCGCGGAAGAATGGTGGTCGCGCAATCCCGATGGCCGCTTCAACCTCGAAGTTTTCAACATGACCGGAATCCTCAGTCGTCCACTCCTCGAACAGCGAATGAGATTATTCCTCTAAGCCCCTCTGTGCGGAGCGTGCCCGACTAGCTCTCCTGATAGTCGTAGTCAGGCTACTCTCTCGGCGGGACACCTTGGTGTAGTAGCTTAGGCTCGGGCGAAGGCTTGCCTGTCCGGGATACCCGACCGGTCACCGGACGAGTTCTCGCAGGTCAGCTCCGACGAACCGGTTGTGTTCTTGCGAACAACAATGCTTGGGTCTGTCCCATCCCGCTGAGAACCGCGAGGCTGTGCGACGTGAAAGGCAGTTGCAGCCCTTTTGGTGTTCCCTTCGAGATCGGCGAACAGCCGGAGTGTCTTCCGATGTCAAGTCGGGATGCAACCCGGTTTCGACACCGTCGGCCAACACTGTCGCTCCGGAGGGGCAAGGTGCCGACAGCTTTTCCAACCGGCACAGCCCTGGTCGCTTACCACAAACGCCCGAGAAAGCCGCGCTGTGGCAAGTTGCGAAGTCTGGTTCTGGCCGGTGCTTGCGCAAGTGTTTTAACCGAGTCGCCTTGAGTAGTCTTTGGATTCGTGAGGGATCACCGGACTCTTGAGGGCGTGCTGAACCGGCGAGCTGCGAGGGTTCGTCAACGGTTCGAGATACCGGTGATGGTTGCGGCGTTGGCGGTTATCCCGGTAGTGATAATCGAACGAATTGCTGTCGGGGGGTGGGAGACGCTTCTTGAGATAGTCAATTGGCTTATCTGGGCAGCGTTCACTTTGGAATTCGCCGTGGTGACTCTCCTGACCGACGACCGTCGTGCCTATGCCAGGAAGGCCTGGCTGGATGTGCTGATCATTCTTGTCTCTTTCCCGCTGCTGGGCGAACTGTTCGCTCTCACTCGGCTTGCGCGGTTGTCTCGCCTGGTCCGGGTGCTTCGTCTGCTCCGCTTGGCGGGTTTAGCCGCGGTTGCCACCCGGGGTCTAATAATATTGCGTAACATCCTCCGAAAGCGCGGACTCGGCTACGTAACCGGCGTCTTCGTTCTCATAGCGCTGGTGACCGGTGGGCTGTTCGCAGTGTTCGAGGGACACTCCATAGTTGATGGCCTGTGGTGGACCGTGGTAACCCTCACCACAGTCGGCTACGGAGACTTCTCTCCAGTCACTACGGGAGGAAGGGCAACCGCGGTGGTATTGATGTTTGCCGGGATCGGGGTGGTGTCCTTCATCACCGCCAACATAGCCGCCTACTTCGTTGAAACGGACCAGGAGTCTGATATCGTTGACCGCCTGCGGTCTCTTGAGCAACGCCAGGAACGCATAGAAGCTGCGTTAGGACAAATACAGGAACACCTAACTCCTGAGGCCCAAGACTCTGATGCCGAATAATCGCGTGAACACCGGGCAACCAGCCGAGCCGCAGACAATCTCCGATGATCCAAGGAACGGCCCCCAGCACCCGATATGGAGAACCGTCCCTCACAATCAACAGATTCCCGACCCCCCGCTTTCTTGCGAAAAATGCGTTCTTCTAAAGGGAGGCAGAATTCAACGGAGGTGGGATGTTCCAGTACTGACTGGCATTTCATACACTGTCGCTGGCCCGGAGCACGGTTAGTAACCCTCCACACATCTGAGCAGCCTGTTTTCTGAGTTCTGCGTCTCTGCGAAGCAAGACTCGGACGGGCGAATGAGATCCTGCGGAAGGCGTCGGCGTATTTCGCCCAGGCGGATCTCGACCGCCTACCGAGGAGATGACATCGCTTCTGCATCTCCCATGCTTCGCAATATGTAGCCTCGATCCGGCTAGGTTGGTGGGGTGATGTACCGGAAAGTAGAAGACCCGCGTCAGGTTGGGGCGGGGGATATGATTTTCACTTCGCAGCGGGGGACCTTGAGCGCGGTGATCCGGTGGGTTACTGGGGAATCGATGACTCACTGCGGGACGGTGGTGGCTGTTGTGAGAGACGAGAACGGGCTGGTGGAGATGCACACGGTTGAGACCTTTCCCTTCGATCGGATGTTGCCCCGTGTCCGCAGGGAAAACAGGGACTGGGCTATGGACGGGAAGAACAAAGCACCGACCGTCTTAAAGGTGTTGAGGCCTCCCGCCGAAGAGGTGGAGTTCAGGATCGCTGAGGTGCTTATGAAGATCGGGGGGAAGTACAACTACCCCGGAATTCTCGAACTGGGGATGAATTATTTGATGCGGAAGGTTCACCGGAGAGTGATCTTCATGTCCTTCCAGAGGAAGGCAAGACACGCGAAATCGTGGGTGCAGCCTCCCCATCAGGACACATTGCTGGGCTGGGAGGCTATTCAATGTTTAGCGTCGATGGCCCGGACCAACACGCCTCCCACCACTTCGGTTCGTAGGAGTTTGTCGCCGGAGGGTTTGTACAAGCA
The DNA here is from genome assembly GCA_002238785.1 of bacterium OM1 bin76. GTDB lineage: Bacteria > Actinomycetota > Acidimicrobiia > Spongiisociales > ZC4RG35 > Bin76. The sequence continues at coordinate 780 of MPNA01000016.1, read as the reverse complement.
GTTGGTAGGCCACGACCAAACAGTTCGACCAGAGTAGGAAACGGTTGGGCGTATCCCCAGCACATCCGGCCGGGGATACGCCTTGGGGGGTTACTGCTCCGCTGGGGAAATCTCCCCAACACGGTTCGCGATTGCCTAGCAAGCTAGGAGGTCTCGATGCCTGCCTCTACTACTTCCCCGCGGCCCAAAGTGGAGTTCCAGAGAGGACCTCGACGCCGAGTTCGATAAAGACCTCAAACGGCTGATACAACTGGACCCGCTGACTTGTCCTCTTCCTCAACGGCTCGCCAGTTTTCAGGATCAACCCTGGACAGAAGAAAGGAGAAACTCATGAGTGAGTACATAACAAAACCCCAAGGAACAACCAAACAACTGTTAGCGATCGCTGAAAGCGGTAAGCACCATCCATTCCTCCCCCCTCATGGTGCACTATCGGCCACTTCCCGACAGTCTCTGAGTCCACCGGGGGCCCGTCGATCGTTTGGTCACCGGTGTTCCTCGTCCTCCCATTCGGGTGGTTTGTCCCCTTGCCAACGGTGTCTCTGAGTTGGCGAGCCGATCAACCGTCTTTGATGAAGCGCAGGCGTTCCTCTTTGATGAACTCAGCCTTTGCCCGTCTCATCTCGGCATGAAAGTCAATCCCGTCCTCACTAAGCCTAGATCCACCGGTGGTTTGTGGGGTGGGTGGGGGTGAAATGCGGTGAAGTGCCTCTCTGACCTGGGAGAATAGCTGTTATGTAAGAACGGCTGTCACCCAAGCAGAGGAGGCACTTCTTGTGA
>MPNA01000052.1 GCA_002238785.1 bacterium OM1 bin76 | reverse complement strand
ACCAGACCAAAACCCAAGCCCGACGAGACATCGCCAACTGGATACACACCTGGTACAACCACCACCGACTCCACTCCACCCTCGACATGACCAGCCCCATCAACTACGAAAAAACCCACCAAACAACCTAACCAACCCTCCACGATCTGGGGGGAAGCCCAATGACCATTCCTAAAGGCAATTGCCTCCCCAACACGAAATCAGGTTCTGTCCATCCAACAACGAACCAACAATGCTCTTGGTGGATGCCGAAGACCCCTGTCCACGCGGCACCATGTGTTAGAGCCTAAATCATCCTGAACGCCTATTGATCAGGTCGCTCACCGGGCTGGCACTAATCGGAACCATGCTTTCCCGTGACTACGGTGAATGCATGTCGATCTCTTCTCGTTGTTTCTCTCAAGAGGCCATCAGAGAGCATGGCGGGACAGTCCAATGCGGTTTGTGAGATCGGTGGCGGCCAGTCGGGCAGGGGGGACGGTGTGCTTATTTAGTATCCTGTGGGCTGTTGTGTCAGTCCGGGGGTTCATATTTGTCTGCCGTGCTAGGGAACGCGTGTGCTTGGGGTGCGGTATCGGATGGATGGGTCGATGACTTTTGAAATAACAGCAGATAAGGTGGCTACGGACCCGTCTCCGGCGGGGGCAGGTGGACGTGTTGCGGTACCGGGACGCCCTTTGGATCACATTATTCGTCCGGTGTTGAACCGGCCGCATGAGGAGCCGTCGCGTTACTGGCAGTTGGCGGAGGACAACACTTCCACTGGTGTGGCTATTGAGGGGAGGCGGTTGAGCCAGGCGTTGGTAATAGTGCCTAAAGAGCGTGGTTCGCAGTTGCGGATGCAGGTGACCGCTGCGGAGCAGAACGAGCTTGTGAACCGTATCCGCGATGCTGTGGGCGGGTGGCGGCGGTCGGGATATCCGGGTGCGACCGCGGCGACGCGGCGGCTGCTGGAGCATTGGCGTAGCGAGGCTAACGATCCGCGGCTGTTTTTTGCTCAGGTGGAGGCAGTTGAGACGCTTATCTGGCTTACTGAGGGCAACGCTGGGAGGTATCCGGTGTTGGGGAGGGTCCGCCGGGAGTTGGCTGAAGCTAATCGTGATTACAACATTGATATCGGTCGTCTGGCGGTGAGGATGGCCACTGGGACGGGCAAGACCGCGGTGATGGGCATGACGGTGGCCTGGCATGCTGTGAACGCGGCGGCAACGCTACGCCGTGATGGGCGCTACACGACTCGGTTTTTGGCGATTACACCGGGCCTGACGGTGCGGGATCGGCTGGCGGTTTTGCATCCTGGCCATCCCGAAAGTGTCTACGATGAGATGCGACTGTTGCCGGAGGGCATGCAGAGCGCTTTGGGAGCGGTGAAGGTTCAGGTGTTGAATTTTCATGCTTTGCAACGCCGGGATCGGCTGGCGGCGGCGTCTACCGATGCTAAGAAGCTGCTGCGGGCTGGGCGTAAGACTCAGAGACTGGAGTCGATGTCGGCGGTGCTTAGCCGTGCGTTGCGGGGGTTCCCTACTGGCAGGGGCGCGCACACGGTGGGCGTCCTGAACGATGAGGCTCACCACTGTTATTTACCCGAAGGGGGACGGCGTACCTCCGAGGACGACAACACCAAAGCGGCTGCTATCTGGTTCGGGGCGTTGGAGGGCCTGCGGGACACGGGTCGGCTAGGGCCGGTCTATGACTTCTCCGCGACCCCTATTTTCATAGAGGGCACAGAACGCAGAGAGCGCATGTTTCCCTGGGTGGTGTCTGACTTCCCGCTGATGGACAGCATTGAGTCTGGTCTAGTAAAGATTCCCCAGGTGCCGGTGGATGACGACTCTGTTGGCGAGCGGGTCCAGTGGCGCAACCTTTATGCGAACACGACACCCAAGCGGGTCAAACGCGACGCTGTGCCTTCGGAACTGAAACGGGCGCTCACCGCGCTGTACCGCAGCTACGAGCAGAAGTTCAACCAGTGGATGTACCCGGACGACCCGGCCAGCGTTATGCCAACACCGCCCGTGTTCATCGTGGTGGCTAACAACATCGCCAACGCCACTGCCATCGCGGACCATATAGCGGGATGGGCCGAAAAAGGCAGTGATGGTTCCACCGTATACCACGAGGGAGCCTGCCGGCGGTTTACCAACTACCGGCCTGACGGTCCGACCGAGCTTGTCCACACCCTGTTGGTGCATTCCCAGCTAGAGGGCGACGGGTACCTCAGTGCACCCATCAAAGCACAGTCCTCCCGGTTGAGACTGCCCGGCGACGACCGCGACCACCGCGACATTGTCCGAGGCGCGCTGAACTCTGTGGGCAAACCCGGGGGGCTCGGTGAACACATCCGCTGTGTGGTGTCTGTGCAGATGCTCACCGAGGGTTGGGACACCCGCACGGTTACACACATTCTCGGGTATAGGGCATTCTCCACTCAACTGCTGTGCGAGCAGGTTACCGGACGAGCCCTACGGCGTTCCAACTACGACAACTACGACGAAGACCGCAGGCTTGTCGCCGAGTACGCCGAGGTGATTGGCGTGCCGTTTGAGTTCATGCCCGTCAAGCGCCGCGAGGACAACCCGGCACCTCCCAGGCCCCGCTATGAGGTGCGCAGCCTTCCCGGACGGAGCGGGCATCGTATTGACTTCCCCTACGTAGAGCAGTACCTTGCCGAACCAGGATCCGACGGTTTCTGTCTCAACGAACAGCGAGTCATCCGTTGGGTACCACAGGGCGCCAAACAGGCGGTGCTGGTCGGGTCGGTGGGAGTAACCACGATCATCAGCGCAGAAGCCAGCATGCGTCAGCAGCAGACCATCACCCGGCTGGCTGCTGGGCTTGTGCAACGTTGGTGCCAGCGCATGGACGACAGCGGCCAGGGCTGGCGCGCCCGGCGGCGGTTGCTGTTCCACGACGCCATCCGAATCGTCAGGGTCTGGGCGGAACTAGCCGACGTAACCGAAGACCACTACGACGGGCTTGGTTCAAGCGACCTAGACCAAGCGGTCAAAGAAATAGACGATGCCTGTGAAAGGACAGACGGAGCAGGGGACCGGCTTGTCGCTGCGTTCGGAAATCCGATGCTGCTTGACACCTCCAGCGTCAAGTTCGAGACCAGCCTCTCAGACCACCGCATCATCACGAAATCGGAGTTGAACATAGCGGCCTGCCACTCGGCCTTCGAGGTGGCCTGCGCTAAGGCCTTGGACCAGCACCCCGATGTGGTCAGCTGGGCGCGCAATTTCCGGCTGGGGTGGACCGTTCCCTACCTGTGGGAAGGAACCTGGCACCGATACGAGCCCGATTTCGTTGCCCGTCTCTTCGCGGACCGAGAGGACGAAGACGCGATCCATCTCATTGTTGAATGCAAGGGCGTGCCCGACGACCACAGCCACCGCAAGAAACAGTCCATCCAACAAAAGTGGATACCAGCAGTGCAATCCTCCGGACAGTTGCCTCTCTGGCTGCGCAGATGGTCATTTGTCGAGTTCACCGAACCTGGCCGGCTCACCGCCGACCTGAACACCGCAATCCGAGTAGCCCGAGCCCAGCACTCCAAGACCCCCCAGTAAGGAGCGGTTGTTGTGGCCAGACGACTAACCAAAAAGACAACCGACCAGTACACGCACCCCTCAGCAAAACGCGTCAACCTGCCAACCGAGCAGACCGGCAAGACCATGAGCGACACCGACCGACAGCCCATCCTCCACCAACCCCACAGCATAGAAATAGACGACGAACCCATCCTGGCGTGGAACCGCCAGCCCGCCAACCAGACCGGACACGCCGCGCACCCGCTCTACGTTCGAGAGAAAGTCCACCCCGCGGCATTCATCAAACTCCTCCAAGGAGGAGGTGAGCAATCCCAACTGTTCAAAGACTTCAACGGGCTGCCCTCACCCGACGCCGCCTACGAGTGGTACCAGCACGCCGCCAACTGGTCCAACCGGCTCATCCATGGAGAAAGCACCCGAGTCATGGCCTCGCTATTAGCACGAGAGAACATGACAGGCAAAGTCCAGATGATCTTCTTCGACCCTCCCTACGGAATGGGCTACAAATCCAACTTCCAAGTCTCCATCAAAAACCGAGAAGTTCCAGAGAACGCCAAGGGCAGACCACACGACACCCGCACCATCCGAGCGTTCCGCGACACCTACGAACGCGGCATCCACTCCTACCTAGACCTCACACGTGAAAAACTCGTCCTGATGCGCGAACTTCTCGCCGACACCGGGTCACTGTTCATGCAAATCGGAGACGAGAACGTCCTAAGAGTCGGTCTGCTACTCGACGAAGTGTTCGGATCCGAGAACCGCGTTTGCCTCATTCCCTTTGCCACAACCAGCGGATCGTCGTCCAAGACCCTCCCCAGTGTCGCTGACTTCCTGCTCTGGTACGCCAAAGACATCCAACAAGTCAAATACCACCAGCTCTACGAACCCCTAACGAGGGCCGAAAAAGTGAAGTACATGAGTTCCTATGTCAGCGTAGAACTACAGAATGGCAGCACCCGTTCACTTACTTCCGCAGAGAGATCTGATCCAGACGGGAATCTGCCAAACGGTGCTCGGCTATATACCCGCAGGTCATTAGATTCCCAAGGGCATCAGGAAGACCGTTCAGGTCCTTACTTCTGGGAAGGTCGCCACTGGCCTTGTACTCCCGGCCGCCACTGGAGTGTTTCCATGGAGGGGATGGACCGACTTGCTGAACTCAGACGTCTTGATGCGGCTGGCCCAGACTCGGCGATTCGCTGGAAGAGCTATGAAGATGAGGTGCCAGGCCGCCGCATCAACAACATATGGCATCAGCAGGCATACGCGTCCGACAAGCGCTACGTTGTGCAGACCGCGGTCCAAGTGATAGAGCGCTGTGTACTCATGGCCACCGATCCCGGTGACTTGGTTTTTGACCCGACCTGTGGAGGGGCTACTACTGCTGTAGCTGCGGAGACATGGGGCCGGCGGTGGATTACGTGTGATACATCTCCGGTGGCGGTTTCTATTGCTCGGCAGCGTCTTGCTACTGCAACCTTTCCCTTCTGGGCACTAGCTGACTCGTATGAAGGCGCCTGCCAAGAAGCGACACTATCGGGAAAACCTCCTGCTCTCCCTCCCGTAGAAGGATGGGCTAACGATCCCGCCCAAGGGTTTGTCTACGAACGGGTACCACGGGTGTCGGCCAGCGTCTTGGCGTATGACTTGGACCCTGATCCCATCATGCTCGTAGACCAGCCCCGCAAAAAACGGGCTGTTATCCGAGTGGCCTCACCAATGACGGTTGAGAGCGAGCAACCATGGGCGACGGTAATCCCGTTGGAAGGCACTGACGACGAGATGGTGGTCGCGCACGGCGATTTCTCCCAGGCGGTAGAGACGGCGCTGATGGGCCACACCATCAGAGGCGGACGAAACAACACCGACATGACCATCCGAGCATTGGAGCCATGGCCCAGCGACTCCAAACTGCTCGCCTGGAAAGCCACCTACGCTACCAAAGATGGATCAGCCGAACACACCGCGGCGGTGATGGTCGCCGCCGAGGACGTGACCGTACCCGGTGAGATGATCCGCGAGGCAGCCCGAGATATAGCAGACAGCGCCGAGCGAGCCGAAGTGCTTCTGGTCGTAGCGTACGCCTACGCAGCAGACGCACCGGCCACGGTCGGGCGCGTCACCGTAGCAAGGGCGCAAATGAACCGCGATCTGATGATTCGCGAACTATCAGCCGAGACCGGTCACGAAGCCTTCGTCATCATCGGAGAACCGGACATCCGCATCATTGACGGCTACGCTGGAGGCCAGATAGCAGTAGAAGTCCGAGGCTACGACACCTTCGACCCTGCAACAGGCAACGCTGCCGAGGGAGGCCCTACCGATGTGGCTTGTTGGATGCTCGACACCGACCACGATGGCGAAAGCTTCTACGCCCACCGTGTTCACTTCCCCGGAGCCACCAAAGACCGGCAAATCAAAAGACTCATCAAACAACTCGGCAAAAACGCCGACAACGAACAACTACAAGCACTAACCGCTATGACCTCCGCACCATTTGACCCACCACAGAACGGACGCATAGCCGTCAAAGTAATCACCGCCACCGGGATGGAAATGACCTCTGTCCGACCCATCTGAAACTGGAACAGGACACCGGTATCGTCGATGAAAGGCTCGGCATGCAGTTCCCGAGAACCAGTATCTGAGGAGCGACGGCAGAGTGAATACCTACTCCCTATGTCTCAGTAAGAATCCGGTGTATGACAGATACTATCCCAATATCTGTCATAGGAGCATGACGCGAACCCGCTCTACCTGGGATTGCGATACCGGCTTTTCTGCTTGAAGAACGGGGAATATCTGTCATTAGGAGGCCATCGGAGGGGAACCGGGAAGTGATACGGGCCGACTGTCACGGTGCCCTGACCTCTGCGTGCATCGGTAGCCAATTTAGCGGTCTTCTCGACTGAGGGCGCTTATAGAAGCTTTTCGCTGGATCGCTTCGGGGAGACCTAGGTCTGTTATGCGTTGTTGCGACGCCCTTTTTCATTTCTCGCGCTGTCGAATCGAGTTGAGTTGGCACCGCTCGCTATGGTCTCCCGTTGATGGGGGCATAGACTGACGGGCATGGAACTGACGGCTCTTCGTCGGGGGTTGAACATCGGGGACGCTCTGAATCTTTCTGATCTGTGGCGGGATGTGCCACCTCCCCGATCTATCATTACGTCTCCGCCGTATCTCGATATGCATGACTATGAGAATGGGTCGGAGATCGGTGTCCGTGGACAAAGCCTTAAGGACTACCTTGGGCAAATGGTTGGACTGTTCCGAGATTGCTACAAGATAGCGGCAGACGACGCTACCTTTTGGCTCGTTGCGGGATCTGTGCGCAGGAGTGGGCGCCTCGTTCCTTTGCCCGATAGGCTCGTCACCTGTGCTGAGGAAGCAGGCTGGACGTTGCGTGAGGCGATCACGTGGGATAAACAAAAGGCTCTTCCTTGGACTCACCACGGTGAACTTAGGGACATCACAGAGCAGGTGCTTCTGTTGTCGAAGGCAGAGGATTTCAGGTTCGACGCCAGCGAGCTACGTTCACCGATTCCTAACTCGATTTGGTGGAAGAGATATCCGGAACGCTATTCCCCCGAAGGCTCCATGCCGACAAATCTATGGAGCATCCCTATTCCTACGCAAGGATCATGGTCGGGCGGAAGGATACACTTTTGCCCCTTTCCTGAGGAACTCACGTACCGAATGCTGTCTCTGACTACAGTCGTGGGGGATGTGGTCCTAGATCCGATGGCCGGTGTCGGTTCGGTACCTGCTATGGCAGAGGCTATGGGCCGCGTGGGGTATGGTGTCGAACTCAAGGCCGGAGACGCTCACTTGTACGACCGAACGGCCGAGTCGGCTAGGAGATTTCTGTCCCACCTAGTGGACGACACGAACCGGCGGAAAGACTTCCGCAGAACAATAACCGAGTTGAGGTTGCTCAAATTCGCGAAGCTCGTGGGGCAACACATTTGGGCGGAGGGGCTGCCTGTGTGGTGGGTACGAGTCCGGAAGAGTCGGCGTCGTCCTGAGCCGGACTTTAAGGTTGTCTCAGGAGACTTTGAGTTGGTGCTAAATGACGCGTCGGTGGGGGAGCGGGCACTGGCGTTAGCGCGTTCTGTTACTGAGCGGCCGCCACTGTCGAAATTCGGTGTCGACGCAAGATTCGTCTCCGTGGGGGTGGGGGAGGCTTCTACGAGAGGGAACTGGTTCGTATCGGGACACTTCTGGAATTCCCCTAGTTCTGTACAACCGATTGGAGGGGAGCCGCATGTGGTGGCGGCCTTTAATCCGGATCCTGATAGGATTGATGACACTCCATATCCGTAAGATCCGGCTGTAGCAAGAGCAGGCATTTCAAGTGTTACCATCAGAAGGATGACGGTTTGTCGCATAGCGTGAGGAGGGCATAATTCACGTTCCGGCGATCAGAGTGCAGCAGTGGCTCCGTCATTGGGATAGTTACAAATTCGATGAAGGCTCTCGCCAGCGAAAACCGCCTCCGCATTTCTTTGTCTGTTCAATGTCAGCACCGCTACTTAGAAGGCTGTCTGGCGTTCGGCGACGCGAAGCCGCAGGCCCACGAGAAGCAGACATAGGAATTCAGCGTGGCCACGACAAGAAACGGTCAGACGAGATCCGACGATACGTAGAAGCAGGATATCCGTGGGCCAGCCTAAACACCACACAACGAGAGAGATTCCCGGACCTGCAGAAGCCGGGATGGTTGCCAACCGCCATCGTAGCAAACCTATTAAGCGCCACCACAGAGAGAGATGGAGTCAAGGTCGCACCGCAGGATGTGATCACCATTGACAGTGAAGGCGGCGCTCTTGTTCGTCTTGTTTTGCCCGACGGCTCCGAGGATGCTTCCTGGGAACCTGCTACGGATGGGTTGGAGCCTATTGAGATTATCGACGGACAGCACCGGCTCTACGCGTTCTCTGAAAATGAGGATCATCTAGACGGGAACTTCGAGTTTCCCGTCGTCATGTTTGTCGACCTCGATATCAGTTGGCAGGCATATCTCTTCTGGTCCATCAACATCAGACCCAAAAGGATCACCCCGTCGCTGGCGTACGACCTATATCCGCTGCTCAGGACGCTCGAATGGCTTGACCATGTTGAAGGTCCCATGGCGTACCGAATAACTCGAGCGCAAGAACTGACCGAAGCCCTTTGGAGCCACCCGCAGAGTCCTTGGCTTGAGAGGATTGGCATGCTAGGTCGTGAGAAACTGAAAGTCACTCAAGCAGCGTTCGTCCGGTCTCTAACCCTGAGTTTCGTCCGCGGGTGGTCCGCAAATCCTAAAACTAAGATCGGAGGCTTCTTCGGAACGCACAGATCCGATGAGCCAACCGATCTGCTCCGATGGACTAGGCCTCAACAAGCCGCATATCTGATTGCACTCTGGGGGAATCTCAGGGACGCCATCGCGAACTCTGACGCAGAGTGGGCGGACTATCTTCGTAACAAAACTCCAACTCAGCTTGTGCCGAAGGACCACGACCCAGCCTTCGCTGGTCGATACTCCATCCTCGCTTCTGATCAGGGCGTAAGGGGATTCTTACAAGTCTGCAACGATATCTCCTATCACCGGCGGCACGACGTTAAATTCCGCGGGTGGAGGCGTATGGTCACCGCCGCCGCTACAGACGTTGTCGAAGTTACCTCAGCCCTTGAAGAACTCCGCGAGCAAACCGAAATCTACGATTTTATTAAGGATCTAACCGGTGGCATTGCAGATTTTGACTGGAGGTCAGCTGTGACACCGGGTTTGCCGCTTGACATCGAAAGCTTTCAGAGTCGCTATCGCAGCGGCAGCGGATACAAACAGGTACGGCTCCAGTTGCTACTTCATCTGGCCGCTGGCGATAGCGAAAACGCAGAGGGCGCTCAGGCTGTGGCCGAAGACCTTGGCTATATTTAGGACCAGCAGATCGTAATCCCTACACCTCAAAACAGCGCCCAAAGATTAGTCAGTTCCTCCTCTCCCAAAGCCTCGGAACGCTCGCTGCGCACAGTCGCCGGAGGGGGGATTCATCGAAAAAGCTGGCTGGACAGCCCCCACCCATACGAGAACGACGTACTCGGAGCGCTTAAGCAAAAGAGCATCGATCCGCCGAGGCTTGGCGAATATATCGCCTGTTCTGCCCTGCTGCATGTGGTTGATGGATGGAACTACCTTTCGCGCGCGTTCGATGCGGCATCATGCGGCGACAGCAACTCAGCGTATCACTTGGCATACTACGCGGAGTTGCGTGCAGCAATGTCGTTGCTTGCCACAGAGGGAATTGGCATCTTCAACTACCGTCACATCGCTCTCAGTGAACGCTTGGATCCCACTGATTACGAAGGGTCGACTCATAAAGCAACATGGCTATTGCTTTCCGCATGGTCGAAGGAAGCCGACAGAGCAGCCAGACTGCTGGAGGCCATCTTAGTGGGGTCTAAGAGCCTTTCAGAGTGGCTTGAGTTGGTCGGAGTTATCAAACCCGCTCGTCAGTTGTTCGCACGCGATTGGCTTGAGGCATGGAGTATTGACCTCAACATTTTCTCTTCAGACACCAAGCGTCGTAACGAGATGAGCTATCGGCCAACGGGAATTTCGAAACCGACACCGCACAAATTAGATCCAATATCGGATTTAGTTGCTCCATTATTCCACTCTTGGGCGGTGCTGGAGCCGTTTTCTAACAGCGTCAGCGTGGCGTTGGACCTTGCCCTCCTCCGGCAGGCCCTGTGGCTCGCGTTCGACAGAGGTTTGTGCAAATACGAAAAGTGGGAGGAGGTGCTGGACTCCCTAGAGGAGGTGATGCCTGAAATGCTGTTCCTCGCCCTGAACGCCCAAGACGAAAGCGCCGACGCGCTTTTTGCTGCCGCCATGATAGAACAGGCACCCAGCAACAGGGCAACGCCTATCCTGGCACGTGCGCTCCTGATGCTGAGGCTCTCCTCGGCCAGCACAGCATCTTTGGTGACTGCTTCGGGGGTGACGAAGTTGGATGTCAGGTTCTGGTGGTCTTTATACGGCTCGAACCTAGGGCTATGGGAAACTCCCGACAGTCTTGAAGTATTCTCAGATCTTTGGAATGAGGTGGCGGAAGCCAAGGACGAAGCGGACTTCCGCATATCGGCCATCACAGGAGAAGCCTCGGTAAGACGTATCGGAGAGATTCTGTCGCGAGACATATCGCTCACGCAGTTCTCCCGAGCGCCCATGTGGTTGCTCGGGTTCGACTAACTCTAATGATTCATGGGGCTTGGAGTTTGAGGTCTGGAGGCGGTGCTGCCTAGTCACAAGAATGTGTAGTCGAGTTTGTCCAGATGAGAGTCGGACAACGAGGGAGTGACACTGCTGGATGTGGGACTACCACAATGTTGGTCAACGAACAAAGTGGTCTCTATGAGTTCTGGTTCATCGAGCCCACCGTTGTTTATCGGGTCTTCGGAAATTAGGGGGGAGTGATGGTGGCAAGGAGGGTCCAGTTGGGCTTCCCGGCGTATAGGAGTGCTCGGATCCGGTAGTTGGCGAAGTTCCGGAACCCGAACGCTGCCCGTTTGATCC
>MPNA01000015.1 GCA_002238785.1 bacterium OM1 bin76 | reverse complement strand
TTGGTTGTGGGTAAGGTGAGGTTTGAGCGGGTGAAGCCGCATTTGAATGTGGGGACTATGGGTCATATTGATCATGGGAAGACTACGTTGACTGCTGCGATTACTAGGGTGTTGTCGGAGCGGGTTGGTGGTCAGAATGTGGTGACTGGTTTTGATGATATTGATCGTGCTCCTGAGGAGCGTGAGCGGGGTATTACGATTCAGATTGCGCATGTGGAGTATGAGACTGGTTTGCGTCATTATGCGCATGTGGATATGCCTGGGCATGCGGATTATATTAAGAATATGATTACGGGGGCGGCTCAGGTGGATGGGGCTGTGTTGGTGGTGTCGGCGGTTGATGGTCCGATGCCGCAGACTCGTGAGCATGTGTTGTTGGCGCGGCAGGTGGGTGTGCCGCGGATTGTGGTGTTTTTGAATAAGTGTGATTTGGTGGATGATGGTGAGTTGTTGGATTTGGTGGAGTTGGAGGTTCGGGATTTGTTGACGGAGTATGAGTTTCCGGGTGATGATGTTCCGGTGGTGAGGGGTTCGGCGTTGCGTGCGTTGGAGGGGGATGTTGTGGCTGGTGATGGGGTTATGGAGTTGATGGATGCGGTTGATGAGTATGTTGAGGTGCCGGTTCGGGATGTGGATCGTCCGTTTTTGATGCCGATTGAGGATGTGTTTTCGATTACTGGTCGGGGTACGGTGGTGACTGGTCGGGTTGAGCAGGGTGTGTTGCGGGTTGGTGAGCCGGTGGAGGTGGTTGGTTTGCGTGATACGCGTGGTTCGGTGGCGACTGGTGTTGAGATGTTTAGGAAGTTGTTGGATGAGGGTCGGGCTGGTGATAATGTGGGGGTGTTGTTGCGGGGGGTGGGGAAGTCTGAGGTGGAGCGTGGTCAGGTGTTGGCTGCTCCTGGGTCGATTAATCCTCATGTTGGTTTTGAGGCGCAGGTGTATGTGTTGACGAAGGAGGAGGGGGGGAGGCATAATCCGTTTTTTTCGGGTTATCGTCCGCAGTTTTATTTTCGGACTACGGATGTGACGGGTTCGGTGTTGTTGCCTGGTGGGGTGCAGATGGTGATGCCGGGTGATAATGTGGAGTTGTCGGTGGAGTTGATTGCTCCGATTGCGATGTCGGTGGGGTTGGATTTCGCGATTCGTGAGGGTGGTCGGACTGTGGGTGCGGGTCGGGTTACCAAGATCACCAAATAACCACCACACAACAAAAGGCAAGACACTAGGAACAAGTCAACCAAGCGAGGACAGTAGAACAGACAATGAACGGTTCCCATAAGATCCGCATAAAGCTCAAGGCTTATGACCACCAGAGTGTGGATGAGTCAGCGCGCAAGATCGCTGCTACAGTAACTCGCACCCAGGCCAAGATTAAAGGCCCTGTTCCCTTGCCTACTGAGATTCACAGGTACTGTGTTATTCGCGGTCCGCACGTTGATAAGGACTCCCGGGAACACTTCGAGATGCGCATCCATAAGCGTCTAATCGACATACTGGATCCAACCGCCAAAACGGTGGATTCATTGATGCGTCTTGACCTTCCTTCCGGAGTGGAAGTCGAGATAAAGCTGTGAACACGATTCTTGGCACAAAACTGGGCATGAGCCAGATTTTCAATGAATCCGCCCGCGCCCTTCCGGTGACGGTCATCAAAGCCGGACCGTGCCGGGTGGTGCAGGTAAAAACGGCAGAAAACGACGGATACCAAGCTGTCCAACTCACCTTGGAGGTTCAAAAGCCGGCCAAGGTGAACAACGCGGTGGCCGGTCACTTCGCCAAGGCTGGAGTGACTCCTTCGCCCCATCTCGTGGAGACCCTGGTGGATGATTCCTCTCGATTCGAGCCGGGTTCGACGATCAATGTGGACGAAGTGTTCCAGCCTGGTGTCCGCGCCGACGTCACCGGCGTGTCCAAGGGCAAGGGATTCGCGGGAGTGATGAAACGGCATAATTTCGCTGGACAGTGTGCCAGCCATGGCAATCACAAAAAGCACCGCGCCGGTGGGGCGATCGGTGCCTGTGCCACCCCGTCGAGGGTCTTCAAAGGCAAGGCCATGCCGGGTCGGATGGGTGCCCAACGTACCACCGTTCTCAACCTCGAGGTGGTGAAAGTGCTGGCCGAGGAGGGTCTGCTTCTGCTGCGGGGTGCGGTGCCGGGACCCAAAGGTGGACTGGTGATGATCAGAAAGGCGGTCAAGTCCGGTGGCTGAGTTGACTGCGCCCCTCTACGGCGGCGACGGGTCGCTTCAAGGGGAGAGATCCCTGGACCCGCAGGTTTTCGGGGTAACCCCCAATCTTGCGGTCCTCCACCAAGTGGTCACGGCTCAAATGGCCGGGAAGCGGTCGGGAACCGCTTCCACCAAGACCCGGGCCGAGGTGAGAGGAGGAGGTCGCAAGCCATGGCGCCAGAAGGGAACGGGACGGGCCAGGCACGGTTCCATCCGGTCACCCATGTGGCGAGGAGGCGGTGTGGCTCACGGCCCCAAGCCGCGCAGCTACCACCAAAAGACTCCGGCCAAGATGCGGCGCCTGGCGCTGCGAAGCGCCCTGTCCTCCCGCGCCTCGGAGGGTGCTGTTTACGCCGTCGCTCCGCTGGACTGGGAGACGCCGCGGACCAAAGCTGCGGTGGCTCTCTTGGATGCGATGGGGTTGAAGGGAAAGACACTGGTGGTCATGGAGAGAGCGAGCGGAGTTGCGCAACGGTCCTTCCGGAACATTCCCACCATGCGGATCGTCGAGGCTAGGTACATAACCCCCTACGACGTCCTCTGGGCCAGGGATCTGTTGTTCTGCGCCGGGACCCTGGAGATCGTGGAGGGAGTGGGAAGGGAAAGGGAGTCGCTGGGGGCGAGGGCATCATGAAGTACCCCCACGACGTGATTCTGGGACCGGTGGTCTCCGAGAAGTCCTTCGACCTGATCGAGGAATACAACACCTATTCCTTCCTGGTCGACCCTCGCTCCAATAAGACCGAGATCCGCCAGTCGGTGGAGGCGATCTTCGAGGTCCAAGTCGTCTCGGTCAACACGTACAACCGACGGGGCAAAATGAAGCGCACCCGTCGCACCCTGGGCAAACGCAAGGACACCAAGCGCGCCTTGGTGACCTTGGCCGAGGGTGAGTCCATCGATCTATTCGGGTTGTAAACATGGCAGTTAACAAACGCAAGCCCACCTCTCCGGGAAGACGGTTCCAGACTGTCTCCGACTTCTCGGAGATCACCCGCAGCCGCCCCGAGAAGTCGCTGCTGGCTCCCCGGAAGTCCAAGGGAGGACGGAACACCTACGGTCGCATCACTTCCCGTCACCGGGGTGGCGGACACAAACGTCGGTACCGGGTTATCGACTTCCGGAGGAACAAGGACGGCGTGCCCGCCAAGGTGGCTGCCATCGAATACGATCCGAACCGCAACGCCCGGATCGCCTTGCTGCATTACGTCGATGGCGAGAAGCGTTACATCCTGGCGCCGGTCGGGGTGGGAGTTGGAGACCGGATCAGTTCGGGACCCAAAGCCGACATTCGCCCCGGTAATGCCCTGCCTCTGCGTAACATCCCGGCGGGCAGCACCGTGCACGCGGTGGAGATGCGTCCCGGAGGGGGCGCCAAGATCGCTCGGTCGGCGGGTGCCTCGGTGCAGTTGATGTCCAAAGAGGGTGGGATGGCCCTGCTGCGCTTGCCGTCTGGTGAGATGCGGATGGTCCCCCTCGACTGCCGAGCCACCGTCGGACAGGTGGGCAACACCGAAGCCGAGTTGATCAAACTCGGCAAGGCGGGTCGCAACCGGTGGAAGGGTGTTCGACCTCAGACCAGGGGAGTGGCCATGAACCCGGTCGATCACCCCCTGGGTGGCGGAGAAGGCAAGTCCTCGGGAGGCCGCACACCGGTCAGCCCGTGGGGGAAGCCGGAGGGCCGGACCCGTCGCAAGAACAAGCAGAGCAACAAGTACATCGTTCGGCGTCGTTACGCCAAAGGCCGGAGGTAGCCGTGGGTAGAAGTCTGAAAAAGGGCCCGTTCGTAGACGACCACCTTCTGGAAAAGATCGAAGAACTGAACGCGGCGCGCCAAAAGAGGGTGATAAGGACTTGGAGCCGGCGCTCCACTGTGATACCCGCCATGATCGGCCACACCATTGCCGTGCACGACGGACGGAGGCACGTGCCCATCTACCTGACCGAGTCAATGGTGGGCCACAAGTTGGGCGAATTCGCGCCAACCCGGACCTTCCGCAAGCACCCGGGCGGCAAGCGCGACAAGGCGGTGAGGAAGTGATGAAGACCCAGGCCCGCGCTCGGTACCTGCGGCACTCCCCCTACAAGATGAGGCGGGTGGCGGACCTGGTTCGGGGAAAGTCGGTGGAAGAGGCGCAAGCGCTTTTGACCCACCTCAATCGAGGGGCCGCTCCCACGGTTCGCAAGGTGCTGAACTCCGCGGTGGCCAATGCCGAGAACAACCTGGAACTCGACTACGACCAACTCAAGGTGACCGCCGTCTACGTGGACGAAGGGCCCACGTTGCGGTCCTTCCGCGCCCGGGCAAGAGGCCGGGTCACCAGGATCCGGAAACGCACCAGTCATCTGACCATCGTGGTCGCTGACTCCTACGACGAGGAGAGTTCCTGATGGGACAGAAGACACACCCCTATTCATTCCGGCTGGGCGTGGTCACCGACTGGAAGTCGAAGTGGTACTCCGATAAGGACTACGTCAATCTCGTGAATGAGGACTGGCAGATCCGGGACTACCTGCGGGGATGCCTGGTGCGGGGCGCGGTGTCCCGCATTGAAATAGAGAGGACCCGGGATCGGGTCGTTGTGGAGATTCACACGGCGCGCCCGGGAGTGGTGATAGGCCGCCGGGGCGCCGAAGCCGAAAGGCTGCGCAAGGGTTTGGAAAAACTCACCTCCAAGTCCATCAAGCTGAACATCATCGAAGTCAAGGACCCGGAGTTGGATGCCCAGTTGCTGGCACAGGGAATCGCCGACCAGTTGGAGAACCGGGTCTCATACCGCCGAGCCATGAAGCGGGCCCTGGGAACTGCACGGAAAGCCGGGGCTCAAGGAGTTCGGGTGGAGTGCAAGGGCAGACTCGGGGGCGCCGACATGGGTCGCCGGGAGTGGTACCTGGAAGGTCGGGTTCCCCTGCATACCATCCGGGCTGATATCGATTACGGGATGGCAACCGCTCACACCATGGTGGGCTCCATCGGGGTGAAGGTCTGGGTTTACAAGGGAGATGTGTTCAAGACCCGGTCCTCGGGTGAGAAGATGGCCGCCGAAGTCGCCCTGGCCGCCGGTGGTCCCACCCGCCGTCGCCGACGCACCCCTGCCAAGGCGCGGGCTGAAGCGGCGGCCGGTGGTAGGAAGGGTCCCAGGCTGATCGAGGCGGGCGGAGGAAAGCGTCCCGTGGAGGCCACCACGCCCAAACGGGATGGTCGCAAGCGGCTGATCGAAGCCGGAGGCGGTAGGAAGCGATCCGAGCAGGCCGCTCAGAAGAACTGGGACAGAGAGGATTCGACGGAAGGCGAATCGGTCCCGGATACCGAGACTTCGTAGGAGCGTTTCGAGATGTTGATGCCCAAGAGAACCCGCCACCGCAAGGTGCACCGAGGTCGCAGAAGAGGAGTGGCCAAAGGTGGCACCAAGGTTAATTTTGGTGAATACGGGCTGCAGGCGCTGTCGGCCGGTTGGATCACGGCCCGCCAGATCGAGTCGGCCCGGGTTGCCATTACCCGTGCGGTACGGCGAGGAGGGCGGGTTTGGATCACCATCTTCCCCGATAAGCCGGTCACGGCAAAACCTGCCGAGACCCGGATGGGGTCCGGCAAGGGCAACCCGGAATTCTGGGTTGCGGTGGTGAAACCCGGGCGTGTGATGTTCGAGTTGTCGGGCGTCTCCGAGAGGCAGGCTCGTGAAGCGATGCGCAAGGCGGGGCACAAGTTGCCGATCAGGACCAGGTTTGTCGAGAGGGAGGAATCATGAAGGCTGCCGAGTTGCGGGAACTCAACTACCGGGAGCTGATGGAGAAGCTTGCCGACTCTAAACAGGAGTTGTTCAATCTTCGGTTCCAGTTGGCCACCAATCAATTGGACAACACTGCCCGTCTCAAGGCGGTGAAGAGAACCGTGGCGCGGGTTCTCACCATTCTTCGTGACCGCGAGATACAGCTGTGGTACGCCCAGCAGGAGGAATCGACTGATGAGTGAACGCACCAGGCGGAAGACCAGAGTCGGCGTAGTGGTGTCAGATCGTCGTGAACGCACCATTTCAGTGCAAGTGGCAACCTCTTACAAGCACCCTCGGTATCACAAGGTGGTCCGCAAGAGCAAGTTGTACCATGTCCACGACCAGGAGAACGACGCCCGGTTGGGAGACACCGTTCGTATCGTGGAGACTCGGCCGATCTCCAAGCAGAAGCGCTGGCGGATGACCGAGATCCTGGAGCGCGCCAAGTGATACAGAAAGAGAGCAGGTTGCGCGTAGCAGACAACACCGGGGCTCGCTCGGTGCTGTGTATCGGTCTGCTGGGTGGAACCCGTCGTCGGTATGCCCGGGTGGGTGATGAGATCGTGGTAACCGTCAAAGAGGCGGTGCCCGGGGGCGTCATCAAGAAGGGGGAAGTTGTACGAGCGGTGGTGGTCCGCACCCGCAAAGAACGCCGCCGACCCGACGGAACCTACATTCGGTTCGACGACAATGCCTGCGTGATCATCGATCCGGGGCGTCAACCCCGCGGCACCCGGATATTCGGTCCGGTGGCACGGGAACTGCGGGAGAAGAGATTCATGAGGATCGTATCCCTGGCGCCGGAGGTGCTATGAGGCTTCGGGTTGGAGACCGTGTTAAGGTGATCACCGGCAAAGATGTCGGACAGGTGTCGAGAATCTCCCGGGTGATCCCCAAGATGAACAAGGTGATTGTGGAGGGGGTCAACACGGCCAGGCGTCACCAGCGTCCTCAGAGCGGGACTATGCAGGGGGGAATTATCGACAAGGACATGCCGATCGACGCCTCCAATGTGATGATTGTCTGCCAGGAGTGCGGGCCGACCAAGGTCGGAAAGCGGTTCGACGATCGGGGCAAGCATCGGGTGTGCCGCAAATGTGGAGGTGACTTGTGACCGACAATGGGGCGACACCCCGGCTCAAGGCGCGCTTCTACGACGAGGTTGCCGCTGCCCTCCAGGATGAATTGAGACTCGGCAATCCGATGGAAGTCCCCAGATTGCACAAGATCGTCGTGAACATGGGGATCGGGGAGGCGGTCCGCGACCGCAAACAGGTTGGGGTGGCCATGAAGGAACTTGCCTTGATAACCGGCCAGAAGCCCCGTTTGAACCGTGCCCGCAAGTCAGTAGCCGGGTTTCGGATAAGAAAGGGAATGCCTGTGGGTGTCTCGGTGACATTGCGGGGAGACAGGATGTGGGAGTTTTTCGACCGGGTGATGTCGATCGCCATCCCCCGGGTACGGGACTTCCGAGGAATGAAGCCGTCTTCTTTCGACGGCCGGGGAAACTACTCTTTCGGTTTCGATGAGCAACTGGTTTTTCCCGAAATACACTACGACCAGGTATCCGAGACCAGAGGGATGGACATCACCATCTGCACTACCGCCACGGGTGATGACCACGCCCGTGCCTTCATGTCGGCCTTTGGGTTTCCATTCCGGGTCACCGAATCTTTGTACTAAGGAGTAGTTGTGGCGCGCAAAGCACTGATCGCAAAAGCAAAACGGACCCCCAAGTTCAAGGTGCGGGCCTACAATCGATGCCGGCGCTGCGGCCGTTCCCGCGCTTTCTTGCGGGACTTCGGCATGTGCCGGATCTGCGTGCGAGAACTGGCTTCCCGCGGGGAGTTGCCCGGAGTGAGAAAGGCGTCCTGGTAGCCATGATGACCGACCCTGTCGCCGACATGCTGACCCGCATCCGCAACGGAATATCGGCTCGCCACTCCCGGGTGGAGATGCCTTCCTCACGCCTGAAGGAGCGGATCGCCCGCATCTTGTCCGCTGAAGGCTTCGTGGACGGATTCTCGGTGGCTCCGGTACAGGATGGCAAGCCGCACCGGACATTGAACATCGAACTGCGTTATTCGGAGGTAAAGGCTTCTGCCATCACCGGGTTGCGGAGGATCTCCAAGCCGGGCCATCGCCGCTATAGCCGCGCTGCCGACATCGGCCGGGTGCAGGGGGGCTTGGGCGTGGCGATCGTCTCCACTTCCCAGGGACTGCTAACCGATCGCGAAGCCCGGCGCCGGCGGTTGGGTGGCGAGATCCTGTGTGAGGTTTGGTGATGAGCAGAGTAGGCATGGTGCCCATCCCGATCCCGCCGGACGTCAATATGACGGTGAATGGAGCGGACGTAGTCGTGAAGGGGCCCATGGGAGAACTCTCTCGCACCTTTCATGATCGGGTGAAGGTCGATGTGCACAACGGCCAGGCCGTAGTGACCCGGCGGGACGAGTCCCGGATGTCCCGTTCCCTCCACGGGCTGTCCCGGACTCTGCTGGCCAACATGGTGACCGGGGTGGTGAAGGGATACAGCAAGGAACTCACCGTGGTGGGAGTCGGATATCGAGCGCTACTGCGCGGCTCGAAACTGGTGTTGCAGGTGGGATTCAGTCATCCGGTGGAGATAGATGCGCCCCCCGGCATCACTTTCGAATCCCCGCAGGCCACCCGCATAGTCATCAAGGGCATTGATAAGCAACAAGTCGGACAGTTGGCAGCCGAAATCCGGCGCATTCGCCCTCCCGAGCCCTACAAAGGCAAAGGGATCCGCTACCTCGACGAGAAGGTGCGTCGCAAGGCAGGCAAGGCAGGAAGAATATGAAGGCCACTCGCACCAAAGCCAGGATCCGGCGGCATCGGCGGGTGCGCAAGAAGATCCGCGGCAGTTCCGGGCGCCCTCGGTTGGCGGTGTTTCGTTCTAACCGCTACATCTACGCGCAGGTCATCGATGACGATCGAGGACATACCATCGCGTCGGCGTCATCGTTGGAACCGGGGCTCCGAGGCCGGACCCTGACTGTGGAGACCGCTGAGATGGTGGGTAAGATCCTGGCGCAACGGTGCCGCCGGGCCGGGGTGGACACGGTAGTGTTTGACCGGGGCGGATACCAGTTTGCAGGAAGAGTCAAGGCCTTGGCGGATGCCGCTCGGGCTGACGGGTTGAGTTTCTAGAGGTAGCTATGGCCGACATACAACAGTACGAAGAGCGGGTCATCAAGATCAACCGGGTAGCCAAGGTCGTGAAAGGCGGACGCAGGTTTTCCTTCACCGCCCTGGTGGCGGTGGGTGACGGTGCGGGACGGGTGGGGATAGCTCATGGCAGGGCAAAAGAGGTGCCTGTGGCGATTCAGAAAGCGATGGAGATCGCCCGTCGCACCATGATCACCATCCCCATGACCGGGGCCACCGTGATACACCAGACCATTGGGAAGCATGATGCATCCCGGGTGCTGATCAAGCCGGCCTCCCCGGGTACGGGAGTGATCGCTGGGGGAGCGGTCCGTCAGATCCTGGAAGCGGCGGGAATAAAGGATGCCCTTGCCAAGTCACTGGGTTCTCCCTCTCATCTCAATGTGGCCCGGGCGACTATGAACGCCCTGGCTGGACAACGCCGTCCCGACGACGTGGCCCGCCTGCGAGGCAAGCGTCCCGAAGAGTTCGTTCCTCCCGCCCTGCTGGACGCCTATCGGTCCACGGAAGCGATGCGCGCCGCTCCCAAGTCGGTCCGATGAGTGGGCAGAAGACGCTGCGGATCACGTTGCGACGCAGCGTGATAGGCGAGAAGCCCAAGACCCGCCGGACGGTGCGCGGGCTAGGACTCTGCCGCATAGATCACACGGTGGAACACGCCGACCGGCCCGAAATACGAGGAATGATCCACCGGGTAAGGCACCTGGTGGCAGTGGAGGAATCCGATGTCTGACCGCTTGATGCTTCATGATCTCAAACCTGCGCCGGGATCGCGCAAGACCAAGATCCGGGTAGGCAGAGGGAACGCCGCCCGCCGGGGCCGCAAGGCTGGCCGGGGAAC
Organism: bacterium OM1 bin76; assembly: GCA_002238785.1. GTDB lineage: Bacteria > Actinomycetota > Acidimicrobiia > Spongiisociales > ZC4RG35 > Bin76. Next base: position 68,687 of record MPNA01000015.1, on the reverse strand, counting down.
GAAGGGCATAAACGCCCGCAACAAGCTTCGCCCCGGATTCGAGGGAGGCCAGACGCCTCTTTCCAGGCGCCTGCCAAAGCTGAAGGGTTTCAAGAACCCTCACCGTGAGGAGTACACGGTGGTCAACGTCGGGGCTCTCGACAGTTTCGGGGAGGCCGCGGTGATTGGTCCGCAGACTCTTCGGGAGAAGGGCCTGGCCAAACGCCGGGGTCGGATCAAGATCCTGGGCGATGGTGAACTGACCTCGGCGCTTACCATCAAGGCTCATGCCTTCAGTGCCTCGGCTCGCCAGAAGATTGAAGCAGCGGGAGGGAAATGGGAAGTAGTCGGCTGATGGTCTCGGGTGGCCGGCGCTTGGGGGAGCAGCGATGCTGAACATCTACCGGAACATGTTCAAGGTTCCGGACCTTCGGGGCAAGATTCTTTTCACCCTTGCCATCTTCGGGGTCTACCGGTTGGGGGCCACCATTCCCGTTCCCGGGATTGACCTGGAGGCGGTTCAAGCCTTTCAGGAACAGCAGCAGGCCGGGGGAATCTACGGTTTGCTGAACCTGTTCTCGGGTGGCGCCTTGGAGCAGTTCTCGGTCTTCTCACTTGGCATCATTCCCTACATCACCGCTTCCATAATGATGCAGCTTCTGACCGTGGTGATCCCCAAACTGCAAGCCCTGCAGGACGAGGGGGAAGCGGGCCGGAAGGTGATCACCCAGTGGACGCGGTACACCACGGTAGTCCTGGCACTCATCCAGTCCACCGGCTTCACCTACCTCTTCCACGTCGGCCGTTTCACCAACGGCATCGACCTGGTCCCCAACTACACGCCGGGCCGGGTAGCCCTGATTGTCCTGACCATGACGGCCGGGACTGCATTCGTCATGTGGCTCGGTGAGCAGATCAGCCAGCGGGGGATTGGAAACGGGATGTCGCTTCTGATTTTCGTCTCCATTCTCAGCCAGTTCCCCTTCGTGTTCGGTCAGATCTGGGGGCAGACCGCCGCAGTCGGCCTGTTCATGCGCTTTGTGGTGATCATCTTGGTATTCATGGTGGTGATCGTCACCATCATCTATGTCGATCAGGGCCAGCGCCGGATCCCGGTTTCCTTCGCCAAACGGGTGCGAGGGCGCCGGGTGATGGGCGGCCAGAACACCTACATACCGCTGAAAGTCAACACCGCCGGAGTGATCCCGGTGATCTTTGCCACCTCGATGCTTTTGTTCCCATCTCTGATCGTCACCGCCATCCCGTCTGATGCCGCCTTCGTGCAGGCTTTATACCGGTGGGTCGACCAGAACTTGGGCGGCGGCGGCCAGATCAGTTGGTGGTACGTGCTCCTTTTGTTCTCGTTGATAATCTTCTTCACCTATTTCTACAATGCCATCCAGTTCGATCCTGCTCGCCAAGCCGAGATGCTGCAAAGACAAGGCGGATTCATCCCGGGGGTGCGACCCGGAGGGCAGACTGCGTCCTTCCTTAGCAGGATCCTCAACCGGATCACCCTCCCCGGCTCGGTCTTCCTGGCTGTGATAGCGGTGTTACCGGCTCTGGCGGGACTACTGTGGAATATCCCGATCAGTTTTTCCGGGGTGTCCATTCTGATTGTCGTGGGAGTCGCTCTTGAGACGATGAAGCAAATCGAGAGTCAGCTCACCATGCGCAACTACGAGGGCTTTCTGACCTGAGCGGAGAAGGAGAGGGACGATGAGGCTGTTGTTTGTGGGCCCTCCGGGGTCCGGCAAAGGTACGCAGGCGGTCCGGGTAGCGGAGAGTTTGGGCATCCCCCACATCTCCACAGGGGAGATGTTCCGCTCCCATGTCACCCGGGGCACCGAACTGGGGAAGACGGTCAAGGAACTGATGGCGGCGGGAGAGTATGTCCCCGATGAGATCACCGGCAAGATGCTGGCCGAACGTTTGACCCACCCCGATGCTGCCCGGGGATTCATCCTGGACGGTTTTCCCCGCACCATTCCCCAAGCAGAATTGCTCGACGATTTGCTGTCGGAAACACCCTTGGATCGGGTCGTCCTGTTGGCCGTGGACGAAGAGGAACTAATGGCCAGGATGCTCTCGCGAGGCCGGGCTGATGACACCGCAGAGACCATCCGGCGTCGACTGGAAGTTTACGAAAGTCAGACTGCCCCGCTCCTGGACCTCTACGGCCCCAGGGGATTGCTGGAGCGGGTGGATGGGTCCGGTGACATGAATGAGATAACCGGGAGGATCATGGCGGCCCTGCGATGACTCGGCGGCAGCGGCGAACTCCTTGATCACTTTCAAGACACCCGCCCAGTTCAAGAGAATGGAGGTGGCCGGGCGATGCGTGGCGAAGGCACATCAGGCGGTCCGGGAGGCGGCCCGGACCGGGTTGACCACCATCGAATTGAATGAGGTGGCGGAGCGGGTGATCCGTGGCGAGGGATGCGTCCCCTCGTTCCTGGGGTACCGCGGGTTTCCAGCCTCGATCTGCTCCTCGCCCAACGACGTGATCGTTCACGGCATCCCCGACTTACGGAGGCTCCGCTCCGGGGACCTGCTGTCGGTGGATATAGGAGCCATCTATGAGGGATTTCATGCCGACGCCGCTTGCACCTTTGGGGTTGGGGAGTTGTCAAGCGAGGCGTCTGCCCTGTCGGCAACCACCAAAAAGGCCTTGTGGGCGGGCCTGCGTCAGGCTCGCCCCGGAATGCGAATCGGTGACATCGGCGCTGCGGTCGAAGCGGTGGCCCGGCCCAAGGGATACGGGGTTGTCGAAGGTTATGTCGGTCACGGTATCGGCCGTCAGATGCACGAGAAACCAGATGTTCCCAATGTCGGGAGGGCCGGCAAGGGAGTCAAGCTGAGAGTGGGGATGGCTCTGTGTGTGGAACCCATGTTCAATCTGGGCGGCTCCGCCACCAGGGTCGATCCCGATGGTTGGACAGTGCGGACGGCCGACAAGTCCTTATCAGCCCACTGGGAGCACACTGTGGCCCTCACTCCCGACGGCCCCCTGGTGACAACCAATTCGGCTTTGGTTGATTTGTTGGAAGGAGCGAGAAGCTGCTAATATCCATGAAGTTGGCACGAAACACTCCGAATGACTGAAGACGCTTCCGTCGTTCGGGTCCAGGGCACCGTTCTTCAAAACCTTCCGAATGCCACATTCAAGGTGGAGGTTGACGGTGGCTTGGTTGTTTTGGCTCACGTATCGGGGAAAATGCGTATGAGATACATCCGCATTCTTCCTGGTGACCGAGTGGACTTGGAGTTGTCGGCCTACGACCCCACGAGGGGAAGGATCGTCTGGAGATACAGATGAAGGTAAAACCATCGACAAGGAAGATGTGCGAGAAGTGCCGGATCATCCGGCGCCACGGTCGCGTGTGGGTTATTTGTGAAAACCCTCGGCACAAGCAGCGGCAGGGCTGAGCGATGGCCAGAATTGCCGGTGTAGACCTGCCCCGCGACAAGCGGCTGGAAATCTCATTGACCTACATCTTCGGCGTAGGCCGTTCCCGGGCGCTGGAGATCTGTGACTACATGAGAATCGAACCGGGCACCAAGGTGCGGGATCTCACCGAGGAGGAAGCAGCCTCGATCCGGCGTTTCATCGACGCCAACTATCAGGTGGAAGGGGACCTGCGGCGCCAGATCAGCCAGAACATCCGTCGTAAGACCGAGATCAGTTGCTATCAGGGCATCAGACACCGCCGCGGTCTGCCGGTGCGGGGCCAGCGGACCCATACCAACGGCCGGACTCGCAAGGGCAGACGGATCGCAATCGCTGGCAAGAAGAAGCCTGCCAAGCACTGAGAAGCGTTAAAGGACGGAAATGGCCAGAGGACCACAGAAGAGAGTGCGCCGCCGTGAGCGCAAGAACATTGCCCACGCCAAAGCACATATCAAGGCAAGTTTCAATAACACGATCATCAACATCACCGACCAACAGGGCAACACCATCGTATGGACTTCCGGAGGCTCGGTGGGATTCAAGGGTTCGCGTAAATCGACACCCTACGCAGCCCAACTGGCGGCTGAGGAAGCAGCCCGGCAGGCCGGGGAGCACGGCGTCCGCAAGATAGAGGTGATCATCAGCGGAACCGGTCCCGGCAAGGATGCCTGGCGGACCCTGCAGCACATGGGTCTGGAGGTTGCCGGCTCACCTCGCGACGCAACTCCGACCGTTCACAACGGTTGCCGTCCAAAGAAGCGAAGGAGAGGCTGATGGCCCGCCAAACGGGACCCCGCCACAAGGCTTGCCGCCGCGCCCGCCAGTCACTCTGCCAGTCCCGCAAATGCCCGGTGGATCGCCGACCCTATCCCCCTGGAGAGCATGGGCGACGCCGGATCCGAGAGAGTGATTATCTCATCCGTCTGCGAGAGAAGCAGAAACTACGGGCCATGTACGGTGTGTTGGAGCGCCAGTTCCGGGGCTACTATCACAGGGCTGCACGGGGCGAGGGCATTACCGGTACCAGCCTGCTCAGGCTCTTGGAACTCCGCCTGGACAATGTCGTATGGCGCTCCGGTATGGCGGCCACCCGGGCACAGGCCCGTCAGTTGGTGAACCACGGCCACTTTCAGGTCAACGGCGATAAGGTGGACATACCGTCTTATCAGGTGCGACAGGGTGACATCGTCACCTTGAGGGAAAAGAGCATGGAGTTGATCATCGTGCAACATGCCATCGACACCCTCACCCGCAACCTACCCGACTGGCTGACCGTGGATCACGATGCCCGCCGAATCGAAGTCTTCAGCCTGCCCACCCGAGAACAAATCGACACAAACATCAACGAGCAGTTGATCGTTGAGCTCTATTCGAAGTAAACGAAGGGGAGAAGGGGGTTTTTACCATGTTGATAGTCCAACGTCCTGAGATCGTGGAAAAAGAGAAGAGCGAGGTCCGCTCCGAGTTCATGATGGAGCCCCTGGAGCCCGGCTTGGGGCACACCCTCGGCAACACCATCCGGCGCGCCCTGTTGTCCCGCGTACCCGGCGCAGCCATCACTGCTATTCAGATCGAAGGCGCCGATCACGAGTTCACCACTATTGAGGGAGTTGTGGAGGATGTCGTGGACATCATCCTCAATCTCAAGGCTGTTGTGATACGACTGGAAGGAAACGGCCCCGAGCGACTGGCGCTGAAGGCAACAGGGGCCGGGCCTGTTTCGGCAGGTGCCTTCGAGGCGCCGGCCGGTGTGAAGGTGATCAATCCCACCGCTCACATTGCCACTCTTTCGAAGAAGGGTCGCCTGGAGATCGAGGCTTGGGTCCATGCCGGGGTGGGTTACCGGTCTGCCGAGGACAACAAGGAAAAGACCAGCGGCGCGGTGGGTGTGATTCCCATCGATTCGATCTTTTCACCGGTGCGTCGCGTGTTCTACAGAGTGGAGAACACCCAGGTCGGTCAGATGACCAACTACGAGCGACTCATTTTGGATATTGAGACCAATGGATCGATCCGCCCCGCCCAGGCCGTGTCGTCGGTCGGCAAGACCCTGGGTGAATTGGTCGGCCTTTTCGCCGCCGCCGGTGAAGGCATGGGACTGGAATTGGGTGATTTCCCGGTTCCCGAGACGGGAAGCGACGATCTTCATCTCCCCATCGAAGCCCTCGAGTTGTCGGAACGGCCCCGCAACTGTCTCCGGCGGTCGGGGATCGCCACGGTGGGGGATCTGGTGAAGTGCACCTCAGGGCAGTTGCTGGACATTACCAATTTCGGCCAGAGGAGTCTTGAAGAGGTGCAGGAGCGTCTCGACGAGATGGGCCTCAGCCTCAGCGATCAGGAAGCGTCCAATGCCGCGTCCTCCTAGAGGCACGCGCCTGGGGGGTTCTCCCGCCCATCACCGCAGAATGATGGCTAACTTGGCTGCCTCGTTGATTTCTGAAGAGAGGATCACCACCACCCACACGCGAGCCCGGTCGGTTCGGCCCGTGGTGGAGAAGCTGATTACCCGGGCGCGTAAGGGTGATCTGCATTCGCGACGGATCGTTTTGAAGACCATTGGAGACACCGAGGTGGTGACCAAACTGTTCGATAAGGTGGCGCCCCGCTACAACCACCGTCCGGGTGGCTATACACGCATCGTCAAGTTGGGTCCCCGACGCGGAGACGGTGCGGAGATGGCCGTCATCGAATTGGTTTGAGCGCCGATGCCTCGGTGCTGAACCCCAGCATCGAGCGATGACTGTTCTTCGCCAGGCGGCGTCCGCCGCCCTGTTCAGGAAGAACGTGGTCTTCGACATCTACTTGAATCACCAGGCCACCGCGGACGCGGCCTTGTTGATCGTTGGATTCAGGGTGATTGACTATCTCTGGAGAGTTGTCCTGGACGGACGGGGGTTCTCACTGTTGGGGCTGGTGCTCTGGCCCGTGGGGTCACTGATGGTGTGGATTGTCCGAGCAGGTGTCTGTTTGCTGGTGGGCAAGCTCCTCTTCAGGAAGGACTCGCGTATGGCGACCATCATGCGCCTGCAGGGATTCTCCTACCTGCCGCTGGTATTGACCTTCCTTCCCGGATCGATAGGGTTGATTGGCATTCTCTGGTTTCTGGCGCTGCTGGTGTTCACCACCGCGGAGGCCATGGAGTTGACGTGGTGGCAGTCTGCAGCGACGATTGCGGTCAGCGTGGTGGGGCTTTACATCCTCAGCCCACTGATCTGGGGTGCCTACCGGCTGTTCTGAATGGCGCCGGCAAAACGAGGCTGAAGTGTTCTGCTACCGACTGGACCTGGCCTATGAGGGAACCGACTTCCACGGCTTTGCACGGCAGCCGTCGGTGAGGACCGTGCAAGGGGAGTTGGAAAAAGCCCTTTCCCTGCTTCTTCAAGAAGACGTGCGCACCACCTGCGCAGGACGCACCGATGCCGGAGTCCACGCTCGCCGTCAGGTCGTCAGTGTGGCACTGTCCCGGCCCGTTGATGCCGAAGCTGCACTGATTCGCTCTCTTAACCGGCGTCTGCCCCCCGACATCTCCGTTCACAGGGTGTCTAGAAAAGACGAAGGATGGAGCGCCCGGTTCTCCGCACGGTGGCGCTCTTACCGGTACTTCGTTGACACCCACTCTGTGGGGAACCCGCTCACCCGCCGCCAGGTTTGGCAGATGGGTTTCCCCCTCGACATGGAAGCCATGAACGCCGCCGCCGGGCATCTGGTGGGGACTCACGATTTTGCTTCTTTCTGTCGGGCCGCGGAAGGCCGGTCCACGATCAGAGAGGTGCACCATGCCTGCTGGACGACGACGGAGCCGGACAGCCTGCGGTTCGACATCCGGGCTTCCGCATTCTGTCACCAGATGGTGAGATCCCTGGTGGGTTGGTGCGTCGAAGTGGGCCGAGGCCGCCGTCGAGCGGTTGAGACGCCGGATGTATTGGCGGCCCGCTCCCGCCAGGCGGCGGGTCCGGTGGCGCCTCCTCATGGCTTGATACTGTGGGAGGTAGGTTATTGATGACGCGAAGACGTCCAAGGAGTTGCTGGTGGGAATGAAGGCCGTGTTATTTGACGCTGGGGGGACCCTGGTGCTACAGCATCCTGATCTGATGAGCGAGGTCCTGGGGGTGGACATGGACCAGGATTCCTGCTTCAAGGCTCACTACCTGGCCATGGACGCCTATTCGCGGCTCCATTGCGCCGGGACCCGTCGCCATGGATGGGAGTGGTGGCTGGAGCATTACTTCACCACTCTGCGGGTTCCTTCACCTTCTGAGGCAGGTCCCAAGATCCGGTTCGGACACGGTATGTGGAGTCTGCCTATCCAAGGCGTGGAGGAAGGGGTGTCAAGGTTGCTGGATCATGGAATACGGTGTGCAGTCATCTCCAATTCCGACGGGTCGATTCGCCGATCCCTGACAGAGGCAGGTCTCTCCCACCTGTTTGAATTCGTGATCGACTCATCGGAGGTGGGCTGTAGAAAGCCGCAGCGTGAGATCTTCGAGATGGGCGTTGAGGAACTGGGCGGTGTTGCCCCCGGTGAGGTGGCTTATGTGGGTGACTCCGTTTTTCACGATGTGAACGGGGCGCTGCAGGCCGGATACGGACAAGCCTGGCTGGTTGATCCATTGGATCTGTATCCCGATCACACCATGAGAGTGGTGTCAGTCGCGGCTATCGGGGAAGCCCTGCAGTTATAGATGGTAGAGGGGCCGATCCGTTTTTGATCTGGGGCCGGATGGTTTTATCATTAGGGGGCCGAGCCGACCATTCGGTTCAGTTCGGCTTTCTTATATCTAGATGGAGTTTGGCTTGACGGCGCGAACGACACCTGTAATCTCCAAAACCTATTCTCCCTCCGCGGAGCACACGACACCCGACTGGTGGGTGGTGGACGCTTCAGACCTTCCGCTGGGTAGGTTGTCGTCGGAGATAGCGAAGGTGATTCGCGGCAAACACAAGCCGACCTTCGCTCCTCATGTCGATGGAGGGGACTTCGTGGTGGTTGTCAACGCCGAACGGGTAGGACTGACTGCTTCCAAGAGCGAGCAAAAGGTGTATTACCGCCATTCCGGCTATCCGGGTGGGATCAAGGCCGAGTCCTTCCAGTCGCTTATCAAGCGGCGACCGCAAGAAGTGATCGAGCGAGCCGTGCGGGGAATGCTTCCCAAGAACCGGCTGGGAAGAAAGATGTTTCGCAAACTCAAGGTTTATGCAGGACCCTCCCATCCCCATGCTGCCCAAAAGCCTGTGGCTCTGGAGTTCAATATTCGTAAGGTGGACAATAGATGAGTGCTCCGTTGGTCCAAGCGACCGGACGTAGAAAAGCATCCGTGGCACGGGTAAGGCTCTACGAGGGAAGTGGTCAAATCACTCTGAACCAGCGGCCTATCGAGGATTATTTTCCCACCATCGCCCGTCGTATCCGGGTCCTGGAGCCCCTTGAAGTGACCAGCACCAGGGGTAGGTATGATGTCAATGCCACTCTTCACGGCGGAGGCGTCACCGGGCAGGCCGACGCGCTGCGGCTGGGGATTGCCCGCGCTATAGCTGAAGTGGAGCCCGGCTTGCGACTCACCCTCAAGAGGCAAGGATTGCTTCGCAGGGACGCTCGTGTGGTGGAGCGCAAGAAGTACGGCCTGAAGAAAGCCCGCCGCGCTCCCCAGTACACCAAGCGCTGACCTCCGGTCCGCCGGAAGGCGCCAACGCCAAACGTGGACCCGGTGGGACGCAAAAGCCTGTTCGGCACCGACGGGATAAGGGGAATCGCAGGTCGCGACCTCAGTGCCGGCCTGGCTTACGAGGTGGGAAGGGCAACCGGAGAGGTGGCCGCCCAAGGCAAGGTGTTGGTGGGGATGGACACCCGGCCCTCTGGTCCCGAGTTGTCCCATGCACTGCGGGCGGGGTTGGAGAGCACCGGTTTGCATGCGGTGGATCTGGGCGTGATGCCGGCAGGGGGAATCAGTCACTTGACCGCTGCGACTCGGGCAGCCATGGGAGTGGTTATCTCCGCTTCTCACAACCCTGCTCCTTATAACGGCATAAAACTGCTCGGCTCCGATGGCGCCAAGCTGTCAGACCGGATGGAAGCCGAGATCTCCTCCCGGGTCAGACCTGTCGACCGGGGATGGTCACCCGTCCGCAACGGCGTCGGATCGGATTGGGTCGCAGGCATGGACGCCTACCTGGAATGGCTGGCCGGGACCGTCTCTGCGGACCTGTCGGGACTCTCTGTAATGGTCGACTGCGCCAACGGGGCTGCGTACCAAGCTGCTCCGAGGGTCCTTCGAATGCTGGACGTGGACACCGAGACGACCGCCGACGGCAGGGACGGGTCGACAATAAACCACGGGTGCGGCGCCACCCATCCTCAATGGGTGGCTTCCCAGGCGGGGGGCCGGATCGGATTGGCGCTGGATGGAGACGCAGACCGCCTGATTGCCGTAGACGAAACGGGATTCGTAGTGGACGGAGACTTTCTGATGGCAATCCTGGCCCGACACCTGCTTCGCCAAGAGCGACTTGAACCCCCGCTGGTGGTGGCCACAGTGATGTCCAACCTGGGATTTCGGACCGCGATGTCTTCGCTGGGGATAGACACCGTCCAGGCCAAGGTGGGAGATCGTTATGTTCGTGAGGAAATGATCAGGCGGGGCGCCGTGCTGGGAGGCGAACAGTCCGGGCACATCATTTTCGGCGACCTGGCTGTGACCGGCGACGGCCTGCTCACCGCCCTGCAACTCCTGGAGGTGGTGGCGTCCACCGGCCGCACCCTGGTTGCCCTCCGGACGGAGGCGATGCGTCGTTATCCGCAGGTGCTGATCAATGTGGAGGTCGCCGATCCGAGCCGAGTGAAGGACATCGCCGGAATCTGGGAGAAGGTATCCAGGGTTGAGGTCGAACTGGCCGACGCAGGAAGGGTGCTGGTGCGGCCCTCCGGCACCGAGCCGTTGGTAAGGGTGATGGTGGAATGCCTTGAGTCGGAGCTCGCCGACCGTTATGCTCAGGAATTGGCCGGGTCTATTGCCAGGGCCATGAACAATCCGATCTGAGAAAGGAGACATTCCCAACCCTGCAACGTAGCGTTCAGCGGAGCTTTTAGTAGACAAACAAGCGCCAGGCCTCTTGGTCCGCCGGTTGGCGGATTCCGGAGGTGACGAGGAGGAAGGCGATCGAACCATTCGGCGGATGCCTTCCCGGCCACCACGGTCGTGACGATCGGAGCAAATCCCACCGGTGACGGCGGGGACAAACACCGGTCGAGGTGGAACCTTCCGCAGTGCGCGTGCTGTTCAGGGTGCGGGGATCAAATGCGATCATGTGCGGAATAGTTGGCTATGTGGGGCCCCGCCCCGCCCGAGAACTGCTTTTGGGGGGTTTGGCCCGACTGGAGTACCGCGGTTATGACTCGGCAGGATTGGCGATCGGTCAGAACGGTGCTCTTAGAAGTGTCCGTCAGGTAGGGAAGATTGCCGATCTGGCCGCGGTGGTCGACGACGGTTCGGAGTCATTTCCGGGAAGCTACGGAGTGGGGCACACCCGATGGGCGACTCACGGCGCTCCCACCACGCCCAACGCGCATCCTCATTTCGATTGCACCGGGGAAGTGGCCATCGTTCACAATGGGATTATCGAGAACTGGGTGGAACTGAAGGCCTGGTTGGAAGGGCGGGGGCACGGCTTTGCCTCCGACACAGACACGGAGGTCGCCGCCCATCTGATCGAGGAGATGTCAACGCTTCCTCTGGCCCAGGCGGTGGCCGAGGTGCTGAGTCGCTGTGAGGGGGCCCTGGCTCTAGCTGTGATTCGGCGTTCCGATCCGGGTTTGGTGGTGGGGGGCCGAAAAGGCAGTCCCCTGGTTATCGGCCGGGGATCGGGAGAGAATTTCCTGGCCTCTGATATTCCCGCCTTCATAGCCCATACCCGGCGCATGATGGTGGTTCCCGAAGATCGCGTGGTCGAGGTCCGCTCGGACTCGGTACGCATCACCGACCTCTCCGGGGTGGAGCAGGAACCCGAGGAACAGGATGTGGAGTGGGACATGGAGGCCGCCGAGAAGGGCGGGTATCCCACGTTCATGCTCAAGGAGATATACGAGCAACCCCAAGCTGTTGCGGAGACACTGTTGGGGCGCATCGGTCCAACCGGCGAACCCATGCTCGACGGCACCGGGTTGAACGCCGAGGTCGCCAAGGATGTTGACAAGGTGTTCGTGGTTGCCTGCGGCACCTCCTATCACGCCGGGATGATGGCCAAGTACGCCTTGGAGCGCTGGGCAAAGATCCCGGTGGAAGTTGACCTCTCGTCGGAGTTTCGCTACCGCGATCCGGTCCTCAACCCCCGTTCGCTGGTGATAGGAATCAGCCAGTCGGGGGAGACCGCCGACACGCTGGGTGCAGTCCGCTACGCGCGTGGGCAGGGAGCCAAGGTGGCTGCTGTAACCAACGTGGTCGGATCGTCGCTGGCCAGGGAGGCGCACATTGTGCTTCAAACCCGGGCCGGTCCTGAGATCGGGGTTGCGGCTTCCAAGACCTTCATCGCCCAGATGGCCCTCCTTCAACTCCTGGGTTTGCACATGGCGATAGAGAGAGGTGTGATGACGACCGCCCAGGCAAGTGGTCCTGTGAACGCCTTGCGCAGCCTGCCGGATCGGTTGGAGGAAGTGTTGGAACTCTCCGATGAGATGCTGGAATTGGCTAACCGGTGGCGCGATGTGCGGGACTTCTTCTTCCTGGGGAGGTCCGTTGATTACCCGGCCGCGCTGGAAGGGGCATTGAAGCTGAAGGAGTTGGCCTACGTGCGAGCCGAGGGCTATGCGGCCGGAGAGATGAAGCACGGTCCGATTGCTCTGATCGAGCCGGGAGTGGTGGTGTTCGGAGTGGCGACCGACCGGCGCCTGCGTTCCAAGATGTTCTCGAATCTGTCGGAAATGAAAGCGCGGGGCGGTACGGTGGTGACTCTGGTCGGTGAGGAGGATGTGGGCGAAGCGGCGGTCACCTCCGACCTTGTGATCCCGCTTCCTGAGGATGCCGCTCTGATCGGCGCGGTCCTGGCGGTAGTCCCCCTGCAACTGTTCTCCTATCATCTCGCCACCATCAAGGGCCTCAATGTCGATCAACCCCGTAATCTGGCCAAAACGGTGACCGTGGAGTAGGGACAAGAACCTGCAGGGGCCCGCATCTGGTGGTCCAGGGTATTTACCTGCGGGTCTGGGAATACTGGCATTCCCGGGTAAGCCTGGCGGGTCGCCGAGCCCACAACAGAACCAACTTCGGGGACCGCTAAGGGTCGTCAGGTAGCATCATCGGGGTGAGAATCATTGGCATGGGAGTGGACCTGACTCCTATTGACCGGGTCAGGTCGATGCTGGAGCGATATCCGCGATTTCGTGAGCGGTGTTTCACCCCGCACGAGCGGGAATACGCCGATCGGTTTCAAAAGCCGGAGAGCCGGTTCGCTGCCAGGTTTGCCGGGAAGGAGGCGGTTATGAAGTCACTGGGGACTGGCTGGAGACGGCTGCGCTGGACCGACATAGAGATCACCGGCGGTGGCAGGCCACGCGTGAACCTGTCGGGAACTGCTCTGCGTCATGCCGAGCGCCTGGGTGTCACCGAGGTGCAGGTGACTATCACCCACACCAACGACACCGCTTTGGTGATGGCGCTGGCGCTCGGCGAGCACTAGGGATCCCATCATGGGAGTGAGGTTGGCCAGGGGAACAGGCGAGTGAAACCGGTCATTACCCCTGAAGAGGCCTCTCGATTGGACCAGGACAGCCCGGAGCCGGTTGAGATCCTGATGGAGCGGGCGGGGTGGGCGGTGGAGATCGCCGCGGCGCGGATGGGAGTGGGCTACGGGAGTCGGGTGGCGGTTCTGGTGGGGCCGGGAAACAACGGCGGAGACGGCTATGTGGCGGCCGGCCTGCTGCGTCGTCGGGGAGCGGCGGTGAGCGTGTACCGGTTGAAAGGGCCCAAGACCCAGGCGGCCTGCTGGGCGATGTCGAGAGCTGTGGACGCAGGAGTGGAGATCAAGGACTTGGCGCCGCCCCCGGGGGGAGTCGACCTGGTGGTGGACGCGGTGTTCGGTGGTGGGTATCGGGGACGATGTCCACCCGAACTGGAAGCGTGGATGGACTGTCCGGCGCCGGTTCTGGCGGTTGACTTCCCCTCCGGACTGGATCCAGGCACGGGCCGAGTGGGGGATCGAGCATTCTCAGCCCAACGTACCGTTACCTTCCAGGCCCTCAAGACCGGACATCTGCTGGGAGAGGGGCCCGATTATTGCGGCAAGGTCGAGGTCGCCGATATCGGCTTGGTCGGGGCGAGACCAGCCATGCTATTGGCCGAGAAAGAGGATTGCCCGCGACCGGGCCGATCCCGGGTTGCCCACAAATGGAGTGCCGGCTCGGTGATCGTTGTGGGAGGATCGAGGGGAATGACCGGGGCGGCCGTTCTGGCAGGCCGCTCCGCCCTTCACGCCGGGGCGGGGGCCGTGGAACTGATGGTCCCGGGCGGTTGCCAGTCGCTGGTCGCGGGAGTTGTCCCTGAACTCTTGACAGTTGGTTTGGGAGAAGGCCGGCATTTCTCCGTTTCTCATGCGGATGCCTGCCTGGCCCGGGCTGCCCGGTTCGACGTGATGGTGATCGGTCCCGGCATCGGCAGGACTGAGGAGACCAGAAAGTGGGCCAGACGAGTGATTACCGGGCGGGCCGGAGCCTTGGTTGTGGATGCTGACGCCTTGCGAGCCGCTGATGTGGACCTGCTATCCCGGCGGAGGCATCCCACGGTGATCACTCCCCATCGGGGTGAATTGGCGTCATTGACAGGCCCTGATCCCGGTCTGGCCGAAATACAGAGCTTGGGGAGGGCCGGAGTGGTGGTGTTGGGCAAAGGCAATCCGACGTTGGTGTGCGACGCAACCGAAAGCTGGGTGGTGAAGGAAGGTGGCCCTGAACTTGCCACGATCGGCTCGGGAGATGTCCTGGCCGGATGGTTGGGTGCCCTCTGGGCACGCGGCTTGTCACCGTCTGCTGCTGCCCGTTCAGCCGCTTTCTGGCATGGTCGGGCGGGCGCCGCCCTCGCCTCCCGGCGAACGGTTACTGCCGATGCGCTCGCCGAAGAGGTTGGTAGGTGGGCATGGGAGGGGTTAACGTGAGCAGGCCGTCCTGGGTTGAGGTTGACCTGCGGGCGGTGGCTCACAACGTGCGACAACTGGTGCGACATGTCGGTGGAGCCGCGTTGTGCGCGGTGGTGAAGGCCGACGGATACGGCCACGGCGCTCCGCAGGTGGCCAAGGCAGCAGTGGCAAATGGTGCTGTCTGGGTGGCGGTAGCCACGGTGGAGGAGGGGGTCCAACTGCGTGATGAGGGGATCGACACCCCTGTGCTGCTGCTCTCCGAACCGCCCCCCGATGACCACAAGGATGTGATCGCCCACCAGATCACTCCCACGGTCTACAGCCTCGCCACCATCGAACAACTGGCCTCCACCGCTCTTCGCCTCGGAACGGGATACCTGGCTGTTCACCTTAAGGTGGACACCGGGATGCACAGGGTGGGAGCACCGCTTCGAATGCTCCCCGAACTCGTCCACAGGGTGGTTGAAACAGGGGTGCTGCGGGTGGGTGGACTGTGGAGCCACTTCTCCGTTGCCGACAGCGACCCCGACTACACCACCGCCCAGATCCGCACCTACCTGCGTGCCGTGAGTCATGTACCCTCGGTCGTCACGGGTGGTGGGCCACCGCCGCTAAGGCATCTTGCGAACACACCGGGGGCGCTCTTCCACCCCGAGTCACATCTTGACATGGTTCGAACCGGTCTGGGGATCTACGGCCTCTACCCCCGTCCTTGCGCCGAGGAAATCATAGATCTTCGTCCGGTGATGAAGATCGTGTCGCACGTCTCCCATGTGCTACGGCACCCGGCAGGATCCCGACCCTCTTACGGGCGAATGCGTCCATTGGCCGATGCATCGGCGGTGGCCACTATTCCGATCGGTTATGCCGACGGCGTACCCCGAATGATCTCCGAAGGCGGTGAGGTCTTGATCGGGGGTCAGCGCTTTCCCCTGGCCGGTCGGGTAACCATGGACCAATTGTTGGTGGAGGTCGGCGGCCATCCTGTCGCGGTGGGTGATGAGGCGGTGTTGGTGGGTCGTCAGGGAGAGCAACTGCTAAGTATCGATGACTGGGCCAGGCTGTCCGATACAATCAACTATGAAGTCGTCAGTCGGATTGGTCCTCGCTTGCCCAGACGCTATATCTCATGAACCCAACGGATTTCCCTCTCGCTCTCGCCTATGACGATGTCCTGCTGGTGCCGCGACGTTCCGCGGTTGGTTCCCGCCAGGAGGTGAGTCTGGCAACTCGGCTCAGCCGCCGACTCAACCTGGAACTGCCGGTGATTGCTGCAAACATGGACACGGTATGCGAATGGGAGATGGCGGTGGCCATGGCGCGAATGGGGGGAGTGGGGATCATTCATAGGTTTCTGCCAGTGCAGAATCACGCCCGGCAGGTGGAAAAGGTCAAACAGGTCGGCGAGGACCTTTTGGTCGGGGCCGCTTTGGGTGTCGGCGGGGACATGACGCTGCGCGCCAAGAACTGCGTCGCCGCCGGGGTCGACGTACTGGTTCTGGACATTGCCCACGGGCATGCCGAGCACTCTCTGAATGCAGTGCGGATCCTAAAGGACGAGTTTCCCGAAGTAGACCTGATCGCTGGAAATATCGCAACTGGTGAGGGGGCGGTGGACCTGGTGGAGGCAGGAGCGGATGCAGTGAAGGTGGGAGTGGGCCCCGGGGGGGTGTGCACCACTCGGGTGGTGACCGGCGTGGGAGTGCCCCAGGTGAGCGCCCTCTACGATGTGGTGAGATCCGGGGTGGATGCTCCCATCATCGCTGATGGCGGGATCCGGGCCGGCGGTGACATAGCAAAGGCTTTGGCTTTGGGAGCCGACTCGGTGATGATCGGAAGTCTGTTGGCCGGAACCCGGGAGAGTCCCGGGGAAGTGGAGGAGACCTCCACAGGCCCGGTCAAGAGAGTGCGGGGAATGGCGTCACTCGAGGCGGCGGTGCTGCGGGCCGCCCGACGGGGCGCGGAACTGGAGGACGAGTATTTCGAGCACCGTTCGCCGGAGGGCATCGAACGAAGAGTTGCTTATCGGGGGACTGCCGAGGAGGTGATCCGGTCGCTGATGGGAGGGGTGCGAAGCGCCATGAGCTATCTGGGGGCTACCGACCTGGGGACCTTTCAGCGCAACGCCCGCTTTGTAAGGACCACTCCAGCCGGATTGGCCGAGAGTCATCCTCACGCCTCCGCGGGTCGTTAGGGGTCTATGCAGGAACTGGTGGAGTTGGGGGCCCGGGCGAGGGTATGCACCGACTGCCGACTCTCCGAATCCCGGACACGGGTGGTATTCGGGGTGGGCAGACACGATGCGCAGGTCATGATGGTGGGAGAGGCGCCGGGAAGGAATGAGGACCTGCAAGGGGAGCCTTTCGTCGGCGCCGCCGGTAATCTGCTCAATCGACTGCTCGCAGAGGTGGGGATGCAACGGGAGGATGTGTACATTGCCAATGTCCTCAAGTGCCGACCCCCCAACAATCGAGATCCGCGCCCCGATGAGATAGCGGCCTGCAAGGGGTATTTGAGCCGGCAACTCGATCTGGTGGATCCCCCGGTGGTGATGACCCTGGGAAACTTCGCCACCCAACTTCTGCTACGGACTACCACCGGCATCAGCCGGATGCGGGGCCGCAGCTATAAGTGGTGGAGGGATAAGATCCTGATACCAACCTTTCATCCGGCGGCCGCGCTGCGGGGAGGAGACCGGGTGACCGATCAGATCCGTGAGGACTTGGCCTTGATGCGCTCGGTCCTGGACTCGTTGGATACCGGGAAGGGAGTTGAAGCCGAACCGGAGCAGTTGGGCCTGTTCTGATGGCTATCCGGGTGGCTTGTCCCACCGCCGACCACACTTATGCGGTGGCGACGCGTCTGGCTCCGTTGCTCAGGGCGGGAGATGTGATCACTCTCTCCGGTCCTCTGGGCTGTGGAAAGACCCTGTTCACGGGCGGCCTGGCGGCCGCTCTGGGAGTGGATGGTCCGGTACCCAGCCCCACTTTCGTGTTGGCCCGGCACTACGATGACGGCTTCCTGCCGCTGGTCCATGCAGACGTATACCGCCTGGGTTCCTACAACGAGTTCTTGGATCTGGGGGTGCTGGACGCGGCCGCCGAGGGAGTTCTGGTCGTGGAGTGGGGAGAGGCTGTTGAAACTTTGCTTCCCGAGCACCTGCTGATCCGCTTTGAAGTGGAGCGCGATGGACAGCGGGTGCTCTCTTTCCACGCCCCGTCATCCTGGGAAACCCGGCCGCTGCAGGAAGTGACCCCATGAAGATCGCGGCCATAACCACTTCAACCCCGGCGGCTTCGGTGGCGCTGGCCGAAGGCCGAAGGGTGGTTGCCTCGGCTGAGAGCGTGAATGCCCGGGGACACGCCGGGTTCGTGGTGGCTGCCCTGGACTTCTGCGTAAGGTCGGCCGGATGGTCTCCCGGTGACATAGAGTCGGTGGTGGTTGATGTGGGTCCGGGTCTCTACACCGGGATCAGGGTGGGGGTCTCGGTTGCCCAGGGCATCGGAGCCTCGGTGGGGGCCCAGGTGGCGTCAGCCAGTTCCCTGGATGCTCTGGCGCTTAGGGCCGCCACCGGGCACAGACGGATTTTCGCGGTGGTGGATGTGCGGCGTGGAGAGGTGGCGGTGGCCGGCTACCGCCCGGTGCCGGGCGGGGTAATTCGCGATCATCCGGCGGAATTGACCACCCGGGAGCGGTTCCTGGCCATGCTCAGCACCTTGAGGGAGCAGATATTGCTGGTGGGAGACACCGCCGCACTGGGTAGGGGAGCACTGTCAGGTCTGCAGGGAATGCGGGTGGGTCGGCCCCGCTATCCCAGTGCAGAGGCGATCGCCGAGGCGGGCTTAGGGATCCTCGAACGGGGCGAAGCGCCCCATCCCGACGCGGTGCGCCCCAAGTATCTGCGGGATGCCGATGTCAACATCAATTGGGAGCGCCTGCGCTCTCCGTTCCACTGGAAGGATCAGCGGTGATTGAGATCGTTCCTCTGACCACGGACATCCTCGATGAGGTGGTGGAGATCGAGCGGAAGGTCTATCCCACCCCGTGGACCAAAGAGACATTCAGCGAGGAAATGGCCGCTCCCCGCCGGACCTACCTGGTGGCCCGGTTGGACGGTGAGGTGATCGGATATGCCGGAATGATGTTGGTCGCCGACGAGGCTCACGTCACCTCGGTGGTGACCCTTCCTGAACGTCGCAGGGAACGAGTGGCTTCCCGTTTGATGCTGCGTCTCGCCTACCAGGCAGTAGAGGAAGGGGCCCGGAGTCTCACTTTGGAGGTGCGTTCCTCCAACAAGGGAGCCCAAGCCCTGTACCGGCGTTTTGGAATGGCGCCGGTGGGAATACGGAAGAAATACTACGTTTCAGAAGACGCTTTGATCATGTGGGTTCACGACCTCGACAGCCCCGAGTATCGCCAGCGGTTGGATCAGATCTCGGCGGACCTGCGATGAGTGGGCTGATCCTGGCCTTTGAGACCAGTTGTGACGAGACGGCGGTGGCGGTGGTGGAGGGAACCCGCGCGCTGTCCAATGTGCTCTCCTCCCAGGTGGATCTGCATGCCCGGTTCGGCGGGGTGGTACCCGAGGTGGCGGCTCGCGCCCATGTGGAGGCGATCAGGGGGTTGACCCACCGCGCTCTGCTATCGGCGGGAGTGCATCTCAACGACGTTGCCGGGGTGGCGGCCACTGAAGGGCCGGGCCTGGTCGGCGCCCTCCTGGTGGGCCACTCTTTTGCCAAGGCATTGGCCTGGTCCCGCGGATTGCCCTTCCTGGGCGTCGATCATATGGAGGGTCACTTGTTTTCACCGCTCTTGGAGTTTCCCGACTACCAACCGCCGGCGGTGGTGCTGCTGGCGTCGGGGGGGCACACCCAGTTGGTCCACATGCGGGACTGGGGCGATTATCAAGTCTTGGGAGAGACAGTTGACGACGCCGCCGGAGAGGCGTTCGACAAGCTGGCCCGGGTGATGGGAATGGGGTTTCCCGGTGGGCCGGCCATCGATCGGGCTTCCGACCAGGGGGATCCGGCCGCCATCAGGTTTCCCCGCGCCATGCCGCACCGTCGCCACCACTTTTCCTTCTCGGGTCTGAAGACGTCGGTGATCACCTATCTGGAAAAAGCGGCCCGTAGGGATGAACTGCCTGACCGAGCCGATGTCGCCGCCTCGGTCCAGGAGGCAATAGTTGACGTGTTGGTTCAAAAGACTCTCAATGCGGTGGAGGACACCGGCGTGAAGGTGGTCGGCGCCGGGGGCGGAGTGCTGGCCAACCGGCGCTTGCGGCAGAAACTGGCCGAGGCTGCCTCACAACGGGGCTTGAGCATGTACCTGCCCTCTCCGAAACTGTGTGTGGACAACGGCGCCATGATCGGCGCCGCGGCGGCCTATCGGCTGGGGCAAGGGGAGGTTACCTCTTGGGGAGCGGGTGTCGATCCCGGCATGCGACTCGGCTTCCCGTAAGACGAAAGACTCCCAGGTTATCTCGATTAGCACTCTCGACCTGAGACTGCTAGAATCAAAGTATCTCTAGGAGGGTCTCCAGACGGAGACCTCTTCTGTAAGTCCAGAAAGGAAGGAGCCACTATGAGGCTGGTGCCTCTTGGTGATCGGGTGGTCGTGGAGCCCGACGAGGATCAGGATATGAGGACCCCGTCAGGCCTGGTGATTCCCGATACGGCCAAGGAAAAACCCCAGATGGGGAAAGTAGTAGCGGTAGGTCCAGGTCGACGGAACGACGACGGAGAGCGGACGCCGGTGGATGTGAGCGAGGGCGACAAAGTCCTCTATTCCAAGTACGGCGGCACCGAGGTAAAGATCGATGGGATTGAATACCTGGTGCTCTCTGCCAACGATCTGCTGGCCGTAGTCAAGTAGTTCAGGGAGGCAGTGTAAAACAATGGCAGCTAAGAACCTGAGATTCAATGAAGATGCCCGTCGCGGCCTGGAGGCCGGCGTCAACAAGTTGGCTGATGTGGTGAAGGTCACCCTCGGCCCACGCGGTCGCAACGTGGTTTTGGAAAAGAAGTGGGGAGCACCCACTATCACTAACGATGGTGTCACTATCGCCAAAGAGGTGGAGTTGGAAGACCCGTGGGAGAACATGGGCGCCCAACTCGCCAAGGAAGTGGCCACCAAGACCAATGACGTGGCCGGTGACGGAACCACCACCGCCACCGTCCTTGCCCAGGCCATGGTGCGGGAAGGGCTACGCAATGTGGCCGCCGGCGCCAATCCCATGGGGCTCAAGCGAGGTATCGAGCAGGCAGTAGGCAAGGTTGTGGAGTCGATCGAGTCGCTGTCGCGTGACATCGAGACTTCCGAGGAAATCGCTCACGTGGCCTCCATCTCGGCCAACAACGACTCCAGCATCGGCTCTACCATCGCCGAGGCCATGGAGAAGGTCGGCAAGGATGGCGTGATCACTGTGGAGGAAGGTCAGACCTTCGGTTTGGAGCTTGAATTCACCGAGGGCATGCAGTTTGATAAGGGCTACATCTCCCCCTACTTCATCACCGACCCCGAGCGCCAGGAAGCAGTGCTGGATAATCCTTATGTGTTGATTGCCAACCAGAAGATCAGCTCGGTCAACGACCTGTTGCCGGTGCTGGAGAAGATCATGCAGGGCGGCAAGTCCGTGCTGGTTGTCGCCGAGGATCTGGAGGGCGAGGCCCTCGCCACCCTGGTGGTGAACAAGATCCGCGGGACCTTCTCGTCAGCCGCGGTCAAGGCACCGGGATTCGGCGAGCGTCGCAAGGCCATGCTGCAGGACATTGCCATCCTCACCGGTGGCACCGTCATCTCCGAAGAGGTCGGTCTGAAGCTCGACAGCGTCTCCCTCGACATGCTGGGACGCTGCCGTAAAGTGGTGATCTCCAAGGACAACACCACCATTGTGGATGGCTCCGGCACGGACGTGGACGTTCGGGCCCGCATCGCCCAGATCGAGCGGGAGATCGAGAACACCGATTCGGATTGGGACCGCGAGAAGCTGCAAGAGCGTCTCGCCAAGCTTTCCGGCGGTGTGGTGGTCATCAAGGTCGGCGCCGCCACTGAGGTGGAGCTCAAAGAGAAGAAGCATCGCATCGAAGATGCCGTCTCGGCCACCCGCGCCGCGGTGGAGGAAGGTGTGGTCCCTGGGGGCGGAGTTGCTCTGCTTCGGGCCCAGACCGCCATCGACGAACTTGGCGACGGACCCGCTGACGAGCGGACCGGTCGTTCCCTGGTACGTCGAGCCATCGAGGAGCCGATTCGCCAGATCGCCTTCAATGCTGGTTTTGAAGGTGGCGTAGTGGTGGAACGGGTGCGCAACGCCGACACCAACATCGGCTTCAACGCAGCCAGCGGTTCCTACGAGGACCTGATGGGGTCGGGCATCATCGACCCTGCCAAGGTCACCCGTTCGACCCTGCAGAACGCCGCGTCCATCGCTGGTCTGCTCCTGACCACCGAGGCGTTGATCGCCGAGGAGAAGGAAGACAAGCCACCCATGCCAGGTGGCCCTGAGCACGGCGGCCACGGAATGGACTTCTAAGTTCCACGACTAGGACCTAAGCCAATGAAGGGACCCCCGTTGCGGCGGGGGTCCCTTTCTTTAGTGATGCCTTGACACCCTCAGGGGGGTGCAGTTAAGGTTGGGAATGCTTGTGGACCAGCCGAGGTTTGAGACAGGGCGTCCTACCTCCGGGTCGCTACAACCGAATGAAGTAAGGAACACTGAATGTTGGGCAAGTCGTATTACAGCTCTTGAAGCTGCCTCTAATGGTTGCTATCGTCCTCCCATTCACAGCCTTTGAATACTGGTTTGTCACCGCGGTTTTTGGGGCGAAACCGTTCCATGATGAAAGCGATTCTCGAAAACGTAGTTAACAGTCGGCGGTAACGCCTGTAGTGAGACCCGAGTTTCAATGCAAGTGAGATTGTAGGTCAGAAGTGTTGAGGTTCTGGAAGGAATATATATACGCAAAAGGTCCTCAACCCTTTGAGATCTTCATGGAGCTTTCCCTGTATCACCCGCAACAAGGGTATTTTCTAGGCGAACGATTGCGGTCGGTCCAGAGTGGTGACTTTCTGACCAGTCCTGAAGTGAGTCCACTCTTCGGGGAGACGCTAGCCGAGTCCGTCCGCAGGGAAGTCGCCGAGTGCGCGGTATCCAGGCCGATTGCGGTTGACGTTGGCGCAGGGTCCGGTTCGCTTCTCAAGTCTTTGGTTGCCGCTCTTGCCGGCCAGGTTGAGCCTTGGGCCGTGGAAGTGTCACCGCCTGCTCAAAGAGCGGTTGGTGAGGTGGTGGGGGCCCGGCGGGTCGTGTCTGATCTTGGGGGGCTACCCGAGAGGATTCGAGGCGTCATCTTCGCCAATGAGCTTTTGGACAACCTGCCCATGGCGTTGGCCCGGCGGAGGGGTGAGGAGTGGCGCGAGATGTGGGTCGGTGCAGGGAACGGCAAACTGATGTGGGTCGAGGTACCGGCCCGGCCGGAGGTGGAGGACTGGGTGGACAGGTTTTCGGGACCCACGGCGGACGGAGGGATGGTGGAAGTTCAGATCCGCGCCTGCGAATGGGCCAGGGATGCTCTGGCCCGCCTGGAATGTGGCGCCCTGGTTGTGATCGACTATGGCGATACCGCCCATGGATTGGAAGACCGTAGGGCGGACGGAACTCTGCGAACTTATCGGGCCCATCATCTGGGTCCGCCTCCGCTGGCCGAGCCGGGTCAAACCGACATTACGGCGGATGTGAATTTCACGGCGGTGATGGAGGCGGCCCGAGAGGCGGGCGCCTCGGTTTCCCTCCAGCGGCAGGACGAATTCCTGGAGGAACTGGGCCTACGGGAGAGAATCGAAGAACTTCGCCGAGAGGAAATGCAGCTTGCCCGGTCGGGTGACGAGTGGCGCCGTATGCAGGTCCGTTCACTTCGCACCGGCGGCGAGACGCTCCTTCATCCTCGGGGACTGGGCGGTTTCCAGGTGCTAACCGCCCGTAAGTGCTGATAGCGCCACAGAGCCTTTAGAATCCGACTTGAGATGAACAACGTAAAGACCTTGATCCTTCTGACCTTGCTGACCACTTTGCTGTGGTGGTTGGCAGTGTCGCTGTATCCCCAGGGCGGATTCTGGTTGGGCCTGGTACTAGCCGCCGTTTTCAACCTTGGCGCCTACTTTTTCTCCGACAAGTTCGCCCTTATGGCCAGCCGCGCCAGGCCGGTTTCCGAACAGGAACTTCCCCAGGTCTACGGCATAATTCGCATGCTCACGGAAGTCAACGACATGCCCATGCCGCGAATCTATGTCATCGACTCTCCCCAACCCAATGCCTTCGCCACCGGACGCAATCCCAAACACGGAGTCGTGGCGGTCACCACCGGGCTCTTGCAGATAATGAATCGCAGCGAACTGGAAGGGGTATTGGCGCACGAACTCTCCCACATTCGCAACCGGGACATCCTCATTTCGTCGGTGGCGGCGATGATTGCTGCGGCTTTGGTGATCCTTGCCCGGATGGCGTTCTGGTTTGGTGGCAGCCGGGATCGCAACAATCAAGTGGGGGCGATAGTTGCCCTCGTCGCAATGATCGTGGCTCCGATCGCCGCCATCCTCATCCGGTCGGCGATCTCCCGCACCCGCGAATACCAAGCTGACCGGACGGGGGCGGAGATGACCGGGCAGCCTCTGGCGCTGGCCTCGGCTCTGAACAAGATCGGGATAGCGGCGGAGCGCATCCCGATGCGGGTAAACGACGCCGTCAGCCAGCTCTACATCGAAAATCCCTTGAAGAGCAACTCCCGGCGAAGGGGAGGGGGGGTCATGAAACTGTTGTCCACCCATCCGCCCATCGATAAGCGGATAGCGGTTCTGGAACACATGGCCGACCCTTTTTCCTAGGCATCCGACCTTCCTGGTAAAACGGCCGGAAACTCAGGTGTCCCACCGTGATGGCACCCTCGGGGGTGTCCCCTGAATTGGAATGCGGTTTTTGGCGACAATCCGCTAAGATATCCCATTCGGGAAAGCCTTAACCAGGCCGGGATACCCAAGCGGCCAAAGGGAGCAGACTGTAAATCTGCCGGCGATGCCTTCGGAGGTTCAAATCCTTCTCCCGGCACCGGCTTTCCCTACCAAGAACAAGTGCCCCCTTAGCTCAGACGGCCAGAGCGCCTCCATGGTAAGGAGGAGGTCTCCGGTTCGAATCCGGAAGGGGGCTCTCCCGGGCGGTCCGTGCCGCTTGCGGGCATAAGGCGGCGTAGCTCAGCTGGTAAGAGCGCTCGACTCATAATCGAGAGGTCGGCAGTTCAAGTCTGCCCGCCGCTACATGGAAGTAATGCAAGCTATCAATAAATGCAAAGAAGGGGGTGTTTGGTTGTGGGTAAGGTGAGGTTTGAGCGGGTGAAGCCGCATTTGAATGTGGGGACTATGGGTCATATTGATCATGGGAAGACTACGTTGACTGCTGCGATTACTAGGGTGTTGTCGGAGCGGGTTGGTGGTCAGAATGTGGTGACTGGTTTTGATGATATTGATCGTGCTCCTGAGGAGCGTGAGCGGGGTATTACGATTCAGATTGCGCATGTGGAGTATGAGACTGGTTTGCGTCATTATGCGCATGTGGATATGCCTGGGCATGCGGATTATATTAAGAATATGATTACGGGGGCGGCTCAGGTGGATGGGGCTGTGTTGGTGGTGTCGGCGGTTGATGGTCCGATGCCGCAGACTCGTGAGCATGTGTTGTTGGCGCGGCAGGTGGGTGTGCCGCGGATTGTGGTGTTTTTGAATAAGTGTGATTTGGTGGATGATGGTGAGTTGTTGGATTTGGTGGAGTTGGAGGTTCGGGATTTGTTGACGGAGTATGAGTTTCCGGGTGATGATGTTCCGGTGGTGAGGGGTTCGGCGTTGCGTGCGTTGGAGGGGGATGTTGTGGCTGGTGATGGGGTTATGGAGTTGATGGATGCGGTTGATGAGTATGTTGAGGTGCCGGTTCGGGATGTGGATCGTCCGTTTTTGATGCCGATTGAGGATGTGTTTTCGATTACTGGTCGGGGTACGGTGGTGACTGGTCGGGTTGAGCAGGGTGTGTTGCGGGTTGGTGAGCCGGTGGAGGTGGTTGGTTTGCGTGATACGCGTGGTTCGGTGGCGACTGGTGTTGAGATGTTTAGGAAGTTGTTGGATGAGGGTCGGGCTGGTGATAATGTGGGGGTGTTGTTGCGGGGGGTGGGGAAGTCTGAGGTGGAGCGTGGTCAGGTGTTGGCTGCTCCTGGGTCGATTAATCCTCATGTTGGTTTTGAGGCGCAGGTGTATGTGTTGACGAAGGAGGAGGGGGGGAGGCATAATCCGTTTTTTTCGGGTTATCGTCCGCAGTTTTATTTTCGGACTACGGATGTGACGGGTTCGGTGTTGTTGCCTGGTGGGGTGCAGATGGTGATGCCGGGTGATAATGTGGAGTTGTCGGTGGAGTTGATTGCTCCGATTGCGATGTCGGTGGGGTTGGATTTCGCGATTCGTGAGGGTGGTCGGACTGTGGGTGCGGGTCGGGTTACCAAGATCACCAAATAACCACCACACAACAAAGACTCTGACGCCACAAGTGCAAGAAGCCAAAACATAAGAAAGAAAGCAACCGATGCCAAGTGACAAGAGACCCCCGCTCAAACTTGCCTGCACCGAGTGCAAGCGGCGCAATTACGTGACCACCCGCGGCAGGGCGAACCAGCACGACAAGGAGCAACGCCGCAACCTGGTGCGAGGCCGGTTGGTTCTTCGCAAGTACTGCCGGTGGTGCCGTGTTCACACTTCCCACCGGGAAACCCGATAGGCCCGGCCAAGGCGCCTTCTCCTAGGGGGTGTCCAGCCGGATGACCCTCGCCGATCTGGAGGGTATGGTCATCGGCCCCGAGCCGTTGCTGGTTTCCGGGGACCGGGTAGCAACATATGTGGAGGTGACTGGCGACCAACCCGATCGGTGGGGTGAATTCGCTCCTCCCGGCATGGCCGGCGCTGCGCTGTTTGCGGTGGCTCCCAGGTTGCTCTCCCATCCCGCGGTGATGGCGGAGGGGGGTGCCGCGGTTCACGGGGAGCAGGTCTTTTGCTGGAAGGCGCCGTTGCGGGCGCAGGACACTTGGTCGGTCGGGGGGGAGGTAAGCCGGGTACGACACCGACGGGGTGTGTGGTTCGTGGATTTTGCAGTCACCGTGGAGGACTCCGATGGTGGAATCATGGTGGAGGGTAGGTCTTCCTTTCTGATCGCCGGGGGACAACCGCCGGCGCGTGGCACCGCCGTGGAGACCGAACCTGCCGCCCTGCACCGCGCTGCAAACCAACCGGCCGCAGGGGCCGGGTTACCTGGGGTGGGCGGAGACATCCCCATCCTTGCGAAGTCGGCGAGTCGGGCGGATCTCATTCGCTATGGGGCGGTCACCAGGGATTGGAACCCGATCCACTGGGATCACCAGTCAGCGGTCGGAGCGGGATTCTCAGGCGTGGTGGTTCACGGCCTGGCTTGCGCAGCCTGGATCTGCCAGGGCGTCACCCGCCTGCTGGGTGGACCGTCACCACTTGGCAAGGCTCGGTTCCGTTTTCGCCAACCACTCCGTCCCGGTGTACCGGCCCATGTGGAGGGGAGAAGGACCGGTGAGACCCGTTTCGCAATGCGCTTGGTCTCGGAGGGGAACGCCCTCATCACCGCATCGGTGGATACGGCGGCGGTTTGATCAGATCCAGTTGCCTTGAGCCACATACCGGGTACCCTGTAACCGCATGAAGGCGCGACCGGTCAAATGGGATGACGAACACGAGTTGTTGGCCCGTTCCAG
Organism: bacterium OM1 bin76; assembly: GCA_002238785.1. Taxonomy (GTDB): domain Bacteria; phylum Actinomycetota; class Acidimicrobiia; order Spongiisociales; family ZC4RG35; genus Bin76. The sequence continues at coordinate 41,339 of MPNA01000015.1, read as the reverse complement.
AGCCGGTGACAGGGAAGCGTTCTCGATTCTGGCGCAACGGCATCAGCACCAAGTGTTCACATTGGCGACGCGTTTGGCAGGAGACCACGACTTGGCGGCAGATATTTCTCAGGAGGCGTTACTACGGGCTTGGCGGGGAATCGGCTCGTTTCGGGGAGATGCACGATTCTCGTCCTGGCTCTATCGCATCACCGTCAACGTGGCGTGGACACAACTGAGCCGTCGGAAGCGCACCCAACATGCGCCGTTGGAAGTTGTGGACAATGTGGCGGCGACGCCTTCCAGCTTCGACCACCCCGAACTGGCCTTTGAGTCAGCCAATCTGCGTGGCAGGCTCCGTCGGGCGCTGCTCCGGCTCCCGCAGCGGTCGCGGGTGGTGGTGGTGCTTCGGGATGTCTATGGCTGGAGTCATGCCCAAATAGCCGAAGCGTTGGGCATCTCCGTTTCCGCATCCAAGGTTCGCCTGCACCGTGCCAGAAAACGCCTTCGAACGATGCTGGAGAATGCAACATGAGGCTGGTTCAGTCCACCGTGTGCCGGGTGTCTCGACCTCTGGTCAGATTGGGGGCGGTTGACCAAAAAGACGGGAACTCACTGGTGGCCCGTCATGCCGGACACTGTCTTAGGTGTCAGGCAGAGAGAGCTATCGAACACCGGATCCACCGGACGCTGGCTGCCATGGAGGGCAATGTGATCAAGGCGCCGGCCGGGTTGGTGCCGGGGGTGATAAGCAGTCTGGACGCTTCCGTGGACTACCCCGAACTCGAATTCGCAAAAGCAGGTGAGAGGGTGGCGATTGCCGCGGCGGTGGTGGGGGTGGTGTCGGTGGTGGCCTGGACCTTGACTCGGCGTGTCAGGAGCACCGCTTAAGGCCAACGGGGCCGGCCAGTCTCGATAGTGGGTTTACTTCCTACCTAGTAGGTGGGTATACTCTGGCTAGGCTGATAACCCCCTGAGGGGTGTAGCTCCAATTTGGCAGAGCGCCGGTCTCCAAAACCGGAGGTTGTGGGTTCGAGTCCCGCCACCCCTGCTCAGCTATTCCGATCACTCAAAGACCCAAGAACCACTAGAGCATGAACCGACAGATGCGTCGCCTCGTGGAACGCGAGGAGCGACGTCAAAAGAAGCAAGGTAAAGACGCCCGACAGAGGCGGGCTGACCGCGCCGTGCCGACCAGGGGCAGGAAGCGGCCTGGAGTCGAGCGTCCGCCCTTCCACACCCGGATTGGCATTTTCCTGCGGGAAGTGCGCACCGAACTTGCTCGGGTGTCCTGGCCGACCCGGCGCCAATTGGTCAACTTCACCGTAGTGACGCTGGTGACATCCGTGGTGCTCACCCTGGTGATCTTCGGACTCGATGTTGCCCTGAAGCAAATAGTCCTGTACTTGCTGGGAGGCATCCAAGGTGGTTGATCTGGCAGCCTCGGTCACTTCTTTCGAAGAAGAGGAGTCACAGGTCAGCCCCTACGACCTGCCCGGGGATTGGTATGTGATCCATGCCTACTCGGGTCATGAGGAAAAGGTGAAGGCCAACCTCGAGAAGCGGGTAGAGTACATGCGTTTCTCCGACCGCATCTTCGATGTTCATATCCCGCGGGAAGATGTGGTGGAGATCCGCAACCGTAAGAAGGTCACGGTTCCCAAGAAGGTGTTCCCCGGATATCTGTTGGTGAGAATGTACCTGGATGACGACTCCTGGTCGGCGGTGCGCGACACCCCCGGGGTGACCGGTTTCGTGGCCTCCAATATGGGGAAGCAGAATCGCCCGCCACCGCTGTCCCGTCGGGAAGTGGAGCGCATGTTGGGCTTTCGAGAGACCAAGACCAAGTCCAAGCCTCGTTTCAAGCCGGCCTGGGAAGTGGGCGAAACAGTCCGGGTCGTCTCGGGACCCTTCAACGACTTCAGCGGAATCATCGAAGATATCAATCTCGATCAGTCCAAAGTCGTGGTGTTGGTGGAGATTTTCGGCCGGGACACTCCGGTGGAACTGGGCTTCGCCGACATCCAGAAGAACTAGGCGCTCTTTCATAGGAGTTGAGTAAAGATGGCTACCAAAGAAGTAACCGCAAAGGTGAAAATGCAACTCTCGGCAGGAGAAGCGTCTCCTGCTGCACCTGTGGGTACCTCTCTGGGACCCCATGGAGTGAACCTCATGGATTTCGTTCGGGCTTACAACGAAGCCACTCAGGACAAGAAGGGATCGATCATTCCGGTGGAAATCACCATCTACAAGGATCGGAGCTTCACATTCATCACCAAGACTCCTCCGGCGGCGTCGTTGCTCCGCCAAGCTGCCCGGGTGGAGAAGGGTTCCGGCGAACCGCACATTACGAAGGTGGGTACCGTCACCTCCGACCAGGTGAGAGAGATCGCCAAGACCAAGATGCCGGATCTCAACGCCAACGACATCGATGCCGCGATGCGCATAGTGGCCGGCACCGCACGGTCAATGGGGATTGAGGTCGCCGGATAAGTACCTGTTAACAAAACCAGTGGGAGGCTCGCTAGGCGCGAGCCGCCTGGACCACGGAGGTAGACATGGCAAATAAAGGCAAGCGTTACCAGGACTCCCTGCGCCGCTTTGATCGACAAGCGGCCTATTCGCCCACAGAAGCCCTGGATCTTGTGAAATTCATGGCTTCGGCGCGGTTCGACGAAACCATAGAGGCAGCATTCCGACTGGGTGTCGACCCTCGTCGGGCGGATCAAATGCTGAGAGGGAACGTTTCCTATCCCCACGGCATCGGCAAGACGGTGCGAGTGGCGGTCTTCGCACCGGCGGATCGACATGACGAAGCTCGTCAGGCCGGCGCCGACAGAGTCGGGGCGGATGATCTGGTCCAAGAAATCGCGGATGGTGGGACTCTTGACTTTGATGTGGCGGTAGCCGTTCCTGCCATGATGCCCCGGGTGGGCAGGCTGGGCCGCATCCTGGGTCCTCGCGGACTGATGCCCAATCCCAAGTCAGGCACTGTTAGCAACGACCTCGCCACCACTGTGAAAGCCTTCAAGGCCGGACAGGTCGAATACCGGACCGATCGCTACGGCAACATCCATTCAGTGATAGGCAAAGTTAGCTTCAGTACCGAAAAGCTCACGGAGAACCTGGCGCAGTTGACCACAGAGCTGAACCGGGCTCGACCCGCCGCCGCCAAGGGCAGATACATGAGGTCCTTGACGATCGCTTCCACCATGGGACCGGGCGTCAAAATCGATGTCAACCGCCTGGATGAATTGATCGCCCCGGTCGGCTAGAAGGTTCCCCTGGGTCCCAATACCCTGCCATGCGTTTTGCCTTGAGAATTGCTTCAATGTAGAATTCTCGGGTACAAAAGCTAATCTCTGCCTTCGGCCCGAGACCGCTGGTTACCGCAAGGTTCAATGGAAAGTTCCGCCAGCGCAGGTCGGTGTTTTCACCCCTGGTATCTCGGCCGAGGATGCCGGGGTTTTTTCTTGGAGGAATGAATAATGCCGATGAGCCGAGCTGAAAAGGTGGAAAGGGTCGCCGTCATACGGGGCCACCTCTCCGCCGTGGAGGCCGTCTACCTCACTGAATACCGAGGACTGACCGTCCAGGATATGCAGCAGGTTAGGCGGTCTCTGAGAGACAACGACGCCAGGATGCGGGTAATGAAAATGTCACTGACCCGCCGAGCTGCCGAAGAGTTGGGTTACGAGGATCTGTCCGAACAGTTGCAGGGTCCCACCGCTTTGATCTTTGCCGAGGGCGACCCTCTTGCTGCCGCCAAAACGGTCAGGGAGCAGAGTCGCCAGCACCGGAGTCTGGTGTTGAAGGGAGGGGTCCTGGATGGAAGGTTCGTGGGAACCGAGCAGGTTGGCGAGTTCGCTCAACTTGGTTCAAGGTCCCAACTGATGGCTAAAGTGGCCGGTGGACTCTCGGGGCCCATCAACAAAGCGGCGGGTTTGTTAGCTTCCTTCAACCGCTCTGCGGTGGGAGCCTTCACGCAACTGCTGGAACGCAAACAGGCCGCAGAATCAGCTTGAGATAGAAGATCTAAGAAAGGAAAATGAAATGGCCAAGATGAGCACACAAGAACTGCTGGGTGTCTTTGAAGAGATGACAGTCTTGGAACTGAAGGAGTTTCTGGACGCATTCGAGAGCCACTTTGACGTGACCGCCGCCGCCCCGGTGGCCATGGCTGCTGCACCGGCGGCAGGCGCCGAGGAAGAAGAGGAAGCCGCACAGACCGAATTCGACGTGGTTCTCACCGCCATCGGTCCTGCCAAGATCGCCGTCATCAAGGAAGTCCGTGCCCTCACCAAGCTGGGCCTTCGGGAATCCAAGGCACTGGTGGACGCTTTTCCCAACGCCATCCTGGAAAAGGTCGACGCCGACACTGCCGATGCCGCCAGGAAGCAACTAGAAGGAGCCGGCGCCTCGGCCGAAGTGCGCTAAACGCCGGCCCGACACCTTCTGGCCCCAGGGATTGGTCCGACGGTACCTCCTCACCCCTCCAGGACGCCTCAGAGGTCCCGCAAATAGGTTTTGAGGATCGGCGTTTGCCGTTCCTTGAGCGACACGTAGGCGCGGAGGCGCTCCAGGGCTTGGGCCGTTGCCTTCTCGGCGTGGGGCATACTGGTCTCCGACAGGAATGCGGTTACCCTTTCCGCGACCTGTTGGTCGGACAACCAGACGCTATCCACCAGGAACCTGACGGTCATGGGGGGGACGTAGGCCACTATGTCGTCCCACAGTTCCTCCGCCTGTTCCCACGCATAAGCACCGGTGCCTTTACGTTTGAAGAGCCATCCAACCACCCAAGCGGCGTCCTGGTTGCGAATGCCCTTGTTCAGCACGGCACGCAGGATCGCATCGACGCTGGTCTCGGTCTCCACAAAGGTGATCGAACGCAAGAGCCTGAGCTTGTCCTGGGGCGAGTCCTCCTCTTCATACCGCGAGTACAACCGGTGATAGGTCTCCGTGTTGCCGTGGGCGGCCACCGTGTACAGGGATGCCTCGGCCACCTCCGGGTCAACCGCTCGGGGATCGGCCAACCACTTCTCGAATACCTCCAGGGAGCCAGCCACATAGTCGGGATGGCGGGCCAGTCTCCCGGCGCTGCCCAGTAGCAATCCCCGCAACTGGCGGGTCAGGTCACTGTCCTCGGGATCGGGCTCCCATCCCAACCTGGCGAGGCTCCGCTCGATCAACTCCATCACCAGGCTTGAGAATTGCTGCTGGTCACTGTCGCCAACCAGGTGGCAATCCATGGCGCCCAGGCCACCCAGCACCGCCGACCAGATGGCGAACTCCGTTTCGTCCCGGTATGAGGCAGCCAACTCCAGATAGGAGGGGGCCGACATATCCCCGCTTTCCACCAATGCCCAGGCATCATCGATCAGGCAGAACCGTTCGAGATCGTCGAGTTCGTCCAGGTTGCGGACCAGTCCCTTCCAAAGCCCCGACGAGTACCCCACCCGATAGAAGCCATACCCGCCTGCGTTGGCGGTGATCCACTGGGGCGGAGACGTCATGCTCACCAGGGACTTCCGCTCGGTGGCCAGTGTCTTTTTGTGAAACGATCCCTTCGGTGTCCTGCCCCGCAGTTGCGTGGGAATCTGCCAAAGCGTCGGATCCTCTGCAGGGATCTTCAGATGACGTCGCTGCTTGATCTCCACTCCTGCCGCGCTGTCCGTGACCTCTAACAAGGGATAACCCTCCTGCAGGATCCAGGTGTCCATGATCTCTCCCACCGGTTGGCCGGAAGCCCGGTTGAGACTCGACCAGAGGTCGGCGGTGTCGGTGTTCCCATAGGCATGAGCCCGCAGATAGTCTCCGACCCCCTCCCGGAAAGTCTCCTCGCCCAGGAACTGCTCGATCATCCGCAACACTGCCGACCCCTTACCGTAGGTGAGGGCGTCGAACATCTCGTTGGCCTCAGCGGGAGAATTGACATCGAACTCCACGGGACGGGTACTGGCCAGGGAGTCGACTCCGTACGCCCAAGGGCGGTCACATCCTGTGAAGGAGAGCCAACGCTTCCACTCCGGACGCATGGCTTGGGCGGCCTTCATCTCCATAAAGCTTGCGAACGCCTCGTTCAGCCAGATACCGTTCCACCACCTCATGGTGACCAGATCGCCGAACCACATGTGAGCCAATTCGTGGGCTATCACATCGAGGATGCGGATGAGTTCTGCGGTGGTGGCGGTTTCGGGATCGGTGAGCAAGGCTGTCTCTCGATAGGTGATGCAACCCAGGTTTTCCATGGCGCCGAAGGCGAAATCGGGTACGGCCAGATGGTCGATCTTTTCGCCGGGGTAGGGGATGCCGTAGTAGGACCTGAAGTACCGGAGGCAGAACACTGCGCATTGCAAGGCGTAGTCGGTCAGATGAAGCTTTCCCCTCGGCGCCACGACCCTAACCGCCACGCCGTCCACGTCGAGGGGTTCGGTGGCTTCGAAGTCTCCAATGACGAACGCCACCAGGTAGGTGGACATGGGGATGGTATCGGCGTAGGTGATTGCGACCTTGCTCGGCCCGGGGTGGGTACGGCTGATCTCCTGGCTGTTGGAGACCGCCATGAGATGTCCGGGAACTACCAGCGTTATTCCGAAGACCGCCTTGAAGTCGGGTTCATCCCAGCAGGGAAAAGCCCGGCGGGCGTCGGTGGCCTCGAACTGGGTGGTGGCGATTACCTGCTGGTTGCCCTCAACATCCATAAAGGTGGAGCGGTAGAACCCGTGAAGCTGATCGTTGAGAATGCCGGTGAATTGCAATCTCAGGACGGCTCCGCCGGCAGGCGCCGTTCCATCCAGAACAATGGTGGCTCTCTCCAGTTCGGCCTGGTAGTCGGTCTTCCCCTCCAGGTTGGTTCCGTTCTCCGTGGTCAGAGTTGCCTGGCTCACCACCAGATCTACTGCGTTCAGGACAATCTCGGTGACAGGTTCGCCGATCTCCAATGCGATCTCAACGCTGCCTGCGAATGTGAACTCCTCGAAGTCCGGCTCGATCTGCAGGTCGTAGCGGCTGGGCGTCACCGATCGAGGAAGGCGATGCGGGTTTGGTTGGCTCACATTGAATCCGGATCCGGGTTGGGAGATGACCAGTCGGTGTGGAAGGCCTGGTCGATGGGCCGATCCACCCTGCGATAGGTATGGGCGCCAAAGTAGTCCCTCTGGGCGGCCACCAGGTTGGCGGGCAGCCGCTCTGACCGGTAACCGTCGTAGAAAGACAAGGCGGCGCCATATCCCGGAGCGGGAATGCCCGCCAGGGCAGCCTTCGCCACCATAAGCCGCCACCCTTCCGATGAGGCGGCGAGAGCCTGGGTGAAAAAGCCGTGCAACAGGAGGTTGGGAGGTGGCGGCTCGGATCGAAAAGCACCGATCACCTCTTCAAGGAGCCGAGCGCGGATGATGCACCCGTTTCTCCACACTTCGGCGATGCGTGCCAAGTCAAGCTCCCAATCGAACTCCTTGGAGGCGGCGTCGAGCACCATGAATCCCTGGGCGTATGACACGATCTTTGAGGCGTACAAAGCGTCATGGATCCAGCCCGCCAACCGACTCCGATCTCCGCTCAGCGACGGCTGTCCCGAGTCGTCCCCCGGACCTCCCAGCACCCGGGAGGCGGTGGTGCGGTCCGATTTCAGGGCCGAGACTCCCCGGGCCATCACCGCTTCTGCCACCAGGGTCATGGGTTGGCCCAGATCAAGCGCCACTTTGACAGTGTCCCGGCCGGTGCCCTTTTGGGAAGCCAGGTCCAGCACCTTTTCAAGCAGCGGTTCTCCGTCCTCGTCACGCCGAGCCAGGATCTCGGCCGTGATGTCCACCAGGTAGGAATCCAAAGGACCCTTGCGCCACCGGTTGAACAAATCGCTCATTTCCTGGTGGGTCATGCCCGTGGATTTGAGAAGGTGGTACGCCTCCGCCAGGAGTTGCATGTCTCCGTACTCGATGCCGTTGTGGACCATCTTGACAAAGTGCCCCGCCCCTCCGGGACCCAATAGGTCGCAGCAGGGGGTCCCATCGTCCAGTTTGGCGGAGATAGCGCTGAGGGGATCCTTGAGAAGCGACCAGGCGGCGGGACTCCCGCCCACCATTATCGATGGACCGTACCGGGCGCCTTCCTCGCCCCCTGACACTCCCACGCCCAGGTAGTGAATGCCGTGGGACTCCGTCTGAGCCTGGCGGCGGGCCGTGTCCCGGAAGAACGAGTTGCCAAGATCGGCAATCACGTCACCCTCCGACAACAGGGGGAGGAGACGTTCGATGAAAGAGTCCACCGGCCATCCCGCCTTGACCATCAGGAGGATCTTGCGGGGGTGGGCCAGCATGGACACCATCTCTTCGAGGGTGTCGGCGCCTTCCACCGCAGGACCCGGCGCCGATTCGGCCAGGAACCGATGGGTCGTGGAAGTGGTCCGGTTGTGGACAGCCACGGTGAAGCCTTTGTCCACCAGGTTCAGGACCAGATTCTGTCCCATCACCGCCAAGCCGATCAGGCCGATGTCCATGCGCTTGTTAACAGCCACCCACGGCAAGGGTAATCGGTCGCGCCAGATGCCCGCCCCCACAAACTCCGGCAAGGCAACCGGCTCAGTCTTCTGGTACGGTATCTTTGCGGTAGATGCGTTGGTCCAATCTCTTCATACCCACCCTGAGGGAAGATCCAGCCCACGCCGAGGCGGCCAGTCACCGGCTGCTGCTGCGAGGTGGATTCGTAAGACAGTTGGCTGCCGGTCACTATTCCATATTGCCGCTGGGGCAACGGGTTCGGGCCAAGATCGACCGGATCATCCGGGAAGAGATGGATGCCATCGGAGGCCAGCAGTTGCATCTTCCTGCTCTACACCCGGCCGAGGTCTGGAAGAAGTCGGGAAGGTGGGAGGCGATGGGGGAGGAGATGTTCCGTCTCCAGGACCGCAAAGGCATGGATCAGTGTCTGGGGATGACCCATGAGGAAGTGATCGCGATCCTGGCCGGGGAGGTGTCTTCCTACCGAGACCTACCCCAGATCTGGTATCAGATCCAGACCAAATTCCGCGACGAGCCTCGCCCCAAGTCCGGGGTTCTGCGGGTGAGGGAGTTCACTATGAAGGACTCCTATTCGCTGGATGTGGATGGGTCGGGTCTGGATGTCGCTTTCGACCTTCACCATCAGGCCTACGTAGCCATCTTCCACAGGTGCGGTCTGCAGGCGTTGGACGTTGTGGCTTCCTCGGGTGCTATGGGAGGTTCGGAATCAGTGGAATTCATGGTGGCCAGTCCGGCTGGTGAAGACTGGATCGTGACCTGCGACGGCTGCGATTACCGAGCCAACCTGGAGCGGGCGGAGTCCGTGATTCCCCAGGTGGATGACGGGCCCTCTCTTGGTGAAACCGAGCTTTTGCCCACTCCCGGCATTCGTACCATCCGTGCCCTGGCCGAGGCGCATCCTGACCGGGCCGGCCCGCGGCGGCAGATCAAGACGCTGGTCTACGTGGTGGACGGACAACTCACCTTGGTGCTGTTGCGGGGAGACCACGAGTTGTTGGAGCAGAAGTTGGTGGACACTCTGGGCGTCGCCAACCTTCGCCCGGCCGCCCCGGATGAAATCAGGGCCGCCCTGGGGGCCGATCCCGGCAGTCTGGGGGCAGTTGGTGTCGAACACCTCCCCGTCATCGCTGATCGAGCCCTGGTCGGGCGCCGCAACCTGGTCACCGGCGCCAATCGCAACGACTGGCATTTGTCGTCGGTGGATGTTGAGCGGGACCTAACGGTGGGGCAATGGGCTGACTTACGTGGGATATCCGCGGGGGAGGGATGTCCACAGTGCGGAGGGGTTCTGGATGTCTGGCGTGGAATCGAGGTGGGACACATCTTCAAACTGGGAGAGCGGTACGCCCGCGCCATGGGAGCGATGGTGCAGAACGAACAAGGCGACATCAAACCGATAGTGATGGGGTCCTACGGGATCGGCGTGGAGCGGACCATGGCGGCCATAGTGGAATTCTCTCATGACGACCGGGGAATTGTGTGGCCGGTTTCGGTGGCCCCCTATGAAGTGGTTGTCACGGTGCTGCGGACTGATGATCCCGGGACCATGGCGGCGGGTGAGAGACTGTACTCCGAGCTAAAGGACCTGGGTGTGGAGCCGGTTCTGGACGATCGTCCGCTTCGGCCCGGGGTGAAGTTCACCGATGCAGAGTTGATCGGCATCCCCTACCGTATCACAGTGGGCCCCAGAGGGCTCGCTTCCGGCAAGGTGGAACTGACCACCCGTGGAGATCTGTCCACGGTGGAATTGGCAATGGACGACGCGGCCCCAACGGTCGCCGAACTGATTAGGACGGAACTGGAGCGGCTTAGCTGAGGGTTTGCGCCAGCCTTCCGGCGCCGGCATAGACCACCATCTCCTCACCCCGCACGAACCCGGCCAGCGTGAGTCCCACTTCCTCGGCCAGATCCGCTGCCAGGGTGGAGGCGGCAGAAATCCCAGCCACCACGGGTATCCCGGCCACCGCCGCCTTCTGAGTTATCTCGAAAGAGATTCTGCCGGAGACCATCAGTATCAACTCGCCCAGGGGCCATCTCTTGCGAGCCATGGCGCCCACCGCTTTGTCCACCGCGTTGTGGCGCCCCACATCCTCAGCGATGGACAGCAACTCTCCGGCGGGATTGAACAGGCCGGCGGCGTGGGATCCCCCGGTGGCGGTGAAGGAAGTCTGGGCGCGGCGCAATCGGCTTGGCAGGGCGGCGATGAGTTCCTTGGTGAGTTCCGGCCCCGACGGCAAGGGGCGGGAAGTGATGAGTACCGAATCGATGGAAGCCTTACCGCACACCCCGCAGGAGGAGGACGTGTAGGTGTTGCGACGGAACTGTTCGGGATCGATCTGGAGGCCGGGGGCCAATTCGAGTTCATAGCGATCCCCCGACCCTATGGGTCGGACTCCGGCAACTTGCTCGGGGCCATCAACGATCCCTTCCGTTATGGCGAACCCCAGGGCCAACTCACCTTCCTGACCGGGAGTTCTCATCATCACCGCGATGGGGACCCCCATTAGACGAATCTCCATCGGAGACTCCTCCACAAGCCGGTCTTCCACTCTGTGGGTCAAAAGGGGGCCTACCTTCAGTACCTGGCGTCTACCGTGCCGCGACATGTGAGTCAACATTAGAAGGTCGGCTAAAGGGTTTTTCGATTTGGGCTCGTCATGCGACAATTAGAAGTATGCGAGTAGACAATTTCGGGGCTGGCCCCTGCACCCTTCCCCTGCCCATTCTCGAAGAAGCCCAAGCGGAATTCTTGGACTTTGAGGGGAGTGGCATGTCAATCCTGGAACTCAGCCACCGTTCCTCCTTCTACGAACGGATGCATGAGGAGGCGTTGTCCCTCGCCAGAGAGGGATCCGGGGCTCCGGAGGACTTCGAGGTGCTGGTCATTGCGGGCGGGGCGACCATGCAGTTCGCCATGATCCCGGCCAATTTGCTGGCAGACCCGGCCAGCCGGGGGGCTTACCTGAGGACTGGCACCTGGGGGCGGTTGGCTCTGGCGGACGCAGGTCGGTGGGGCGATGCCTACTGTGCCTGGGACGGGGAGCCTCACGGTTATCGAAGGATGCCTGAACTGTCGGAAATCCGGATCGAGTCCGGCGCCAGGTATCTGCACGTGACCTCCAACGAGACCATAGGTGGTATCAGGATGCTGGAGATGCCCGCACTGGGGGTTCCCCTCGTGGTTGATGTGTCCTCGGACTTCTTGGCGCGGCCCATTCAATGGGAACTGTGCGACCTGGTATACGGGGGGGTGCAGAAGAATCTGGCGCCGGCAGGGATGGCGTTGGTGTTCATGCGCCGGTCCCTGCTGGACAATCTGGTCGGCACCCTACCGCGGTTCTTCGACTACCGATGGTATGCGGCAAAGGGGTCGACGGGCAACACCCCGCCCGTCTTCCCTATCTACATGATGGGCAAGATGCTCAAACTGCTTCGCAGCTTGGGCGGAGTCACCGGCTTGGAGCAACGCACTGCCCACAAGGCCGGCATCATCTACGATGTCATCGACCAAAGCGACGGTTACTACCGTAGTCCTGTGGATCCCAGGCATCGTTCCCACACCAACGTGGTTTTCCGTCTTCCCACCCCCGAAGCCGAGTCGCAGTTCCTCAAGGAGAGCAACGCCGCCGGGTTGGTGGGCCTCAAGGGTCATCGATCAGTGGGTGGCTGCCGAGCCAGCCTCTACGCCGGCTTACAACTGGAGAGCGCCGCGAGACTCGCCTCGTTCATGAGTGACTTCCGGGAAACCAACTCCTGACTTCGGGGAGAATATCACCCGAAGACCGAGGGTCGGGCTCGCGGCTAGACTTAGGCTCGACAAGGAGAAGCGCGCCCGTATGAGCAAAACCGACACCATGCCCAGGCTCACCACGGCCCAAAGGCTGCGGGGTCTGATAGGCCCGTACCTGGAAGCCGAGCACCTAGAGTTGGATGACCTCCAATTGATGGGCGGTGGAGGCGCCCGGGTGCTCCGGGTGGTGGTGGACGGTCAGGGAGGAGTCACCCTTGAGCGTCTGGCAGAGACCTCCCGCCGGTTGTCGAGACTGCTGGACGCGGATGCCGATCTGCAAGGCCCCTATCGCCTGGAAGTAACTTCCCCCGGTTTGGAGCGCAGGCTCCGTACAGCCCGCCACTTTGAAAAGTCGGTCGATCGGGAGGTGGTGCTGAAGGTTCGGACCGGCGACAGGGTCCACACCTTCCGGGGCCGGTTGGCGTCGGCCGACCAACAGGGATGTGAAGTTTCGGTAGATGGTGATCCCCAGTGGTTTGCCTATAGCGAGGTCCTCTCCGCCCGTACCGTCTTCCGGTGGCAAGCCGCACCCAAGCCCGGGAAGGGCAAAGCAACATGATGAAGATCGACTATCAGGTGATGGAGGCGCTGGAGTTGCTGGAGCGGGAGCGGGGTGTGCCGGTGGAGACGATTCTGGATGCCCTGGCGAACGCATTGGTCTCTGCCTACAAGCGCACCTCCGGCAGGGCCGAGGAAGCCCGGGTCACCATCGATCCCGATTCCGGGGACATCAGGGTCTTTGGTCAGATACTGGATGAAGAAGGGGCGGTCGTCCGAGAGTGGGAGGATGGGTCTCAAGAGTTCGGGCGAATTGCCGCCCAAACTGCCAAGCAGGTCATCGCTCAGAGGTTGCGGATCGCCAAGCGTGAACAGATCTATGCCGCTTACGCCGGACGGGAAGGCGATCTGGTCACCGGGATCGTGCAGCAGGTGGACGGTCGCTACGTTATCTTCGATCTGGGCAACGCCGAGGCGCTGATGCCGGCCTCCGAACGTATTCCCCATCAGATGCTGGATCGGGGCAACCGAGCCAAAGCGCTCATTCTGGAGGTGAAGAACGAACCCAAAGGGCCGCAGATCATCCTGAGCCGGTCCCATCCGGACCTGGTGCGGCGACTGCTGGAGTTAGAGGTCCCCGAGTTGGTGGAAGGGGTCGTGGAGATCGTGGCCATCGCCCGCGAACCCGGTCATCGCACCAAGATTGCAGTGGTTTCTAACGATCCCAACGTGGATCCCCGCGGAGCCTGTGTGGGCGCCAGGGGTTCCCGCGTGCAGCAGGTGGTGAAAGAACTGCGCAACGAGAAGGTGGATGTCGTTCAATACCAGGAGGACGTGGCGGCATTCATTGCCGACGCCCTGGGACCGGCCCGGATTCGCGAAGTCAGGATCGATGAAGAAGAGAAGAGCGCCGAAGTGATCGTCTCTGAGCACCAACTCTCCCTCGCCATCGGCAAGGAAGGCCAGAATGCTCGTCTGGCCGCCCGCTTGACCGGCTACCGGATCGACATCCGTTCTGATGAGCCTCCGCCTTCTCCAGGCTCGGACGCAGCCGGACGCCAACATAGATCAAGACCGCCTTCGGGCGCCAGACCCAGAACGGGTCCCAGGCCTGCCGCCCGGCCTCTGCCCCCAAGCCCTGGTTCCCAGGCATCCGCCTCCTAGCGGGCGGGGTCTTTCTTGCGATGAGTAGGGTCAGGATTTATCAAATCGCCCGTGATCTGGGTCTTGCAACCCAGGAGGTGTTACAGCAGGCCACGGCGATCGGATTGACGGTGAAAGCCGCCTCTTCCACGATCTCCAATGAGGAAGCCGAGTTGGTGCGCTTCGCGTTGGTCGGTGAGCCGAAAACGGAAAAGAAGCGGGCGCCAGAACCGCTATTGACGCCATCGGCGCCTAAGCCGATAGTTCAACCGGACCCGCCAATCGCCGAGCAGCCTGAGATCCAGCCTCAGGACGATGCCGACGATGACGAGGAACGGGTTGTGGAGGTTCAGGATACGGCCCTGGTTCTTGAGTACGCCGAGGCCATTGAAGTGCCGGTGAACGAGGTGGTGGCAAAACTGATCGGCTTGGGGAGAATGGTGGGCGCCGGTCAGCGGATGCCCCGGGAGTTGATGGAAGGCGTGGGTGAGAGCTTTGGAGTGCTGGTTGAGGTAATCGAGTCCGAACCCGAGAGAGGGCCGGTGGTGCGCCTGCGGGATGTGCCCCAGGACAATCCGAAGGATTTGAAAGAGCGGCCGCCGATCGTAACGGTCATGGGACATGTCGATCATGGAAAGACCACTTTGCTGGATGCCTTGCGTCGTACTGATGTGGTATCAGGGGAGGCCGGTGGCATCACGCAGCACATCGGTGCTTACCAGGCCACGGTGGCAGGGAACCCGATCACGTTCATCGATACGCCGGGCCATGAGGCTTTCACCACCCTCAGGGCGAGGGGAGCCGAACTTACCGACATCGTCGTGTTGGTGATCGCCGCCGATGATGGCGTCATGCCGCAGACGGTGGAAGCGATCAGCCATGCCCGGGCCGCGGGAGTCGACGTGCTGGTGGCCATCAACAAGATTGACCGCCCCGGCGCCGATCCTGTGGGGGTTCGGGCCAAGCTCACCGAGCAGAATGTCATTACAGAAGAACTCGGAGGAGATGTTCCCAGTGTGGAAATCTCCGCTACCAGGGGCGACGGTTTGGACGACTTGTTGGAGACCCTGGATCTCATGGCGCAGATCAAGGAACTGAAAGCCTCTCCCAAGCCAGTGGCGTCGGGTGTGGTGGTGGATTCGAGACTCGATCAGGGAAGGGGACCCGTTGCCACTGTGATCGTGCAGCGGGGGACATTGCGGCGTGGCAACGCCTTGGTGGCTGGGGCGGTGTCGGGACGGGTGAGAGCCATGTTCAACCACGAAGGCAAACAGGTCAACAGCGCAGGGCCTTCGGCGCCGGTGCTGGTTATGGGTTGGAGCAAGGTCCCCGAGGCCGGGGAGGGATTCGAAGTGGTCAAGAACGAGCGTCGGGCCCGGCAAATGGCTTCGGATCAGGCCGACATTGACCGGGAAACCAGAATCAGAGCAGAGATGCCCTCCGCCAGGGACCGGTTCGTGCATCATCTTGAGCAGTTGCAGGCGACGGAAGGCGAGTTGCGCCTTATAGTGAAGGGCGACCTTCACGGTTCAGTTGAGACCCTCCGGGAGGCGATCGGCAAGATCACGCGGGAAAAGGGGCGTATCTCCATCGTCCACTCTGCAGTGGGCGGCATCAATCTCAACGACGTGAATCTGAGTGATGTCACCGGAGCGGTGATTGTGGGATTCAATGTCCGGGCTGAAAGCAAAGCGGCCCGCGAGGCTCGGCAGCGGGGGATCGAGATGCGTTCTTACTCGGTCATCTACGAGTTGTTGGACGATGTTGAGCAGATGCTGGTGGGCAAGCTTGCTCCCGAGGAACACGAAGAGATCCTGGGAACCGCCGAGGTCCGGGCGCTCTTCCGAGTACCCAGAGCAGTGGCGGCTGGATGCTTTGTCACCGAAGGGCGGATCTCCCAAGGCGCGGATGCACGACTGTACCGCAACGATGTGGTGATCTACACCGGTTCCGTTTCTTCCCTGCGGCGCTTCAAACAGGATGTTGAGGAAGTCCCCTTCGGCCTTGAATGCGGAATAGTCCTGGAGCGTTACAACGATGTGAAGGAGGGGGATCTGATTGAAGCTTTCGCCGTCAGGGAGGTCGTGCCCACCTGATGGAGGCGGCGGCTGTGCGTTTCGAGTTATCGCTTCCCGCCACCCGGTCGCTGAAGGAGAAGCGTGCGGTTCTCCGGCCTGTCGTGGAGGGCTTGCGCAGGATGGCTTCCTTCTCGGTGGCTGAGGTGGACCATCAAGATCGGTGGCGTCGCTGTGGACTGGGAGTGGCGGTGGTGGCCACCAACCGACGGGAGTTGGAGAGGATGATGCAGCGGGCGGAGCGGTTTCTTGACCGCAGGCACGACGTGGATGTCGTTCAAGTCATGATCTCGTACCTCGATCATCCCGAACCCAGGGACTTATGAGCGATGCGAAGTGGCCGCTTTCCCCGCATGAGGCGGGTCAACTCGATCATCTGGGAGGTCTTGGCCGATGAGGTACATCACCTCTCGGATCCGAGACTGGGTTTGGTGACGATCACCGGAGTGGACACTTCCCCCGACCTGCGACGGGCGGTGGTGTTCTATTCGGTGGCCGATCTGGCCCGGCTGGAAGAGGTTGGGGACGGTCTGAATTCGGCGGCGGGACGACTGCAGGGGCGTCTGGCATCCCAGGTCCGACTCAAGTACACACCTCGACTGGACTTTCAGCCCGATCAGGGGGTGCTCGGAGGGCAGAGGATCGAGCGTCTCCTCAGGAAGGCGGCTAACCGGGATCCGGGGGGTGGGTAATGAACCGGCCGGTGCAGATAGATGAACCGATGCGGCAGGCAGCGGCGACGATAAGGGAGTCGGTGACGCTGGGGGCGGTCTGTCACGAACGCCCGGACGGCGATGCCTTGGGTTCCATGCTGGGTTTCGCCGTCTCGGCTCGTTTGGCCGGCCTGCAAGTGCGCGTTGCGGTACCCCCGCCGGGTGAGCTTCCGAGCCGGTACCGGTTCCTTGCCCCCGATTCGCTCTCGCCGGCGCTGATTTCCTCGGAGCCGCCGCAAACATTGGTTGCCTTCGATTGCGCTTCTCTTGACAGGCTGGGGGAGTTGGCCTCGATTGCAGAGCAGGTGGAGAATCTGGTGGTGGTGGACCATCACATCTCTAATGTGGGATTCGGAACGGTCGATGTCATCGATCCCGGTGCGGCTGCCACCGTCGAACTGGTCTATGAGTTGATTCTGGAGTTGGGCTGGCCCATCGACGAAGAGGTGGCAACCTGCCTGCTCACCGGGTTGGTGACCGACACCGGAAGGTTCCAGTATTCCAACACCACACCTCGGACCCATAGAATCGCGGCGCGGCTTCTGGAGGCAGGCGCCCGCCCGGAAGTGATCGGTCAGGCCGTCTTCGAGGAGGAACCATTCGGGTTGCTTGCGGTGGCCGGAGCGGTGTTGAGCCGCGCCCGATTGGATACCGGCAGGAAGGTTGTCTGGTCCGTTCTGTACATCGAAGATTTGCAGGCCGCTTCTCTCAACGGTGAGGACACCGAATTGCTGATCGATCTGGTGCGACTGCCCCGCGAGGCCCAGGTAGCCATGCTGATCAGGGAAACTGTGGGTCGGCACGTTCGGGTGAGTCTTCGTTCCCGGGGGCAGGTGGACGTGGGATCTCTTGCCTCGGATCTGGGAGGAGGCGGACATCACAACGCCGCTGGGTTCCGCTTCCAGGGCGGACCTGCGGAGGTACTGCAGGCGGTCTTGGAGAGAATCCCGCTTGCCTGAAGGCTTTCTGGTTCTCGACAAACCCTCGGGCGTCACTTCCCATGACATGGTGGCTGCGGTTCGCAGGGCGGTGGGGATTCGCAAGGTGGGTCACGCCGGGACGCTCGATCCGATGGCCACCGGCGCCTTGGTGGTGGCGGTGGGCAGGGTCACCAGACTGATACGGTTTATCCAACCACTGCCCAAGGAATACTTGGCGCGGGCCCGCTTCGGGGTGGCCACCGACACCTTGGATGCCGACGGTCAGGAGGTGAGCACCAAAGAGATGCCGGTGTCGCAGGTGGATGTGGGGTCGGTGCTGGGTTCCTTCGTTGGAGAGATCAGCCAGACTCCGCCCATGGTGTCGGCGGTGAAGATTGGGGGAAGACGTCTGTATGAACTGGCCAGGGAAGGAAAGGAGGTGGAACGACCGGCACGACAGGTTACCGTGCACTCTTTGGAGGTCACGAGTTTCGAGGAGGGACGATATCCCCTGGTGGGACTGCGGGTGGTGTGCGGCAAGGGTGTGTATGTGAGGAGCCTGGCTGATGACATTGCCATGGCCCTGGGTGGACGGGCCCATCTGGTAGCCCTGCGAAGGACCCGGGTAGGTAGCCTGGCGGTCGGGGAGGTGCCGGCCAGTGGCCCGGGGCCAGAGGATCTCGGACACTGGGAGGGGTGGATGCTCTCTCCAGCCGAAGGCCTTGCCGACCTGCCGGGATGGACGGTCGCGGAGGAGACGGTGGAGCAGGTGCGAAACGGCAGGCGCATCCCCTCCGACCAGACCCGGGGGCTGAGCGAGGGAAGTTACTTGCGAATACTCGACGACGCAGGCCGTTTATGGGGCGTCTATCGACGGAGGGGAACCCTGCTGATCCCGGAGGTGGTCCTCAATTAGGAGCTTGGCTATTTGGTGCCGAAGATCCGATCACCTGCATCACCGAACCCGGGCACTATGTAGCCGGAAGAGTCCAATCCTTCATCCACGGCCGCGCAGTAGATGGGAACGTCGGGATGGTATTTATGTAGGTACTCCACACCTTCGGGCGCCGCAATCAGACAGATGAAGACCAACTCTTTGGGACTGGTGCTCTTAACCCGGGCGATGGCAGCCTCCGCGGAGTGACCGGTGGCCACCATCGGGTCCACCACCAAGGCGGTCCGATCAGACATGTTTCGGGGGGCCTTGAAGTAGTACTCCACCGTCATCTCGGTCCGCCGGTCCCGGTATAGACCGATGTGGCCTATTCGTGCCGAAGGGATCGCGGAGATGATCCCGTCGGCGATGGCGATACCGGCACGCAGGATGGAGATCACAACCAACTTCTTTCCGTCCAGGAGGAAGGCGGTCATAGGCCTCATCGGTGTGTTGATCCGGGTGGGTGTCAATGGATGGTGACGAGTCACCTCATAGGCCAGGAGGCCCGAGATCTCGGAAGCGAGCCTGCGGAACGCGCTGGAACTGGTCTCACGTTTCCTCATCAGGGTCAGTTTGTGTTGTACCAGGGGATGGTCGATCACGTGGACACGAGAATGGAGCGTCCGGGATGCCATGATCAGAAGATAGTCCCGTTGCTGATCACCCTGAGCGGCGGTCTGCGGTCGGGCCGGGCTGCCGCCGCCAGTTTCCTTCCGGCCGCCCACGTTCCACCTTCCAGAATCTGGGCCATGGAAAGTCCCACGCCCAACTCGCCACGCACCATCTCGGCCAGGCGGCTGATCAAAGCAACGGTCAGGGCCCGCCACTCGACCACCAGGGGGGAGGAGACCGGATGTCGGGTGGTTTGCCATTGAGGAGTAACGGGGGTCAGGACACCCCCGTCGATGAGCAGTCCCCCGTTTCGGTATTCCGCCAGCGGAGTCAACCGATCCACTTCGGTCACGGTGATTCCCGCCATGTGCAATGGCTCTATCAAGGAATACGCCAGCCACTGGATGAGTTTGTGGAAGGGCACCATTCCCAAGGGTGGGTAAGGCCAGACGTCGCCTAGGAATTCACCCTCTGCCATGGGGGAGTCGGGCCATAGAGGGGCCAACTCCGTCAACAGAATCCTCAGCAGCGTCACCGCCGACAGGGAGCCGTCAGGGGCGGTGTGGTCCGACAGCACATCGTAGAGGCCTCCCACCCGTCGGCCGGGCCAGCCTGCCGACACCCTTCCAAGAGATCGCAGCAGCGCAGCCCGCCCTTCAATCCCTAGCAGAGGGTTGTCGTCTGTGACCTGAAAGCCGTCCGCCAACTCTTCGGCGGCGAGGTTGGAGAGGGCGCCCGACTCGGCGCGGGGGAGGCCGCCGTCGGAAAACAACCCTTCCTCCCAGGCCCGGAAACTGGCTACTGCCAATCCCTCGGATCGGGTCAGTTCTTCCTTGAGTTGCAAGTCAGCAAAGCGCCATCGATGCCCGCTGCCCCCGTCGAGCAGCACTGAGACCACGATGAGTTCCACGTCGGATCTGCCCGCCTGGCTTCTGGCCTTTGGAAGAGGGCGGGTCTGCCAGAGGTCGGCATTGCCCACCTTGAAGTGAAGGCGGCGGCCGTGGACAGGCACCTTCAGATCCGGGAACCGGGATCGGGTCAGTTCGATCACAACTGCGGCCACTGCCGGAAGCTTGTCCAGACAGATCTTCCACCCGGTCAACTCTTGCTGCTCGGCAAGAGCGAGCATCCGGTCGGCCTGGCGCCTGATGGTGTCAGGATGGCGGAGCAGGTCCAGTTCGGAGACGGTCAATGAAGAGGGCGTCCTTTGGTCTTTGCCAACTCCATCTGGTCGGGAGGCTCCTCTTCACTGAAATAGCCGGCTGCCACCTTGGCGTCCAACTCCACCCAGGCGTCAGCAGGCACCAACTCTGGAGGGATGGAGAGCCGTTCGCCGATCTCTATCCCCGAGCGGGTGACGGCCCTGTACTTGTCGTCGGACATGGATACGAACTTGTCGATCCTGGTGATGCCCAGCCAGTGCAAGGAGTCGGGCATGAGCAACTGATGGCGAGCGTCCTGCACTCCCGCCACACACTCGGTCCGCGTGAAGTAGGCATCGGCACGATCCCCACCTTCCTGCCGCTTTCGAGCGTTGTAGACCAGGAATTTGGTTACCTCTCCCAGCGCCCGACCCTCCTTGCGGTTGTAAACGATGAGCCCGGCGCCTCCCTCTGACGCAGTCTGTATGCAGACCTCGATTCCGTGGACCAGGTAGGGCCGGCAGGTGCATATGTCCGACCCGAACACATCCGAGCCGTTGCACTCGTCATGAACCCTGGCCGCCAGCATCTGGTCGGGATCGGCCAGGCTGTCAGGATCGCCGAAAATGTAAATGGTCTGCCCTCCGATCGGAGGAAGGAACACCTCTAGATCCGACCGGGTCACCAACTCCGGGAACATGCCGCCTGTTTCTTCAAACAGGATTCTCCGCAGGTCTCGCTCGGCGACACTGAGCCTCTCCGCCAGGCTGGGGAGGTGCCAGACCGGTTCGATGGCCGCCTTGGTGACTCGGCAGGAACCGTCGGGCAAACAAAGCGACCCATCGGGCACGATCCTGCCCTCTCCGATGGCATCCTTCAACTCGGGAATGAAGATGTGGGCCGAGGTGACGGCGATGGTGGGGCGGATGTCATAGCCTTTGGAGAGCAGATCAGAAAAGGCCTCCCCGGTCATCGCCCCCCATGGGTCCAGGGAGACAATCCGCCCGGGGTCCGTCCAAGCGGGGTTCGGTCCTATACGGTGGGTAGGCGCGGTGTTGGTCAAATCGGCGCGATAATCGCGGTCGAGCTTTCCCTGTGCTATGGATACCGCCCGGTAGATGGCATAGGACCCGCTGTGCGTTCCCACCACATTGCGATGGTCGGGGTTGCTCAAGGTTGCGATTATCGGCCCTCTTTGAGAAGCAGTAGCCGCTCCCCATTGGATGGGTGGGGGTTGGGGTCCGTGGCTGTCTATGTGAGAAGTTAGGCGGATATGCCGGGGCCTCATCGAGCCACAGCCTACCATTGGGGGTCACAGCATGCTCAAGGAAGCGGGCATGCCTTAGGGAATTCTCCACTGCTCTGGCTTCTCCTGCTTAGAGGGTCAAGGGAGCCAGGCGTCAGCTACGTACGACTCCCCAGAGAGGAGGAAAGTATGGAACTCAATACACAACGCAAGGTTGTGTTGGGGGTGCAGCACACCGTTGCCATGTTCGGGGCCACGGTCTTGGTACCCCTTCTGACCGGATTGGATGCATCGGTGGCTCTCCTGGCAGCCGGTGTGGGAACGCTAATCTTCCATCTGCTCACCAGGATGATGGTGCCTGTATTCCTGGGTTCGTCATTCGCATTCATTCCACCCATTGTCGCCAGTCTCAACACCGAGGGATTCTCCATGTCTGCCACTGTGGGAGGCATCGCCGCCGCCGGCGTGGTATACGGGATCGTCTCGCTGATCGTCCGGTTCATCGGATCCGACAAGGTCAGGAGACTGGTTCCCCCGGTGGTGGCCGGGCCGATAATCGTGATCATCGGCATCACCCTGGCGCCAGTCGCCATCGACATGTCCAACGCCAACTGGTGGCTGGCCATTCTGACGCTGCTGGTGACGGTGGCGGCGGCTGTTTTCCTGAGGGGTCTTTGGAGGATGCTGCCGATTCTCACCGGCGCGGTGGTCGGCTATGTGATCGGTGCCATCTTCGGAGAGGTTGACTTCGACGGAATCGCCGACGCAGCATGGATCGGTCTTCCCGAGTTCACCGTCGCCACGTTCGAGTGGGGCGCCATCGTCTTGATCGCACCGGTGGCCTTCGTCACGATGATCGAGCATGTTGGCGACATAATCACCAACGGTCGAGTGGTTGGGAAGGACTTCTTCGAAAAGCCCGGACTGGATCGCACTCTGCTGGGCGACGGGGCTGCCACCTTCCTGGCCGGACTCTTTGGAGGTCCCGCCAACACCACCTATTCGGAGAACACCGGCGTCCTGGCGGTGACCAGGGTCTATGACCCGGCGGTTCTCCGCATCGGTGCTGTGGTAGCCATCATTATGGGAATCATTCCCAAGATCGCCGCCATTTTGCAATCCATTCCCCTTGCCGTGCTTGGCGGTCTCTCCATCGTCTTGTTCGGGATGATCGCGGCGGTGGGTCTGCGCACGCTGGTTGAGAGCCAGGTGCAGATGTCCAAGAGCCGCAACATGATCGTGGTTGCAGTCATCCTGGTGCTCGGTCTGGGAACGTCGGGACTCGAGAATCTCCAGATCGGTGGAGTAGCGATCTCCGGTCTGGCCTTGGCTGCTGTGGTTGGCGTGCTGCTCAATCTGGTGCTTCCCGCCGACGACTCGTAAGGCGAACCGGAGGTGATCTCGCATTGACCCCGATCTAAGCTGATACCGAAGGATCGAGGCGGTAAGAACGCTTCTGGATTAGGCCTGGGGACCGCGACTTGAGGTTTCGGTCCTCAGGCCCACTTTTGCGAACGGGCTCGGGAGGGGGAAGCTAGTTGAGGGTGTGCAGTGGCTTGGTATAGGGAAGTCCCAGGGCATCAGCCACTGCTGGTTCGGTGATGTGGCCGCGCCGCACACTGAGGCCGTCCTGCAATCCCGGGTCGGACCGGATTGCTGCCACCGGTCCCAAGTCAGCCAGCCTGAGCACATAAGGGAGTGTCGCATCGTTCAATGCCTGCGTGGAGGTGCGGGGGACCGCCCCTGGCATGTTGGCCACGCAATAGTGCACCACTTCGTCGACTACGAAGGTGGGGTGAGCGTGGGTCGTGGGCCGGGAGGTCTCTGCGCACCCGCCCTGGTCGATCGCTACGTCCACGATCACGGCACCGGGTTGCATCTCCTTGACCATCCCGGCGGTGATCAGGCGGGGCGCCCGGGCCCCCGGAAGGAGCACCGCACCTATCACCAAGTCGGCGGCTATCACGGTTTCTTCCAATGTGAGCGGCGTGGAGTAGAGGGTGCGAACTGCCGCCCCGTACCGGGCCGACAACGATTCGAGGACAGTGTCGTTGCGGTCGAGCACGGTCACAGCAGCGCCGAATCCGAGCGCCATCTGCATGGCGTTGCGGCCTACTACGCCTCCTCCGATCACCACTACTGTTGCCGGCGCGGCGCCGGACACTCCCCCCAGCAGCACTCCGCGTCCCCCGGCGGGGGCTTCTAGGCAGCGAGCCCCAGCTTGCACAGCCATCTTTCCCGCAACTTTCGACATGGGCGCCAGCAGCGGCAGTCCGCCCGCCTGATCGGTCACCGATTCGTAGGCGATGGCTGTGGCGCCGCTTTGGAGTAGATCCCAAGCCTGTTCGGGGTCGGGAGCGAGGTGCAGGTAAGTAAACAGGGTGTGGTGGTCCCGCAACCGGGCTCGCTCCAACGCCAGCGGTTCTTTGACTTTCACCACCAACTCCGCCGCATCGAAGAGTTCCTCGGCAGTGTCGAGCAACTGGGCGCCACGGGTCTCGTACTCCTCGTCGCTATAGCCCGCCCCCTCTCCGGCATGGCATTCCACGAACACCTCGTGGCCTCGGCCAGCGGCCTCCGCGACACTAGCTGGCGTGAGCCCGACGCGGCGTTCCCCCGTCTTGATTTCCTTAGGCACACCTATTCTCATAGACCCTTACTTGCCTCCAAGGCGGCCGTGTGCGGACATCCGCTGAGCACTATGTGTATTTTAGGTGATTTTTTCCCTCACCAGGTCCAATTATGTGCCAAGACTTGTGTCACGAAAGGGTGCCCCCCATACGCATCAGGACTCAAACGGCAGGACCACCGGATGCTACTCAAGCGCCAATCATCGTCACAAGCGCGATGCACCCATTCGAGCGATTTCAAATGTGTTGGTGCACATGCAGAAGCCAAACCCACCACACGACCCGGGCCACTCCAACCTGTCTACACCTATGGCTAGAGTTCTAGAGAGGTCGACAAGACGAGGGAACCCGCGCCAAGCGATGACTTGTGGGCGGAGAAGGCAGGTGTGATGGTGTCCAGAGCCATAGAGACATCGGGTCTCACCAAGTATTACGGTGACACGGCGGGTATCGTGGATCTGAATCTGGCGGTAAACGTTGGTGAGGTGTTCGGCTTCATTGGCCCCAACGGGGCAGGAAAGACCACCACCATCCGGCTCCTGCTTGACTTTCTTCGGCCTTCGGCGGGTTCGGGGTCCATCTTCGGTATGGACCTCGCACGTGATTCACTGCAGATCCGCAGCCGCGTCGGGTACCTGCCCGGCGACTTGGCACTGTACCCCTCAATGACCGGCCGGGAGTTTCTGATCTACTTCAGCAGATTGAGAGGCATTGACACCGCGGCCACCACCCGGAAGTTGGCAGAGCGTTTCGACCTTGATCTCGACCGGCGCATCAAGGAGTATTCGAAAGGTAATCGCCAAAAGGTCGGCGTGGTCAACGCCTTCATGCACGATCCGGAACTGTTGATCCTCGACGAGCCCACCGGTGGTCTCGACCCGCTCATGCAACAGGAGTTCACTGAACTGCTGGCCGAGGTAAGGGGGGAGGGACGCACCGTGTTCTTGTCATCCCACTACCTGCCGGAAGTCGAGCGGGTGGCTGACCGGGTGGGGATAGTCCGTGAAGGCCGCCTCATCGATGTGGACACTCTGGCCGGTTTCAGGTCGAAGGTCCAGTCCAACCTGTCAATCAAGTTCGGCTCGCCGGTCGACCCTGCTCCCTTCGCGGCCATCGAGGGCGTGAACCTCATCGATTGCCTCGACGGCGGCACCCTGCTGCGGCTCAGTATTGCGGGATCACAGAAGGAGGTGGTTGCGGCAGCCGCTGCTAGGGACCTGTTAACAGTCACCTCCGAAGAGGCTGATCTCGACGAAGTGTTCCTTTCCTATTACGGCTCCGCCACCCAGCCGGACTCTGCGAGTTGAGGACATGACTTCTGCCATCCTGGGCAAGTCCCTCCGGGACCGTCGGCGTGGCGCCATGGGGTATGGGCTGGGCCTGGTGGCACTGGCCGTATGGTTGGGAGTGTTGTTCCCGGTGATGCGGGAGTCCGAGGACTTCATCTCCTTCATGGACAACCTCCCCTCGCAGATGATGGCCACCTTCGGGATTGACTCGGCCACCTTTCTCTCCGCGGCCGGGTTCCTCACTTCCTACCTGTACTCGCTGTTCGCTCCCGTGCTCATCCTCTTCTTCGTGATCAATGCAGCAGCCAGCGAGATCATGGCCGAAGAACGGGACGGCCTGATGGACATGTTGCTCTCCAACCCGGTGTCCCGCACTCGAGTTTTCTTGGAGAAGGCGGCGGGCGTGGGTGTGGCGGCCTTGGCGCTGGTGGCTGTCCTGACGGCGGCGCTGGTGGTGGTCAACCCGATCTTCGACCTGTCCCTGTCGGTGAAGGGTCTGCTGGCGGTGGGGTTGTCCCTTTGGTTGCTGGGCCTCCTATTCGGGGCATTGACACTGGTAGCCGGGACGTTCTCCGGCCGTAGTGTGGTGGCAGGCGGGGTGGCGGGTTCCATTGCCTTCCTTGCTTGGTTCATCACCGGTTTCGCCGATCTCTACTCCCCCCTGGAGAACATCAAGGGAGCCAGTCCCTTCACCTGGTACCAGGAGCCTCAACCACTCACCGAAGGGGTTACCGCTGGTCACCTCTGGTTAGCGATAACGGCCGTGGTGCTACTGGCGTCGGCCACCTTCCTGTTCCGGCGGCGTGACATCGCCACCGAGCGCGCCGTGCTGCCAGCGAGCAGGGTCGGCCGACGTCCTGGCAAACGCCGGCGCCGATCACCGCGGGCGGTATGGTTGCTGACCGGCTCTTTCCGTAAAACGATCTGGGATCGTCGCCGATCCGTGTGGGGCTGGGGAGGGGGGCTGGGACTCCTGACACTGGTGATGTTCTCCGCATGGCCGGCTCTGGCAGCGGACGCCGAGGCCCTGGCGGGTCTCATAACCTCTCTACCTCGAGAAGTCTTCGCCATGTTCGGCATGAGCAACCCGGAGGCGATAGTCACCGCGGCCGGGTTCATCTCCTCACGCACCTACCAGGCAATCGGCCCGATCCTGATTGTCATGTTCGCGGTCAGGGGAGTCTCGATGGCGATGGTCAGGGAGGAAGACTCCGGTGTCTTCGACCTGCTCTTGGCCGTCCCCACCTCGACCAGGAGGATCATCGCCGGCAAGGCACTGGGAGTGGTGTTCTCGACCGTTGTGGTGGTGGCGATCCTCACTGTTGCCGCTCTGTTGGGAGACTCCGTTTGGGAGACTGAACTAGGCATTGGAAGGATCCTCGCCGCCGGTGCGGGCCTGGGCCTCCTGGGCCTGTTCTTCGGTGGGCTGACCATGGCGATCTGGGCGGTGGGCGGATCGGCATTCGGGGCGGCTCGGATAACCGCAGTGGTAGCCATGGCCACTTTCCTGCTGAACGGCCTTGGTGCTCTCAGCGACGTCATGGAACCCCTCCGGGTGATCTCTCCCTTCTACTGGTACTTCGGAGACGCCCCTCCACTCGCCAAAGGCTTCGAACCAACCTACTATCTGCTCTTGGCCGGTGCAGTCCTAACAGGGTGGCTGGCTGTCAACCTCATGGAGCGAAGAGACCTTACCGTCTAGCCCCCGCCGCGGTCGCCGGTAGACGGGAGTCGGTAATCAGCACCGACCGTCCGCCATATGAGGGGGACACCAGGCCGGTAAGCAAGATGATGGCGACTGGGGGCATCGAGGATTGCCAGATGCGCCGGACCCCCCGGCGAAAGCCGGCCGACATCGCTGCGACGTAAAGCTGCGGCGCCGCCCGTGGTGACTGCGGCGATGGCTTCGTCGATAGTCATCCGCATGTCGCGCACTGCCAGGGCAATGCAAAACGAGATGGACGTCGTGTAGCTCGATCCGGGGTTGCAGTTGGACGCGATCGCCACCTGGACTCCGGCGTCGATGGCTCGCCGGGCGTCGGGGTAGGGCTGGCGGGTGGAGAAGTCCGCCGCCGGGAGGAAGGTGGCAACGGTGTCGCTGGCGGCCAGCATCTCGAGGTCATCGTCGGACAGGTAGGTGCAATGGTCAACGGAGGCGCAGCCCATCTCCACACCGAGCCGGACCCCGGGTCCATGATCCAATTGGTTGGCATGCAGGCGCAGACCCAGCCCGGCATTCCGCCCGGCCTCAAGGACCGCCCTCGATTGATCGACGTTGAAGGCTCCGGTCTCGCAGAACACATCTATCCAGCGGGCATGGGGGCGAACGGACTCGAGCATGGGCCCGCAGACCAAAGCGGTGTAATCGTCGGCGCGTCCCCGGTACTCGCTTGGAACCACATGGGCCCCCAGGAAGGTGGTCTCGGCAGTCACCTCGCCTGCCAAAGAGGTGATCAGGGCTTCCGATTCGACCGACAGCCCGTAGCCCGATTTGATCTCCACCGTTGTCGTGCCCGCCCGGTGCACCTCTCTGAGCCGCCGATGCAGCGACGCTCTCAGCGCCTGGCGGGACGCGGCGCGGGTAGCCTCGGTGGTCACCCGGATCCCACCTCCGTCATAGGGCTCACCGGCCATGCGCCGAGTGAACTCCTCGGCCCGCTCACCCGCGAAGACCAGGTGGGTATGGGAGTCCACGAACCCCGGCAGCACGCACCGACCACCGGCGTCAAGGCGCTGGTCGGCCAACGCGCCGGCCGGGCCGATGGCGACCACCTTGCCGTTCTCCACCACGACGGATGCGTCATCAACGATCCCGAGCGATCCCGCCCCCAGTTCGGGGACGTTGGTGATCAACTCGGAGATGTTGTCGATCACCAGGGTTATGAGGTCACCACCTTTGGGATTATGGAGCTGAGCTCGGATGCGACATCGATCGAGACATGGGTACCGCCTGCCACCACCGGCTTGCCGCCGACCACCAGATGGTGTACATCCGCGCTCGAGGCGGCAAAGATGGCCGCAGCCAGCGCGTTGGCGGGGTCGGTGGCGGCGAGGCGCGCCGAGTCCAGACTCAGGGTGGTGAAGTCGGCCAGCGAGCCTGGCTTTAGAGTGCCTCCCGTCTCCCACCCCAGCGACCGGTAGCCGTTGGCGGTGGCCATCTGCGCCAAGGTATCGATGGAGTGCACGCCCCGCTCGAGCTTGGTCACCCGCTGACCCAACTCGACGGCCCGGGTCTCCTCGAAGAGGTCGACCATGGCGTGGGAATCCGTGCCCACACAGAGGCGGACCCCTCCATCGATGAGCGCTTCGCTCGGACCGATGCCGTCGGCCAGATCCCGTTCGGTTGTCGGGCAGAGACAGCAGGTCGCTCCGAGTTCCCCGGCTAATGAGATGTCCTCTGCAGAGGCGTGCGTTGCGTGGACCAGGGTCGTGTCGGGACCAAGACCACCCGCGTCCGCGAAGACTGCTATGGGGGTCTGGCCATGAGCCTTCAGGCACTGCCGGTTCTCAGACGGTTGCTCGGAGACGTGAACGTGGAGGGGCGCCTGGCGGGCAGTGGCCCAACGCGCCGCGATCGCAATCGATGCCGGGTCCACGGCTCGCACCGAGTGCACCGCCGCTCCTATCACGACATTGGCGCCGTTGGTCCTGCCGGCCAAGTCGTCTAGCCGATCCGCCCATTCCCCACAGGAGCCATCGGAGAAACGGGTCTGTTCCGGTAGCAGCGGTGCGTAACCGGATGCCCATTCGGAGCAGAAGCCACCGTGAAGGTACAGGGTGTCGAGGAGGGTGATGCGAATACCGGCGTCCTCGGCTGCCGCTGCCATAGAGACGCCCATAGCGTTGGGATCGTCGTAGGGGCCACCTCCTGGGCGATGGTGGACGTAATGGAACTCGCCCACCACACCGATGCCCGCCATGGCCATCTCGGCGAAGGTAGCCCGGGCAAGTCGGTAATAGTTGTCGGGATCGAGGCCGGCCGCCACCCGGTACATAAGGTCTCGCCAAGTCCAGAAGGTGCCCCGGTCACCGTGGGTGCGGCCCCGTAGGGCCCGGTGAAAGGCATGGCTGTGTGCGTTGGCCAGCGCCGGCAGCGTCAACCCTGGTAGCGGCGTGGCTCCCGCCGGAGGAGTGACGTGCCCGGAAGTGACCGATCTGATGCGACCACCATCGACTCCGATCACCACTCCCTGCGTGGCGCTGGGGCCCCCGAGCCATGCCATCTCGCACCAGTACTGCGTCACGATCCGATCTCGGCGACGAAGCGAGTGATGCGCTCCACGAAGGCGTCCTGGTGGTGCACCTTGAA
This sequence comes from bacterium OM1 bin76, assembly GCA_002238785.1. Lineage (GTDB taxonomy): Bacteria > Actinomycetota > Acidimicrobiia > Spongiisociales > ZC4RG35 > Bin76. The sequence continues at coordinate 11,537 of MPNA01000015.1, read as the reverse complement.
CTGTTCCCAGGTACTGAGTGTTTTGGGGTCGATCCGGTCGACCACCAGGATCCCGTCGAGGTGGTCGCATTCGTGCTGCCAGGTGCCGGCGGTGAGTCCCCGAACGATCCTGTCGTGGTCGCTGCCCTCCCGATCGGTATAGCGGACCCGCAGGTTGACCGAGCGGACGAGTTCGCCCCTCAGCGGTACCGACAGGCACCCCTCGTTGATGACCACCGTCTCGCCATCCAGAGTCTCCAATTCCGGGTTGATTGCCACTGTCAATGGCACCGGGGGTTTGTAGGGGTATCGAGGGTTGTCGTTGACCTCGACGGTGAGAATCCGCACGGGTTCTCCTATCTGGTTGGCCGCTATGCCTGCCCCGTTGGCGTGGCGCATGGTGTCGATGAGGTCGTCAATGAGACCCTGGACTCGAGGTTTGGAGATGTCAGAACGCGGCACCGGCGTGGCCTTGGTCCGCAAGACGGGGTGGCCGATGGGCAGTATTCGCCGCACAGTCATAGGGTTGCGGCTACCGGCGGGTCTTCCCTGCCATGGGTACCTGCACTTCCCGATCGGCGGCTACTCGGATGGCCTCGTCGTAGCCGGCGTCGACGTGTCGCATTACCCCGGTGGCCGGGTCGTTGGTCAGGACCCGCTCCAGCTTCGATGCCGCCAGATCGGTTCCGTCGGCGAGGCAGACCTGGCCGGCATGGATCGATCGGCCGATACCGACCCCCCCACCGTGGTGGATGCTTACCCATGACGCTCCCGAGGACGCATTGACCAGGGCGTTCAGAAGGGGCCAGTCTGCGATGGCATCGCTGCCGTCAGCCATGTCCTCGGTTTCGCGGTATGGAGAAGCCACCGAGCCGGAGTCAAGATGATCGCGTCCGATCACGATGGGGGCGGACAGTTCCCCCGATCGGACCATCTCGTTGAACCGCAGGCCCAGTCGGTGGCGCTCCCCGTAACCCAGCCAGCAGATCCGAGCCGGAAGACCCTGGAATGCGACACGTTCCCCCGCCAGTGTTATCCAACGGGAAAGGGCTTCGTTGTCAGGGAATTCCTCGAGAACCGCCCGATCGGTGGCGGAGATGTCGGCGGGGTCGCCGGACAGCGCCACCCAACGAAACGGCCCCTTGCCCTCGCAGAACAGCGGGCGGATGTATGCGGGCAGGAATCCGGGATAGGCGAAGGCGCGGTCGTAGCCTCCGAGGGCCGCCTCGGCTCGGAGGCTGTTGCCGTAGTCGAATACTTCAGCCCCGGCATCGAGGAAGCCAACCATGGCCTCGACATGGGCGGCCATGGCGTGGCGGGATCGCTGGATGTACTCGTCGGGCTTTTTGTTGCGTAGCTCATCGGCAGCGTCCAAAGAGAGATCGTTGGGGATATAGGTGAGCGGGTCATGGGCGGAGGTCTGGTCGGTGACGATGTCGGCCGCAAGTCCGTCGGCCAGCAGACGGGGCAACAGATCGGCGGCGTTGCCGACCAGGCCCACCGATAGGGGTACCCGGGCCGCAACCGCCTCCTGACAGCGGCGGAGGGCGTCGGCGTAGCTGTGGGCAACCAAGTCCAGGTAACGGGTCCGCACACGGCGCGCCGCCCGTTCGGGATCAACTTCGATGCAAAGGGCCACGCCACTGTTCATGGTGATGGCCAGTGGCTGGGCGCCACCCATCCCGCCTAGCCCGGCGGTGACGGTGAGGGTGCCTGCAAGGGATCCACCAAAGCGCTTTCGGGCGATGGCGGCGAAGCATTCGTAGGTTCCCTGCAGGATGCCCTGAGTGCCGATGTATATCCACGATCCGGCCGTCATCTGCCCGTACATGGTGAGGCCGAGGTGCTCGAGCCGCCGGAACTCGTCCCAGGTGCCCCACTCGGGGACCAGGTTGGAGTTGGCGATGAGGACCCTGGGCGCCCACTCATGGGTGCGGAGGATGCCGACCGGTTTGCCGGACTGCACCAGCATGGTCTCGTCGTGGTCGAGGGTGGTGAGCGACCGGAGCATGGCGTGATAGGCGTCCCATGACCTGGCTGCCCGGCCCGTCCCCCCATAGACCACCAGGTCGTCAGGGCGCTCGGCGACCTCGGGGTCGAGGTTGTTCTGAAGCATCCGGAAAGCGGCCTCCTGCGGCCACCCGCGGCAGGTCAAAGATGTGCCCCTCGGCGAGCGGACGCCCCCCGGTGGTGCGCCTGAGCTGTGTTGTCGGGTCTCCGTCATGTTGGCTCACCACATCAGTCCGGTGGGTCGTGTACAGGTCCCGGCTGCCTGTTGCAATCATACCGATCGTCCATCTAAGCTGTCAACCAACAGCAATGCTTTTCACTCAATGAAACCCTCCGGCCTCAGATCCGATCGGATGGCTCCCGATGGGGCTCCATCCGATGGCGAGCCCTCATCGGCCCTCCACAAGTCACGCTCGGCGGAGCGGGTGCTCGCCCTACTGGACACGGTTATCACCAGCGGGGCGGCTACCCTGACGGACGCGGCAGCCGAGGCTGGCATCCCGACCAGCACCGCCTTGCGGCATCTACGGCTTCTGACAAACCGGGGATATCTAGTGCGGGACGACCGGGGTCGGTACTCGGTCGGACCGGCGTTCGTACGCATCGCTCTGGCCTCTTTCCAGTGGGGTCCCTATGCCCGGCTCATGGCGGCGGCCCAACCTGGCCTGCAGCGTCTGGCGGAGGTCACCGGAGAATCTGCGTATCTGGCGGTGCGGGACGGGCAAGAGGCGGTCTACATTGCCACGGTCGAAAGTCGGCGGGCTATCCGTCACGTCGGCTGGGTGGGAAAGTCGGTGCCGCTCGAGGGAACGGCGGTTGGTGAGGCCCTGCTCAGCGAAGCCTCGGCGCTCGGGGTCCGGCCGAAGGCGGTGATCAACACCGGGGCGATCGAGCCCGATGTCACCGCGGTGGTGGCGCCCATCCATGAGTCGTCAGGCGTGATAGGGGCCCTATCGGTGCTGGGCCCCGCGGAGCGGATCGTCGGGAGGCGCTTGGAAGTTGCCAGGGCGGCCGTGGTAGATGTGGCGGTGTCTACCTCGACCTCTTTTGGAAGGGTTTAGTCGAAGCTCTATGTCTTTGGAACTCGAAGGTTTGGGTGTAACCATCTGCGATGTTGTAGCAGTGGCGCGGCGAGGGGAGCAGGTCCGGCTCAGCGATGCCGCCATCGAGCGGATGGCCGTTGCTCGCCGCATCGTCGAACACTTGGCGGAGGGCGGGCCCACCTACGGCATTTCCACCGGCTTCGGCGCCCTGGCCACCACCACGATTCCCCCCGACCGGCGGGCCGCACTTCAGCGTTCCATGATCCGGTCCCACGCGGCCGGGATGGGGTCGGCTGTGGAGACCGAAGTGGTACGGGCCATGATGTTCCTGCGGGCGCGGACCCTGGCGCTTGGAGCGTCCGGCGCCCGGCCGCTGGTTGCCGAGACGCTGGTGCGGATGATCAACGCCGGTGTCGTTCCCGTTGTCCCCGAGTATGGCTCCCTCGGCGCCAGTGGCGACCTGGCGCCTCTGGCACACGCCGCGCTGGTCCTCATGGGGGAGGGGGAGGTGCTCAGCGATGAAGGTGTACTGGAAGGCGGGGCGGCAATGGCTCAAGCAGGTATCGAGCCAGTGGAACTGCTGGAGAAGGAGGGCTTGGCGCTCATCAATGGCACCGATGGCATCCTGGGCATGCTGTGTCTTGCGGTTCATGACGCTACTCACCTCCTCACTGTGGCCGATGTCGCGGCGGCCCTCAGCGTCGAGGGTCTCCTGGCTACCGACCGTGCATACGCTGCCGACCTTCAGGCGCTCAGGCCGCATCCAGGTCAAGGGAAAAGCGCCGCGAACCTCCGGGTCATGCTGGCCGGGTCGCCGATCGTGGCCAGCCATCGAACCGACGACATTCGTGTGCAGGACGCTTACTCGATCCGGTGCACTCCCCAGGTTCATGGGGCGGCGCGTGACACCCTGGAGTTCGTGACGGACGTGGCAAACCGAGAATTGGCGTCGGCCATCGACAATCCGATGGTGCTACCGGACTTTCGGATCGAGTCTTGTGGCAATTTTCATGGGGCCCCCGTGGCAATGGCGGCCGATTACCTGGCGATCGCCTTGGCCGAGGTCGGAGCTATCGCCGAGCGTCGTCTCGACCGGTTGCTCGACTACAACCGCTCCCACGGTCTACCTCCTTTCCTGGCAGCCGACCCCGGTGTCGACAGCGGTTTGATGATCGCCCAATACACCGCCGCTGCAATGTGCGCCGAGAACCGCCGCCTGGCCGCCCCCGCCGTGGTCGATTCGCTCCCCACCTCGGCCATGCAAGAGGACCATGTCTCGATGGGCTGGGGTGCGGCCCGCAAACTTCGCCGCGTGGTCGACAACCTGCGCCGCATCCTGGCCGTCGAGTGGGTCACCGCGGCTCGGGCCGTGGAACTTCGCGCCCCCCTTGTGCCGGCTGATGCCACCGCGGCGGCCGTGGACCTGCTGCGCACCCGGGTTCGGGGTCCCGGTCCCGATCGGTCTCTGGCGCCCGAACTGCAAGCGGCTGAGCACCTACTCAAGGAAGAGAGGCTTGTAAGGGCCGTCGAGACGGTGACGGGACCCCTCAACTGAGGCTTGGCGGTATCCTAGCCCTCTGTGGCCAGGATGTCCGCCAACCGGTCGGCGCCGATGCTCCCACCGCTCAGAATGCAAGCTACCGGCCCATCCCGCTCCTCCCCGAGGGCGGCCGCCAGGGACATGGCCCCGGACCCCTCGACCACCAGCTTGTTTCTCAATGCCAGATGAGCGATGGCCGTGCGGACGTCGGCTTCCGAAACCAGGACGACTCTGTCGACCACAGAACTCACCAGCGGGTACATCTCATCGACCACCACCGGCACCATCGTGCCGTCACAAATGGTCTCTCCCGCCTTCACCCACCTCGGTTCGCCGGCGTCCAGGGCTGCACCCAGAGAGGGACAGGCCGTGCTTTGAACACCGACGATCTCCACGGACGGTCGCTGTTCTTTGATCACACTGCCTATCGCAGCCACCAGTCCTCCTCCTCCTACCGGCACATAGATCGCTGTCACCTCCGCAAGGTCATCCAGGATCTCGATCCCGATCGTTCCTGAGCCCGCCAGCATTGAGGGGTCCCCCCAAGGGTTGAGGAAGCTGTACGGCTCGTTCTCCCATCCCTTGTCAAACACGTAGTCCATCAGGGCCGAGAACGGCACCGGTACCGGCGTGACGCCGTAGGCGCGTACCCCGTCGACCTTCACCTTCGGTGCAGTGTCGGGCAAGAGGCTACGGGCCGGGACCCCAAGCAGTCGGGCCGCGTACCCGAGGGCTTGCGCGGTGTTGCCAGCGCTCTGGGTGCTCACTCCCTTTGCAAGATCAGCGTCGGACAGTGACCGTGCCCAGTTGAACACTCCCCGCAGCTTGAAAGACCCAACCGGCTGGAGGCACTCTGCCTTGAGCCAGATGGGCTCTGTGGAGTCAGAAGACTTGTACTTCAATAGCGGCGAGCGAATCGCCACCCCGCTTATCCGTCGGGCTGCCTCCTGCACATCTGCGACTGAAGGTGGCGGAATGGGAGGGTCTCCCGATCCGGTTCTCATCTGGTTCATGCGGTGAACTCCTTGCCATGGTTGCCCGTATCTTCACAGTAGATCCGAGCCTGGGGGTATGGTAAGAATAAGGACTTGACCTGGAACTGCAGACTCAATGAAACATCAGGAACCGCCGGGAGAGCCATCCATATGCATCAGGATCCGCGGGTGTTCACGGCTTCAGGTGGAGCCTGTTTTAGGCGTCTACTGGTAGCTGACGAACACGGGTGAGGGTTGGAGATCCAGGACCTCTTGGGGGGTGGCCATGGGGCTGTCCTCATCGAAGAAGTTCTTCCATCCCCAGAGCCACTTTCGGTCTTCGGAGCCCTGCTGGAGCACCGCCCATGTGTTGTATTTGGTACTTAGGGGTCCTTGGCCGTCCATGTGTATGACCACCGCTAGCTCGGGGGGAACGGTGAGGGACTCGCGGTTGTGGATCATGTCTGTCCTGAATTGGTGAATCATGAACAACTTTTGGGGGAGCTTTTCCTCTCTTACCAGTTCCGATAGCCATTTGGATACCGAATTCACCTCGGAGGCTGTCACGGATCCTATTTGACGCAGGTGCACCTGGTTGGGGCCTAGCCGCCATTCGGGATCGAGGGCCAGGCCCACGTGAGGCAACTTGAGCAGTTCTTCGTACCGGCGCGCTTGGGTCAAGAAGTCGGACCTGCCTGGTTGGAGGTCCAGGACTACATATACGTCCTCCTGGGCCGCGTACTGGATCCATGGGGACAGTGCCCTGATGGAGAACCCGGCCGAGTAGTTGCCGCCGGTTCCAGGTAGTTCGGTGGCGAGTGTGGTGATGATTTCGAAGGTTGGGATCGTCATCACCCCGTCGGCTGCATATTCCTCGAGGAACGGTGTCATGCGTTTCAATGCTTGCGGGGGGTCTTGTTCGCCCAGGACACCGAGAGCGGGGGTGCTGACGCCCCCGTAGAATGCCAACAGGCGCCGGTCGGGGAACATGATCCGACCCCCTCCGGGCAGTTCCCTACCTGTGAGGGTGGTTTCCAAAAGCCACCGGGATGATTCTGAGATGTCTCCCACGATCCAAATCTCTCTCATACCCTCGACATACTCTTCGAGCACCCGATCCGCATCGTTCCATCCCCCCACTTCCTCCGGGTTCCAGTAAAGGGCTCCTTCCCCCAAAAGGGATACCGCTGCGGCTATTACCAGTCCGCCCGCAGGCAGCCGCGGGTCAATCAGCCATAGGCGCGGAGACCTTAGCTTGCGGTCGGCCGCCCCTATCACGATGCCCTGCGCCGGGGTACCGGATGGCGAAAAGTACGGGGCGAGAACCTTGTCCAGGGTTCCTCCGGTAATCACCATCGAATGTAGAGACGGGTGGTTTGTGGTTGGAAAATACCCTGTCTGCACCGTGGGGTGATGGGACTCGATCCATCTGATCAGCTCACCGGATGTGGAAGGCATCCATACGATGCTCACTCCGGCAGGGGCCAAGGAGGCTGGCATCCCGTCTATGAGCCATGCCCGTTCAGGTTGCAGCCGATGTAGTTCGGAGGTCAGGACTTGTGCCGAGGGTTCACCCGGTACAAAGTAGAGGAGCGGGGATTGGAGTTGAACGGCCAGTTGGGCGGCCACCGCCGCCGTGTCCAAGTTGGACGGATCAGCCACGACCACGTCATCCGCGCATCGATAGAGAGTCTCCGAAACCGCCACGGCCACCGACACCGGGTCGCGGTCACCGATTTCCACCACCCGGGGCGGGGCCTGCTCCGGCCCAGACGCTGGAGAAGCAGGGCCGCCGCATGTCCTGGGCGCTGTGGTGGTTGGGGACAGCAGGGGTGGCATCGAAGAAGACCCACGACCTGTGTTGGGTGCGGCACTGATTGTGGCTGCCGTAGGTGGCGACATGAGGGAAGGGGCACTCTCAGAAGAAGTCAGGCTTCCCCCGGCGCTGCTTTCCTCCTCCCCGTTGGGGTTGGGTCCGTCTGAACCAACTCCTGCCAGCCAGCGAAACAGAAGAAGGAGGATCATCGCAACCACCACCCAGGTTCCGACGCCCCATTTCCGTCGACGCTCCGAACCCGGGGCTAGATGCATGGCCGACAGTGGTGTTGTCGTTTACTGCCTGGCACGCAGAAAAAGGCTAGCACCCCGGTGAGCAACTCCCAACGGTTTGACTCCCGAAGGCCTGCCCCAGATGCTTTTGGAAGTGGTGACCTGCTGGCGGGCCGATGGGCGGGAGATTTCCATGCGGGAGTTCCCCCTGGAGCGGGCGCTGAGCTTGGGGGAGACGGTGCGGGCGGAGGAGATTGTCCTGGGAGTGCCTGACGGGCGGGAAGTCACGGTGCTGTTGAACGCGACTCCGATCCTGTCTGCTGAAGGAGCGGTCGAGTCGGTGGTGGTCAATATGCAGGACATGGCGGCGGTGGAGGAGTTGGAGCGGTTGCGGGCCGAGTTTCTGGCGATGGTCAGCCACGAACTGCGAGGGCCCCTTATTTCTATCAAGGGTTCCGCGGCAACTGTGCTGGGTTCGGCCGTGGAACTTGATCCCGCGGTCATTCGCCAGTTCTTTCGTATCATCGATGACCAGGTTGACCATCTGAACCATCTGGTTTCCGACCTGTTGGACGTGGCGCGCATCGAAACGGGCACCTTGGCCGTCAGTCCCGAACCCGCAGACCCTGGCGTGCTATTGGACCGGGCCCGGAGCACCTTTGCCAGTGCAGGCGGAAGAAGCAATCTGGCCATCGATATCGATCCGGATTTGCCCCGGGGAATGGCGGACCGCCGTCGCATAGTCCAGGTGCTGACCAACCTGCTGTCCAATGCGGCTCGGAATTCCCCGGAGTCGTCGGTGATCAGGGTCACGGCCGAGCGCAAAGGTGTTCACGTCGCCGTGTCGGTGGCCGACGAGGGCAGGGGCATCCCCGCTGAGAGCCTGCCGCACCTGTTTCGGAAGTTCTCAAGGGTGGAAACCGGAAAACACGAAGGGGACACCGGTCTGGGGTTGGCCATCTGTCAGGATCCGAGCGGTCCTACGGAGGCGGGCGGCGTCCGAACCGTTGAAGCCCTACATCCGGGGCGACCTGACCATCGACTACAACGAACACACGGTAAACCTGGCCGGTCGACCCGTGCCGCTGGCGGCAATGGAATACAGGATGCTCTCCGAACTCTCAACCCACGCCGGGCGGGTGGTGACCTACGACCACCTATTGAACCGCGTCTGGGGAGACGTCGAAGGAGGGGACATGCGGCCCATGCGCACCATCGTAAGCAAACTCCGCCGAACGCTCGGGGAACAAGCCGACCACCCCACCTATATCTTCACCGAGCCCCGCGTCGGTTACCGGATGCCAAAGAGCGAAACACAAACCACGAAACACTCAGCAAGGTCCTGAACGTCGGAGGGGTGGCGGTTCCGAATCGCTCCCAGTTTCGCGGAGACTTAGGCGTTACCCCAGTGCGGCGGAAGTCGAGGTATTGAATCAGTGGTGTGGCCGACGCCCCATCACCAGAACCTGGGTTAAGTCATCCCAAGGTGGTGTTGACCACCTGGAGGCCCTTTTCGAGCCTATCTCGCCAATCGGGTTTGGGTCGCCGGATGGCGTTGGTGCAGACCCTGAAGAGACAAACAGCCTCTCGCAGGTCCAGTTCTCTTGGTGTCCAAGAGAAACGTTCCAGGGCTGCTTCCCTCAATTCGGTGTGGTATGGGCCGCTTGCATCGCCTCTGCCTCTGCGTTTGAAGAGAAACATCCAATTGAGGTGCGCTAGGAAGTTGCCGATGTCGAGTAATGGGTCTCCCGCTCCGGTCTCTTCGAAATCCACCAATGCAATCCGACCGTCCGGGAGGACCAGCATCTGGTCGTCGTAAAAGTCGTTGTGAGCGACAGATGATGGCCGCCACGCTTTGATGAAGGGATCTAGTTGTCTGGTGGCCTGTGTGAGGTCTTTAAGGGCTTGTTGCTCGCCCTTGAGTGCGTTTCTGATGGACCGCTTTGCCCGGTGGTACAAGCCGGGGAGGTTGAATGGTCGAACCCCTGGGGACGGTGGGGATTTCCACAGGCCTTCCAGTCCTTCCAACAGGAGGGTGGGATCGGGCGTGTACCCCTTTCGGATTTGCCCTCTCATGTTCCTGCCCGGTATTTCTGAGAGCCAGATCGTCGCCCCTTCTGCCCAATGGCCAGTCACCCGAGGCAGAACGAACCCCGACTGATCGGCCAGTTCCCCCGCCTTGAAATAGACAGGGATTGCTGTGGGTCGCATCACCCGCGCGTAGAATTTCACTCTTCCCAACCGGTGGCGCAGGACGGCGCGACTGCCGGGCCGGTACCTGATCCGTTCCACCCGCAAACGCCGACCGGGGAATGCCAGGACATATCTGCTGACCAGTCGATGAGCCGATTCCGGATCCGCGGCCATCTGTAGGCCAGGCAGGTAGGGGTCGTCGGGATACCTATACAGTTTGATCGGACCGTCTCGCTCAATCCTCAATGTCACATGCTCCGGGGGCAGGTAGTCGTCCGGTGACCATTCAACCGTGTAACTCACCAGCGCCCGTTTCCCGATGCTTTGACTAACTAGTCCCAACCGAAGCTGTTTGGGGGTGGGCACCTGTGTGCCGAATTGTCGGCGATATCTCCTCCAGACCCAATCGGTGTCGAACAGTTTCGGCAGGTCAACCAGGGCCCGGTCTTCGGGAAAGTGGACTCTCCGTTGGGAGGATGCTGCTGCGACCGGCCCTGTCAATCGCTGTCGGAGTCGTCGGAACCACTGTCAACATCACTGTCCACCGAGACAGGCGGCGTATCTATTCCGTCGCTGTCGGTGCCGTCGTTGTCGGTGGGTGTGGGGGTGTCTATTCCGTCGCTGTCGGTGCCGTCGTTGTCGGTGGGTGTGGGGGTGTCTATTCCGTCGCTGTCGGTGCCGTCGTTGTCGGTGGGTGTGGGGGTGTCTACCCCATCCCCGTCGGTTAGTGGTGTGTTGAACCCGTCGTAGTCCGTATACGGCGTGTCAACCCCGTCCTCATCGGTGTAGGGGGTGTCCACACCATCGCGGTCGGTCCCATCGTTATCAGTCGGAGTTGGGGTGTCGTCTTCGTCACCCGCCTCCAACTCGGCTGGACGCCGGACCAGCACCACTTCCTCACCGTCTCCACCAACATCTCCCGCCTGAGCCCATCTGATGTCCCTGGTGGTCCACACCACCAACAACAACAACCCTCCGACCGCGAGAATCCGCCACACCCTCGTTAACCGCCTACCGCGGCCCGTATCGTCATCCATTCCCTTTGGCCTAACTACGGGGGCTGTCTGGTCATCCAACTATAACGCGGGACACACAGGGGCAATGACGAGGAGACCTACCTCGGCACCACCGGCTGGGATTCGGCCAACAGTGGTGTTTACCCTGGCGTGGTGAAGGCTTGGAGAGCCTGGCTCGCCGATGTGACTGTCCAGGACCGCTGTGATCGAATCGTCGGTTGGATTGGCCTCTAGCAACCGCTGGGCGATGCTCTAGCCCTTGATGGGGGAGTCTTTGCCATACCCTTCTCGCTGTCGTGTAAGGAGAAGGCTAGATCACGGCGACGCACGTCATCACGTCGGCCGAAACGACCTCGTTGATCGGTTTGGCTCCGAACTTCTGGGCAGAACCGCGTAAATCTCCGCTGGAGTGAGCCGACGCGCCGACCGGGTACAGCTTTGGTCGGTCACCAGAATCGCCAACATCTTTCTGTCTTGGTCGTGGCCACCGTGTCCCTGCTCAGAGGAACACTGCTCTCTTTCCTGATTTTGGTCGGCAAATGATGCTACTTCAAGCACCGATGCTAAAACGAAGATCCAAGCTAGTGGTGCGTCGCGGTTTTGGTTGGGTGGTGGAGGGCGGCGCGTCCTCGTTGTACTTTGGTGATGATCTGTTGGGCGGTTTTGTGCCAGATGAAGGGTTTGGGGTCTTGGTTCCAGTGGTCGGTCCAGGTGTTGATCGCTCCGATGAGCT
>MPNA01000051.1 GCA_002238785.1 bacterium OM1 bin76 | reverse complement strand
CCCAAACCGAGCGGACACCCAGCAAACCCTCACACACCCGGCACAAAACCATCCCTCACGCTCCCGAAGAACCAAAAAGCCCACATCACCCCACCCCCGGACGGTCAAATCGGTGGATTGAGGCTAAGTCGCCTTCGGATCCGACCCGCCAGTGTTTGACTCTTCAGCATCAGCGAGGCGGCATGCACCACCAATTCTAGGATATATTCGGACTGGCGCTCGCTCCCAAGCGTTCCAAACCGACTTGCCCACCCGCCCCAGAGTCCAGAGCAGCATCCGATCTGCACAAATCGTCGCAGATGCCCTCTGTATGGCATTCGCCACCTCCAAGGAGGGGCAAGGCTGGTACAATAGGCATCGTTATGTCAACAGAGTCGCAGATGCCTACGGTGGTTCTTGGAGCCGAATCCGATTTCGAGGACTTTGTAGTCGCCATGTTTCAAGGCGATCACCATAGCAAAGATCAACCCCAAGGGCTTTCCCAGCATGACCTCGAAAGCATAGAAGCTATCGTGACTGACCTTCGGTCTATGTTCGGTACAACCACCCGTCAGGTGTTGTATCAACCCAGCTGGCAACAACTTCCGAACACCGCTTCTATTATGGATCACCTCAAAAACCGCGACTATAGGGCAGCTTGGGATCTCATTGAGATAGAAAGCGGTTTCTTGCCCGCGTAACAACTCCTGCTACCCATGGACATCGGCCTTGCCGCGCCCTACGCGGGTACTGTGTGGCGGTTCTGCAGCATCCATAGGGATGTGCTGGATCCTACCGGTTCTACGGTAGAAGGTGGAAGATTCAACTTACCCGATGTCCCCACATTGTACTTCTGCGACATTGAGGAATGCAGCGAAGCCGAATACCTCAAGCAACTCTCTAACGCCAGGCAGTGGGCTTTCTCTAACCCGCCATGGAGCACCGGCATCGGCGAAACCGCAGCCCGTGTGTTTCCTCCGAAAATCCTCTACTCTGTTGAAATAACGCTAGACAGGGTCTTGGATCTGACTGATGCGAACACCCGGCGCGAGTTGGGAGTGGACATTGAGATTCTCGCGGGACAATGGGATCCATGTCAGGCCATAGGCGCTGCCGCGTTTCGTGCAGGAATACAAGCGACGCTTTCACCTTCGGCCACGAATGTGGGAGCGGTGCTTGCCGTTTATGTTGACAACCTCGATCAAGGTACGGGTTTTACCGAACTCCGAGAAGTGCGGGAATGGGCCGCAGTTGACTTAGGGTAAACTCCACCAGAGCCTTCCTCGTGCCAGATGTCTAGGCAAAAACATCGGCGTCGCTCCCACAGACCAGACCGAAGCCGCTCCACACCTACCCATCGAAGACGAGCAATGCTGTCATGGCATGGTCAGCGTCCCAGTCGACCTGCTCGACTCCTACCAGGACATCCCGTTCGGCACTCGCGCTTGGAAACGAAGCTACGGCCGTCGCAATCCCAGCGAGAAAACCATTTCCATGCTCAAGGACAAAGGCGGCCTCAAAGCCGGATGGTGCCGGTCCTTTGGCCTGGCCGCGCACACCATCGGCGTGCTGGCCCTAGCCATTGCTCACAACGTCAAACAAACCGTCAAGATCGAAGAATCCCAAACCGACACACCCGCCGCTCCGGCCCGACCCAAGAGTCACCAGCCGACCCGCCGCAACATCAGCGCCGACAGTCTCACCCCCAAGGGCACCGCCCGGCTAGAACCACCGACGCACCCCAAGCGCCGACAGTAAACCCTTACTGTCGGCTTTAGCGCGCCCGAAAAGGCCCAAACCAGCCACCCGAGCCGCCCAACACACCCAAAACCTCTCACGGCACGCCAACAGGCACTAGAAATGCCCGAAAATGGGCGAAACGGCAACAAAAATGGCCTAACTGGCCCACTTATTTTTGATAAGTGGACCATAGGCCCAGGTGGCCTGTGGGCCACCACCCCTGACCTGCGGCGCAGCGGGGGCTCCACATTTGGGAACCGCTCTCCCATTCTTCACCAAACCTATCCGACATCAAACCGCCTTCGATCCAGCAGCGCAGCCAGGCTCGTTCCTTCACTACGCCACCCCCAGCAGTGCCATCACCGTAACGGAATGGGATCATTGAAGAAAATATGCTGAGAGGTCACGGGTGGTGGCCAACATCCCCGCGGTTAGGGGAGCTTTTTCGGAAGAGGTTTGTACATAGCGTGGAACACCAAACATCGGGGTACCTCGAGGCTAAGGGCATTACAAACGCTCATCCACGGGTCGCTCAGGTCCTGCCTCAAAGCAATCTCCAGTTTCGTGTCACTACCGACCGGCATGGCCGCTATCGTGGAGGGCGTGCGGTAACGGTAATCGGCGGGGTGTGACATGTTTGGCCCAAAGTTGGTAAATGCCGACAACGGCGCAGCTATCAAAGCAACTATTGCTTCCTCCGTGACATCCCATCTGTAAGCCGCGTCATCAAAATCCAGCCGCACATCATCAAGATCCGGCCAGTACACCGCACCCTTTTTGGTAACAACATTCAGGATAGGATCGGGTGGTCGCTTGTACAGATCCCGAAAGTAGTAGCAAGGCATGCCATCGTCGGATCATAACGACCCTTCGAATAACCGACTCCACTTATCGTGGTTGCAGAATCGGAATATCGTCGGGTACTTGCTCAGGCGGCCAGTAAGGAATACGGTCCAACAAATGACCACGGTACAGGCTCAACACGAAGTCTCGTTTGTCTTCGGGAAACCCGCATCTTTCCATGATGTCATCAAGCGTGGCTGTGAACAGATCGATTTCTACTGATTCGCCCGTCACTTTATGGGGTATGCACACCCTCGGGTCGGGCGGGTTTTGCGCTACAATATCTCTGTAATAGTCAAAGTGTGGGCCATACGCCTGCCTGTCGTTCTCAGCGACTTCACGAAAAAGGTCCTCTACCGCATCGTCGGTCACAGCCTGAACTTGTCGTTTCAAGGTCATACCCTCGGAGTATACGGGCTCCACATAGGACTCCACATTCAAACCCGGAGGGTTCCACATTGGAGGGTGGTCGAACTCGGGGCTACGCCGGATGGCATCGTCGAGGAATGGAGCGGCTATCCAGGTCATTACGCCGCTCGGAAATAGCCTGACACCCCCAGCGCCGGATAACCCAGCCAACCCCCCTCTCCACGGCTGCCGAAGCTACCCCACCAGTTTTAGGGCTGCTGCTACCCTGCAACAGGCTTCGCAGTCGGGGGTGTCGAACCTTGTCTCTCAGGTAACAGGTGGCCTTGTGGGCCGCCACCCGTCACCTGGGACGCAGCGGGGGTTCCACATAGGACTCCACGTTCAAAACGGGAGGACTCCACATTTGGACAGATCCCAGTGGGCCATCCATGCCCCTTCACATGGGGGCTGTATCGTCAGGGCTTCCCTCGTGCTCGACCAGGGATTATGAAACGGATGCGATCCGAGGGGCTACCGTTATACTTTGGGAAACCAAAACCGAGGCCCATGTGAGCGACGAACTCATCTGCCGGAACGGCAGAACACCCGAGGAAGAATTCCTGCACAGAGTGGACAACGGTATTCCCCTGCGTGATGCCCCACCCACCGAGGAAGAGCGCCGCCAATCTATTCACCGCATATTGGAAGAGGACAGCGAACTGCTCCAGATGTTGGCCGACGCTTAGAGTCGGGAAGGGGAGAAAACCTTGGGGGGCAGTAGCGAACCGAACTGGGTTTTCGTCGATGATGTGGTGTATTTCCACGACCAGGCGATAGAGAACCACGGCGGTAGGCATGGGATCCGGAACCACGGGCTTCTCCATCAGGCTCTGACGAGGCCCGAAAGGCGCTGGTATTACGATGGCATGGACAATCTGGCCCGGATAGCGGCCTGCTACACAGCTACATTTGAGAACCCTGGTTCAGTATGCTCTGCCAATCCAAAATCGGAGGGGCATGCCCACGGTGGCCCCCGGCGGGCGAGTCCCGAGTGGTGTCGCTGGGGTGCGATGCCGGATCACACTCCGCAGGTGCCTGCGCACTCGTTTCCCCAGTGATCCTCGTCTGTTGTTGTGTTTTGGGAGATGTCAACAGCCACTGCCTGGTCTAGGGGTATTCGTTGTGGGTGCAGAAACACTTGTTTGCGGAACATGCGGGTTGCGTTGTGTCCTGGGGAACGCAAGGCGTGGTCTGTTTGGACGGCATCAGCGAAGGCTTCGGGATCTTCTTCAGCGAAACGTATCCAAGCTCCGCGGGATCGGTATGGACAGGCTATACACGCCGAGCGGGGTAGTTTTCTGTCGGGGTATTTCTCTTCGAACCATTCGATGCAGTCGTCGCGGGTCATTTCCATGTCGACGAGGGGGTAATGGTTGATGATCCAGGTATCTGGCGCTATTCGCATCCTTACATGTTCATCCAAGCTGATCCCGAGCCACATTTCGACGGTCGTGGCTGGCGGAACGGGGCTTCTGGGTGCCAAGCCGAGACGGGCTCGGACTTCTGCTTTGATGGGAGCTATTTTGTAGTCGGTGGTGCATTGGCGCCAGTTCATCCCTGCTGCCTGGCCGTTCTTGTCAGCGAGGAATGCGGGGATGGTGAGCCACGGCCGTCACTATTGGGAATGAGACAACCGTTTTGAGCCAATTCACGTTCTCGTACACCGATTGGGGTTCCCATCCTGTATCCGCGAAGATGGCCACGTCGGGTCGGTGTTTGAAGTATCCTCGTTCGGCTAGCAACGCCAGTACCGTGGATTGTGTTCCGCCTCCCAGTGACAATACCCTCAGGGCGGGGGGTGGTGGGAGGCGTCTGCTTTTGGGGGCATCACCCCCTCGACACGTTGCCGTAGTTCATCGCCCGAAAGAACGTCCAAGCTGATAGCGCCAGCTTTTCGGTTCAATGCCCGCAGCATGTCGTTGGTGGCAACGGTCTTGTTTTGACGAAGAAGGCCATTGCTCAGAGAGACATCGACGACTGTTGCACGTATACGGTCGGATGCCATTAGGTACGGATGTGCGAGCATGCGGTGGTAAAAATTGACGTGCCCAGCCAATTCCCGCAACAGAAAATCGGTGGAGTGCTCGGAGTATTTAGCGGTGCGTCTGGAAAATTCGTACAACCACCACAAACGGGCAGCCGTGTTGGACGCTTTGTCGTGTCTGAGCCAGTGACTCGACACGAATTTGGCTGCGTCTTTGGGATCGACCGATCTGCTGAGATTGCTAAGTCCCCATCTGGTTTCAACGTATTGGCCTTGTACCTGGAAACAGTTTATGGAAGCTAGGACTCTCGGGTCGGACATGTCCGCTGCTGTGACGGTGGGTAGGGCATGCCAAAGATAAGCGGCGTGTTCATGGTCTCTTCCCGGACCTTTTGTGGCGTTTTCTACTAACACTTGTAGTGATTGTTGAGGCTGAGCGAGTCGACCTGCTGTGAACAACGGCGTTTCGGCTTCTGGAAGGTGCTGCCGTCGTTTGTTCATCTCTTCCTTGAGATGCGCACTGTCGTCCTCCCGGAAGAGACTCGGTTTGTCCGCGGCGATTTCTCTAAGCAGTTGGTATCCCACATCGGTGAGCGCCCGCAGCGTTTCGGTCATTGGTTTTCCTCCTCCTCGTCGTCAGGGGGTGGTGCCTGAAGTGGGTCACCGAGCAATCGTTGAGCCACCCACGCTGACGAACGACCATCGGGTCCGGCCCTGAACATGGGATCTTGGTCGTCGCTGCTGACCTGAATATCGAGTCCTGCTAGGCGGCGCTTGATGGTTCCTACCCACCCTCCAGAATAGGACGTTTCATCCTCTTCTACGTGTCTCAGGTACACATTCAGCGCCTCGGTGAGAGCAGCCAAGTACAGAGTTTGCATGGCCCATTTGCTGTCCGTTTCTCGTTGGTCTTTGAAGAATTCTATGGTCGGGCGGTCGGCGGCGAGTACGATCGTGGCTTTGTCGGGATCTGGGCGCACTTCCCACGCGGTTCCGCTGTCGGGATCCTCCATCCAGCTGAAGATGTCTTTGATTGTTCGGTCACCATCGAGCAGTGGTATTGATGTTGGCGGTTGAACGGCGAGGGGGGTTCCGGGGGGAAGGACCAAGGGTTCTTGATCGAACACCCTGTGAGCTTCTTCTGTGTCAAGCGTCACTTCAGTGGTTGTCATAACCTGCGGATGCGCTTCTACCTTTCCCCGAATTTCGCCTATTGGGACATCCGCTATAACCTGGTGCCGGTTCCCATTGTTCTCGGCTTTGAAGAATTGCCGGTACGAGGTAGCTGCACAGTAGACCCATACTCCGCACACGGCTCGTTCTTTGGCGATCAGCCGTTCGATAGCGGCAACGTCCAAACGGAACCGTGTCTCGATCGTTAACTTGGGGCCGCCGTTCTTGCCGAAAGATTGCTTCAAATAGACCTTGATCGTTGGGGCGAAAGATTTGGCGGGCCACAGGAATTCTTGTTGCCCCAGCACGGGGTGGAGGAAGTTCCGGTTTGACGCGTACTTCACGTTTGTGAACTCTCGGATGTGTCTAGGGGAATGGCTGTCACGTCGAAAGCCGTTTCTTCAATGGGTTCGTTGGCTCGGATTTTCAGATTCAATCTTGATGTCCCAGCCGTGAGAGATGCTGGGACAGTGAAGGTTCCCTTTGTTTGGTCCGCCATTTCGAGAGATACGTTTTTGGACTTAACGGACATCAACCTGATCGGTGTCTGGCGGGTGTCTTCGAGCACAGCAGTTACCCGTATCTGTAGATCTTTGTTTCTCATTCCACTGGGAATGGCCAACGCTACTTTAAAAGCGTGGGTGTCTCTTTGCCCGTTCTCTCCTGTGAAGGCGGATGTGAAAACCGGTCTTAGGTCAGGCCTCGCCACCTTCTTGGTGGTGGTCCTGGTCGTGGTTGGTGCGTTAGTGGGCTTGTCCGGGTTCGGGGGTCCAGGGGGATCATCGGGCCCTAGCTGGCGGCGTTCACCCTCGGGAACATAGACATCACCGGGTTCCTCCTCACCACTGGGATCGTCCACTTTCGTCTCGGTGGGCGTTACATCAAAACCCAGGTTGGTGGTCTGACGAGGTATGTGTTTGGTAACCCGGACGTTGCCCAGGCGAATGCTCCTGCCCTTCTTGTCACCTCCCGGACCTCCGCTGGCATCGCCATCCTGGTCGCTTTCCACAAACAGGCCCAGTTCAATCAACCCGGGATCGTCCCAATCATCAACGCTGTCCCGGCCAGGGTTGGCATACTTTTCTATCTCCTCCTTCAGCCAACTCTGCACTTGTCGGAGTGCCTTGCGGGCATCTGACCGAGTTTTGGTTTTCCTTGTCGTGCGGATCCTGCCAACGTCTATGGCATTGTGCGCTGGGGTTTCGCAGTCCCGCAACACCCAATCGCCGCTTTTTCCGTTCTGTCTATCCTCCCCTTTCCGGGGTTTGACTGTCACCACGGCCGCGAAAGGCTTCCAAAACCGAGGAATGGTGGGGTTAAGGTCCCGTCCCAGGTGTTTAGCGGCGTCGGTGATGAACAAACCCGGTTCTCGTACCAAGGCAATATCTCGATGTCCGCTTCCCTCGATTCCCACACCTATCCGCAATTCCACATCCCCCACGCATGGGAAGTACCTTTCAGCGGCGGGGTTTTGGTTCGAGATGTCTATGTAGCGGAGAGTCTTGTTGATGTCCCTACTGAGGTTTCCCTTGTTCCCCATCTCCCTGAGCATCCGTCTTGCTTCCCCTCCTGGCAGCAGCGAGTCTCGCTCCAAGAACAAAGCGTCATTGTCTCCTAGCACGACCGTAAGGTGATTGTTGAGAATGGCCCAGAAGAAATTGGCTGCGATCACCCGCAGGGCGCGGCTTTTCCACTCGTCAGCCTTGCCGCTGGACTCCCATCCAGGAATAAGAACCTTCGTCCCTCGAGCGGGCATCTGGAACCGGGCGGGGATGTCGTTGTCCACCAGAGCATCGGCCCCATCGCCCAAGAAACCGTCGGGCGATAACTTTCTTCCCTTTTCGTCATAGTGGGTGACCAGGATCGACCGGCCGATAAACCTGCGTTTTGCTGGATCGGTTTGATAGCACGTCGAATACAAGACGGTTCTGAGAGGCGTCACCGCAAAAGCGGCGTGTTTCCCTAACCCGAAAGAACCAAGGGTCGATCCGCCTTTGTGAGCGGAATGTCCCACTGTGGTCGTAAGACCCTCCCATGGGGTGACCTGGCTACAGTCATCGTCCGAAGCCCCGGTGGTTTCCGAGTCCGTTATCTCAAGGGTCGGGATGGACTCGTGCGATAGCAACTCCAACGCCCGTTGGAACTGTTCCCTCCCGTCATCATCGTTGTACTTTGACTGGATACAGCGTTCTAATGTTTTGGCCAGTCCCTTCCCGTCAATCCGGTTGGTCTGTAGATCTACAACTGCTATTTGCACATGAACATTGGAGTCGGAAGATGTAGTGGCATCCAGGGAATTCTGGATGCCACTCTCGAAACAATGCCGTATCTCCAGAAGCAGCGAAGTGGGTCACCCCAGCGTCGTTGATCCCGCGTCCGATGCCGGGCACATGGGAAAACAACCAGTTCATCGGCCCGTCCTAACGGCCACTGGAGTCCGACACGGATGGGACTCACTCCCGAAACAACGCTCCACGACTGCGTCATTCTAACGCCCCTCTGTGACATCAGTTAACCAAAACAGGATTACTCAGACGAGTTACCACCATCTCTAGTCAACGACCCAGCAAAGCAGCACCCGTTAGCTACTACTAGTCGAAAGAACGCCGGCTGCTCAGAAGCCCGATTTCGTGAAGGTCCCGCCAAATCCATTCATAGACCAGGTTGGTTGCTGGTGTCCCGCTGGGGGGATGGAGAAGTTGTATGGAGTGGAAGGTGAGCCGAGCCCACTCAGCGGTTTGGGGATGGAGGCTACGGAGTTGCTTCATGCGTGATGTGTAATCTTTCCCGTGTTTTTCCCAGTGTTCTTCCCAAGTTGTGGAACTGTTTTCATCGCTGGCAAGATCGACTGTTACGCCGAGACCCTCATCTGTCTCAACAACGGTTTCTTTCAATTCCAGCCCATACGGTCCGCCTCGGCCAACGAGGTGCATCGGTCCTGGTGGACTCAAGATGAGGTCTAACCGAATTGGCATAGCGGCTCCCCATCCCATAGTCGGCACCCACTTCGGGAACCACGTTCGAGAAATATGGTCATACGCAGCGAGTGCCGCCATGTATCTGCTCTTGATGAGTTCCCGCATCGCTTCTTTTGAGTAGAGTCCCGAACTACCCCACTCCTCCGGTGGGTTGTCTGGTGACGGCCAAGGTTGAACATAGGGATCGTTCTCATGTTTCTTCGCTTCCGATACGAACCTGAACAACTCTTGATATTCGAGAGTCTTCCCACCGAACGAAAAACTCGACAGCGGATCATGGTCACCGTAAGACAGCATGCGCTGCCCTTTTTCGATCACATGTTGAGCATCAACTGAGTAGCCCCTCCCGAGGTCGCCGACGAGGGCACGAGCAATATCCCAGTCGTACTCAGCGCGCAAAGGCCCGTCTGGTGGTAGTGGAAGCCGTTTGTCCTTGAGAATCGATTCAATCGCGCACGCCACCCATCGTAAGACCCAACGCCAAGGCCATCCGTTTTCGTCTAGTGGTGGAGGTCCCTCAGTCAGAATGGCAAAGGAGTTGGGAGTGACATCCACATCTCCCGGGTGATCTAACGCAAAAGCCCCACTGGATGGAAGGGCCTCTCCGAAGCCATACCCGGCCGACACCACCCCGCCACGACTCCAAACCCCAATAGCGGGAAGTCGGCCTGTGTTGTCAACCAGGCCAGCAAATGGGGCGATCTTCTCTAACCACCCAGTCATCGCGCTGAACGCCCTTCGCAATCTCCTTGCGCATTCAAGGGAATCAGGAAGCCATTCCTCGTACCTTCTCGTGGGAAAACGGGGCGGTGGGGGTGGATTGGTCGTAAGAAAACTTGAAGGACGGCCATCTTCGAAATTCATCAAACGGGTTCGTTTGGATACCGCCTGGTTGATGACCCAGCAGGCCGCTCCAGGCCAACGATGCCCTAGGGCCTCGACTAGGTCGGAAATCTTCTCCCAAGAGCCGATACCTACGGCGATCACGAAGGCATACCGCCAGGATTCGAACGCTCGCAAATCCCGAAGGACCTCAGCAACTGGAATGTGTTCCCGAAGCAGCGCATAGGCACCGAAATACTGTTCAAACACAGGTAGCGCGAAACGAAACACATTGCCATCTCGAACAATCATCCGGGTTGCAAGAAGTCCCTCTACAGCATCTGGCTCAAGGTCGTGTTCTCGCAACACTCCAGAGCGTGGCATGCTAAGAGCGGCCACTTTGGCAAGAGTGTCCAGGGAGGACATGATGTCGTCTTTCCTGGGCTGTAGCGCATCTTTGACGAACCTGTCCAGAAAGAGAGCCCGGCTGGACGGCAATCCAGCACCCTTAGCGAGAAGGCGAAGGGCAATGATTGCGAAGAGTGGGTAGCGAATGGCATCTTTCACCGGATCGGGCACTCTCGACAGGGCATGCCGATCATGACCCAAGCGTTCCGACAGGTCTGCTAGGGCTTCGTCGCTCAACTCGGCCATTGGGAGTCTCTCATCTTTCCGTAACCTCAGGCCGGGGCGGGCAGTGATTAGAACCCGGGTGCCCGGTCTGGATCGGGCTAAGACTCGGGCTTCCTCCAGCAACTCTGCCCTCAGGGAACCGCCGACCTCGTCAAGGCCGTCAAGTATCAACCGGAAAGAGCGACCAAATACGTCGGAGCGGGACGGCAGTGCCCTGCGCAATGACTCCTCCAATCCCTCCATTGCTCGTCTGGCTCGCAGAAAGACCGGGATAGCCTCATCGTTGTTAACAGCGTATGCTGTCACATCCTCAAGGTGAACCCGCTCAGCAGCAAGGGACTTACCGGAACCGAAGTCGCCGGTCAGCACCACGACCCCTTCATCTGGAACCTCTCCCCCGAGTCTTCCGACCGAAGGGTTCTCCGCCATTTGCTCAGCCGCTTCTTCCGGAAGACCGACTGCACACCACCTCTCGATCATGCGGGCTCTTGATGACCTCCGCATTTGTTCGATGTAAACAGGATCAGTGCGCTTATCGTCTCGAAAATCGAATTTGTCCTTTCTGTCCTCCAATCGTTCAATCAGCTTGGCCCTGTCCAAATACCCACCCCTTGTGCGTACTCGGGCGGTCTCAGCCAACAGCGAATCCCACAAGTGTTCGCCCCCACCATCCGACGCGAGTGCTTCCTGACAGAACCCCACCGCCTTGTCCCTATCTAGGGAATTGACCTGGTTTAAGTCAAGATCAAGGTATTTGAACCGCTGAAGAAGATAGTCGGGCGAAGCAGGCAACTGATGCGAGTTGCCCGGTTTGCGAAAACGCTCCCACAGTCTTCGCTTGCTGCCACTGACGGGCTCCCCATGGTCAATCCGAGATTCAGGTTTCTCAGCATTCTGCTCCTCGGCCAATTTCAGCAGTTCCTCCAAATCCGATTTCGTGTCGCGATGTAGTGGGGGAATCACCACCCCTACGTAATCCCGACCTGGATTGAAACCGCTGGATGTGCATCCAAGCACCTCCCTCCAAGCTTTCTTAACAAACTCTCCCGAAGGCCCACCTTTGAATTCGGCTTGACGATCCCTGATCGAAACCGCCCACCTGCGAGTTGCCTTGCCCTTGCCAGGAAAAGAGACAAGCATGTCGTCCAGCACCCAGCCAAGAATCCCGACTTGAAAGCAGATCCTCACCGGCGGATCCAAGCCCCCAATCACAGGATTCTGCGAAAGCATGGCAGCAGCCACATATGCACCTACCAAGTCTTCAAAAAGGAAGCCGCCCCCGCCGGCGCTTTTCACAGATGTCACTGCACTCACAAGCAAGGGATGTTATGAAGAGCCGCCTGGTGAAACAAGCCCTTACTAATACCGAAAATAGCGCTCGCCCGCCGGAACGCGATCACATCCGGTTGCGACACATTACTTTTCTCTGTGCCCGGTGTTCGCCCAGGCACGGCATCGGAATCGGTTCTCTGGGTGAACCGCCCGTAGGCATTGAGTGTGCTGGACTGGTTGGTGACAGATCCGGCCACCGACGGGAGTGCCGGGTTCGGGGGAAGGTCACTGACACGCCGCCATGAGGTTCCGCCGCCTCGCAGCAAGGGATTTGCACATCAGGATGCCTTGGTCACGACTTGGGTGCCTGTTTTCAGGTCAGCGAACCCACGTTGGTCAGGATGGAGATATCCGAGTCCATAGAGGATCAACACCGGAAAGAAGAACACCGCTACGTGCGCTCCGAGCAAGGCCTCCAGACCTAACATCCCAACCACGAAGAGCGGAACATACAACACGAAACTTCGTTTGAAGGCCCTCCACCGGGATAAGCGGGAACCGTCCTCAGCCGCCAACCGCAGACCGACCCGCCACTTGCCATATGTCGTCCCACCGAACCCCAAAGCACAGACAGCCTCGTACAAGAAGGCCACCAAAGCAACTTCTATCAACCAGGATCCCGGTATCGGCTCCTGTCCCCTGATCAGCATGGTAGCGAGGTCTGCCGCAACCAAGAGGGCCACCACCCGATTGTCTTTCCGGCG
This sequence comes from bacterium OM1 bin76, assembly GCA_002238785.1. Classification (GTDB taxonomy): domain Bacteria; phylum Actinomycetota; class Acidimicrobiia; order Spongiisociales; family ZC4RG35; genus Bin76. The sequence continues at coordinate 1,072 of MPNA01000051.1, read as the reverse complement.
GGCTTTCCTGATTGTTTCCCAGTGGGCAGACTCCTTCCATGCATCCATTGCCTCAACCAGTTGATGGCCGACCAGTGCTATAAAGGGGAATCGGACAAGCAAAGTGAAGGCCAGCACGACCCACATCAGAGCAGCACCACCCAAAAATCGTCCAATCAGCTCTCCGCCGAGCATCGACAGGACGGCAACGTTGAGCTCGGGGATCAGGCTATAGGCCAGCACACCAAACACCGCTCCGATGGTGCCTACGAACAAAAACAGAACCAAAAGAGTTGCAGGGCGTTCCTCCGCCTTGAGAGAGATCCCACCAATCAAGGCTTTGACCACATCGTAAAAGTGTTTGAGCCCGAAACCCACCAGCACTGCCATCGGAGTCAGCGATAGATACAACGTGTTGCGCAGGACATCTGGATCGCTGATGTACCCAACGAGAAATCCTGCCAGAACAGTGGCCAACCCCGTCTTCCCGAGCAACAGCATCGGCACTGAGTTCGTCAGCCCATCCCAGCCAAATCCCTCACGTTGGGAAGCCGATGTGCCTTCTCCGTGCGGAGCAACACCTTCACCTTCCGAATCGGAAGGTGTTGTAACGCTGCCTTTTCGTTCGGCACCGCCCCCTTGCCCCAAGCTACGATGGCTGTCTTCTGGGGGCATTGCCGTTTTGGGTTCAGTCATAGAGCCTGCTCCTTTGCCGATAGTCGTTACCGAAAGATATGGCAGGCCTTAGCGATCTCCCGGGTTGCTCTAGCTTCCAGGCCGAGCGCTTCGCATCAGGCGAATGGGAGGGTCTGGTATTCATACCGCTAATTATCCCCTGTGGCTGTGACAACTCATTGCTAAACACCGTTTTTCTGCCGTGCTGGGCCGTCGCAGTGGGCCTGCGTCTTGGTTTAGGTGGGGTATAGGGGCTCCACACTTGGAATTCGTTCGCGTCAAGCCCCTTCGCTAGTGGTATGTCGCGGTTTTGGTTGGGTGGTGGAGGGTTGCGCGTCCTCGTTGGACTTTTTTGATGATTTCTTGGGCGGTTTTGTGCCAGATGAAGGGTTTGGGGTCTTGGTTCCAGTGGTCTGTC
>MPNA01000014.1 GCA_002238785.1 bacterium OM1 bin76 | reverse complement strand
CACATACGCCTACCATCAGTCTCCACAGGGTCCTCCTTTTCGGATGCGAATGTTTCAGCACCCGATTATGGAGGACCCTCCCTCACATTCGATGGATTCCCGACTCCCCCGAGATTTCCGAAGAACCCCTTTACCGGGGTCGTCACGGTACGAACCGCAGGCCTGCCGTCGGCATTCTCTGTGCTTGGGTGTGTTGTCGTCGTGATGTTGACCTTCATTGGTGAGTTCTTTCTGAACATCCGGTCCGAAGCAGACATGAGGAACTCGGAGGCGCTCAACAGGATCGGTATATCTATCGAGAGGCTTGGCGATTTGAGGTCGGTGATGTATCGCCACTTCTTGTAGAGATTGTTCTTGGCTGAGAGGAATTCGCGAAAGCTGCTCCTGAACTGAACGCTCTTGGTATCCCAATGGCTCCACCACTCCTCAAGTTGGTTTTTCTCATCGTCCGTGAGGAGATTGAACAGGCCGGTAAGGTCGTGCGTCTGCCACTTTCGGGTGTCTCCGCGGTCGGTTGACGCTAACTTGCCAAGGACCTCCAGGTATGCCTTGAGCGCTAACTCCAAAGTGAAAGCAGCCTGTTGCGCATAGGCTAACGCTTGGCCCTTGCCTGCGTCGGTGTTCCAGAAGTGACGGGGCTCGCCGTGGTAGTCGAACATCCCTTCTAGGTTGATGTTTGCCACCGGTATCAGCTTTGACGCCTCGTAGTACATTTTCGCGAGGTGTGAGAATGTCGTGATCCCTGGGACCTTGGTCGCGACCGACCTGGGGTCCAGGTTCAGCGAATGGGCCTTTGCCTTTTCCGACTTTGAGAAATCCCTCTGGTTTTTGTTCCTATCGATGGCGGCTATCTCGTGGATGTGTTTTTGGGAGATCGGATGTACTGGTATGTCACCGCCGTGGTGACGAGTCAAATGGGCGAAACAGGCAGCGGCATCCTCCAAACGGGAATGGGTCCCATGCATGTCAGAACATCGGGAGAACAGGCCAAATACTTCAAAGGGCATGCTCAGACCACCGCTCCATACCGGCTCTACCCGCCAGGATTGACCACGACCTAGCCTTCATCTAGTCCCAGGGGAGCCACCAGTCGGGGGTGCCTTTGTCCAGCAGCCGAGGGTGGAAATAGATCCGATGATGAACACAGGTAGCGGGTGCCTTTCTGAGGGCCCGCTGCCAGAAGTAGGAGCTGGGAGGGTCACCGAACACCACCCAATCCTGGGAGGCTTTGTTTTCCCACACCCATGCCGGCATAGGCAGGGTTTTCCTAGCAGCCAGGGCATGCACCAGAGAGGCGATGGTGGGCAGGATGCGCCAACCCGTGCCCTCATAGGTTGGGGGTTCGGCGATCAAGGATGCCGGGTCGTCAGAGCGGTTCCAGTCGGCTACGAACTGGATGAGCGCGTGCCGGTATGCATTGAACCAGTCTCCCTCCTCTCCCATGATGGCCGGGAGGTCGCAGACCCTGCGCGGTTGTCTGGGGGAAAGCGGCGCTGAGAGGGGGATGACGGTATCGGGGGTGATCGGCAGTTCAAGACCGGCGATAGTCGTGGGTTTGGTCACATCCAAGGAGACTAAACCGTTGGCCTGGTGATGCCATGACAGATACCTGCCTCAAAGCCTGAAGCTCACGCCGCCCCGCTGACTCCGACCCGCCCGACGACAACTACGCGGAAGAGCAATTCTGGGGTCAGGTACTCCGTAATCGGAGCTCCGGGTCGCGGGGATCTCACGAACTACGCTCTTGCATGACCCCAGCGCCTGAATCTATATGACAGCGCCGACGTCAATGCGGTTGGCATCCCGACTGAAGAACTGTTATGTCTATCTTATGCTCGAGCCCGGGTACGAGAGCCGACCTCTCCCTAGACGCCAACTCCCGGAACCGACAGCCCAACATCGCCTCGCTGAACAGGTCGCCAAACTCGAACACGCTGCAGTGCGGCTCCACAGAGGTTGGCACCCATCATCGCGCTCTCAGTACCACCCTCGCGTTCTCAGTAGGACGGGTGGGTGCCCCTTGGGCGGTGTTCAGAGGATGTCGTTTTTCAGATGTTGCAGGAAGTGTCGACGGGCCACCATCGAGGTGAGAAGCGCCGCGGCAGCGTCGGTTTCGGAACACTTGAGCAGTTGCGCGATCTTTCGGATGTGAGCGTTGTGGCGTTCGGTGATGCGCACCGGCCAGCGCACCGTTCTCTTTTCTGCCGGTGCTCGACCCAGGTGTTGGTGAGTGATGGGTTGGCGGGTGTCATAGGTCAGAACCCCTCGTATGGCTTCGGAGCGGCTCAAACGATTCCCATTTGCGGTGGACTCCAGAAAGGAGGCTTGCATGGGAGTGATCCGGAGGGTTAGGTGAACCATACCCGGTTCACTGTCCTGGTTTTGGGAAAGCCGCTGGGGACGGTCGAGAACACCGTGTTTTCTGGTGGCCTCACGAACGAGCCGCCGTGCAACCGCCACCGGAGAGATCTCCCACTTCTCTGCTAATGCCGTGAGACCAGCCGCATAGGACGGGTTGAAAACCATCCGCACATCTTGTAGTTGCTGCCCCTGCTTTGGTCTCGGCACTTGCTGTTTTCACTCCCTTCTGGATCAAACAGACGCCGGTGGTTTAGTCCATTGGATGCCCCGAAGGGCGAGTGCTAATCGGCTCTCTTGGTTTAGGCTGCTGGCCGGCTGCGGATCCATGCTTCGATGTCGCTTCTGAGCCATCCAACAGCCCGCGAGCCATCACCACCCAAACGGACAGGAGCAGGGAACTCGCCGGTCTGGCGAAGACGCCACAAAGTCGTACGAGACAAACCAGTAGCAGCCACGACAGCCGGCATCCGCAACACCTGAAGCAACCCACCGACGGGCGGATCGGGTTCACGGTGGACAGGAACGGACCACCCCTGCGGACGCTCAGAACGAGATGTGCTGCTTTTTATGCTCTCCACCATGCAACAACACACAGCCAAACCGTTCGTTTAGGGTCTGACCTGGGGAAACACCCACTCGACATCGCAACCGTTCGCAAGCCGTTCGCTGACGGCGCTTCTCGTGCGAACTCGTGTGAATATGCAACGAACGCGTAGGTAGAAAACAATCGAACCGATGTCAAACCAGAACGCGCCGTCCCGGATTGTTGGTGGCTGCCCACCCAAAATCTGGTGTGGGCACTGATTTAGTGCAAACGTGTGGTTGAGTTGTTGCCACGTCAAGACGCCTGTCTTGAACTGATCTGGGCCATGGCAGCTACGGCTACCTGGCACGACATGTGATCCACACCGAGCAAATCCCTTTGCTGGCTCTTCACCCATCCCATGTCCGATCCGACATTCACGCATTCCACACACCCGTCCCTCCTCCGATGTCAAGAACACCTTTTGGCCTGGGTCTGTCGTTGTCCAACTAATGAACTCGTCTACCGATGCTATCACCGCGGCGGGCCGTCACCTGCCCTCAGGCAGAACTTCTCCAAGCTGCTTACCCCCTGGCCAAACTGTTCACCACCGGGTGCGCCACCAAAGTTGAGATGTGGTGGATGGTCTTTCCACCACCCCTTTCCGCTGGGGGTGGCTTGGGTAGGCACGGATCAACTCCCACCCCGCCCGAAAAAGCTACGGGGCGGTTCATGTACTCGTGAGGAGATGGGCCTGGCGACCCACTGGGGATGGCGCGAAAACTACGATTCAATGTGGGTTTCTCTGGAATTGTGGTGATGTTTCTTGAGCAGCTTGCCTAGCTTGAGGAGTGTTTCCACGATCCGTGCGGCTATCGTCTCGAACCCCTCTTGAGGGTTTAGGCCCCTTATCCCCATGCGAAGAAGCGCTTTCTTACGTCCCTTTCCCACCATGTGGGCTATGCCACCCCCTGACCGAAGGCCTTGCAAAGCCCTCAATGGCTCCACCATTGTTCTGTCTCCGTTCAGCGCCTCGATCGCATCCTCTAAGAGAGCGAGGGAAGGTCTGGATCTGTCTTGCTCTTTTAGAAACGCACGTAACATCACTTTGTCGATGGCGTCGACCATTGCCTTCGTAAGAGTCAAGACGGGGGCGTGAAGACTTCGCGGCTCCGTTGACACCGGTGGGTGAAGACCTTCCCACTCAGTTTTATCGGGCTCGGTCAGCGAACGCCAGATGGGTCCGCCAAAGACAACTCCCGCTATGTCATTGACGTCATCTCTTAGAGTTCGGAGCATGCTGACAGGATCATAAGTTGATGTCCATTGGTTGAGAAAGTCCCTTCGAACCCGATCTTCTGCCATGGCGCCTTCCGGTGGCACATTGTGAGTTCTCCAGTGGGACCATTCATCGGCTGGCAGATCGCGACCGATGTCACCCAGATACACCTCCACCAGACCAACGGTGTTGCGGCTAATAGCGACACTCCACATATCGAGACACGATAAACGGGTGGCCCTAACACGATATCGGCTCGGTTCTCTGATGTACCGATCCAACACATCAGGCGTGAAGTACACCGGTGTCAGGTAATGCAGCCGGGATCCGTCCCCATCAAAATAGGTCCCAAGTTGGTCAGGATCACATGTATGCATTAGGGGCCGCCCACTCCCATGATCTATGTCGTATTGAAATTCTGGGTAGAGCAATCCCCGCTTAGATTCCTTCCACCAAGGTAGACGAGGGCTCTCCGATTCCCGGATAGCGTACTGGCCCACCATTCGGGACCAGCACTGAGGATCGACTACATTGCCGCCCCAGCAGTGCCAGGAGAAGTTAGCCCAATCCTCGGTGAAGCTGTCATCGAGCTCTTGCAATTCTTGTACCCCGATTTTTGTGACATGATCAACCTGTGCGATCAGAACGCGCCCGATTTCCAACACGTATTGCCGAAGTTCCAAAGCCCTTATCTCAACCTTGTAGTGGTCATCAAGAATCTGGTACCTAACCAACTGTTGGTCTCTCCCGGCGCTATTCAAGTAATACCAGCCATCCTCCTTTCGGATCGCGTCCCAGTACCAGAGAAAAGGTAGAGCCACCTCAACAACACGGCTTCTCACATCATGCTGATCTCGTACCTGGCCCAGAAACTCCAAACGAACTCCCCGTTCCTCAACCGCCAGCCCAGTCTCAACACGGCCGTCGCTCCACAGACCAAAACCTCCTAGCCCCTTCCCCACCCACGACCAGCACGACAGCACCAACTCGACATCCTCGGGCCTGACAAGAACAGCACCACGACCACCATGCTGCTCCTCATCAAAATAACTCTCTACGACAGTAATCCACTCGGTCGGCTGGGAAACAACATCGCGGAGCACCTGCCGCGGCCACAACTCCAGCGGATAAATCCCTTCGGGAGCCCCCCACAAATCAGCAAGGGACTCCGGCCGGTTAGCCGACCAGGGACCTGGTATGCGCGGGATGCTCACAACTCAGAAACACCCATTTCCACAAGCCTATAGGAACCAACGCAAGAAAGCCTGGGACGGAGTGGTTGTCGGATTAGCCAAAGTCGAGGCTGGCACGACCCTTTGTGGTTCTTCGGAATTCTCGGGGCAATTTGGGAATCCGTAGCCAAATGCTCGGCCTTCGGTCTTCGCTACGGACCCATCAGTGAGACTCACTGCCACCAAACAAGTGCTCCGTAGCCTGGACAGGCGCGTCCGGGCGCTCACCACCGAGATCGGGGGCCTCAAAGCATCAATCGTCGAACTGGTCGTATCTGTCGCTCCCCACCTCTTGGACCAGCCCGGTGTAGGCCCTATCACGGCCGCTCAAGTGCTCATTGCCTGGTCTCATCCTCGCCGATGCCAACGAAGCAGCGTTCACTCGGCTAGCCGGCGTCGCACCACCGGAAGCATCGCTCGGCAGCGTACCCGTCACCTGCTGAACCGACGCAGAAAGACGTCGGGTTGCTCCCCTAGAAGGAGCCCTTTGACGATCACCATGCCTTGGCAGTATTTAGTCGTCTATGAGAGCCATCCACGGCGCATGTCGCGTCTGAGGTCTTGCCTAGATTCTTGATCTACGAAGTCAAGTAAGAACTTGAGGTAGAAGGCAGCGATCTGGGTTGATACTTGAGGCGAAGGGTCGCTAGGCTCCAAGGCAGGCACTGAGGTGAACATGGCTCATACACAACAAGAAGGTGTGGACCAATACCCGAAATCCGCTAGAACTACGGCGGATCGTCTACGTGAACAGGCTCACTTCCATGCAACAGGAGAGGATTTCCTAGATTGTCTCGCCTCCCGCTCTCATGAACCGGATGCCGTTCCTCCCGATATAGTTCAACGCGAACTGGACGCACTCAGAGCCGACCTTTCCTGACAGGTGCCCACTCACGGAGAGACTTTTCTGTTCTTGCGTGAGTACCACAAGCTGTCACCAGAGCGACAAAACCGTTTTCGCGAAGCCCTAGGACATCTTCTTGCTGATCTCGTGGCTATAGAAGATGGGCTGATGAACATGGTTCCGCCCGGGACTTCGAGTCAAGCGAGTGCAGGGAAAAGTGGATTCCTACGAGATGACATGGGCACCAGATGGTAGGGCGCTCTTCAGGTTCGATGAGGACGTGATCCCCGGGAAGAGGCATGTGGTGTGGGAAAACATCGGCACTCATGGCATCTTGCTTTGAGGTTTCAACCAATCCTCCACGAGCAATCGACACCTATTAGGTTGGGTTCCATCTCGCAGGCGGCACAGTCAAGGCTTTAGGTGAGGTAGTCAGACCACGCCTTCATGAGTGGTCGGCGAGCCTCCAGCAGATCGGTTCTCGAATAGGCCGCTTCGACCGGATTCTTCACTGTGTGACCAAGCGCCCGTTCGGCCAGTTCTCGCGAGACGCCAGTCTCGGCGCACCAATCCCGAAAACTGGAACGCAGCCCGTGAGGCACACACCCGATGGCGTTTTCACGGAATAGCTTGCTGAGTGTGGAATCGGACAGTGGCCTTCCAGTCACGCTGGGGAAGATCAGCCCGACACCACGGGTGAGTCCGGCGGCTTCGGCAAGTACTGCTAGGGCCGGCCCGCTCAAAGGCCCCCCGATGGGGCTTTCCGGTCTTTGTCCGCGACCCTGGAATCTCCCAAACCTGGGCAAACAGGTCTACCTCTCCCCACTGCGCCAGAAACCAGAAAGCGGTGACAATATGGGTTTGACCTGGGGAAACAGGGATTTTCTGGGACTAAGTGGAACTATATGAAACCCCGGATATGGCTCTCACCCCCGGAGCCCCGCATCCGTTTCTGGTTGCCGCGATTCTTTCCTTCGACAGGGGTCGCCGGTCGGTAGGAGTCCATGAAGACCTCCCTGCCTTCCCGGGAGGAATCGTATATGGCCATGATGATCGCCAACGACACCCGGGCATCCTCTCCGGTTAGAGCCGGATCTCGGTCTTCGCGGATGGCATCCACCATGTCCTGGAGTTGAATCCGGTGGCGAGTCTGGGGATAGGCCCAAGGGTCATCGATGTCCGTGAACTCGAAGTCCTGCTCCACCTCCACGCGGCCCTCATCTCCTTCAACATCCCAAAGGAGAAACCTGTCGTACTGCGCGTTGGCAACCACGGTGCCGGTCTCGCCATGCAACTCGATCCGGGACTTGAGGGCGGTGCGTACCGATGAAGTGCTCTCGATGATCCCGGTGGCGCCGCTCTCGAAGTTGACAACCGCGGTTGCGGTGTCCTCGACCTCGATGTCGTGAACGTGGGTGGCCACCCGGCCCATCACAGACCGCACCGGTCCCATCAGGTACTGCAGCAGATCGATGATGTGGATGGACTGGGTCATCATGCAACCGCCGCCCTCCAGCACCTTCGTTCCCCGCCAAGCGGCCGAGTTGTAATAGGCTGCCGTACGGCTGGATTTGTCGATTGCGTCGCTCAGGAAGATCCGTCCGAGGCGACCTGAGTCCACTGCCTCCTTGAGGGTACGGGCCACCACTCCAAAGCGCATCTGAAAGATCACCCCCAGCTTGGTGTCGTTCGCCCGGGACGTCGTGATCATCTCATCGGCCCTCTCCAGATTGATTTCGAGGGGCTTCTCAACCAAGGCATGCTTCCCGGCGTTGGAGGCGGCGATCATGACATCGGCGTGCAGGCCGGTGGGGAGGGAAACGATGACGACATCCACGTCCTGGTGCTCCACCAGGCGGCGATAGTCAGTGAACCAGAGTCTCGCACCGTGAGTCTTAGCGAACCTGCTGACGTTTGCCTCGTTGCGACTGCACACCGCAACGAGTTCACCGCCGTTGACGAATTGCATCTCCTTGGCCATGAACCCACCCGACATCCCAGTCCCTACCAGGCCGAAGCCGATCTTGCCGTTTCTCACCGCTACACCGCCTCTGTCTTGGTCGTGATGGCGAGCCACCATACGCGTGTCGCTCACATCATTCAGGGTCCTCCCCTGAATAATGCGAAATCTACAAACCATCCCGCCACCTGTCAAGGAAAACGCCGTGGTGTCCCCATCCGGCGTCGGAGCGCCACCCCGGCCAAACCTCATACACTCAGGGCAAGTGAGCCCTACCCCAAGAGACCAACCTCCCTTGCCGATCTCCCCGCTGGTGGACCTGGTTGACGTCTCCGTTTCATTGGGCGGCGTTGGGGTGCTTTCAGGGTGCCGGCTCAGCCTCCTTCCTGGCGAGTCACTCGGGGTCGCCGGGCCGAACGGCGCCGGCAAATCGACGCTGCTGGCCACCGTAGCCACCTTCATCCCGCCCACTGCTGGCACAGGAAACGTACTGGGGACACCTCTGGGCACGCCGCAAGCCCCGGCGGTCCGCGCTCTCATCGGTTGGTCGGGGCATGTGCCTGCCCTTTATCCCGACTTGACTCTTGGCGAAAACCTGAAAATGCTCGCCCGCCTCTGCGGCCACCCCGCCAAGGAAGGCCAACTCGCTCTTGAGAAGGTCGGACTGGGAGGCGCTGTCAACATCCGCACCGAGAGGTGTTCCAACGGCATGAAGCGAAGAGCCGACCTGGCGCGGTTGTTGATAGGCGAACCCCGTCTGCTTCTGCTCGACGAACCCGACGCCGGTTTGGACCGGGACGCCGCTTCGATCATCAGCCATCTGATCCGGACCACCACCCGCCGGGGCGGCGGGGTGCTGTGCGTCTCCCACGACGCCGCCCGACTGTCGGGCTGGGCAGACCGGGTGGTGGAGATCAGGGAAGGGAGGATCGGTTGAAGGCCGGCTTCTGGAGGTCCGCGTCGATCATTGCCCAGCGTGATCTCCGGGTTGAGATTCGAAGCGGAGAAGCCCTGTCGGTGGTGTTTCCGTTCGCGGTGGTGGCCACCTGGGTGGTGCCCCTGGCGACCGACGCCTCCCCAGGTCTCCTCAGGGACCTAGCTGCTCCCGTCTACTGGCTGATCTTCCTGTTGTTCGGAATGATGATCGTATTCCGGCAGACCGCGTCGGAGACCGCGGACCACAGGCGCGTCCTGGCGCTGACGGGCCTCGATCCGGCTGCCCGCTTCGTTGGCCGATCGGCAGCCTCAACTCTGATCCTGTTCCCGATATCGGGGATGCTGGTGATCCCGGTCATCGTGCTTTACGACTACCGGCCCCCGTCGGGGATTTGGTTGATGATTCCCGTGATCATTCTGGGTGCCATCGGGATGTCGATGCTGGGCACCCTGGCCGCAGATGTGACGGTGGGTCTCAGGGCCCGCACCAGCCTGGCCCCCCTGCTGATGGCGCCTTTGGCCGCTCCTCTTCTGATGAGCGCCTCCCAAGCGCTGGAAAGCTTGATCGCCGGGGGCGGTATCATCCTCTGGGTACTGGTGCTGGTTATAGCTGACCTGGGGTTGGCCGCCGCGGGAGTCATGTCGGCCCGGGCCTTGGAGGAAATCGCTCTGTGAAAAAGAAGGTTCTCGCCACCCTGACCGTCTTGGCGTTGGCAGCAGGCTTGGCCGCCGCATTCACCTCACCCCCCGATGCCCTGCAGGGTGACTTCGTTCGGATCCTCTACATCCATGTTCCTTCGGCCTGGCTGGCTTTTTTGGCCTTCGGAGTCACGGCGGCAGGAAGCATAGGATGGCTGTTCACCCACCGGATGGGCTGGGACCGAACCGCCGAGGCGTCTGCGGAGACTGGCGTGCTCTTCACCGCCGTGGCTCTGGCCACCGGGATGATCTGGGGAAAGCCGGTTTGGGGCACCTACTGGGATTGGGGTGACGCCCGATTGGCCACCACCGCCCTGATGTTCTTCGTATACCTTGGCTACCTGGCCCTGCGTCGCACCACCTCCGACCCCTACCGGCAGGCCCGCCGATCGTCGGTGTTGGGAGCGGTGGCGGTGGTGCAGGTGCCGTTGGTGTACTTCTCGGTGAAGCTGTGGCGCACCCTCCATCAGGGTCTCACCATCCGCCCCGACGGTATTCAAATGGACGGTGCGATGGTCACGGCATTGCTGGTGAACCTGGGGGCTTTCACTTTGCTTTACTTGACCTTGATGAGCTTCAGAACCGAGTTGGCCCGACTCGAGGAAGCCGTTTGCGAGTCGGAGATTTCGGTGCAGAGTCGCGTCACCGTCCCCCAGTTGGGTGAGGTGGAAGCGTGAACATAGGTTGGGTATGGGCAGCGTATCTGGCCACCGGCGCCATCCTGGCGGGCTACGTGATTCGCTTGGTCGTCCGATGGCGGAGGGCGACTGGTCGCCGGGACTGATGAACACACGCCGCTGGCCGTTTCTGATCTCCACGGGGGTGGCCATCCTGATAGCCGGCTTCTTCTTGGTTCAGAACATAGGGAACGAACTGGTTTATTACCTCACCCCTCACGAGGCCGTCACCCAACGCACCGATTTCCCCGACGGCCGCCGCTTCCGGTTGGCGGGGGTCGTGGTTGAAGGGTCGCTGCGGGAAGGCAGCGATCCGCTCCGGTTTGACCTGACCGATGGCGCCTCCACCATTTCGGTGCTCCTCTCTGACACGCCTCCTCTCCTGTTCGACGAGGATGTGAACGTGCTGCTGGACGGAGCCTGGCAGGACGGCTATTACCGGGCAGACGGGGCACTGGTGTCCCACGATGAGAACTACCAAGCGCCTCCGGTGACCGGCGCCTCCGGATCCTGATGCTCTCCTTCGCCGGAACCCTGGCGGTGTGGGCAGCGTTGCTCGGCGCAGCTTGGCTGACGGTGACCGCTTGGCAGGCCGCAAGGCGACCCTCATTCTCCATAGCCATTCTCCGCAGGCCGCTGCTGACCATGGTGTGGGCAGCCGTGGGCGCCATGGTGATCCTCCTAGCCGCTCTGCTGGCCAACGACTTCACCGTGTCCTACGTGGCCAATCACCACTCTCGCCACACCCCCTTCCCGTTCAACATCGCCACTGCCTGGGCGGCCTTGGAGGGCTCCATAGTTCTTTGGGGACTGGTGCTGGCCGGCTATGCCTACTTCGTGTGGCGAAGAGCCATCACCAGACACGAGCAACCGGATACGTTGGACTGGGGCGCTCTCGCCGTCATCGCCGCGGTTGGGGTCTTTTTCTTCGGACTGATGGCCACGGTGGGCAATCCCTTCGAGGTCTGCGTGGAGGCCTCCGCCCGTTCCTGCACCGCCTCCAGTGCCATTCCGTTCTCCTCCGCGGTGGGACCCGCCGACGGGGCAGGACCGAATCCTTTATTGCAGAACCACATCCTGATGGCTATCCATCCACCCCTGCTCTATCTGGGTTACGTGGGAATGACCGTTCCCTTCGCCTATGGCGTCGCCGCCCTGGCCCTGCGCAGGCCCGGTTCCGAGTGGCTCCGGCGAAGTGGCTTCTGGACCAGGATCAGCTGGGTGTTTCTCACCGCCGGCATCACTCTTGGTGCATGGTGGGCCTACGAGGTCCTCGGTTGGGGAGGCTATTGGGCGTGGGACCCGGTGGAGAACGCCTCTTTCATGCCCTGGTTGGTAGCCACCGCCTTTCTGCATTCCTCCTTGGTCCAGGAGCGGAGGGGAATGTTGGAGGCATGGAATTTCGTGTTGGTGATCGGGACCTTCTCCTTGACCATCCTCGGCACCTTCCTAACCCGGTCAGGAGTGATCGCCTCGGTTCACTCCTTCACCCAGTCAGCCATCGGCCCGGCCCTTTTGGGCTTCTTGGTGGTGGTGGTGGTGGGATCCTTCACTCTGTTCGCGGCGCGCTCCCAGCAGATCTCCTCACCCCCCCGCCTGGAGTCTCTTTCCAGTCGGGAGGGCAGTTTCATGCTCAACAACCTGCTGCTGTCGGTCTACGCCATGGTGGTGTTGACCGGAACTCTGTATCCGCTGGTGCTGGAGGCCTTCTCCGGTTCTGAGGTTGGAGTCGGCAGACCATTCTTCGACCGTCTGGCTGTTCCCATCAGCTTTGCCCTGTTGCTGGCCATGGGGGTGGGACCCGCCCTCCCCTGGCGGGTGGCCCGCCGCAAGGTGGTGTGGCCCAGGGTCCATCTCCCTCTGCAGGTGGCGTTGGGAGTGGGAACGGTCGTAGTGATCACCACCACCCGCATTGGCTATGTGGTGCTGGCGGCGGTGGCGGGAAGTTGGGTGGTGGCGGTGGCTGCCTATCGCCTCTGGACCCAAGCTCAACGCTTCGCCGGCTCCAAGGGAACCTCGGCCGCCAGACAGTTGGGACGAGTCATCCGATCCGATCGGGGGTTTTGGGGAGGCCAGTTTGCTCACGCCGGCGTGGCGTTGGCGGCCGTAGCCATCGCCACCACCGCCAACCTGGGACAGACCCTGGACCGGGTTGATTTGACGCCCGGTGACCGGGTCGAGTTCGCCGGTTACCAGTTGGTGCACACCGGCGTTGCCACCGCCAGGACGCCCAATCGCCTCACAAGTTCGGCAGCGGTGCAGGTTTGGAAGGACGACCAGTTGCAGGGGTGGGTGCAGCCATCCTTGAGCCAGTTTGAAACTTCCGCCCTCCCGATCGCCACCCCCGGGATCCACCGCAGTTTCAAGGAGGATCTCTACCTGAGCCTTACCCGGATCGACGAGCAGGGCATCACCTTGAGGGCCGCCACCGCTCCCCTGCAATGGGTGCTATGGGTGGGGGGTCTGCTCTGCGCGGCGGGAGGTCTTTATGCCTTGATGGGGCGGGACCGCCGGCGGTCCCGCCCCAAAACCGCGAAGACGGGAATCCACCCAGATGGGTGACGCATCGACCGTCCCCTCACGCCTCCGACGGATGTCTCCCCTGGTCACCGTGGCCCTGGGGATCTTCATAGTCTTCTCGTTGGTCAACGCCGACCCGATTGCCGAGGACCGCTCCGAGCGGATCGGAGACCAGGTTCGCTGCCCGGCCTGCGAAGGAGAGTCCATAGCCGAGTCTCCCAGTTCCTACGCGGCCGACATGATGACCTATGTGCGAGAATTGGTAGACCAGGGGCTGTCCGATCAGCAGGTGCTGGACCGGTTGATGGCCTCATACCCTGACTCCCAGTTACTGGACCCTCCACTCCGAGCCGGCACTCTCCTGCTGTGGCTGATTCCCGCCGCGGTGTTACTGACGGGGGCAGGCCTGGTGTTGTCCCGCCGCCGCAGACGGCCGACCGCTCTGCTGGGTGACAACCATGGTCGGTGAGGAGACCAAGTGGCAGGAGCGCTTCAACCAGGCTGCTCGGGACCTGGAAGAGTTGCGGCAGCAACTTGTCGAGAATGAGATCCCTGCGTCGACTGGCCGCAGGCTTCGAGATACATACCTGGAGGAAATGGAAGAGGCTAAACGACGGATTCGGGAGTTGCAAGAACGGGATCGCGTTTCCCAGGTCGCCGAGCAGGCCCAACGCTCCACCGGGTTCTGGACTCTGGGGAGGATCGTGGTGGCAGCCATCCTGGGGTCTGCCGCCGTGGCACTGGTGCTTGCAGTGGGTTGGTTCGTCAACCCCGAGGAACAGGTGGCTTCCGACCCACAGTTCGACCCTACCAGGTATTCCAACGAGACCATGGAGGCGGTAATTGCCGCCAACGCCGACCACCCACAGATAAACGGAATGCGCCTGGCCTTGGCGGCACGGTATTTCCAATCCGGTGAACTGTCGGCAGCCTTCCCCCATTATCGAGAGGTGCTGGAACGCAATCCCCACCCCGAAGAGGAGGCTGAAGCCTTGAGCCGATTGGGATGGATGGCCTGGGCAGGGTCCGGAGAAACACAACTGGCGATCGAAACCCTGGATCGGGCCCTTGAGGCCGTACCGGAGCATCCTCAGGCCCTCTATTTCAAGGCCATCGTCCTGTGGTGCGGGGCCGGTCAAGCGCAACAAGCGGTACCCCTGCTGGGACGGGTGCTGGAAATGCTGCCCTCGGAGACCGAAGTGGCCGCCGAATTGGCGGCGGCCCGGGCGGGAGAGGAGTGTCGATGAAGAACAAGCCGGGCAGGATGGGCATCGCGGTGGGCTCACTGGCAGTCATCTCCATGGCCGTGATCGCCGCGGTTTTCGCCGCTCGACTCTCCAACAACCCTCAATCTGCTCCTTCCCCTTTGATCGGAGCTCAATCGCCCACCATGACCCTGCCACTTCTGGACGGATCGGGCGAAGTGGCCATTCCCGATCCCGGCGCCGAGGTTACGATCATCAATTTCTTCGCCTCCTGGTGCCTGGAATGCCGGGTGGAGCATGCCGACCTGATGGCAGTGGCGGACGCCTTTCAAGGCGCGGGCGTTCGCCTCATCCAGATTGCCTACCAGGATCGCACCTCGGACGCCATAGCCTTCATCAACGAGTTGGGAGTGTCGCCCCTGGTGCACTACACATCCGACCCCGACAGTCGCGCCGCCATCTCGTTCGGAGTCTTCGGGATACCAGAGACCTACTTCATCGGCCCCCAAGGCACGGTCACCGCCAGAATCACCGGACCTTCCACCGCTCTCCAGTTGGGTGAGGAGATCGACCGCATCCTGTTGAATTGATCCCGCCAGAGGACGCAGGACACGAAAACGTTCAGGGAATCAACTCGTACAGGACTCCGGGTGGCGGGACCTCGGTCAAATCCCGACCGCCAACGCCCAGCAGGTGGCGGTCGAAGAACGACACCAGGTAACGGTCGATGATGGCGAAGACCTGGGCGGCGGGCATGGAACCTCGCAGTCCGAACCAGGCTGCCACGGGGGTGAGGGCCGGGGCCAAGGTCAGGTCACTGTGCACGGTGTTTTCAATCCCGATCCAATAGCTTCGGCGGTTGCTGCGTTCCACCAACCCTCTCAAGACTTGGTCGTTCTCCAAAACCCGCCATGGGTCTGACCGGATGAACATCGACGGCACATCCAGTTCCTTGGACAGTTCCGCAGATCTGATGGGCTCCACCCACCCGTCCAGAGACGCCACCACCCCGCAGATTTCCTCCAGCAGACATGTCCTCACCGCTGCTCCTCCCCCCAGGGAGTGACCGAAAATCCCCAGGCGGTCCAGGTCTGCGATACCGGCCAGTGACCCGAATGGTCCGCTCACTCCTTCTTCCAAGCTCCCGATGACCATGCGAAGGTCATCCGAGTATGTCTCAAGGATCCGGATGGCGGCTTCCTCAAATATCTCGTCGTCCACATCATCCGCGTCGGGAAGGGCCTCCGGATCCAGCAGGGCAACCGCACCGTCCGGGAAGACGGTGGCCACCGATCCATAAGTGTGATCAACCGCAATCACCAGATACCCGTGACTGGCCAGAGATTCCATCTGGTGGATGGCGGCATTCCGAAACAGTCGCCAACCATGGGAGTAAAGAATGACCGGGATCTTCCCCTGATACGGCACCACCTGCTCGAAGCTGTGGGAGGGGGTATAACGAGTGTGGTTCAGGAAGAAACCCGGAAGGCCCAAAGTGGCCGTTATAGCAGGGCCTATCACCTCCAAATCGGTTATCCAGGGACTGAGAGGTTCGGCATTTGTGGACAACACCCCCGGGTACCAGGCCTGCACCATGACCCGCCGGTAGTCTCCGGGGATGGGCCCGTAGTCTTCCAGACGATCTTCACTGCGGATCTCAAAACTGGTTGTCGCCACCTGATAGGGGCCTGTGGGAGGGGGCAGTTCTACGATCGGCAGAGCCCAAGCCGGAGCTACCAACACCAGCATGCCCACCATTCCCAAAACCACCCGGCGGATCCTGCGATAGGACTCCAGTTGCCGCTCCCTGGCCAGCATGTCACCAAGGGACATCCCCACTACCAAGCCATAGAGACCCCACAACTGCCATCTGAATCCCTCAGCCAGAAACTGGATGAACACCGCCGCTAGGAGGGCGACGGCCGTAACTCCCCTCGGCAGTCGTCTTCCCTCCAACGCCGGCCACAGAAGGGCAACCACCAGAGCCCCGGTGAGCAGCAATTCCCAAAGTCTCATCAGCGCTCAATCATGTCTTGGTGACACGGGAACTTTGAAATGGGGTGATGCCGGGCCAGGTTACCCCGATATCGCCAATAGTTCTTCGATCGCGTTCCGCAACGTCGAAGCACCCTGTGCACCGAACAACTGGTTGACAATGGTCTTGTCGGCACCGATCAGAACGGTAATGGGTTGATAGCCGATGCTGTAAGCAGAAAAGACTC
Source organism: bacterium OM1 bin76 (assembly GCA_002238785.1). Classification (GTDB taxonomy): domain Bacteria; phylum Actinomycetota; class Acidimicrobiia; order Spongiisociales; family ZC4RG35; genus Bin76. The sequence continues at coordinate 63,549 of MPNA01000014.1, read as the reverse complement.
GTTGATTCTCGTCCAGCCCCCACATCACCGCTCCGCTACGCAGCAGTTGATTGGCCCTCTGGGCCGTTGCATTCAAGGGTGCCTTCCAAGCGGGGGCCACGAAGGCCACCCGATCCTGGTACTCGGAGGCTAGACCATCGATAACGGGTAACTCCCGCTGACATGACGGTCACCACTCGGCCCAGAACACCACGAACACGGGCCGAGACTCGGCCGAGAGCGTAAACGTGCCGCCGTTACCCAACTCCAAGGTGAAATCGGGGGCGGCTGGACGATTGTGGGCCTCTGTGGTGGTCGTTGTGGGGGCAGCCGTCGTAGTGGTGGTCGGAGCCGCTGTTGTTGTAGTTGTCGGAGCGGTTGTGGTGGTCGTGGGGGCCGCCGTCGTAGTGGTCGGCGCGGTTGTGGTGGTCGTGGGGGCCGCCGTCGTAGTGGTGATCGGAGCCCCGGTTGTAGTGGTCGGCGCGGCGGTAGTTGTCGGCGGAGTTGTGGTGGTTGGCGCGGCGGTCGTGGTGGTGACAGTCTCCGCGTCCGTGGCGGCCCCTCCCGTAGTAGTGGTGACCTGGGCATCCGTCTCCCCAGCCGCCACCGTGGTGGTGGGAGCCACCGTGGTGGTGGTCTCTGCGCCGGTGGTCGTCGTTTCGTCGGCGTCGCCGGTGGTTGGAGAGTCATCGGCTGCCGTGGTGGTCGGCGCCGGGTCACTGGCGCCCCCATCATCCTCCTCAAGTTGTGGGGATGGTTCTTCCACCGGTTGGTCGGGTGCTGCTGAGGTGGTCGAGGTGGCGGGTGCGCTGTCCACCTGCCGGTCCGCATCGTCGGTTCCACAGGCGCTCCACACCATTCCGCAAAGGACCCAGATGGCCAATGTCGCTCGGCCGACAGAGAGAGAACCGCTCCGTGCGCTCATCATGCGGCAGCCAACAGGGTGTCCAAGATCTCCCTGATCTGGTCGGGGTTCCTGGCTCCCCGCCAAGTGGACACCAAAGACCCGTCGGCAGACACTATTGCACCGGCTGGCTGGCCTCCTATGCCGTAGTCGGCAAAGATCTCCTGCGACCCATCCAATCCCCACAACACCTGCCCGGAGGGAATCTTGCGCTCAGCCATGGCGGCAGTCTCCTCCAGACTTGACTTCCAAGCCGGTGCAACGAAGACCACCCGGCCTTCGTACTCAGTGGCGAGTTGGTCGACAGCGGGCAACTCCCGCTGACAGGTCGGTCACCACTCGGCCCAGAAGAACACCACCACCGGCTGGGTCTGCTGGGACAACACGAAGTCCCCGCCAGCCCCCAGTTCCAACATGAAGTCCGGAGCCGGCGGTCCCAGCGGTTCAGCCGTGGTGGTGGCCTCCGACTCAGTTGCCGTGGACGCAGGCGCGTCCGTCGTCTGTGCAGCGGCTCGCGTGGTCTCTGCAGCAGCGGTTGTCGCGGAGGTGGTCGGGGCGACAGTCTCTTCCGTGGCTTCCGCTTCGGTGGTCACAGGAGCAACGGCCTCCGCCTCTTCAACACTCTCCGAATCCCCGCCTCCGCACGATGCGATGACCAGCAAAAGCAGGATCAGGACTACGAAACCCGGCCAAGGCCCGCGGTGAATCATGTTGCAAAAGTATAGGTGTTACCAGACACAAGGCACTATGGAGAGCAAAGACGGTGTCTCCGCCCGAGCCGTACTGCCAATCGACCTTCGCTCAGTTCGCAAGCGCGGTGACTAACCCGGCCGCCTCAGGGGCCGCGGCTAGCAAATCGTCCAAGACCTCCTTCATTTCATCCGTGCCTGGGGGCCCCGACCAGACGAAGGCTATCGATCCGCCGGTATCGATCATGACGCCGGCGGGCACGCCGTTGAACCCGTATGCGGAGGAGATTTCGGAGTTCTGGTCCAAACCCCACAGCACCCTTCCGGAAGGGAACAGGCCCTCGGCAACCAGGGTGGCGCCCTCCAGGCTCGAATCCACCGCAGGGGCCACCACGACCATCCGATCCTGGTACTCCCCGGCCAACTCTGCTAAAGCGGGCAACTCCCGCCGGCAAACCAGTCACCACTCCGCCCAGAAGACGACGAGGACCGGCTTGGTCTGCTCCGAGAGGGCAAAAGTACCTTCAGTTGCCAACTCCAGGGTGAAATCTGCAGCCGGGGTCCCGATCTGGTCAGAGCCGCAGGAAGCTGAGAACAGGGCGACCAGCATCATCCCGACAGCAACCAACCAACGCTTGCGCCACTCCACAAAGGACACTCTAGGAACTGGGGAAGTCCTCTGGCGTTCCCATCTTGGCATTGCCCCTGACTCTTTCGAGACTAAAGCCGAGTACCAAACGAAAATCCTTTACGGAGAAGCATCGCCCGACTCCACGCCAACCGACGGGGCCTCGGACAGGGGGCCTTCCTTGGAACACCGCTTCCTCACCGAGTGGAAGAATCCACCATTTGGGTCAGGTCCGGTTCACAGGCAGACCGAGACCTACTTGCTCAGCGCGATGACCTGCTCGAGCACACCTTCGGCCCCTCCCGAATCAATGGACCGGGCCGCCAAGGCGGCCCCATCCTCGTGACTGTCCGCCAATCCGGCCACCACCAAAGTGGCAGCCGCGTTCGCCACCGCCGCATCCCGCCGGGGACCGACCTCACCTGCCAGCACCGAACGGAGCATCGTGGCATTCTTGCGAGCGTCTCCTCCAACCAGTTCGGACACATCAGAACGCCTGAGACCGAAGTCCTCGGGAGTGAGCACCACAGGAGTCACCTCGCCGTTCCACAGTTGGTAGCCGCGGGTTGGGCCGGAGACCGACACCTCATCCAATCCGTCGTCGGCATGGATCACCAATGCCCGTTCTGTCCCTAGACGAGCCAGAACCCCGATCATCCTCTCCGCCATCCGACTGTCGTACACACCGATCAGTTGACGGGTGGCTCCGGCCGGATTGGTGAGCGGCCCCAGGAAATTGAATACCGTGGGGATGCCCAGTTGCTGCCGAATCGGAACCACATGCTTCATGGCGGGGTGATAACGAGGAGCGAAGAAGAAACCGAAACCGGCTTGTTTGACCATCTCCGCGGTGCGCTCCGGCGCCAGTTCGATTCCCACTCCCAATGCCTCCAAGACATCCGCCGACCCACATTTGGAGGAGGCCGATCGGTTTCCGTGCTTAGCCACCTTGGCGCCCGCTCCAGCCGCTATCAAGGCGGCGGTGGTGGAGATGTTGAACGTACCGGACCGGTCTCCGCCGGTGCCGGCGGTATCGACCACCGGTTCCTCGATAGAGACCCTGACACCAACGGCCCGCATGGTTTCCACCAGGCCGACCATTTCCTCGGTCGTTTCACCCTTGGTACGAAGGGAGATGATGAAGGCCGACGTTTGAGCAGCAGTCGCCTGTCCACTCATAATGTCGTTCAATGCCTCCCGGGCCTCCGGGCGACTCAAGTCCTCACCGGCCGTGAGTTTGCCGAGTATTTCGGACCAGTTCATGAGGCTGCCGAGTCCCTCAGGCGTCGACCGAATCAGTGCGCGCCACTTTGGTGGCCAACCAGGCCACCACAGCGCCAACCAGGGGCGCCACGATATACAGCCACATACCGCCCAGATCACCCGCCACCAGTGCCGGTCCCAGCGAGCGAGCCGGATTGACGGAAGCTCCGGAGATGGGCACACCTGCCACATGAACCGCGATCAAGGCCAGGGAGATCACAATCCGGGCATGCCCGAGGCCCTGGCCTGCCACCACCATGATCACCAGGACAAAGGCCCCTGTGAGGATGACCTCGGCGCCGAATGCCGGGCCGGTGGCGGCGTAGGTATTCATGGTGTTGGCCACGGCATCGGATCCCGCCATGGCCAGCACCGCCAAGGATGCCAGCACCGCACCAATCACCTGGGCGATCCAGTAGCCGATCATGTCAGAGGTGCTGAGCGACCCTCCAAGCCGCATCGCCAGGCTCACTGCGGGATTGAAGTGCCCTCCGGAAATGTGACCAACCGAATAGAGGGCGATCAGAAGAGCGAACCCGAAGCCGAGCGCCACGATCACCAGGTTCCCCCCTGACGTGAAGGCAGCCATGGACCCTATTGCCACCAAAATGAAGGTTCCCATCAACTCGGCTATGTAAGACTGCTTCATAATCACCTTCCTCATGGGCTATGGGATCAACATCCGAAACTCTACCCTTCTCGGCTTACAGGATCAGGGTCATCGCTGAACGGAAAGGTGACAAGTGTGAGAATTCCCCGAATCCGGTTGCGGGCCCTGGTCATGGGCACCGCGGTTGGGCTGTTGGCAGTTGCTTTTGTCACCTTGATCGAGTGGTGGCTGGGAGCCCTGGGCTGGGAACTGTTCCCCGGTTTCGGCAGTGCGGACACCCGGGGAGGCGGAGCCGTGGCAGGGCTTGTGGTGGGAGTGTCGGTCGGCGGATGGGTGGCGGGACGGTCGGTAACCGTCCAACCCCGCTTCCACGGCTCTGTCACAGGGTTGGTCCTGGTGGCGGTCCTGGTATTGCTGGCCGCCAGTGGAGGCGCCAACGTAACCATTGCGCAGGTGCTGCTGGCAGCCTTTCTGGGAGTCGCCTTCGGTGGGCTGACCGGATGGTGGGCGGCACGCCGCTGAAAGGGTTCTCAATGCGGTGGCGTTCTTCACGGTTTCCGAAAGCGTCTGCCAAACCCATGTGAGAGCACCGCGTGTCTGACATAACATACGAGCAAGAGCGAGTTCGCCGGGTGACCGCGGGCGTCGGAATTATCACCTACGCCTGAGGAAAGTCCGGACTCCACAGGGCAGGGTGCTGGGTAACGCCCAGGCGGGGTGACCCGATGGAAAGTGCCGCAGAGAACAGACCGCCGATGGCTCTCATGTGGAGAGCACAGGCAAGGGTGAAACGGTGGTGTAAGAGACCACCAGCGCTCCGGGCGACCGGCGCGGCTCGGCAAACCCCACCCGGAGCAAGGCTAAGCAGGGGCGAAACGGCCCGTTGAATCGTCCCGGGTGAGCCGCAGGAGGTCGCCGGAGACGGCGATCGCAGATGGATGGTCACCGGGGGCCGGGGAATGGCCCCCACAGAATCCGGCTTACAGGCGGACTCGCTCTCCTCCAATCGGCGGGTGGCGGCAAACCTGAAATCGGATCTAGCCGGTCTTCTCGGAATCGAAGTAACGCAGGGCCGCCAGTGCGTAGATTCGAGAAGCCTCGTACACTCCGGTGACCGCCAGGTGCTCGTTGGGCGCATGCGCCCGGGGAAGGTAGCCAGGGCCGAAGGCTGCAATCGAAGGGATTCCTGCCGTGGCCTGGAAGCTGTAGGCGTCGGTGGCGCCGGGAAAGATGGCAGGTTCAAGTTCCTTTTCCAGCACATGAGAAGTGGCATGCCGGATTGCAGTCACCACCGGATGATCGAAGGGAATCTCTGTGGCGGGAACACCTCCCTCGATTGTCAACTTTGCCTGGAGCCGGGAATTAGCCGCCATCGCATCATCCAGGAAACGTTGGATGTCGGCTGTGACACTTTCGACGGTCATCCCCGGAATTAGCCGTATGTCGCAGGCAAACCACCCGTTACCTGGATAAACCCCGTAGAAGACCCCTGATTCGGACATAACACCCACATTCACGGTGGGACCGGGACCCCCCAGACGGTGCGGCTCGTAAGTCAAATAGCCTTTCATCTGGGCGTGCATTCGCTGGATGAGCCACGCCATCTCCACCGTTGCGTTCACCGGGTTGAACCTGTCGGAGACACTGGAATGCATCTGGGTACCGACGACTTCAATCTTGACCAGGGCGGCGCCCCGAGAGACCACTCCGATGTTCTCCCATTCCGAAACCACCCCGCAGGGCTCGCCGATGATGGCCGCGTCTGCCTCCAGGTAACCCTGTTCGGCCATCCACTTGGATCCCAGGTTCGAACCGGCCTCCTCATCGGCAGTGAACACCAACTGGAGTTCTCCCGACCACCCTGATACACGAGAGAGCGCAGCCCCCGCATACACCATGGCGGCCACCGCCACCTTCATGTCCCCCGAACCGAGACCGTAGAGATTGCCGTCCCGGATCACCGGGTCCCATGGATCTGTCTCCCATCGAGCCATGTCCCCTGCCGGCTTGGTGTCGATGTGTCCGGACAGGACCAGGGTGGGACCATCGGCCTCGCCTGGAATCCTCACTATCAGGTTGGGGCGTCCGGCTTCTTTGGCCAACTCGGATATGTCATTGACACCCAGCCGTTCCAGTCGTGCGGTCACCACGGCTGCCACCTTTTGCTCACCGCCGGGTGGATTCGGACTGGGAGTGGCGATCAGTTCCCGGGCAAACGCCAACTGTTCCTCGGCGGTGTCCTCCAAGAAGGAGAGCACTCTGATTTCTGGAGCAGTCAGGTCGGTCACGACCCAGACATTAGCTGTTGGCGGCAAGCGGGCCAACGGACAAAGACCCCTTGAAGTCGGCTTCTAGAGGCGTGGGGAAGCCCAGAATGGCAGATCGGTCACCTCAACATCCAGGGGGCCGGCCGGATGGTGGGCCGTCAGCACCGTGCCGGGTCGGTTGTGGGGAACATCTACCAGGGCCAATCCGATGTTGCGTTCCAACCGGGGGGAATAGGCCGCCGCCCGGACCGTTCCCACCGCTAGGGAGTTCAGCGTCATCGGCCAAGGGTGCTCCAATCCACCAACCGGGTCTCCTTCGATCCACAAACCCACCAACTGCCTCCTCAGCCCTTCAGATCGCTTGCGTATCAGGGCATCCCTGCCAATGAAGTCAATCCCTGAGTCCAGATCCACGAATCTTTCCAGTCTCGCCTCGAAAGGGTCGACATCGTCAGGAGTGTCGCCTCGGTAGGACAAGAGAAAACCCTCTATTCGTTCAGCGTTGTTAGGCGCACCCGGGATGATGCCATGCGGTTCTCCGGCCGCGGCCACCTGTCGCCAGAGGTCAGAACCCCGGTGGCGATCAAGCAAGTACAACTCGAAGCCCCCTTGCTTGGACCATCCGGCCCGGCCCACCCACACCGGGATTCCTTCCACTGTGGTTGCCCGGTATCGGAAGAATCCAAGATCACGCACCCAGTCACCCAATAGGTCAGCCATCACCTTTTCCGCCAGCGGACCCTGAACGGCCAACGGGTACACCTCGGGAATGGTTACCGTCACATCCAGCCCCCGTTCGGCCCCCACCGCCCGGCACCAGTACACCATGTCGCTGTCTGCGAGGGAGAGCCACCAGCAGTCAGCCGCCACTCTCAATACCAGCGGATCGTTAATGAGCCGACCGGTGTGATCGACCATCGGGGCGTACTTGGCTTGACCAATATCCACCTTGGACAGGTCCCGGCACACCACTGCCTGGGCCAGCCTGCCTGCATCAGGGCCCGACAATGCCACCTGCACTTGGCAGGCCACATCCCACATCACCACTCCGTCGATCAACCGCCAGTACTCCGCGACTTCGTCTCCGTAGGACACCGGCAAGAGCATGTGGTTGTACACCGAGAAGCGCCTCGCCCCCGCCTCAACCGTGCAGTCGAAGAATGGAGACTTTGCGATGCGAGAACCAAGGGCTATTTCGAAGCTCACCTCGTCCCCCGTCTCAGAAGGGCACTCGCCCATCGGCACATCTGGCGAACCGCCCGCGACATGAATGCCATAGCCTACCGATTCGTCGAAAAACGCGACAATCCTCGCCACCAACCGGAATCGGGTTCGACTAATCCCTTCCTGGCGGCGGCAGGGGTCAGAGCAAGGTTGGATCGAGAGGATAAAGGGGCCGGGGGGCGTTCTGGAAGCGCAGGTACTCCAGGCGTGGTGGGCTGGCGCCAGGCAAGTCGAGCGTGATGGCTTCGGGGGCCGCCGACGGGAAGTTGGCCCGATAGTCGCTACAGGATCGCACTACCAATACATCCGCCCGGTTCGGATCCAAGCCGGCATGGCGCCAGGTGGCTGGGTCGGCAGTGATGGCGGGTCGAGAAGAGATGAGAAGGTGGTGCCGCCCGGTGGTCAGGACTGCCCACTCCCCCATGGACACTTCCATGCCCGTAAAGGAACAGCCTGTCAGTCGATAGCTCCCTGCACCCGCATTGGTGACTAACCCCTCCACCGTCACCGGCTGGGCATCGGGGTTTATGGCTCCTCCCACACTCACGCTCGTTCTGGATCCCACCGCGTGACGGCACTTCCGGGCGGCGTCGGCGTCCAACACCGAGTGCATCACCCGCAGGTCGGCGCCGTGTCGAGCAGCTTCAGTCACCAGGATCGGATCATCTCCGGAAGCTCCCGCGGTTGGGCAGTCAGCAGTGTGGGCCATCACAAACGGCCGGGTCGAAGACAGCCGGGCGGTCGCGAAAGCAACGGAAGTGGGGAGGATCCGGGGCGTGACCATCCTTCCCCGCCGCCGCCAAACCTCGTACGCCAACTGCTCGGCAATCAAGAAAGCACCGTCGGCATCGTCGTCAGTGGCCACCAGCACCCCCAGGCCGAGTTCCGGTACGTCCAACCAGGGTTGGACCGGAAACACCGACACGTCCAAGACCCGGTCTCTGATCAAGCCATCGGCCATCTTCCTGACTTCCGACATCGGGCCCAAGTCGGTGCGCATGCCCTCGGCGGGGATGAGCAGTGACCTCTTGGCCAAAGCCATGGTAGGGGTGATCTCGCTTCGCACCGTGGCGGCCAACAGACGGGCGATCCGCTCCCCCGTCGGACCCATGTCGATGTGCGGCTCAGTGTGATATCCCACTATCACGTCCGCCAACTCCACCATCCTTGCGGTGAGATTGGCATGCAGGTCCAAGCACACCCCCACGGGCGCCCCGCCCATCCGCCTGCGGGCAATCTCAATGAGGGCTGAATCGGCGTCAAAGTGGCTTTCCGACACCATGGCCCCGTGCAACGACAACACCAGTCCGTCAAGCTCTCCGGCCTGCTCGATACTGGCATCGAGCAACTCGGACAACTGGCCGAACGTCGTGTCCGTAACCCGACCTGAAGGAAGGGCCCAGGCAGCCACCAGCGGCACATAATCTGCTCCCTGCTGCCGCAATTCGGAGACGGCTCCCGCGAATTCAGTGTTTGTTCCCTCCAAGGCGACTTCTGCCTCCGCACCCACCAAAACGGTGAAGTCCTCCCACTCGGTGGGCTTCGGGCTGAATGTATTGGTCTCCTGAACCAGGGAGGCGACCCCAATCCTCGGAACAGCCCCGACCATCAGGTCTTAGACACCCCGAGTTGGAACGAACCCTTGTACCGGTGCCATACACCTCGCTCGCCGCTGCGGTGGGATGTGGACGACGTTGAGTTACCGATTCGAATCGGGATCATGACCTCTAAGTTAACCGAACTGCAAGCCCAGATTCGAACCTGGGGCTGCCTATAAGGTCTTGATGTCGGCTAACAGCAAGACATCTCCTGCGTTTTCAGGTCAAGACCGGATCGAGAGGATAGAGAGGGCGGGGAGCGTGCTCGAAGTGGAGACTCTCCAGTTTGGGGGTGCTGGCGCCGGGCAGGTCGAGGTTTATCGCTTCGGGGGCGGCGGAGGGAAAGTTGGCCCGGTAGTCACTGCAGGACCGTACCACCACAATGTCCGCCCGATCAGGATCCAGGCCGGCGTGAAGCCAAGTTGCCGGATCGGCGGTGATGGCGGGAAGGGAAGTGACCAGCAGATGGTGACGACCAGAAGTGATGACGCCCCATTCACCCATGGAGACCTCCCTTCCCGTATGGGACCGGCCCGCCATCCGATAACGCCCCGCCCCGGCATCGGTAACCACACCATCTACGGTGACCGGTTGGGCACGGGGATTGAGAGTTGCTCCTACCTGGATCCGAATGCGGGTTCCCACCGAACGGAGGCAGCGGCGGGCGGCTTCGGGGTCGAGCACCGTGTGCATCACCACCAGGTCGGGACCGTGTGCCGCTGCTTCGCTCACCATTATCGGATCGTCTCCTGTGGCTCCAGCGGTGGGACAGTCGGCGGTGTGAGCCATGACGAACGGTCGAGTCCCGGATCGGCGCGCAGTCGCAAATGCTGCCGGTGGAGCCATGAGTCGAGGGGTAGTCATCTCCGCCCGTCTTCGCCAGACCTCATCTGCGATTTGCTCAGCCAACCGGTCAGCGCCGCGGCGGTCATCGTCGGTCACCACCAGTACTCCCAGGCCGAGTTCCGGAACATCCAGCCAAGGCTGTACAGGGGAGATGGAGATGTCCAGTACCGGACCCTGGGTCTGTTGGTCGGCGATTCGGCGGACTTCTGACATGGGTCCCACGTCGGTTCGCATACCTTCGGCAGGGATCAGCAATGGCCGCTTTGCCAATGCCATGGCGGGAGAGATCTCGTCCCGAACGGTGGCGGCAACCAGACGGGCGATTCGCTCCCCCGTCGAACCCATGTCGACGTGCGGCTCGGTGTGGTATGTCACCATCACATCCGCCAACTCCACCTTCCGGGCGGTCAGGTTGGCATGCAGGTCCAGGCATACCCCTACCGGTGTTTGTCCCACCCGGAGACAAGCGGTCTCGATCAGCACCGAGTCGGCGTCGAAGTGATTCTCCGAAACCATCGCCCCGTGCAAGGACAGGACCAGCCCGTCAAGCCCGCCGGCCTGCTTGATGCTGGAGTCGAGCAACTCGGACAGCCGGTCGAATGTCCCCTCCGTGACGGGCCCCGAGGGAAGAGACCAGGCCGACAACAACGGGACCGGTTCCGCTCCCAGTCGCACCAGTTCGGCCGCCGCCCCGGAAAACTCGGAGTAGGTGCTGCTCAAGGCATCCATTGCCTCCCGTCCCTCCAGAACCTTGAAATCCTCCCATCCAGTCGGCTTTGGACTGAACGTATTCGTCTCTTGGAAGACGGAGGCGATGCCAATCCTCGGCTTTGCCTCACTCATGGCATCCTCGGGGATGCGAGATCCTTCGGTCCTGATGATCCGTGCTGCACAAGTTGCTCCTCCCAACCTCCATTCGAAAAGACCTCTGAGGTGCAGGACGTGTCTCCGATCATTGGCCCTAAATCAACCGAGCTTCCAACCACGGTCTGAAAGAACGTCGACGAGATCTGTATTCAAAGTCCACACCACCGCCGCGGCTGTTGCTGTTCTCGCCCCGGCGCCGATGCCCCTTACCCGGCCGAGTCTTGTGCACAAGGTGGCGTCCCAAACCTGACGTCCGGGTTGATCCGTCAGCCCGGCGGAGGGGTCAACTCGACCGGAGCGTGGCAGGCCGCGGAGCGTTTGGCGGCATCCACCATCGCTTGGGCGTGACGGGCGATCTCAAGGGTCACCCCGGGCGCCGCGCCCGCACTCACCGAGCGTATGAAGTGATCAAGAGAAGCGGCAAGGTCTCCTCCCACCTTGCCCAGCACGATCGGCCAGTGGGTGAGATCGGGCTCCGAATAGCGATCTTCGCCCACCACCGACAGGCCATGATTGGACCCGTCGATGAAGACCGAGCCTTTGGTGCCCACCGCTTGAAAGGAAGCATCCAGGCCGGGGGGGATTGCAGTGGGCATCACCCAACTGGTTTCGAGCACTCCGATAGTCCCATTGTCGAAACGCACCATCACCATGGCAGAGTCATCGTGCCCGTAGGGGGCTAGGCGCCGGGAGATGGTCTCGGCATATACCCGGGTCACCGGTGCATCCGTGACCCATGCCATGGCGTCGAGATCGTGGATACCGGTGGAGATCAACAGGTCGGTCCATACCCCATAGATGTCGGCGCCCAGATAGGACCCACGCCGTCGGGTGAAGATGGTGTGGATCTCCCCCAACTGCCCGGATGCCGCGGCTGCCTTGGCCTCCGAATAGCGGGGATCGAACCGGAGGATGAAGTTCACCATGGTCAGAACACCCGTCTCCCGCAGGTCGGCTATCAGCCGATCCGCTTCGGCCAGGCTCGGCGCCAACGGTTTCTCCAGCAGTAGGTGTTTGCCGGCCCTGGCCAGCGGCATAGCGGTGTCGTGCCGATAGTGCTCGGGAACAGACACCGAAGCCGCCTCGAATTCACAGGCGGACAACAGATCGGACACCTCTGTGAACCAGGGAACACCCAGCGGTTCAGCCACCGAGGCGGCCGTCTCGGCGTTGGCGTCCACGATGCCTACCAACTCCGCCAGCGGATGCTCGGCATAGATCCGGGCGTGGAGGGAACCGATCGCCCCGGTACCCACCACTGCGGCGCGCAGGACGCCCACGTCAGGAAGCCCGCGGGGAGAATGCCCGATCGTGCCCGGGCATCACCGTAGTGGGATGGAGAGCCTGGAGGCGATCGAGGCTGGAGTGAAGACCCCGCAATTGGTCGGGCGTGTACCAGTGCGAGAATGACCGTTCCGAATACTCGCGCCGGGTCATGACAGTGTCACCCGCCACCAAGACCCTCTCCCCCTCCTCGTTCTCGGCCATCACACTGATGTGTCCGGGAGTATGGCCCGGGGTGGAGATAGCCACCACTCCTGGCATCAGTTCCATTTCTTCTCCCCTCCCCACCTCGATCAAAGAGCCCATCACCGAAAGACGCGCCTCGGTGTCAGCCGTTCCGTACAACTCCTCGCAGAAGTCCGCCTCCCCTTCTCCCAACACCAAGTCGGCGCCTGGGATGGATATTGCGCTACCCATGTGATCATGGTGGCAATGGGTGCACACCACCATATCGATGTCGGCCGGAGTAACACCGAACCGCTTCAGGCCGATGGCGAGTTGTCCGTAGAAACCGGTGTGATGGTTGCCGGGATCGACCACGATGTTCTTCTCGCCCCTGATCAGAACGGCGGTTGAAACGGGAAGGAATCCCAGATTGGAGTCAAACAACATGTCGGTTTCAGGATTGATCCCCATCATCAACTCCATCCGGTCCAAGACTGCCTCGGTATCGGCCGCGAAGAAATAGACGACCTCGTCATCCAAGAGGCTGAACCTCAGCACCACGGGTTGGATCACTACATCTATCTGGTTGGCCATTGTTCAACTCCTCTCATAATCTCGGTCTTCAGGCGACCTCGGATCCACTGTCTTGAAAGCCGGCCCTTCACCTTTCCACCCCGGCCGTTACCACCTCGCTGATATTGCGTTGGAAGAAGGCAGTGATCAGGATTACCGGCAGAGCGGTTATGACCGTGGCGGCGGCCAGTTGTCCGATGGCGATATCCATGGTCGAGCGAAACAGTCCCAGCGTCACGGTGAGGATGGAGAGATCGCTGGTGAACAGCAACGGGGTCAGAAACTCCACCCACGCCAGGATGAATCCCAAGAGCAACCCGGCAAAGATCCCGGGACGGAGCAGTGGGATGACGATGCGAAACATCAACTGTGGCAACCCGGCGCCGTCTATCCGGGCCATCTCTTCCACTTCAACAGGTATGGACCGGACGAAGGATCCCATGATCCACACCATGAAGGGGAGGGTAAACGCCACGTAGGGAAGCACCAGTCCAATGTATGTGTCGTAAAGGCCCAATTGCACCACTGCGATGAACAGAGGAAGGACGAACAGCAGGGTGGGGAGGATGTAGATTGCCGCCAGCCCGCCCAGGATGATCCGCCTTCCCGGGACCGCCATCCGGTGCAGGGCATAGGCGGCGGGCACCGCGATCGCCACAGTCAAGAAGGCCGTCGCCAGCGCCACCACCAGGCTGTTCACCATCGACTCCGCCACGGGGATGCCTGAAGCCTCGTCGAAAATGTCCTGATAGTGCTGTGGTTCGATGTAGGTAGGCACAAACGCCACATTCGGGGAGCGGATGTCGGGTTCCGTCTGAATGCTGGTGAGGATGATTCCATACAGAGGAAAAGCCATCACGACCAAAACGGCCACCGCCGCCGCATAGGTCATTACCCGCTTGAAGCGACGACTGCCGGAGGTGTGGGTGGTAGCAATCATGGTCACATTCCCGCCAGCCGTCGGGAGCGGGCCAGCATCCACCCCAATCCGGCAATGACAGCCACGGTGAGACCGGCGAGAAGGTAGGCGGTGGCCGCGGCGCTCCCGAAGTTGAAATCCACGAATCCCTGCCGGTAGGTCAGGTAATTGAGGGTTGTGGTCCCCCTGATAGGGCCGCCTCGGGTCAGCACAAAGATGGTGTCGAACACTTTCATGGCCCACACGAACAGAAAGATCACCACCGGTACAACCACCGGCAGCATGAGGGGAAGGGTGACATGCCGAAACCCTCGCCAGGGTCCGGCGCCATCGATAGCCGCTGCTTCCTTAACCGCTTTGGGCACGATCTGCAACCCGGCGAGGATGAACAGGGTGGCAAAGGGAATCCATCGCCATACCTCGGCAATCAGCACCGAATGCAAGGCAATGGTCGAACCCCCCAGCCAGATGATGTCCCCCTCTCCGCCAAAAGCCCTGATGAGACCGTTCAGAAAGCCGAATTCGGCATGGAACATCTGAACCCACAGGAATCCCGAAGCAACAGGTGGCACCGCCCAAGGGAGCAGCACCGTCACCCTCACCAGTCCTCGACCCAAAAACGTCCTGTTGAGCAGAAGAGCAATCAGAAAAGAACAGACCACCGTCACCGCACACAGCATCACGCCGAAGTAGAGCGTGATCCAGGTGGCCTCCCAGAAGGCCCCACTGGTCAACTGGTTGATGAAGTTCCTCAGCCAGACGAAGCGTTCCAACCGGAATGGTGATACGTGGACTTTGGTGACGCTGTAGAGCAGGGTCGAGATAGCCGGGTAGGCGTAGACCCCGGCCACCAGCAGCACGGCCGGCGCCGCCATCGCCGCCGCGATCAGACGACCGCGGCGGCGAGAGCGGGTAACCGACTTCTCGACCGCTCGGACCTCGTGGGTCATAGAGTCGGGGCTGGTTTTACGCTTCGTCCTGCCTGCGGGCTTCCAGAGCAGCCGACGCGGCGTCATCCAGAGCTTGCTTCGGCGACTTGCGCTGCGCCAGCACCTCGTGGATCTCATCGGAGAGCATCTGCGTCCAGCGCGGACGGTCCTCAGACCAACCTCCATCCACCGGATACTCGTAAGCCTTGGCCAGAGCCGGATAGAACGGGAAGGCCTCCACGATGTCGGGCTCGTTGAGAACCCCGCTGTAGATGGAGCCCCATCCGCCCAGTGCGACAACTCGCTGACCCTCGCGGGAGGAGATCAGATCCAGCAAACGCCAGGCCTCGTCCTTGTTCTCTGCAAAGACCGGCACTCCGAAGAATTCCGATCCATCCACCGAACCGCTGGTCACCACGGCCGGGTTGGGCGCAAAGGCACTGTGCCCGGCGATCCCGGGAGCGGCCTCTGGAATGGCCGCCACCCCGGCCACGAAGGGCCAGGAGATGAACATGCCCCGGGTCCCGTCGAAGAATCCCGGAGTGGCGTCGAACACCCACGTGTAGGTTGAGACCGCGGGGTCGATGCACTTGTGGACATGCAGCAGGTCATGGAGTTTTTGGAGTGCCTCCACTCCTTCTTCGCTGTTCCAGGCAGGTTGCTGCTCCTCGTCGAGGAAGTTACCCCCGTGCATGTGGAGTAGTCCCCCCCATGTGAAGAGGACATGCGTATCTGCCCAGGCATCGGTGTACCCGTAGTACTGCACACCATCCCGCTCACCGGTCATGGCCTTGCCATATTCGATGAAGGTGTCCCAGGAATTGGGGGTGGAATGCCAGTCGAGCGGGGCATCAGGATCCAGTCCGGCTTGTTCCATGAGCTTCTTATTCCAATGGAGCAATTGGCTACCCATTGTCCACGGAACCGCCCAGGTCTCTCCTCCGGCCTCCACGGCGCCCATACCCCTCGTCAGCAGGTCCGGCTCACTGCGGACCCGCTCGTCCATGAAGGGGCCGGCGTTGGTGAGCCATGACCGGTTGCTGAGCTCGGGACTCAACGACGCGGTGACAAACACCGCGTCCCAGGGCGAACTCTGCGCCAAGAACGAGGTGGTGAGCTTGCTGCGAAGGTCGGGGGAAGTTACCTCCTCGACGTTGGGGGCAAACCCGACATTGGCCGTATGCTGCTCCAGCAGTTGCTTGATGGGATCCATGTGGGTCCCGATTAGTACTCCTAGTTCACCGGTGAAGTCCTCGCCCGGTTCAGCGCCCTCATCGGTGGGATCAGCTTCCCCACAGGCTGCCAACAGACCGGAGAACCCTCCCATCGCGGCGAAGGCCAGCAGGGCGGAACCACCTCCCAGGAACTGGCGACGGGTAACACCGAAATCGTATTTCTTGGGGGTCAAGGGTTCCTCCTCCATTAGGGGACAGTTTGCTTTGTCACCTTAAGCTAGCCGGTTGTTCATCGACGGGTAAACAAAGCAGGTAGTTTTGCCGCCCAACCCGCCGGGAGTCCCTTTCATCATTGTCAGACCGGGAAGCTACCGGCACCTGTCTTAGGCCTACTCATTAAGGCTTTCGAAGATGTCCTGTTTGCATTAAACAGCCCGCTGACCTTATTCGGGCAATTTTGCCCACTTTGACCCCTATACCAACAAAAAGGTGTGAATAACCCATTCCCAGCACCACTTCCCGCAGCCCGGCGAGCCCTGATTTCTGGGACCACCACGCCGGATTGCATCAGCCGCCCGGCACCTCCATTCGGCTGGCGCCAAGTTGCGAGGTTGTGTGAGGAGATCCACCGAAGGATCGACGATCCGCTTGGCCTGACGTCGGTTCATCGAAACCCAACGTCCGCCCGCACCTCCAGATCCTGCTGGCCCTCTTCCCGGCCGGGATTGGCCATCAGGAGTGCAATAGCTTGAATGAGGTCGGGCCGCACATTGGGCCCAGCGGCCTGCCAGCCGGTTGGAACCAGTTCGGGACCTGCGAGCCAGGCATTCCCGGTGGAAGGATCCTTCACCAGGTATTCGACATGGCCGGTCTTCACGGTGGACATGACTCGCCACGACCGGTAGTAACCCTCCCGGGTCCATCGGACCTAGCCGTCATGCCGAAAAACGGGCTATCGAATTACCTTCAAAATCTAGGCACCGACCAACATAACTGCCCTCCAAATGGCGGGCGAGAAGCAGGACGTACCTCAGCCCACCATTTGGCGATGCCATGGGACGGCCCGAGTGTCAGTTGTCGGCAGGCGTCTCGCAGAGGTCATCAAACAACTCTTCGATCTGCTGGAAGAAGCCCTCAATATCCTCCCCGTCCTGGTTCTCGTCTTCTCTCGCCTCTTCACCGTCCACGTCTTCGAACTCTTCGATAATGGCCGGCAGGCTCTGGAAGTCGAGTTCACATTCTTCGAGAAAGGCGAGGCCGGGCAGAATTTCTCCGAAGGGAAAGTCAAATCCCGCCAAGGGCCCCTCGGCATCCTCGTCCCTTAACCCACCGCCCCGCTCGCTGGACTCCTCGGGCCAGTCCCTGAAAGGACCGAAGCGGCCTTCTTCCATGTACTCCTCCACTCTCTCCACAAGTTCCTCGACCTGCTCGACGAGGCCTTCCAGGATCTCGACTGCTTCTTTTGGCAGGTAGGTCTCGTCCTTGCGGAAATAGCCTTCCGCTCCAGACCCTTCCTTTTGAAACCATTCACCTCTCCGTTCCAGCCACTCATCCATCCGGTGGTCCCGTCGCCGCCAATCACCCGGATCAGGAAAGATCTGGCCGTCGGGGACCAGCTTGAAACCCTTCGGTGGAAAGTCGAACCTCTCCCCCTGCGACCAGAATCCCTCTTCGCCGGACCACCCTCCTGACGGGTCGACGCGGGAGGCGAAAGACCCGCCGCGACGCCCCTCGTCATCATCAGAGCCCCGAGAGTCGTCGATGAACCAGGCGATCCCCAGGCCGATCAGGACCCCTGTTCCCAGAATCAACGCCCCCACCCCCAGTCGCAACCAAAACGTCCATGAACCCAGGGACCGCCACCCGGCGCGGAAACCACTGTTTCGGGTCCCAACTTCTTCGACCTCCCCCGAAGCCCTATGGGATGCGATCGGCTCCTCGGAGGGGGTCTCCTCAGCGTTGCGGTCAGATTGGTTTTCCACGGGTCCTCCTGTGATCTTACCTTTTGACAGCTCTTACTAAACAAGACGTAAAAGAGGAATAAAACCCCTGGTCCCGCTCTCTGCCGCCGTAACGACCAAGACGGAAAGCGGACCCGCACCGAGGGTAAACGTGATATTGAACCTGAGACAGTCTTGTTAACATGGGCGCCTAGGAGATGAAAGACCGTGACCGGGACATAGCGAAGGACCCGGCGCCCGACCAGGTCCCGGCAGAATCGCCAACTCCACTCAAGGAATCCACGTTCCCCTGGAAAGTAGCCGGAGGGGGAATAGTGGCCCTGCTCCTCATCTGGTTCATAGTCCAGAACGCCCACACGGTGCGGGTCAACCTGTTCTGGTGGAGCGGCGCTTATCCCATGATCCTGGTGATGGCCGCGGTGGCGATCGCTTCGATTCTGGTCTGGGAGACTCTCAACCTGTTGCGCCGCCGGCGCAAGAAGAAAAGGGACACCCAAACTTGACTGAAAGGCTGGTGGTCATCGGCGGTGATGCCGCAGGAATGTCAGCGGCCAGCCAAGCCCGTCGAAGACGGTCGGCCGACGATCTGCAGATCATCGCTCTGGAACGGTCTTCCTACGTCTCCTACTCGGCCTGTGGGGAACCCTATCATGTGGCCGGCTACGTGGACCCGTTGGAACGCCTCGTGGCGCGCACTCCCCAGCAGTTCCAAGCCATGGACATCGAAGTCCGCACCCGCCATGAGGCAATCGAAGTCGATTTGGATGCGCGGACCGTCACCGCTGCGGATGTTGACAGCGCAATCCCCTACCAACTGGAATTCGACCAACTGGTAATGGCAACCGGGGCGACGGCCCTCCGTCCCCCCATCGACGGGATCGATCTTCCCGGCGTAACGGAGTTGCGGACTCTGGATGACGCCGCCTGGCTACGGCGGCGCGCCGATGGACCCAAGGGTCCCGTGGTGGTAATCGGAGGAGGGTATATCGGCTTGGAGACTGCCGAAGCCTTCCATCATCGTGGCTTCCAGGTTGTGGTGCTCACCTCCGGAGAAGCGGTCCTGGACCGCACCCTCGATCCTGATCTGGGGCACCAAGTGGTTGAGGCCCTGGAGGATATGGGAATCACAGTGGTCACCGGGACCCGCGTGAGTTGCATAAACGGATCCACCAGTGTAGAGAGCGTGGGATGCGGCCCCGAGACTTTCCCTGCCAATCTGGTGGTGCTGGGTCTCGGCTCACGGCCCGAGACCGAACTCGCCGCCGCCGCCGGAATACCCATAGGAGACAGCGGCGCCATCGCGGTGGACAAACGGCAACGCACCGACATCGACGGGATATGGTCGGCGGGAGACTGCTCGCAGGCCATCCATCGGGTTACCGGCCAACCAGTCAACTATCACCTGGGAACCATCGCTAACAAGACGGGGAGGGTGGCCGGCATCAACATTGGAGGCGGCAACGCCGAGTTCCCCGGTGTTCTGGGAACCGCCATCACCAAGGTTTGCGATCTCGAAATCGCGTCGACCGGCCTGACCAGCGCAACCGCCCGGCAGGCGGGCTTTCAGATCGTGATCGGAGACGCTCGGGGAACCACGACCGCCGGTTATTGGCCGACGGCCTCGCCCATGGCTATCCGGGTGATTGCCGAAGAGCCCACCAATCGGATTCTCGGCGCCCAGATCGTGGGAGGCCCGGGCGCCGGCAAGAGGATCGATGTGTTTGCCACGGCCATCTGGAATGAGATGACCGCCAGCGAACTAGCCTGGACTGATCTCGCCTACGCTCCCCCGTTCTCCGGCGTGTGGGATTTGATCCATATCGCTGCTCGCCGCACAACCTATTAACCTCCCCGCTATGAATCGCATCTCAAATCGGATTGGCAGCATCGCGCCTTCGGCGACTATGGCAGTCTCCGCCAAAGCAAAACAGTTGGCGGCGGCGGGAGCAGACGTAGTCAGTTTCGGGCCCGGCGAACCTGACTTTCCTACCCCGCAACACGTGGTGGAGGCGGCCGCCGCCGCCTGCCGGGACGTGCAAAACCATCGCTACAGCGCCACGGCCGGACATCAGGACCTGAGGGAGGCGGTGGCTGCCGCTACGTCAGCCAACTCCAAAGTTGATGTCTCCCCCTCCCAGGTGCTGGTCACCAATGGCGGAAAGTACGCAGTCTTTGCAGCATGCGCGGCCCTGCTCGACCCGGGAGACGAAGTAATTGTCCCCGCTCCGTACTGGGTCTCTTATCCGTGGACCATCCATCTGGCCGGCGGTGTGGCTGTCCCGGTGCTGGCTGACCAGGGCACCGGTTTCCAGATAACCATCGACCAATTGGAGCGGGCCGTCACCGACCGCACCAAGGCCCTGATCTTTGTCTCCCCCTCCAATCCCACCGGCGCCGTCCACAGCCGGACCAAGGTTCAAGAATTGGCCGAGTGGGCGGCCGAACGGGGAATCTGGGTGATTGCGGACGAGATCTATGAGCACTTCGTCTATGACGATGCCGAGTTCTCTTCCATCGCCTCCTTCATGGAAGACCGCTGGGTGATTGTCAACGGAGTCGCCAAGGCCTACGCAATGCCGGGCTGGCGTGTGGGATGGATGGTCGGTCCCCCCGATGCCATCAAGGCTGCCACGGGACTGCAGTCCCACTCCACGTCCAACGTCTGCAATGTTGCCCAAAGGGCTGCCTTGGCTGCCCTAACAGGGCCGCAACAGCCGGTTGCCGACTTCAAGGCCGCTTTCGATCGGCGGCGTCGCGCCATGTACGAAGCCCTGTCGGCAATCGACGGCGTGGAGTGCCTCGTTCCCCAGGGAGCCTTCTACGCTTTCCCCAGTTGCTCCGGCCTCTTGGGTCGCAGCCTGCGAGGTAGGACTATCAATAACACCCTCGAATTCGCCGACCTCCTCTTGGAGGAGATCCAAGTTGCGGTGGTTCCGGGAGAGGCCTTCGGGGCGCCGGGCTTCGTGCGTTTTTCCTACGCCCTGTCGGACGACGACCTGGCCAAGGGGATGCAGCGCCTGGCGAACTTCCTATAACAGGTAGGGTCCTCCTCCCTCCCTCTGTTTGAGCCGAACTTCGCAGGCCTTGTCGAGTGCGGGGATTTTAGCGGACAACACCACAAATGTACGCTCTAGCCTCAGTATCACAGGGACGGTCATGAGCGGAATCGGCGTCAAAGCCCAAATACTGGTCGAACCGCACACCCTGCAATCTCGTACCCTTCCGCGGCGTTCCATTCAAGAGGGAGCTTGGTTGGCGGTGGAGGCAACCAGCCTCTCCGGTATCGACGCCCAGGCCTGGGCCGGCGAGTTCTCCCAACTGACCTATCCCGTCATCCTGGGGCGGCAGGTTGTAGGAAGGATCGCCGACCCTCTCAACGGAGATCTGCCCTATCCGGTCGGATCCCGGGTCCTGGTGGAGCCGGTAATCCGCTGCCGCCTGTGCTCTTCCTGTTTGGCGGGGCTTTCCTTCTGCCTGCATCGGCATCCGGTTAATGCATATGGCCTGATCCCGTCCACCGAGCACCCCGGGCTATGGGGCGGGATGGCCGAAACCCTGTACATCGACCCCAATGCCCGCCTGCATCAGATCAGCGACGACATCCCGGCCGTGACCGCCACAATCGCTCATGCCCTGGCCGACGGTTGGACGTGGGCAGTCCAGAACCCGCGGCTTCATCCGGGAGAGAACGTATTGATCCTGGGACCGGGCCCGCGAGGTTTGGCCTGTCTGCTGGCTGCCAGGAGCGCCAGCGCCGGGTGGGTGGGTATCAGCGGATTGGATGTGGACTCCGACCGCCTGGAAATGGCCCGCAAACTGGGCGCTGACCTCACCGTCAACGTCACCGATCAGGACCTGCAGACTGCCGTGGCCAACAGCCTCGGCTCCCGTCCTGATGTGGTAGTGGACGTGACCTCCAACGATCCCGAAGCCATCTACACGGCCCTTGAGATCGTACGGCCGGGTGGCCGGGTGATACTGGCTTCCACCAAGGGAGGCAGGCCCATCTACTCGCTGTACTCTGACGTCATCGTCACCAAGCAATTGCAGGTGATGGGAGTTCTCGGCCCGTCCCGGGAAGGGTTCGAATGGGGAGTCCGGCAGTTGGCTATCGACCCCCGGCTCGATTCCCTGATCAGCCATCACTTCCCCTTGGATGAGTCGCATCTGGCCTTGGCGGCTACTTCGGGGAAGTTGGGTCACGAAGAGTTGATCTCGGTGGCAATCAGCTTTTGAGCCCGGTGACCGACACCTAAACGGTGACCGGGTCCACTCCCTCACCCGACTGGCAGCCGCCTCGTTCGTCGGTCTGGGCCTGGGTGGGCTACGACTTGGCCAACACCATCTTCTCGCTCGGGGTCATAGGGCTGTACCTTCCCCAGTGGATCTTGGAGGAGGGCCTCCGCGACTCGGCTTTGTCCCTGGCAACTGCGGGCGCCGGCCTGGCAGTTGCTTTCTTGGCGCCCTGGGTAGGCGCCCGTACCGACCATCAGGGAAACCGGATCAGCGTCTTGGCTGTCACCACCGGGGTGGCAGTGTTGGGTACCTGCCTCCTGGCGATCGGGCCGACCCTCCTCACCCTGGTCATCTTCGGGATCTCCCTGGTCGGTTTTCATGTCGGATCGGCCGTATACGACGCTCTGCTGCTGGATGTCAGCACTCCCCGAACCCGCAGTCGGGTGTCCGGACTGGGCGTGGCGATCGGGTACGTGGGGTCCTTCATAGGATTGGGCATCGGTTCTGTGGTCCTGGGGATGGGAGGGAGTTACGCCACGGTGTTCCGCTCGCTGGCGGTCGGTTTCGCAGTGTTCTCCCTTCCCGCATTCTTTCTAATACGCCCCGCTCCCCGGGCGCTGCCGACGGGTAGTCCCCCACAACTATGGAGAATCGTCTCCGATCTCTACAGATCCTGGAAGGCCACCAGGGACTATCCCCTTCTAACGCGTTTTCTGGTGGGAAGGTTCTGCTACACAGAAACCGTCAACACCCTGATTGGTGGGTTCCTGGCGATCTATGCCACTGAGGAGGCAGGACTGTCGACTTCGCAAGTCACCGTGCTGTTGGGCGCCGCCATCGCGGCCTCCATGGCCGGAGGCTTCTTCGGAGGCTGGCTGGCAAGTCGCCTGGGACCGGGTCCGGCGGTGCGCATGATCCTGAAGCTGTGGATAGTCACCATCGCCTTGGGGGTGACCGCCGGCATTTCAGGGCTGACCGTCCTGATCTGGATTGCGGGACTGTCGGGAGGGGTCGCCCTGGGCGGGCTTTGGGCCACCGACCGGGTGCTGATGACCGGATTGGCACCGCCGCAACGGCTCGGCGAATTCTATGGACTGTATGCCACGGTGGGGAGGTTCGCCGCAGTGCTGGGACCGTTGCTCTGGGGACTGATAGTCGATGTGCTGGGTTGGAGCCGCCACGCCGCGATGATCAGCTTGATGGTTGTCGCAGGGATAGCTCTTCACATCCTCCGGGGCGTCAATCCCGGGGTGTCCTACGAGCCCTCCCCATCCTCCGGTGACTCCGACGGAAAGACAATGGAGACCGACCCCCCCAAAGATCCGTTGGGCACGTAGTAGGTGTTGCCTTCCTCGTCACGGAGGATGGTCACCCGGGGACGGATATCAACCACCTGGCCGGTGGCGGCACCGCTTTTGATCTTGTCCCCGATCCGGTATTGGTCTTCGGCCAGGATGAAAAACCCCGCTATCACATCCTGAACCAAACCTCTGGCCCCCAGACCGATAGCCACACCGGCAGCCGAACCAACCGCCAGGAAAGGCGCCAGTGGCAAACCCCACACGGCGATGACCATCAGTCCCCCGGTCGCCAGGAAGGCAATCAGGATGACTCTCCGTACCAATGACCACAGTGATGCCGCTCGGGCGCCACCGTCCTCTCCCCGCTCGGTCATCTCCTGGACAAGACGCCTGCCCATCCGTCTCACGAAACCGTAAAGGATCCAAACACCCAACACCGTGACGACCGTTCCCAGGGTTTCTTCGATGAATTGCCACTCCGTGACGGATTCCCACATAATTCTCGATTCCCCTTCCGGGTCGGGTAATTGGCGCAGTTGGAACGAACGTGCGCTCCCTACACTTTAACCGGGTTATACCATCACTCCTCTGTTTGCCATGTCTCGAGCGGCCCGTTCCCTGCTGATAGCCGTTGCTGGCCTGGCCGCGCTGATCATTGTCTCCGTGATCGCTTTTGTGCTCTGGAGCAGAGCCAACAGCCAGACCATCATCGGTTCAGTCACTGTTGCCGAACAGGACCTGACCGGTTGGGACAGGACCGCAGCCGAGGAATTCCTGACCGAATTGGAGTCCCAGCAGGCGGAGGCAACGATCCAGATCTTCGTCAATGAACAATCAATGACTGTCACAGCCGCGGAGTTCGGGTACCGGATCAACAAGCAGGAGTTACTTGACCTGGCTCTGTGGCAGGAAAGAGACGGAGGCTTTGTCACTCGATGGCGCCGTTGGTTGAGAGGATTCTTCGACGACCCGGTACCCGTGGAGTTCCAACCCCAATCCTCCATAGACCAGACCACAGTGGAGAATCTCCTCGCCCAATTGGATCGGCAGTTTGGCATCGCTCCCATTGAGGGGAATGTGGAGTTCATCAATGGGCAGCCCGTCGCCACCTATCCCTCCCCCGGCTGGCTCCTGGACAGTTCGAACGGGTCGGAACGGATTGCGGGAGCAGCCCTGGGTGGGGGAGGAACTGTGCAATTGAACACGGTGTTCGTGGCGCCCCGGACCGAGATCGGCCAGATAGCTGATGCCCTGGCCATGGCACACACCTGGATCTCGGCGCCGGTGGTGATCCACGACCCGGCCGGAGAAGCCGATCTGACCTTTACCTCCCAAGAGATCGCCGACGCCACCCTCCTCCAATTCGACGCCTCTGCAACACCCCCGGTCACTTTGAACGTCGACCGCAGGCTCGTGACTCGCAAGTTAGCCGAGATAAGCGACCAAGTCGGTGACCCCCCGGTTGACGCCTACTACGAGATCGATGAAAACGACCAGGTCATCATCCATCCGTCCCGAGTGGGAACCGTGCTTGACGTTGCGGCCATCGGGGACATGCTGGAACAACTGGCTGCAGGTGAGGTCCGGGACGGAACCCTGCCATTTGTGGAAGGCGTTCAGCCCCAGGTGACTACGGAGGACATAGAGGACTTGGGGATCCGCCACCTGGTGTCTTCCTACACCACCTACCACCCTTGCTGCGCCGCCCGGGTGACCAACATCCAACTCTTCGCCGACAAGGTCAATGACGCCTTGGTGCCTCCGGGTGAGGAGTTCAGCCTCAATAGCCATGTCGGCAGGCGAACTGTGGCGGACGGATTCGTGGAGGCCGGCACCCTGGTAAGGGGAGAGTTGGTGGACACCATCGGAGGAGGCGTCAGCCAATTCGCCACTACTTTCTACAACGCGGTGTTCTGGGGCGGGTACAAAGACATAACCCACAAGACCCACAGCTTCTACTTCCCCCGGTACCCCGAGGGCATAGAGGCCACCATCAACTGGCCCGAGGTGGATCTGGTCTTCCTCAACGACTCCTCAAATCACGTCTTGATCCGGACCGAGTACACCAGCACCTCCATCACCGTGAAGTTCTTCAGTGACAACGGTGGACGGTCCATCGTCGGAAGCTGGAGGGACGGAAGGGGTCGCTTGGAGGTGGTCTCCGAAGGCGGCCCCAACGCCCGATTGGTGTCCGCCAGGGTGTCGGGCAGGTCCAACCAACTGGAGCCGCCGGAGACTCTGTACCGGCCCAATCCGGAGTTGGCCCTCGATGAGGTGGACCAGCTTCAAACGGCTGAGGAAGGCTGGACGGTCAGGGTCACTCGGACCATTCAGCATGGAGAGGAGATCACCGAGCACATCCGCAACGTTCGCTACATTCCGCGCCAGGAGATCATCGAAGTTCACCCCTGTGTGATGTCCCTCCTAACGGAGTCCGGTGCGGTGGCGCCGGCGGAGGACCCAGAGGCAGGGCAACAAGAATCATCGGCGAGCGAGGAACCCGTCGTGTGCCCTGGTCCCGAGGACGAAGAACCCACCTCCCTCCCCGAAGGGCTGTTTGAGCAATTCCCCGACCTGGTACCCGAGGAAACCGAACAAGCACCCATCGAAGAAGAAGGCCAACAGGCGCCGATTGGCGAAGACGAGGGAGAGCAAGCTCCGATCGGAGAAGACGACGGGGAACAAGCCCCCACGGGAGGCGAGGAGCAGCCGACCCCGGACCCGGAAGAAGACACCGGCTCTGACGACTCCGGCCAGTAGTCCCCTGCCGGTTTTCAACATCGACGAAGCAACGCCTGCGCAGACCGGATAGGAGGGGGGCAGCGGACATCGCCATCTCCCCTTTGCCCCTGGGACCCTTGAGTCACCCACCGCCGATGACTGCGGACGTCCGATTCTTCTCTACAGAGGACTTCGGTTCTGAACGGCCGCACCCGCAGCTTTGGCAATCCGCCGAGAGCGGGTCTCGGGACGAAGGGCGCTGGCAATCCACCACAGGATGCTCTTCTTTGCGGAAACGGTCAGAGACTCAAAGTTCCCAAGAGCCGACACCTCCGCCAATGCAGCCTTCAGGTCGTCGGGCATCACCAGGTCTTCGATGGGGTCATAGACGGTCCAGGCGCCGTTGCGTTTGGCCTGTTCGATCTTGGCCATCCCCGCTTCGGTCATCAACGACCTCTCCACCAATCGCTTGACCCGCTCCTTGTTGGGACGGGACCACGGACTCTTGGGATTCCGAGGTGTGAACATCAGTCTGTAGCGCTGGCCGTCCAGGCTCTTCTTGCGGCTGTCAACCCACCCGAAGCAAAGCGCCTCCTCCACCGCTTCCTCATATTCCAAGCTCCGCTTGCCGACGCTCTTCTTCAAAAACACCACCCAAATCCCCCGCTGCCGGCATGATTTTTCTCAAGCCAGTTACGCCAGGCGACCCGGTCGGGAAAGTACTCCTGCTGGTTGTGATGGGGCGACGCCGCTCGGGAGCCCATGGGGGCCGGCTATTGCCCGGTGTAGAAAAGAAAGAACTCCGAAACAGATGTGGAGAGCCGCTCCACCTCACCTGGGGGCCACCCCCCTTCTCTGCGCACGGTCAAAGTGTTGGACAGGGTGAATACCCGGTTGATCCGGGGGTCGAGATCCATGAGGCGGGCTGAGAGTTGGGCTGGAAAGGTCAACCCGGAGCGGGCGGCGTCTCGGTCCTCGTAACCCTCTCCATCCTGTCCCCCCAGGGTTCGATTGGTGTCGACCAACAGCACATCGCCCACCGTATAGGTAGAGAGAACCTCTATCTGCTGTCCCAAGACTTCCCTTTCCTTGCCGCCCAGCATTCTAACTGGGGTCCCTGTGCCGGAAGACCCCGCCGAGCCGAAGTCCCCACCTCAAGCTGCCCGTCGAGTGCCCGCGACAGGCGGGCCTTTCACCTCCTCAGTCTTGCGGCTGCCTTACGCTCCCTTCGAAAGGAGTTGCTGTAGCGCTCCCCTATGGATTGGACCTTGATCAGATTCGTGGATGCCTCCCGGTTGGGTGGGGTGCCCGCCACCATCACCACCAACTCATCCCTCTGGCAGAAGCCCTTCCGCTCCAGCAACTTCTCGGCCGCCGCGAACATCAGGTCGGTGTGGTCCCTGCGGACGAAGGGGAACGGAGTGACACCCCAGAACAGTGCCGCCTGCCGCAGGGCGCCCACCACCGGAGTGAGGGCAATGATGCGGGCCCTGGGACGATACTTGGACAGCAACCGAGCCGTAGAACCTGACTCGGTGAAGGCCACCAGCGTATCCACTCCCAGATTATGGGCGGCGTCAATTGCCGAGCGGGCTACCGCCGAGGCGGCGCCCCCACCGGCGGTGATGTACGGGACAGCCGGATCGCCTTCCGCTTTCAGCAGTTCCTTTTCTATCTCCACACAGATTTCTGACATCACCTCCGTAGCCCGGATCGGATAGGCTCCCACCGCGGTTTCGGCCGACAGCATCACCGCATCGGTCCCGGCGGCCACCGCGGTGGCCACATCGGTCACCTCCGCCCTGGTGGGCCTCGGAGAGCGGGTCATCGACTCCAGCATCTCGGTGGCGGTGATGGAGATCAAACCAGCCCGATTGGTGCGTCGCAAGATGTCAGCTTGAACTATGGGGAGCCGAGCCAATGGAAGTTGCACACCCAGATCACCCCGGGCCACCATTATTCCCGCCGCCTCGGCCAATATGCTGTCGAGGTTCTGGTAGGCGGTCGCCAACTCCACTTTGGCGATCACCGGGGCGTCGCCGGCCAGTTCCTTGACGGTGCGGACATCCGCCCCGGTACGCACGAAGGATGCCGCCACATAGTCCACCCCCAATTCGATTCCGAACTCCAGGTCGCTGCGGTCCTTGTCGGTAACCGCAGGAAGATGCAGGGTGGTTTCCGGAAAAGCCACTCCTTTGCCGCTCCACAGTTCCCCACCCCAGGTCACTTCAGCGACCAAGCGATCCCGATGCCGTTCAACCACGGTCATCCGGATCATCCCATCCGACATCACCACCCGTTCCCCATCTTTGACGTCATCCAGCAAACGGGCATAGTTGATTGGGATGGTTCCCGGGTCCTGTGGGGGTAGGCGTCCGGGAACCAGGTTGACCCGGTCACCGTGTTCCAGGGCCATCTGTCCCTCTGGGAGTTGGCCCACCCGTAGCTTGTGCCCGGAGATGTCCTGCAAGACGGCCACCGTCTTGTTTTCGTCCTCGCTGGCCTGTCTTACCCATTCCACAAACTGGCGATGAAGCTCGTGATCCCCGTGGGAGAAGTTCAGTCTGGCCACGTTCATTCCAGCCGCCACCAATTCCCTGATCTTCTGTGAGGACGCCACCCCGGGTCCCAAAGTGGCCACGATCTTGGTAAATCTCTCCATCGACACGTCAAACGCTAACGAATCGATGGGAACGCCACGGGATGGGTTTGCACACTGGAGGAAAACCTTACGGAACAAATACCTGGAAGCCGTACAACTCCTGGTTGGCTCTTCTCACCGACTCCCGCCCGGCGCCCGACCGCAGCCATTTGACAAAGTCCTCCGACGCCTCCACCACAGAGGAATCTTTCACCACCATAGCCCGGTAGGGATTGTGCAAACCGGCCGGATCCAACCGAGCGTCTACCAGACCCCAAACGTGCTCCGCCGCCAGGAAGACACTTAGTTCGACCAAGACGAATGCCTCCCTTTGCGAGGCAACCTGCAAGGTGAGCCCCATGCCCTGCCTGGTCTGGACATACCAATCTCGACCGGTGGGATCGACGCCGGCCTGGCTCCATAACCGGCGCTCCGTTTGATAGGTGCCCGACCCGTCAGCGCGGCTGACGAACAGATGGCCTTGCTCCGCTATCTTCCCGAAGGCCTCTGGAGCGCCCATCCCAGCAAGATCCCGAACTGCGCTCCCGGGACCGGCCAATATGAACTTGCTGGAAAAGACCTCAACGTCCAAGGCCGCTCTTCCTTCCGCCGAGAACCTGCGTTCCTCCCGAGGATCATGGGTGATGGTCACATCCGCCGACCCCGCTCTTGCCAAGGCAAGGACCCTGGCGGTGGGGGCCCCCACCACGCTCAGTGTCACCTCCGGACGCTCTGCTTCATAGTCCGCCACGACCCGTTCCAGCATCCTTCCGTCCACCAGGGTGGTTCCCGCCGCCACCAGCACCCGAGTCTCTGCGGGAGAGCATCCGGCCCACCCGGGCGCGGCCAGTATTACACAAACCGAGAGCCGCCACCACCGCTTCACTTCAACCGGCGTTGAGCAACCGGACTGCCGATGCCTTGACAGCGGCCACCACCTCGGAACCGACCTCCAACTCCAATTCGTCCATGGCGCCGGGGGTGATCACGGCAGTCACATGTGCACTCCCAAGATCCACCGTCAACTCCACCCATCGGCCGCCACGCCGTACCTCTGCGATACTCCCCCTCCACCGGTTACGCAGCGATCCGGCCGACCCACCTGTCCTGAGAACCGCCACCGACTCACCCCTGAACAATGCCCGGCAAGGATTGCCGGCGCCCACCGCCCCCACCCCCCAGATCCGGATGGAACCAACTTGCACCCTGGCGAAACCGGCCGACCGGGTGAGTCCCACACCCTCCCACAGATTGGAGACACCCACCACCGACGCCACCCTCGGGTCAACCGGCCGGGACAACACCTCCCCAAGGGGGCCCTGCTGGCGAAGACGGCCTCCCACCAGCACCGCCATGTGGGAGCCAAGCGCCGCCGCCGTCTCGAGGTCGTGGGTGACGATCACCGCTCCCCTGTCGCCAACCGCCTCCGCGATCACCCTGGCCACCTCCACGCGATCTTCGGCGTCGATCGGAGCCAGCGGTTCGTCCAGCAGAATCCACCGCCCGGGACTGGCCAACACCCGGGCCAAGGCGATCCTCTGCCGTTCCCCACCGCTCAGGGGACCAACCGCCTCTGAGAACCGATTCCCCATTCCCAGCCGTTCCGCCAAACGGGCCGCATACACGGCTTGCTCCGTGTCCAGTCCAAGCCCCAGGTTCCACCCGACGCCACCTCGAAAGAGGTGGGGAGTCTGGGGGAGATAGGCAGCATCCCACTGTGGTCCCCCCTCAACAGTCCCCGCCAGCAGACGAAGGAGAGTGGTCTTGCCGGACCCGTTGGGCCCGAAAACTACTGTCCGACGACCGGCGACCAGTTCCAATCCGTCCAGGTCCAGGACTGGATCGCCCGGGGGATACCGAAGAGAGACCCTCATGCGCCACGCCCTCCCAAGCGGTCCACAGCAACATTCACCACCATCGAGATAGCCAGGAGAATCAACCCGGCTGCCACCGCCGCCCCGAATCTGGCCTGGCGGGACTCCTCAACTATCAATGTGGTCAGCACCCGAGTTTCCCCAACGATGTTTCCTCCTACCACCAGGACCGCACCCACCTCGGCCACTACCCGTCCGAAACAGGCGGCCACCGCCGCCGCTACTCCGGCCCTGGCCTCCCGGACCGCTACAACTGCTCGGCCGACCCGACCCAGCGGCAGCGCCGCCAGTTGCTCCCGGGCCGCCGCTCCCAGCCCTCGGATCGACCCGGCGGTCACCCCGGCCGCAATGGGAGTGGCCAGTACCACCTGGGCGATCACCATGGCGGTGGGAGTAAAGATCAGACCCAAACCTCCCAGTGGACCCGACCGCCAGAACACCAGCAAGAGCAACAGGCCGGCCAGAACCGGGGGGAACCCCATACCCACACTCACCGCCAGGCGAAGCAGACCCTTCCCCCGAAACCGCCCCAGCGCCAGGGTTGCACCCAGTGGCACGCCCAAAACCACCCCTATGAGGGTCGACATGACTGAAACGACCAGGGTGAGCGCCACCACTGTCCACAATTGCGGGCCTACCGTTGCCAGACTCCGGACCGCGTCGACCAGCACCTCCCAGAGGAAATCCATCCC
The DNA here is from genome assembly GCA_002238785.1 of bacterium OM1 bin76. GTDB lineage: Bacteria > Actinomycetota > Acidimicrobiia > Spongiisociales > ZC4RG35 > Bin76. Next base: position 32,203 of record MPNA01000014.1, on the reverse strand, counting down.
GACTCTCCAACGTCAATGCTTGGGGGCTGACCGACCTGGTGCGGTTCGGCAATGGCACGCCGACAAGACAAGTGTCCCGGCGGTCATCACAGGAGTCCCCCAGTCGAGGAAGTGGTGTATCCCGGGACGCATGCTTTCGAATGCTACCTTTCAGAGGGTCTTGCGGACTCCTGGGCGCAGCATGTCACCCCCTTGGACAACGGCATCGGAGAAAGGACAGGCCAGAAAGTCAGGAAATCCAACAAGGTCTTCTACAGCTAATATTTAGTCAAGCAGGAAATTGGAGTCCGGTTGTCCGAGAAAGCCACACCCAAGAAGAGCCGGAAGCGGATGGCGGGAATCCTCCTGTTCATTGTGGCCATCGCCGGTCTCACTCTCCGTGAACTCATTTCCCAGCCGCCTCCGTCGCCATGGGACGATGGACGCTTGGTAGTGGGTACGTTGTTCCCTCTAACAGGTGATCTTGTCTCTTTCGGTCCTACTTTGACTGCCGCCGCCCGGTTGGCAGTGGCCGACATCAATGCGGCGGGAGGAGTTCTGGGTTCCGAAGTGGCATTGTATGAGGGAGACTCGGGAGATCTCAGCCAGGACATCGCCAACCCCGAGGTGGACCGTTTGATGGAGTCGGGGGCGGATGTGATAGTGGGTGCAGCCAGTTCGGCAGTGTCCAAACTGGTGATCGACAAGATCACCGGAGCAGGAGTGATCCAGTTCGCCCCTTCCAACACCTCTCCCGATTTCACCACCTACCCCGACAACGATCTCTATTTCCGCACGGCCCCACCTGACCTCCTGCTGTCCGAGATGATGGCTCAACTCATGGCGTCGGAGGGCATCGAGTCAGTGGGGGTGATCTACCGGCAGGAATCCTATGGAACGGGACTGGCGGTTGCTTTCCAGGACAGCTTTGAAGCTCTGGGAGGCATTGTGGATCCGTTCATAGCCTACGCGCCCGGCACGGAGAGTTTCGATGCGGAGGTCGACCTACTGGTGGCATCCGACCCGGATGCCGTCTTCATCATCGCCTTCGAAGAAGCGGCATCGCTGGTGACCACCATGCACGAAAGGGGCATCGGACCCACTTCTGGCACCAAGGTCCATGGGACGGCAGGACACATCTCCAGTATCGGCGGGTCTGTCTCCGATCCTTCCATCCTGGCGGGGATGCGGGGCGCGGAGAACTCGGTGAATCTGAACGCCATCCGCGCCTTCACGGACCGGCTGGAGACCATGTACGAGGGAGGTCTGGACGGACATTACAGCTACGGGGCGGAGACCTATGACGCGGTGATCATCACCGCGTTGGCGGCAGAGATGGCCCGTTCCACCGCTCCAACTGTGCTGGCCCGCAAGATCAATGACATCACCCGGGGTGGCGAGCAGTGCTTCAGCTTCACCGAGTGCCTTGAGGTGATCTCCTCCGGAGGCAATCCCGACTATGACGGGATGGGCGGACAGTACAAGTTTGTGGACGCGGGTGAGCCATCGGTGGCGAACTACCGGATTCTCACCTACAGCGGTGGCGAGCGTCCCGACCCTGCTCTCGACGAATACCTGAACTTCGGCGACTAGAACGGTCCCACCAAAGCCGAAGGACCGTGGTCAGAGCCGGGCGGACAGGATCTTGTTGACTGCCCGAGGGTCGGCTCGTCCAGAAGTGGCCCTCACCACTTGACCCATGACCTGAGTGCTGTCATTCGCACACGTCAAAGATAGGAAGGTTAAGACTTGCATGCATGTGTCCTTTGTCGCACATAATCGACAGAACAGTAGCTGAAAGTGCTACAATCTAGCAAATGAGGTTGAAGGAAGATGCTCTTACGATTCCGCGTTGATAACTACCGCTCGATCTTGAAACCGGTCGAACTGTCGATGGTCGCCATTGACGAAGACCGCTCCGCGACCCGTGACTTCAAACTCTTGGATGAGCGGGTGCTTACGGTTGCTGGCATATACGGCTCAAACGCCTCTGGCAAGTCCAACACTCTAGAGGCTATCGCATGGCTTTCGCATGCTGTCCGATCTTCTCTCAGGGGCTGGGACAAGAATGTGCCCCGCGATCCCCACCGGTTTGGTAATGGTCCTAGTGTCCCTTCCTACTTTGAAATCGACCTGGTCGTCAACGGGGTCCGGCATTGGTATAGCTTGGAGGTTGACAACTCGGCCATCCTGTACGAGAGCCTTCACAGCTACCCCCAGAGGAAGGCGAGGATGCTCTTTGAACGGGAAGGAGAGAACCTCAAATTCCGCCGAGGGCTTAACAGAGCGAGTGGCATTAGGGATCTGCTGACTCCGACAACGCTGATCCTCTCCGCCGGTACTCGTCTCAGAGATCCTGAACTCGTCGATGTAGGTAGGGCAATCTCTCAAGTAGGAGCACTCGGTCTCAGGATGCGAAGGGGCATGCGGACACCTCCGTCTTTCCACAGTACGTATCGCCTGTTCCAAGAGGGTATTAACAGACATCCCTCTTCCTTCTTCAATCCCTCTACTCGAGGGGCCGCCTTGGATTTGCTGCGGTTTGCCGACTCGCACATCGCCAATGTCAAGACAGTAGCAGAGGAAGATGACAATCTCAGCCGCGTGAGAGGACGTTTGGTGTTCATTCGCAACACTAACGATGAGTCAGTCACATTCGACCTGTACGACGAATCCGCAGGGACCCGAGCTTGGTTTGACCTTCTGGGACCGGCGCTAGGAGCTCTCAAACGAGGCGAGATCCTTCTTTTCGACGAAATAGATGCCAGCTTACACCCAAGATTGTCAGCGCGGCTCCTTGACCTCTTCCAAGACCCTCAAACCAATCGCCATGGTGCTCAGCTTATTTTTACGAGCCATGACACTTCTCTATTGAGCATATTGAACCGTGATGAGGTTTGGCTTACAGACAAGGACTCTCAAGGCGCAACACGGCTTGTAGCTTTGGCAGAGTTCCAAGGCAGTCGAGTAAGAAGATCCCTCAACCTTGAAAAGGCCTATTTGCAGGGCCGGTTTGGCGCCGTTCCCGACATAGACGAAGTTGATGTCCGTAGGGCTCTCGGCACGACATTAGAGGACCTCGGTGAGTAGGCGATCTAAGCGTAGGTCAGGCAGACCCAGATCACTTCGTAGAAGACACCCATTCCGCAGGGAGAGACGTACCTTCCTAGTGTTCTGCGAAGGGGCAAAGACCGAGCCGGAATACCTCGATGCCTTAAAAAGAGAGCCTGCTGTAAAGGATGTCGCGTCAGTTCAAATCAAAATCAATAAAGCAAAGCGCGGATCTCCGCCCCTTACCTTGGTAAAAGCAGCTGCCGAGGCCCGTGTTCGCTCCCGAAAAGAGGAGGGGGAGGTAGACCAAGTGTGGTGCCTCTTTGATACAGATTGGCCCAATGAACATCCCAACCTCCAAGAAGCCGAGTCTCTCGCCGCCAAAGAGGCCGTGCATCTTGCGGTTTCTAATCCTTGTTTTGAACTGTGGCTGATACTGCACTTCGAGGAGTGCAGGGGACCATTACAAAACAAGGAAGCCGACCGCCGTCGCAAAAAGATAGATGGAAGTCCCAACAAGGGCTTGGGCAAGGCGGATTACATGGGTAACCGAACCAAAGCGGCACGACGTGCACGTGATCTGGATGCCATGCACAAGAGCAACGGAAACACCTTTCCTAGGGACAATCCATCATCTGGAATGTATCGGTTCCTTGAAGCATTAGAGAACACCCAAGTACCGTAGAATCGTAAGGGTCCTAACAATCTACAGAAGGCAACCCCCGGATGGGAATCCTTCTCGGTTCTGGATCGTCTTTTCGTCATGACACAAATGAACCTAGAGTAGCCTCACAACCGCGTTGAGAGGATCTGGTTGACTGCCCTGGGGTCGGCTCGGCCGGAGGTGGCTCGCATCACCTGGCCCACCAGGAATCCTCTCACCTTCTTCTCGCCTGATCTATAACGCTCCACTGCCTGGGAGTGGGCGGACATCACTTCTTCCACCACCTGCTCCAACGCCGCCTGGTCGGAGATCTGCTCGAGGTTGCGGGCTCGAGCCACCCGGGTAGGGCTTCCCTCTCCGTCCATGACTCCTTCCAACACCTGGCGGGCCGCCCTGGCCGATATCCGACCCTGGCTCACCATTGCAGTGAGGGCGGCCAGGTCCTCGCCATGTAGCGGGACGTCGCCCAAACAAGCATTCCGGCGACGCAGGGACGCAGTTATGTCGCCGGTCACCCAGTTGGCGGCCGGGACCGGCGCCGCCCCAGACTCCACAGCATCCTCGAAGAGTCCTCGCAGATCCGGCTCGGATCCGGCCAGGACCCGAGCCGACCCGGGGTTCAACCCCAGGTGCCGGTAACGCTCCCGCCGCCGGGCGGGAAGTTCGGGAATCTGGGATCGGGCCTCCTGCACCCAGGATTCGCTGAAGACCATCGGTGCAAGGTCGGGCTCGGTGAAATAGCGATAATCAGAGCTTCCCTCCTTGGTCCGCATCCCGTGGGTGATCCCGGCGGATTCGTCCCAGTGTCGAGTCTCCATCACCACCTTCTCCCCTGCCTCAACCAACTCCACCTGCCGGTCCACCTCCGCCCGGATGGCTTTTTCCAGGGAACGGAACGAATTCATGTTCTTTATCTCTACCTTCACTCCCAGCTTTTGGCTTTGGGGGGGCCGGATCGAGACATTGGCGTCGAATCGGACCGAGCCGCGTTCCATGCGGGCGTCGGAAACCCCCGTCTCCGCCACCACGGCTCGCAGTTCCTGGGTGTAGGCTCGGGCGTCGGCTGCGCTTCTCAGGTCAGGGCGGGAGACGATTTCCACCAAGGGAGTTCCGGCCCGGTTGAAGTCCACCAACGTCTCCGCAGCGGTGTGGATCCTTCCTCCCTCCCCCACATGGACCGATTTGCCGGTGTCCTCCTCCATGTGTACCCGCTCGATGCCCACCCGAAAGGACCCTTCATCGGACTCCACGTCCAGCCATCCGTCCACGCACACCGGAATATCGAACTGGCTGATCTGGTAGTTCTTGGGCAGGTCGGCGTAGTAGTAGTTCTTGCGGTGAAAGACCGAACCCGGGTTTATCCGGCAGTTGAGGGCCAGCCCTAACCGGATGATCCGCTCGATGGCTTCCCGGTTGGGAACGGGAAGCGACCCCGGAAGCGCCAGACACACCGGACAGACGTTGGTGTTGGGAGGATCGCCGAACGAGACCCGGCAGCCGCAGAACATCTTGGAGGCAGTGTCCAACTCCACATGGACCTCGATGCCGATCACCGGCGCCCAATTCATAGCGGCACTCTGGTGGGAGGCGCCAAAGCGGGAGCCGGTAGCGCCCCGAAACCCGCCAGACGCTCCACTTCCGCGGCAACTCGGAACATGACCTGCTCCCCCAGGGCTGGCGCCATCACTTGGAACCCGATGGGGAGACCCTTGGAATCAAGACTGATCGGGACCGATATGGCTGGGTGTCCCGACAGGTTGGAGGGAATCGTGCAGATGTCGCTCAGGTACATGGCCAGCGGATCCTGGGTCCTCTCCCCCAAGCGGAAGGCCGTGGTGGGACTGGCGGGAGAAACCAGGACATCCACCTTCCGGTAGGCGGCTTCGAACTCGGACTGCAGCATCGAGCGGACTTTCTGCGCCTGCCCGTAGAAGGCGTCGAAGTATCCGGCCGACAGTGCGTAGGTACCCAGCAGGATCCTCCTTATCACCTCAGGACCGAATCCCTCGGCACGGGTAGCGGCCATGGTGGCGGCCGCCGTGGGACCCTTGATGGAGAGCCCGTACCGCATACCGTCGAAACGGGCCAGGTTGGCCGAGCACTCGGCGGGGGCGATCAGGTAATAGGCGGACAGCGCCACATCGAACATGGGAAGGGATACCTCAACCACCTCCGCTCCCTGAGCTGAGAGGCGGTTCAACATGTCCCCGGTGGCTTCCGACACCTCAGCTTGATAACCCTCTCCGTTCAGTTCTCTCACGACACCTATCTTCAGTCCTTCCACACCTGCATGCAAACCCGCTGCGAAATCGGGAAGGGGGCCCGAATAGGAAGTGGCGTCAGCCGGATCATGCCCGGCTACCGCAGCCAGGAGCACCGCGGCGTCGGTGACTGTCCGGGTGAGCGGTCCGATCTGGTCCAGTGAAGAGGCGAACGCCACCAGGCCGTACCTGCTCACCAGCCCGTAGGTGGGCTTCATACCCACTATTCCGCAGAGGGAAGCCGGCTGCCGGATGGAACCGCCCGTGTCAGACCCCAACGCGCCCAGCGCAGAGCCCGCCGCCACCGCCGCGGCTGATCCTCCCGAAGAACCCCCCGGCACCCGCTCGGTGTCCCAAGGGTTGCGGGTCGGACCATAAGCAGAGTTCTCTGTGGAACTACCCATAGCGAACTCGTCCAGGTTGGTCTTGCCAATGATCACTGCTCCCGCCTCCCGCAAACGGGCTACCGCGGTGGCGTCATAGGGAGGGAGATAGCCGGACAGGATCTGGGATGAACAGGTGGTCTCCAGTCCCCTGGTGCACATGTTGTCCTTCACAGCCACCGGTATGCCGTGAAGTGCTCCCCTGTCCACTCCCCTCTCCAACTCCTCATCGGCCGAAGCCGCGGCCCGCGAGGCCCCTTCCCGATCCAGGTTGAGGTAGCAGTGCAACTCCGACTCGGTCATCTCGGCACGGGACAGGACGGAGGCCAACAGTCCCACTGCCGTGGACTCTCCCGAACGCAGGGCTGCTCCTGCGTCAACGATCGAGAGGGGCTCGGGGGACATGCGGCCGGTCAGTCGAGCGCCGGAGGAGTCACGAAGAAGCCATCGCGGCTCTCCGGGGCCATCTCCAAGACTTCTTCCCGGTCGAGGGATGGGGAAGGTTCGTCCGGCCTGAACACGTTGCCCGAACCCAAAGGATGAGAGAGAGGCATGATTCCGGAGGTTTCTACTTGCTGTACCCGGGAAGCATGCTCCAAGATGACTCCCAACTCCTGTCGGTATCGGTCGAGTTCTTCAGGCGAAAGCGCCAGGCGTGCCAGGTTGGCAACATGGGCGACATCCACATCTATGGGCATAACGGAAGGAGTTTAGGAAAGACCATCCATGGCAGGACGCTACCTTGTTGAACATGAACCAGCACCCTCCCCCCACCAGAGACCACCAACGCCTCCTGCTGGGGGTGGGCGTGTTTGGCCTGGCCGTGGCCGCAGCCGTGACCTGGTGGCAGGGCCAGCCGGAAACCGGATCGGTGCTGCTGCGATCCTGCATACTGCTGGCCGCGGTCTGGCTCGCCTATCCTGCCCTTCGCTCGACCAGATGGGGGGTGGTTCTGGCGGTGGCGGGAGGAGCGGTGCTGCTTCTGACCAGGTGGCGGTTGGTTGCCGGAATCATTCTGGCCGCCCTGGGGGTGGCGCTTCTGTGGGGACGAATCAGGAGGAGAGGCAGCCCCCCGACTTAGAGAAGCCCCATGAGCGGCAGGCACTTGGCGGCCTCCTCGGGGGTCCAACCGGCCCTGCCCCGAACCGAGATTCCGTCCCCTTCAAACAATCCATTCAAGTGTGCCATCTTTCTAATCTTCCCAAGATGACGAATCCACAGACGGATCGGCGGCCTCCCTTTCCCGTCTGGTTCGAGCGCGCCTACTGGCCGGGCATGGAGGAAGTGCGGGGAAAGGGGATACAGGTGCTCAGCCCGGGAGACTCCCGGGATCCTTATCACGGGGTAGAAGAGGCGGTTGCCATCGTGGCCGGGGTCCTCTGGTACGACCGCGAGGTTATGGACAGGGCGCCGAAGCTGACCGTCATTGCCCGCACCGGGATCGGCTACGACGGGGTGGACCTGTCGGATGCCACCCGGCGAAGTGTCTATGTCTGCAATGTGCCGGACGGCCCGACCATCCCCACCGCCGAGCACGCCATCGCCTTGATGCTGGCTGCAGCCAAGCGACTGCCGGCCATCCAGCATCACCTGCGCCAGGGAGATCGAGCCGGCATAAGGGCCCATTCCGCGGTGGAACTCTCCGGCAAGGTGTTGGGGTTGGTTGGTTTCGGTCGGATCGCCCGTCGAGTTGCAGCGGCCGGCGCCGCCCTGGGGATGCAGGTCACCTCCTACGATCCGTACCTGACCGATGATCAGTTCGGCAGTGTTGACCGGTCCACCGAACTGGACGCGATGTTGACCACTGCCGATGTGGTCTCCATTCACATTCCCCTCACCGAAGAGTCGCGAAGGATGTTCGACCACAAGGCCCTCTCGGGCATGAAGAGGGGTGCCATCCTCATCAATACCGCTCGTGGTGGCCTGGTTGACACCGATGCCCTGATCCAAGCGGTCACTTCCGGCCACCTCGGAGCGGTGGGCCTGGATGTCACCGACCCTGAGCCTCTCCCTGCGGATAGTCCGCTGCTGCACCTCGAAAACGTTCTGGTCACCCCCCATGTTGCGTCCTGGACCCATGAAGCCAAGCGTCGGATGCTCTTGGGGGCCGTTGATCGGGTTCTGGAGGCGCTGAGCGGGCACCGGCCCTCTAATCTGGTAAACCCCCAGGTGCTCCACCGGATGAAACCCCAACCGCAGCCATTCCTGGAAGACTCGGCATGACGCACTTTCACATCAACCCCAAGCGTCCCGGCATAGGTTTGATCGGGTTTGGCTGGATGGGACAGTCTCACACCCGCGCCTATCGCAATATCGAGGTCTACTTTCCCGAAAGTGACATCCAGCCGAGATTGGTTGCCATGGCGGATCCTGTCTCCAAGAGGGTTCACACCGCGGTGGAGCACTTCGGGTTCGAACAAGGGGGCGCCGATTGGAGGGAAGTGGTGCACCACCCGGAGGTGGACATCATCGACATCACCGCACCCAATTCCTTCCACCGAGTCATTGCCGAGGAGGCCGCCGCGGCCGGAAAGACCGTCTTCTGCGAGAAGCCCGTGGGGGAACATCCTGAAGACACCATGGCTATCGCCAGCGCCATCCGAAGTGCCGGGGTGCTGTCGGGATGCGGGTACAACTACCGTTGGGCGCCACTGGTCCAGCATGTGCATACCCTCATACAAGAGGGCAGATTCGGCAGGCTCACCCACTATCGGGGCCGGTTCTTCTCCATGTACGGACGCGACCCTCTTTCCTTCCTGACCTGGCGCTTCACCGACAAGTCACGCTACGGGACACTGACCGACATCATGTCCCACGCCATCGACATGGCCCTATTTCTGTGCGGACCCATCCGAGGGGTTGTTGCTTCCCGGGAAACCTTCATCACCCATCGGCCTCTCCCCGTCCCCGGCAAGGGCACTCACTATGACCTGGGTTCACCCGAAGATCCCACCGGTCCCGTCACCAACGAGGACTACGTCGGAGCATTGATCGAATTCGAGAACGGCGCCCGGGGAACTCTTGAGTCCGATCGGACCATCTTCGGGCCGCAGAGCGATATGGCCTTCGAACTGAACGGAACCAAAGGCGCCGCCTCTTGGACCCATGAGAAGCTCAACGCCCTGGAACTCTACCTGCCGCAGGAACAGCCCGTGGACGGGTTCATCCAGGTTCTGGCCGGAGATTGGCTCCCTCACCAGGGCAACATCGTCCCCGGAAACGGGAACTCCATCGGCTATGAAGCGCTGAAACTTATCGAGTTGTATGAATTCCTGCAAGCGGTCGGATCGGGAAGGCCCTTCTCGCCCGGCTTCGAAGATGCCGCCCGGGTGGCCGAAGTGCAGTCTGCCATGGCCCGTTCCTGGGAATCGGGCACCTGGGAGAGAGTCGAGGCGCTCTGAAGGTCACAGCACCGGAGCAGCAAACAACACACCGCCGAACAGAAGCCAGGCCACCAGGAGCGTCCAGAGGATGTTGACACCCTGGGAGACCAGGAACCCGGCGGCTGGGCGACCGCCATCCATGGAAACCAGGTCCCGAAAGCGGGTCTCCAGGCCAATGCAGACGAAGGCCAGGGAAAACCACCAGGTACGGATCCCCTTCAGCAGACCACTCGTGGCGTCGGCCATCTCACCGCTGAGGAGAAACGAAAACAGCAGGGAGACCACCATGAATCCCAGCACGAATTTGGGAAACCGATCCCAGATGGTCGACACGGTGGGCTTGTCCTTGGCCTGATCGTCTCCCCAAAAAGCCCACCACAGGGAGATTGCAAAAGCGGCCAACCCCAGCAGGGCGTTCTGGGAGAATTTGACGATCACCGCCGCGTTCAGGGCCGAATCGCCAAGGATCTCCCCGGAAGCCACCACCGCTCCGGAGGTGTCGATGGTTCCCCCCAGCCAGGCGCCCGCTACCACCGGGGACAATCCCATGGCTTCGGCTATGGCGGGCATGAAGATCGCCATCGGAGCGGCCACGATCAGGACCAGGGAGGTGACATAGGACAGTTTCTTGCGGTCGCCCGAGACCGCGCCGCATGCCGCGATGGCTGCCGAGACGCCACAAATGGAGACGGCGGTGGCCAGGATCACCGAGAAGTCCTTGTCAACACTCAACCGCCGAGAGAACCAGTAACAGAACCTCCAGACCACCACAATGACCAGCAGGGCCTGGCCCAGACCGAACAATCCGGACCGCAGGATCTCACCAAACAGTATGGAGGAGCCGAGAATCACCAGTCCGGTCTTGATGTAATACTCGGTTCGGATCGCTTCCTCTATCCAGGATGGGACCGAGCCCAGATTCGAAATGACCAGGCCCGCCACCAAAGAGACGATCACGTAACTGATTCCCCACTCCTTCAGGGCCGGCGCTCCCGCAATCATCTGGGATACCCAGGCCAGGCCGAACAGGGCCGCAAAACCGATCAGGTAGCCCCTCAGCCTTCCACCCATCAAGCCGATGCCGACCGTCGAAAGCGCCATCAACCCAGCGCCCAGCACCAAGGCTGCCACCACGTTGTTCGCTGAAAACAGCTCGCCTGGCAAGCCATCGCTCCAAGCAAACAAAGGCAACACAGGACGCACGCCGGCGACCACCAACAGAATGACCGCCCCTCCAAGCCAAACTGACACCCAGTCTTCGGACTCGATCAGGGGTCTATCGCGGGTAAACCTGCTCATCGCATTGCCATGGCGTGATCGCCGTCACCACTCATCACGCCATGATATCCAAGACTTGCGGGTGTAGGACTGCCGGGGGCCTGCTGTCCACCCGTGTCATCTGCGGTGGAAAGGTCGCCAACCCTCCAATCCGATATCATCCCCGCACAAAACGGGGAGGGAACGACATGGCCAACCAGACCGCTACTGCCATGCCAAGCCACGGCCTGTCCCAATAAAAGTGGTCCCGGAATTGGAGGATGAGAAAAGTGATCAGAGTATTATGCGGATTGGCCCGGTCCTGTGGATCTGGAAACCCGGCAGCGGTTGCTGATTCGAGTCCCGCCGAGGACTCCACAACCGTGGAGACGCCCCGGGGATACAACCAAGGAGACAATTGAGCATGGAGACGATCCGGCTGACCATGGCGCAAGCCGTGGTTAAGTGGCTGATAGCCCAAAAGACCGTGGTCGATGGTGAGACGGTTCCGCTGTTTCCCGGTGTCTTCGCCATCTTCGGCCACGGCAATGTCAGTTGTCTGGGCGAGGCGCTCCATCCCGTCTCCGATAGGCTTCCCACCTGGCGGGGACAGAACGAGCAGGGCATGGCTCTGGCAGCCATGGCCTTCACCAAGGCTCGGCGGCGGCGCCAGATCATGGTGGCAGCCTCTTCTATCGGACCGGGCTGCACCAACCTGCTAACCGCTGCGGCCGCCGCCCACGCCAACCGGCTCCCAATCCTGCTGTTCAGCGGTGACACCTTCACCCATCGAATAGTCGATCCCGTGCTGCAGCAGGTCGAGAACTTCGATGATCCCACCGTGACGGTGTGTGACGCCTTCCGTCCGGTTTCCCGGTACTGGGATCGAATCACCCGGCCCGAGCAGATAGTCCAGTCACTTCCCCAGGCCCTGGGCGTCATGCTGGACCCGGCCGACTGCGGGCCCGCTTTCATAGCCCTTCCCCAAGATGTGCAATCGGAGGCCTTCAACTATCCGGCTGCTTTCTTCGCCGAACGGGTTCATTACATCCGACGTCCGGCCCCCGATCCGCGGGACACTTCCGCGGCGGCCGCCATCATCGCCGATGCTCGACAGCCGCTGATAATCGCGGGCGGAGGCGTGCACTACTCCGATGCCGGCGGAGAACTCACCGATTTCGCGGTCCGGCGGGGCATTCCGGTGGTGGAGACGGTGGCCGGAAAGTCGGTGATGGAGCATGACCATCCCAACTACGGGGGCACGGTCGGCGTAATAGGCAGTGCTTCCGCCAACGCCTTGGCGGCGCAGGCCGACGTGGTGATCGCGGTCGGTACCCGCCTGCAGGACTTCACCACAGGATCATGGACGGCCTTCCAGCGACCGGACGTGCGGTTTGTATCCATCAACGCCGCCCGATGGGACGCCTTGAAACAGCACTCTCAGGCAGTGATCGGCGACGCCCGCCTCGGCGTGGAAGCCGTCGACCACCAATTGGGCAACTACCGGGCGCCGGAAGGGTGGATGGACACCAGCCGGGCCGAGATGGAGAAGTGGAATACCTACCTGGACAGTTGGTTGGACCGCTCCGACACACCTGCGGCCTACCAGTCGGTGATCCAAACCCTCTGGCAAGTCAGCGACCCGGACGACTACTGCCTCTCGGCAGCCGGCGGGCTTCCAGGTGAACTCAACATGGGTTGGCGAACAAAGCAGGTGGGAACCTTCGATTGCGAGTTCGGTTACTCCACCATGGGTTATGAGATCTCCGGTGCCTGGGGGGCCAAGATGGCTCTGCCAGATCGGGATGTGGTGGCGTGGATGGGTGACGGGGGGTATCTCATGATGAACTCCGACATCTATTCCAGCGTGTTCAGTGGCCACAAGGTGATCATGATCGTGTGCGACAACGGCGGCTTCGCGGTGATCAACCGGTTGCAGGTCAACGCGGGGAGCGAGGAGTTCAACAATCTCCTGGCATCTTCCCGCCATGAGCGTATGACCCGGGTTGACTTCGTGGAACATGCCCGCTCGATGGGCGCCCTGGCCGAAAGAGTGGAGCGACTCGACCAATTGGCGGGGGCATACCAGCGGGCCAAGGAGGCGGACCGCACTTACGTGATCGTGATCGAGACCCATCCCTACCAGTGGGGCGAAGGCGGAGCTTGGTGGGAAGTGGGTATCCCTGAGGTCAGTGAACGAGAAATGGTCCGTTTGGCGCGGGGGCAGTTGGAGGCGGAACGGAAACTCCAGCGAATAGGCCTCTGACACTTGTTGCTCTATGACTATGCGGCACTTCCATGGAAAAGTTGCGGTAATCACCGGCAGCACTTCCGGAATGGGGGAAGCCGCCGCCCGGTTGATGGCCGCCCGGGGAGCAGAGGCGATCTTGGTCACCGGTCGGAGTCGGGAGAGGGGCAGCAAGGTGGTCGAGGCTCTACGAAGCCGTGGTACCAAGTCTGAATTCATCACCGCCGATTTGGCAGAGGCCGATGCTTACCGGCGGGTGATCGACAAAGCGGAGAGAGCCTTCGGCAGGATCGACATCCTGGTCAACTGCGCCGGTACCACCACCAGAGGTTCCATCGCCACCACCACGCCCCAGAGTTGGGACGAGATCATGGCGATCAACCTCCGATCTCCCTTCTTCCTCATGCAGGAGGTGGTGCGGATCATGAGGCGGCAGGGCAGAGGGGGAACCATCGTCAATGTCGGATCGGTCGCCGCCCACGGCGGGCCTCCGCACTTGGCTGCCTATGCGGCATCCAAAGCGGGACTGGCAGTTCTTACCCGCAATGTCGCATACGCGGTGATGCCAGACCGGATCAGGGTGAACTGCCTCCAGCCCGGCTGGTCGGACACTCCCGCCGAACACGGGATTCAAACCAGTGAAGGCGCCGGAGATGACTGGCTGACCACAGCCGAATCCGGTTCGCCGTTCGGAAGGCTCCTGAAGGTGGGAGAGATTGCCGAGGCGATCGCGTTCTTGGCCTCCGATGCTTCGGGACTGATGACCGGAGCGGTTGTCGACTACGACCAGACGGTGCTCGGCGCGGGCTCCCCACCCCAGCCTCCGCCCCGGAAAGCAGGCAACCGTTGATTCCTCTCAAAGACAGGATCGCCGGGGCGCCTATCACTTGGGGAGTGGATGGGTCGCCGGGATGGGGATACCTGCTGCCCCGTGGCCGGGTATTGGAGGAGATGGCCTCTATCGGTTTGTCAGCCACGGAGCTAGGACCTGACGGATTCCTTGGCAGGACCCCGCAGGAAGCCCGCCAAAATGCCTCATCGGCGGGATTGTCAGTGGTGGGAGGATTCGTTCCCCTGCTGCTCCATCTGCCCGCCCACAGCAAAGAGCAGTCGGATTATGCCGACCGCGCCATCAAGACCCTCTCGGCGTGCGGATCCCAGGTCATGGTCCTCGGTCCAGAGCTTCCCCAGAATGGTTATGACCTCTCACAGGACCTCAGCCCTGCCCATTGGACGACTTTCGAAAGAAACCTGAAGAGACTGATAGGACAGGCAGGGGAAGAGGGGCTGGAAGTGGCCCTGCACCAGCATTGGGGAATGGCGGTGGAGAAGCCCCGAGATCTGGAGCGGGTCCTCACCAACACCGAGGTGTCTCTGTGCCTGGATACCGGGCACATGTTCCTGGCGGGAATTGACCCGCTGGCGATAGCCCGGTCGGTGCCCGATCGGGTCGCCCATGTGCATCTGAAGGATGTCCACGAAGCGTCTGCAGCCCGGGTCCGGTCAGGAGAGATCACCTTCCGACAGGGCGTCAAGACAGGACTGTTTCGTCCCTTGGGTTTGGGGGATGTGGACATCGGTGGGGTGATCACCGTCCTGGAGAGGGCCGGATATCAAGGATGGTATGTACTCGAGCAGGACAAGATCCTCAGGGGGAAGCCTCCCCTCCGCCAAGGTCCGGTGGAGGATGCTGCGGTGAGCACCCGGTACCTGGGGGAACTGGTCGAGGTTTTGGAGGAACCGGGAAAGGAAAAGGGATGCGGAATCTAATGAGGGCCCTGTTAAGAGATATACTGGCAAAAGCTTCTCCTGCGGTGAGCAGAGACCATTTGCGAACCGCATCTGGAGGTGCGAACAAACCGTTCACGAAAGGAGACGAGTCCTTATGAGAAGCAAATATCTGGTGGCCGTTTTGGCCATGATGGCCTTGATTGTGGCAGCCTGCGGCGGAGACGATGCAGCCGAGACCACGGCTGCTCCCACCACTGCCGCAGCCGATTCCGCAGAAACCACCTCTGCACCGGAGCCGACGACGGCCCCCGACGAGGCAGTCGCCCAGCGGGACCTGCGTTTCGTAGTGGTGTCTCATGGTCAGTCCTCCGACCCGTTCTGGTCGGTAGCCGCCAACGGTGTCAAGGCTGCCGAGGAAGACATGGGCGTGTCAGTGGTCTACCAAGCCCCCGGCACCTTCGACATGGCCGAGATGGCGCAGATCATCGACGCCGCCGTGGCTTCACAGCCCGACGGGTTGGTGGTCACCATTCCTGACGCCGACGCATTGGGCCCAAGCATCCGGGCCGCGATCGAGGCCGGCATCCCGGTGATTTCCATGAACTCCGGTTCTGATGTCTTCGCCGACCTCGGAGTCCTGGTTCATGTGGGCCAGACCGAGTACGAAGCCGGCCTGATCGCCGGACAGGAAATGGGCGGCATGGGAGTCAGCAACGCGCTGTGCATCAACCAGGAAGTCGGGAACGCCGCCCTGGATGCTCGCTGCCAGGGCTTTGAAGACGGCCTAGGCGGCAACGTCGAGGTCATCCCCGTGGACTTGGCCGATCCCACCGGAGCCCAGGCCGCCATCGAAGGCGCTCTGTCGTCTCGTAACCCCGACGGCGTCCTGGCCCTCGGTCCGACCGGCGCCATCCCGGCATTGAATGCCATGGACAACCTGGGGATGTTGGGCCAAGTGCAACTGGCCACGTTCGATCTCGGTCCCGAGGTGCTGGAAGCCATCGGCGCGGGCAACATGGCGTTTGCCATCGACCAGTACCAGTACGCACAGGGTTATCTGCCCATCGTGCTCCTCACCATGTTCCACGAGACCGGCGGACTCCCGCTCGGTTCAGTGGACAGGGTCGTCCTGACCGGACCCCAATTGGTGACGGCCGACAACGCCGCTGACGTGATCTCCTACTCAGAAGAGGGATTGCGCTAAGCGTCCAAACGATTCCAGCTGAGGGGGAGGCCGGTTTTACGGCCTCCCCCTCTTTTCATCTGCTACCTTTCTACCACACGGAGACCTAGGAGACGAGACCAAAGGAGGTTGTTCCATGACGGACGAACGGGTAAGAAAAGTAGGCCTGGCCAACCGGCTTTTGACAAGACCGGAGTTCGGGGCGTTCCTGGCTTTGGTGGTAGTGTGGATTTTCTTCGCCATTGTGGCATTCGACAACAACTTCGTGTCGTGGACCACCACCGCCTCCATCCTCAACCGGGCCGCTCCGCTTGGCATTTTGGCAGTGGCGGTGGCGCTATTGATGATCGCCGGTGAGTTCGACCTGTCGATCGGATCGATTGTGGGATTCGCCGGAATGGCTGTCATGTTGCTGGTCACCCCGGCCGACGCAGGCGGCTTCGGACTGCCTGTCTGGATCGCAGTGCTGATCGCTTTGGTGATCACCCTGCTCACCGGCTTCTTCAACGGGGTACTGGTGATGGCCACCAGGTTGCCGTCTTTCATTATCACCTTGGGGTCGCTGTTCATCTTCCGGGGCTTGGCGGTGGCCATCCCCCGACTGATGACCAACCGCACGCAGTTGGGTGGTTTCGAGGACTACGACTCCGGAGGCTGGGCAGCTACCTTCGCCACCAAGATGGAGTTGGGCGGCGCCAAGTTCGACATCGCCATCATCTGGTGGATCGCCATCGCGGCGATCGGCACCATCGTGCTGTTAAAGACAAACATCGGGAACTGGATTTTCGGAGCGGGAGGCGACGCCAACGCTGCCCGTAACGTCGGAGTCCCGGTGGCCAAGCTCAAGATCGCGCTGTTCATGATGACTGCTCTGGCCGCTTTCATAGTGGCGCTGATCCAGGCAACCCAACTCAACAGCGCCGATTCACTGCGTGGCACGCTCAAGGAGTTCGAAGCCATCATCGCGGTGGTGGTCGGCGGGACCCTACTCACCGGCGGTTACGGATCGGTACTGGGGCCAGTGTTCGGCGCCCTGATCTTCGCCATGGTGCAGCAGGGCATCATCATCACCGGGGTTGACGGAGACTGGTTCCGCGTTTTCGTAGGAGGCATCCTGGTCCTGGCAGTGATCTTCAACAACTTCATCCGACAGAGAGCGAGCAAACGATGAGCGACAAGATTCTCGAGATCCAAAACGTATCTAAATTCTTCGGAAGCGTCATAGCTCTTCAGAACGTCTCGATGTTCGTGCGGCCCGGGCAGGTCACCTGCCTTCTGGGCGACAACGGAGCGGGCAAATCCACCCTGATCAAGACCTTGGCCGGGGTCCACAAGCCCAGCGAAGGACGGTACTTCTTTGAGGGTGAGGAGACCCTGTTCGAGTCTCCCAGAGAAGCCTTGAACGCGGGAATCGCCACCGTCTACCAGGATTTGGCGATGATTCCCTTGATGTCGATCTGGCGAAATTTTTTCCTGGGTTCGGAGCCCCTGAAGGCGGGACCGTTCTTCGATATCGAGAACGCCAAGCAGACCACCCGCGAAGAGATGGCCAAGATGGGGATCGACATCCGCGATCCGGATCAACCGGTAGGCACCCTTTCGGGAGGCGAGCGCCAATCGGTGGCCATCGCCCGAGCGGTCTACTTCGGGGCCAAGGTGTTAATTCTGGACGAGCCCACGGCTGCATTGGGAGTCAAGCAGGCAGGCGTAGTGCTCCGGTACATCGTCGAAGCCCGAAACCGGGGCATAGGGGTGATCTTCATCACCCACAACCCCCACCACGCCTATCCGGTTGGTGATCACTTCGTGATCCTCAAACGGGGGCAAATCCTTGGCGACTACGCCAAGGATGAAGTGGCAATCGATCACCTGATCCAGATGATGGCCGGAGGCGCCGACCTCGAGCAACTCCAGCACGAACTGGCAGAAGCAACCGGTAGAAGCGACTAGCACCCTTTTTCGAAAGGGGTGGGGGTCGTTTAGCGACCCCCACCCCACTTTTTAATGGCTTCTATCGATTCTGGAGCCAGCGACAGCCGGTAATGCATCACGGGACGGGAAAGCACCAACCGCACCACCGCTTCGGCGTATTGCTCCGATGGGGTCTCCTCCCACGACGGTCCCTCGAACCAAGGGGTGTCGGCGGGCACGTTCTGTGCCTTCAGAAAGGCTTCTCGCAGTTCGACATGGTCCGCACACGCATGCTCGACATGATGGGCCAGTTCATGAACCAGAGAATGGCGAAGGTGAGGAGCCGTAGCCGGGATCTCCAGCACCACTTTGGCATCCTCCGGCAGGTAGTAGGCCCGTGAACCCTCCAGCGTCCAATCCCCCTCGAGCGTAACTTCGCCAATGCACCCAGCCTGGTTGGGGAACGCCTCAAGGAAGTCAGCCCACACCTCCAGGCCCAGATCCTGCAGGTCTGAGGGAGTGCCTTCGGCGAACACCAGGGAAGCAGAGGACGCTCCGCATGCCGCCGTGAAGGCCACGGCCAGCCACCCGAGGGCTACGCGACGGAACAGGCGTGACTTCCCCCTAGTTAATCTTCGGGGAGTTGACATGTTCAACAATGACTCTATAGAAGACAGGTCACAATGATTACCAAGGATCTCTACCGGCGTTTGATCGACATCCGGGCCCATGCGCCGGAAAAGGTGCTGGAACTAGCCCGTCGACGTCGACGTCGACCTCTGCTGGTCCCCTACGAGAAGTTGAGTGAACCGAATGTGGGCGGTGACCGTCTGTTCCTGGTGGCGGCCGACCACCCTGCCCGCGGCGCCATCGGAGTGGGCGATGATCCTCTGCGCATGGCCGACCGACGAGACCTTCTCTCCCGCTTGAGTATCGCCCTGTCGCATCCGGGAGTGGACGGACTGCTAGCCACTCCCGACGTCATCGAGGACCTGCTGCTCTTGGGATCACTGACCGGATCGTCTCTGCTGGACAACAAGGTGGTGTTCGGCTCGATGAACCGGGGCGGTCTGGCCGGGTCTGCCTGGGAGTTGGACGACCCCATCACGGCCTACCATGCGGCCGGCATCTACCGGATGAATCTTGACGGCGGGAAACTCCTCTTACGCATCGACCGCCAAGACCCGAACAGCCTCAAGACCATATACCAATGCGCCCGGGGGATCCGCATTCTTGCCAGCCAGAAAGTGCCGGTGGCGGTGATGCTGGAACCCCTTCCCGCCTATCGGGACCGAGACGGAGTGCTTCGGATCGACACCAGCCCCGAAGCCCTGATCGGAGTGATCACCATCGCCTCGGGACTGGGCCCCACCAGTGCCTACACCTGGCTGAAGCTGCCGCCACCCAGTTCCAACCCCATGGCGGTCTTCGCAGCCTCCACACTGCCGGTCCTGCTTTTGGGAGGAGACCCTGGTGACCGGGGCGAAGAACTGCTCACCTCCTGGGAGGAAGCCATGCAGGCCCCGACCGTAAGAGGCCTGGTAGCAGGACGCAGCCTGATCTACCCGGCCGACGACGACGTGGGGGGTTGGGTTGACCGGGCCGCCCGGATTGTCCATCCCCGCATCTGAGGCACTCCTGGCGTGAACATCGACCAGGCGCCCCTCTTCCGGCCCATCGGTTCTCTTTCAAGTGATGGCCACGCCATCCGGATGACACCGGAGCAGGCCGGCTGGAACTGGTGCGGAATCATGGTGTTGGAGTTGGCGGCAGGTGAGACCAGAAAGATCGAACTCGAGGAATCCGAGGCGGCCGTAGTCCCTCTCCAGGGTTCCTGCCGGGTGGAGACCACGACCGTCACCTTCAAGTTGGAAGGACGGGCCAACGTGTTCTCTGGCTTAACGGATCTGTGCTTCCTTCCAAGGGGATCGGAGATGACAATCTTCTCCGAGGAGGGAGGACGGTTTTGCGTGGCCACCTCCCGAGCCGCGCACGCCACCGAGCCCCGTTACTACCCCGCATCCGCCGTTGATGTGGATCTGCGGGGCGCCGGACAAGCCACCAGGCAGATCAACAATCTGCTGACCGCCGACGTGCCGGGGCCAGACAGACTATTGGTGGTGGAGGTGCTTACGCCGGCCGGCAACTGGTCTTCCTATCCGCCCCATAAACACGATGAACTCTCCGAAGACGAGACCCCGCTGGAAGAGATCTACTACTTCGAGATCCAGGGAGCGGACGGATTCGGGTTCCACCGGACGTACACGTTGGACGGCGAAATCGACGAGACGGTGTCCGTCCGCAGCGGCGACGTCTTCCTGGTTCCCAGGGGTTACCACGGCCCATGCGTGGCGGCGCCCGGCTATCACATGTATTACCTGAACGTGATGGCGGGACCCCAGCCCGGAAGGGAGTGGTTGATATGCACCGACCCCGCCTACCAATGGCTGTGGGAGGAGTGGACCACCCAGCCCACCGACCCTCGCCTGCCTCTCTACTAGCTGCTCCCTCCCCTCAATGGGATGGCTGTCGGTCGAACCTCGACCGGAAGTCGTTCACTTCCCCCAGGGTGGGAAACGCCGTCGAACAACCGGCCCGCCCCACCGTTAAGGCGCCGCAGGCGTTGGCGAAACTGATCGATTCGTTCCATTCCTGACCGGTCATCCGGCTGTAGATGAGACCCGATGCGAAGGAATCTCCCGCCCCCACCGTGTTCACGATCTCGGCCCGGTAACCGGGTACCTCCTGATGGCTACCGTCAGAGTGAAACAGCCAGGTGGGATCCGCTCCCCTCTTCAACACCACCGTGGAGGGGCCGCCCTCGGCTCCTGCCAGGTCGGCGGCCGTTGCTTCAACCCACTGGCGCTGCTCCTCGGTCAACGGACCATGAGTGAGGCTCGGCCCGGGATCCGGCGCCAAGGCGCCCCACAGTTCCTCGTAGGTCCCGATCACCACCTCCACCCCGGAAATGGCCGAGTGCATTGCCCTCCCGTAATCGAGATGGTCGGCCCACTCGGCCGGTCGCATGTCCAGGTCCAGAAACGAGGACATCCCCAACCGATGTGCTTCCTCCACCAACCACTGGGCCGCACGGGCGCAGTCGCCGCGGCTGAAAGCATTGCCGGAATGCTGGATGGCGCCAGTGCCGGAGAGGGGCAAGGAAGCGGCGTCCTCGACGGTGAGATGGATGTCGGCGGGATCGATCCGGTAGAACATCAGGGGAAAATGGTCGGGGGGTTCCACACCCAGCAGAGCCAGCGAGGATAGATGTCCCGGTTTGCGCAGCACGAAGCGGGTGTCCACCCCATCGCAGGCCAACCGGTGGAGGATGAGATCTCCCACTTGGTCCTCCCCCACCGCGGTGAATGCCGCCGACCGCAGTCCCAACCGGGCGGTGCCGATGGCGATGTTGGTCGGGCTTCCACCGACCATGGCTTCGAACCCGGTCACCTCCCGGAAAGGCGCCCCGATCTGCTGCGAGTAGAGATCGAGGTTGACTCTCCCCACCGTTATCAGGTCAAGGGCGACCGACCCCGAAGGGTCATTGGGGGATGGCTGCGGGGTCATGACGACCCGGAGAATACCTCCCGCAGGCTGTTGAAAACCAGGGGAAGATGACCAAGGGGCATGCTCTCGTTGGCGGTGTGTGCCTCCGAAGTCTCGCCTGGACCGAAGTTGATGGAGGGTATCCCCCGGGCCCCGAGCCGAGCGACATCCGTCCAACCCTGCTTTGGCCCGATCCCCACGCCGGCGGCCCCCACCAGTTCCGCCACGAGAGGGTGATCGGTGACCACCCCACCGGACGGCGCCGCGTCCACGATCTCCACCTCGTCGGCATCCCGGCAAGCCTTCCGAAGCTCCACCTCCGCCTCGGCGACAGTACGGTGCGGTCCGAATCGGTAGTTGAGATTCAATTCGAACCGCGGCGGGATGATGTTGGCGGCCAGCCCGCCCCGGGCCAGGGTTACCGACATCACTTCCTTGAATACCAGACCGTCGATGTCCACCGGCGCCGGCCGGCGAGGATGCATCTTGGACAGCCATGCTCCCGCCTTGGAGATGGCGTTCTCCCCCCACCAGGGACGCGCCGAGTGAGACGACTTGCCGGTGAACGTCACCTTGGCGTTCATGACTCCATTGCATCCCGCCTGGATCTCACCGTCGGACGGTTCCAGCAGCACACCGAACGATGCCGAGGCCAGCCACTCGCATTCGTTGAGCACGGGCTCCAATCCGTTATTGGCGAACTTTCCCTCCTCTGCTTCATAGAACACCGCAGCCAGACGGTAGGGCCATGTGGAATCCACTTCCTCCATGAGGTGGAGCATCACCGCCACACCTCCCTTCATGTCCGTAGCCCCCAAACCGTACATTCGACCTGTGTCGATGCGAGCGGGCGGTTGGCCCTGTGGAGGCACGGTATCCAGGTGACCGGCCAGCACCACCAGTGGCCCGTCCCCACTGGTGGACACCACCAGCGAATTGTTCACCCGGTGCTGGGAGAGGTGGGGGGCGTTGGCAGCCAGACGCTTTGATACATGGTCGCAAATCCGCGCTTCGTCACCGGTAACCGAAGGAATGTCGATCAGTTCGGCCAACGTGTCGGAAAGGGTGGTCAAACCTGAACTCCGAAAGTGCGCAGCGCCTCGTTGAGGGAGGTCTTCCGGTCGGTGGAGGCGGTCCGCTCCCCGATGATCAACGCACAGGGCAGCCCGTACTCTCCGGCCGGGAAGGAACGGGGCCGCGTCCCAGGAATCACCACCGAGTTGGCCGGCACCACTCCCCGAAACTCCACGGGTTCCTCTCCCCGCACATCGATGATCCGGGTGGAAGAAGTGATGGTGGTGTTGGCGCCCAGCACCGCCCCCTCCTGGACCACGACTCCCTCGACCACGATGCACCGGCTTCCTATGAACGCCCCGTCTTCGATGATCACCGGACGAGCGCCGGGAGGTTCCAGGACTCCCCCGATCCCCACGCCTCCCGAGAGGTGCACGCCTTTTCCGATCTGGGCGCACGACCCGACGGTGGCCCAGGTGTCCACCATGGATCCGGACCCCACCCAGGCGCCGATGTTGACGTAACCGGGCATCACGATCACCCCCGGCTCGCAGAAGGCCCCGTACCGGACCACTCCGGGAGGAACCACCCGGACCTGTGCCTCGGCCAGGTTCCGCTTGGTGGGGATCTTGTCATGCCACACCACGGGCCCTGCATCCATCTCTTCCATGCCGGTGACCTGGAAGTACAGCAGGATGGCTTCCTTCACCCACTCGTTCACCACCCACTCGCCGCGGCTCTTCTCAGCCACCCGGATCTTTCCCCGGTCCAGCAGGTCGATGGTGGACAACACCGAATCCCGGGCCTCGGCCAACTCCGCCTCTCCGGCGAAGGCCGCCCTGATCACATCCTGGTCAGACATTCTTCCAAAACCTCCACGGCTTGTTTGCACTCCTCGGGGCTGGGTACCAGCGCCAACCTTATATAGCCTTCTCCGCCGGGACCGAACGCCCGCCCCGCAGAGACCACCACCCCCCTCTCCAGTAGGTGGGTGGCAGTCTCGATGTCATCCTCCACCTCCACCCACAGGTACAGACCGGCGGTCGACCCCACGGTCCGATATCCCATCGCCCCGAATGCCTTCCGGAGGATGGCCCGCTTCTCTGAAAAAATTTGCCGCCGCTCCACCACATGGTCATCGTCCGACCAGGCGGCCACCGCTGCCATCTGGGTGAACTCCGGAGGGGCGGTCCCAGTGGAGGTGCGCAGTGAGGCCAGCGCTCTGATCGCCCGTGCGTCTCCCACCATCGCCGCCGAGCGATACCCGGTCATTCCGGAGCGCTTGGAGAGACTCAGAAAGCTGACCACCCCCGACAGGTCGGAGTCGGCCACCTCCAAGACGGAAGCGGGGGGATCGTCTTCATAAAGGTCCACATAGCATTCGTCGGCGCACAGCAACACCCCGAACTCCTGGCACTTTTGATAGAGACTCTCGATGTCCGACCGGGCCATAACCGATCCCGCCGGGTTGTGGGGAGAGTTCGTCCACGCCAGGACGGCCCTGGCCCAGACCTGATCGGGGACATCGGAGGCGCGAAGAATGAAATCCTCGCCGAGGCGGACCGGATGGCCACTTGCTCCGGCCAAAAGGGCTCCCCGACCATAGACGGGGTAACCAGGGGTCGGCCAGATCACCACGTCTTCCCGGCGGGAGTCAACAAAGGCGAAAGGTGTTGAGAAGATCGCTTCCTTGGAACCGGTGGTGGGAAGCACTTGGGTATCAGGGTCGACCTCTCTGCCGAATCGCCGGAGCACGTAGCCGGCAATCGCCTCCCGGAGGACCTGCAGCCCGCGGGAGGTCGGGTACTGGGATATTTCGGGAACGGCATCTCGCAAAGCCTGCGGTATGAAGGGCGGCGTCGGCTCTCGGGGATCGCCTATCGAGAAGTCGATCAGGGCCACCCCTGCCTCCCGCATAGCCCGGGCCCGATCCTGAATGACCGCCATCGGGTAGGTACCGATCTTCTTCAGCACCGGATTGATCCGCATCACCACCACGCTACCAACTGCACAAGAGAACTGATCGAAAGAACATCCTCAGGGGCGTTGAGCCGATGACCCACCCACAGTCTCCAACAGGTTCATCCCGAGATCGTGGTTCGCGACCTGGTAAGGAGAGGCGCCATCGGATGGGAGCACTTCAAGACTGTTCCTTCGATCACGTCGGACAGGATCTATAGGTCGGACCCCCGGCGGATGGCGATTGTTGGGATACCGGCTACTGCTCCGCTTTGAACCAGCGCCTATTGGACTCTAAACGTCCATGTGAAATGGCCCACGTCGGGCAGACCGTAGGTCTTTTCCCATTCCACCCGGATGGTGTGCTCCCCTACGTCCCAACGACTCATCAGCAGACTCCGCCCGCCGGGCCTCCACCGGTATATGCCCACTCCCTCGGCAAACGAGAGCTCCGATGAGGGAATCGGATACCCGTTGACATAGATACGGGCTTCATACCCTACCTCCAAGTCAACCTCCAAACCGCTCTGCATGGGAACCGCGTCATAGGGCTTGGGGGACACATCTTCCAAGGGAGGAGGGAAGATCAGCGGATCCCCGCCTCGTCCGAAGACGTAACACAGCGACAACGCTGCCACGGTGAGAAGCCCCAGCCCCACATATATCAGTCGGTAACGCACGCAGGAGAATTGTACGCACCTCCGCAGACAGCAGGGCAGAGGCCGATGTGGTGAACGGGAACCTTCCGCAGATTCCTAAAGTGGATAACGTCAGGCTCGCAAAACCTATAACGTTTGATTCCTGTAACGTCTATTTCTTGGTCTCCAATGCGTACCAATCTCTTTCGAGTCCCTGGTGAAGACAAGCTGAATCCTGCACCGGAGGTTACGGACGAAAGCAGCCAACTCTCTGCGCCGTGCGTAACAAAGTGACCAAAGACCGGGTTGAGGAACTTGCTGCGCTGATGGTGGTGACCTTCACCGGTCCCGCCTGTCTTCGCCCCGACGGTGTCCAGGTAACGCCGATTACCGCCTCGGGACGCTGGATGTGAGGTGGAATGTACGCAGATCTTTTTGCTTCGACCTTCGCTGGACCATCGGCAGGGTCACGGTGGAGGTTCGTGGCCACAAGTGCAGGTTTACACCTGGCCGTTCAGGGTGCAGTAACCGCCTTGAAACGGCGCAGACGCAGCGAGTTGGTCACCACCGACACGCTGGAGAAGGCCATGGCCGCCGCGGCCACCATCGGATTGAGCACCCCGGCAACCGCCAGAGGAATGGCAGCCACGTTGTAGCCGAACGCCCAGACCAGGTTGGCGACTATCACCCGGTAGGTGGAGCGGGCCAGAGCAAGAGAGACCGGAACGCCCACCGGGTCCCCGCTCATCAGCACGATGTCACCCGCTTCCACCGCCACATCGGTTCCCGTGCCGATGGCGATCCCCAGGTCCGCTGCTGCCAAGGCGACCGCGTCGTTGATCCCGTCACCGACAAACCCGACCACCGCCCCTTCTTCCTTGAACCGGGTGATCTCCTGTGCTTTCTCGGCTGGAAGGACATCCGCTTTGACCTGATCGATCCCCAAACGGCGTCCCATCACCGAAGCTGATCCCAGGTTGTCCCCTGTCAAAAGGGCCAGTTCTACGCCCATCTCACGCAGTTGGGACAGAGCATCCCCGGCCGTGGGACGGGGAGAATCAGACACTGCGAGGACACCCCGGATTTCACCTTCCCAGCCCGCCATGAAGACAGTCTTGGCTTCCTCCTCCAGGCCTCTCATTGTCTCCAAGTGGCTGGTCTCCGGGTCCAATCCCGCATCGGCCAAGAACCCGGGTTTGCCCACCCAAACCTGGATGCCGTCGACAACTCCCGTCACTCCCCGACCGGCCTTCTCCTCGACCTGCTCGGCCACTATGATCCCTACCCCCCGATCCAGGGCACCCTTCACCACCGCTTGACCAATCGGATGGGAACTCCCGCCCTCCACCGAACCCACCAGGCGGAGGAACTTCTCCGGATCATCTGCTGAAACATCGGTGAGGGTCATCTTGCCTTCAGTGAGGGTGCCGGTCTTGTCGAACACCACGGTGTCCACCGCCCTGGTTCGTTCGAAGACCTCCGAATTCTTGAAGAGCACTCCCAACTCGGCGCCCCGGCCGCTGCCCGCCATGATGGCGGTGGGTGTGGCCAGGCCCAGTGCGCACGGACAGGCGATGATCAGCACCGCGACTCCGTTGCGAATCGCTTCTCCCAACTCCACGCCCCCCACCAACCAGCCCACGAAGGTGGCGATCGCCAGCAGGATCACCACCGGCACGAACACCCCCGAAATCCGATCAGCCAGCCTCTGAATGGGAGGCTTGGAGGACTGCACCTCATCGACCATTTCAACAATGCGAGAAAGGACAGTGTCGGCGCCGACCTTCTCCACTTCAAATACCAGCCGCCCGGTCAGATTCACAGTCCCGCAGTAAACCGGATCCCCCCCGGTGCGCTCCGCCGGCAGCGACTCTCCGGTTAGCATCGACTCGTCCACCGTGGAATGCCCGCTGGTGACCACACCGTCGGCGGGGACTTTCTCCCCCGCCAACACCACCACCAGATCCCCGACTTCCAACTCCTCTTGGGCGATCTCCGTCTCCCCGCCGTCCCGGATCACCCGCACCGAGTCGGCAAAACCAAGCTCCAGCAGTTTCGCCACCGCCTGCGATGCCCGGCCCTTGGCCCGGGCCTCAAGGAAACGTCCCAACAGGATCAAGGTGACGATCATCCCAGCCGTCTCGAAATACACGGCCTCACCATCAAAGGCTGCCCAGGTTGAGTAGATGAAAGCGGTGAGGGATCCAACCGAGATCAGAGTGTCCATGTTGGCCTGACCGCCTCGCGCCCGTTGAAAGGCGATGCGATGAAACTGCCGACCCCACACGAATACCACCAACCCAGCCAACACCCATTGGCTAGTCAACCAAATGGGTTCGTGAGGGGCCAGCATGGAGATGACCATCAAGGGCGCGGCCAGAACAGCCGAAGCAACGAAGTTGCGCAACTGTCGCCGGGACTCCTGGGCGAAGGGTCCGCCGTCGGCTGCCTCGGCGGCTTCGGGTTGCAGTGGCCCCATTCCGTATCCGATATTCCGCACCTCATCGAACAGCGCGGTGGCATCGGTTTCCGCATCAAAAGTGACCTTGACCTTGGCCCCCATCAGGTTCACGTCGGCTTCTGAAACATCTTCTCTCTGAAGAAGAGCGCGCTCCACCCGACCGGCACAGGAGGCGCAGGTCATACCCTCAACAGCAAATACGTCTGTCTGTGCAGTTTTCAAGGCGAGTCCGGCTCTAGGTGGCTCTGGGTGGGAGCGGTCCCATTTCGTATCCGATTTCTCCGACCTTGTCGAACAGCGAGGTGACGTCGGTCCCTCGGGCAAAAGTTACCTTCACCCTGGCCGCCTTCAAGTTGACCTTGGCCTTCTTGACCTCCTCCATTTGAAGAAGGGCCCCTTCCACATGGTTCGCACATGAACCGCAAGTCATGCCACTGACCGAAAAGACATCCGTTTGGTTAGAAGCCATACCAGCCCGATTATAAGGGCCCCGGGCCGCTTGGAATCCACCACTTACGAAAGCACGGCTTCCCCGCACCTGCCCGGTAGCCCCCGACAAGGACCTGGCAAAGGTCAGCAGCTTCCCCGTTCCTGCCTGTCAGCAGGTAACCACCCTCCATGAAATCGGGACAAACCCCCTGTGGGGCAAGCTAGTTGACCGCTTTTTCCATGCCCTCCCAGTAGGGGGCCCGCAGCTTGAACTTCTGCAGTTTCCCGGTGGCGGTGCGGGCCAGTTCGGTGCGGATCTCCACCGAGGTGGGGCACTTGTAGTGGGCGATCAGATCCCGGCAATGGGCGATCAGATCCTCGGGCGTCGCCTCGGCTCCGGGAGCCAGCACCACCAGCGCTTTGACCGTCTCGCCCCACTTGGGATGAGGAACGCCGATAACGGCCACTTCCGCCACGGCCGGGTGAGAGAACAGCGCGTCTTCCACCTCGATGGACGACACGTTCTCCCCACCGGAGATGATGACATCCTTTTTACGGTCGGTGATGGTGTAATAGCCGTCCTCGTCGGTGTAGCCCCCGTCTCCGGTGTGGAACCAGCCGTCCACAATGGCCTCGTCAGTGGCTTCGGGCTGCTCCCAGTAACCCTCGAGCACATGGTTGGTACGGGCCAGAAATTCGCCGTCGGGGCTCAGGGCCATGCGCACCCCCAGACCGGGCACCCCCTGGCGAGCCAGCTTGCGAGCCCTCTCGCCAGGTGACAGATGGTCCCATTCGGCCCGTCCACGGTTCATGGTGAGCAGCGGCGCCGTCTCGGTGAGGCCGTAGAGATGGATGAATTCCCAGTCCAGTTCCGTCTCCACCCGCTCGATGGTGCGGGTGGGCGGTGGCGCACCGGCCACCACGATACGGGTGCGGCCCGTACCGGGAATCGGTCCGTCCCATTCGGCGGCGGCGTCAAGGATGGCCGCCACCACCGCCGGAGCACCGCACATGATCGTGATATCGTGCTCGGCCACCCGGCGCAGAATCTCGGCGCCGTCCACCTTGCGCAACACCACTTGCTTGGACCCCATGCCCACCAGGGCGTAGGGCATTCCCCAGCCGTTGCAGTGGAACATGGGCAGGGTGTGCAGGTAGTTGTCCCGGTCGCTGACCGTCGCCTGCCATCCGAAGACCGCGGCGTTGAGCCACAGGCTGCGGTGAGTCTGCTGCACCCCTTTGGGACGGGCGGTCGTGCCGGAGGTGTAGTTGATCACCGCGGTCTGATCCTCATCGGGCGTCCATGTCCGAGGCGCCGTACCGAAACGGAACAAGGCTTCATCGGACTCGACGCCCAGTACGAACTTGTGGCGACATCTGATGGAGGCAAGTTGGTCGGCCAACTCGGGATCGACCAGCAGCACGTCAGCGCCGCAGTGCTCGACAATGTAGGCCACCTCATCGGTGCTGAGCCGGAAGTTGACCGGCACGAAGACGCGGCCGTTGCCGCTCACTCCCCAAAAAGAGGTGAGCAGGCGACCGGCGTTGTGCGACACCATGGCGACGCGCCCACCCATGGGGACCCCCAGAGCATCCAGACCGGCCCCCATGGCATCGGCCAGTTCCCCCAGTTGAGCAAAAGTCACCTCTCCCATCGATAGGGCGGGCTGGTCGGGCTCGTCGACGAAAGCAACCCGGTCGGGGTAAACAGCCAGAGCCCGGTGGAGGTGGTCGCGGATTGTGAGAGGAACCTTCATGCCGTCATTTTATAGCAAGGGCAGGAACGCACTTACCGAGCCGACCCCGCAGCCGGGATTACGAAATGCGCAATCGGATGTGTGTCACGCCGGGATTGCGACCCTTCGGCTCTCAGGTCCAATGAGGCGCCCGGACGGGAAACACAACCAGAGCCCCGGGGAAGGTGGTCACCGATTGTGAGAGGAACTTTCACATCACCACTCAAGGGAGGAAGGTGTATGCTATCATATCGATATCATGGCCAAATCCATACTGATACGAAACGTTCCCGACGAGATACATCTCCAACTCAAGTGGCGCGCCCAATGCAAAGGCCAGCCTCTTCAGCAATACCTGCTCACTGAACTAACGACCCTGGCAGAGAGACCCACCATGGAGGAAGTTCTGGAGCGAATCAGCAGCCGCCGTATGGAACGGGTTGACATGGAGACCATCCTTGCAGACCTGGATGAAGAACGACGCGACCGGATGTGATAGTCGCCGACGCCTCTCTTCTGGTCAGTTTGTTAGTGGACGGAGGGTCCGCGGGACATACCGCCAGAAAGATCTTCTTCGATGCCGGAGGCGTGTCCGTTCCCGACCTGGCGTGCGTGGAAACGGTGTCGGTCATACGGAAACAATGGCTCCGCGGAACAATCGATGTCGCTCGCTGCCAAGAAGCCCTCGAAGACCTTGTGAATCTTCCTCTGTCTGTCTACCCGACCCTTCCCCTCATGGCCAGAGCCTTCCAACTACGGGCCAACGTAACGACATACGACGCCTGCTACGTAGCTCTGGCCGAGGCCCTGCGGTGTGATCTGGTGACCGGCGATCATCGGCTGGCCCAAACCATCGGCCCGAAATGCCAGATCCGGACCATCAACGAGTTCATGTGATCCGTCTGGAGCCATGCGAGCAAGGGGACGACGCCATAGGAGCCGGGGAAGGTTTGAGTGGTTCGCCTGGCTCAGTGCCTCGGGTCGAGTATGGAAACACCCCGTGAGCGCTCGGCCCAGCCGGTGATCATGCTGTCCGCAGTAGCAAGCCGGAACCCGCCGACTATCGCGGTCGCAGTGATAATGCGGTCAGCAGGATCAGAGTGGAATCCCTCGTCGCCCAGGTCGGCGGCCCGGATAGCGATCTCATCGTCGACCGGACTGATGTGCAAACCGTTGGCTCGCAGGACGTTACGTAAGGGACTTATATACGTGGGTAGACGGTGGAGGGTGGCTGTTGCGGGCGGGGGCGGGTGGTGGTGGTGTTTTCTTGGGGATTGTGCTTGGGTTGACGGGTTTGTCACAGTCGCTGTGCATCCTGAGTGGTGTGGTTTTGGTGCAGACCTTGCGGTTTTCGGTGAAGTGTTCCCCTTCGGGTCATCGTCGCCTCACGGAGGTGTTCGCTATGAGCGCGGAGTTGTACAATGCCTGTTTGGAGTCGTGGAGGGGAACTTATCGGTGGTGGCGGGAACATCATCCTGACCCTGACGAGCGGTTCCCCCGGGACCTTCAGATGTCCAGGTATGACCTGATGAAAGAGTTCACCGGTGTGCGGAAAGACCGTCCGGAGTGGGAGAGGTTGGCGGTGCAGGTGGGCCGTGGTGTGCTGGGTCGGTTCGACCGCACCGTCCGTTCCTTTTACGAACGCTGCGGGAAAGGCGCCAACCCGGGGTATCCCCGGTTCAAGGCTTCGCGTAGGTGGAGAACCATCGAAATACCAGACGCGGCGCCGTCGATGCTGTGGGCGCCGGACACGTTGAAGAACCACCGCGCCGAATGGTGGAAACTTCAAGTGAAGGGCCTTCCCCGTCTGCGGTTTCGGGACAAGGGCCGCCGCCTGGCCACCGCGTTGGAAGGGGGCGGCAAGGCAGTGATGCTGCGGATAGTCAGAACTGCGCTCCGTACCGAACTACAGGTGGTGATCCGCCATCCCGACCGAGACACGGGGAGCGAATCACTTGAACCTTCCAATCCGGTAGGTGTGGACATGGGCCTTTCGTGTCGTCTCACCCTGTCAGACGGCACCGTCGTTGCAGCCCGGGTGGCCGACATGGGCCGTGTCAAGCGGGCGCAACGTCGCCTCTCCCGATCAAAGAAGGCCTCTCGTTCGCGCAGGAAAAAGGCGTTGGCCGTCGCAAAAGCGCACCGCAGAGAACAAGAACGCGCCACCCAGGCCGATTTTCGTCTGGCGCACCGACTGGTGAGCGCCTACGACGGGATAGCCGTCGAAGACTTGAACGTGGCTGGTCTGCTCCGCACCAAGCGGTTCTCCCGCAAAATGAGCGAGCAACGATGGGCTGCTCTCAGCCGCATCCTGGAACACAAAGCCGAAAAAGCTGGTGTTCCGTTTGTGAGAGTAAACCCCAAAAACA